>NZ_CP102664.1:2184375-2912500 GCF_026427355.1 Sphingobium sp. JS3065
ACAGCACATCGGCAATTTCCTGCTCAGGGGCATTGTTCAGGAAATCGGCGGCGTTCATCCCGCTCCGGCTCATCGTCATGTCGAGCGGCCCGTCGCCCTGAAAGGAAAAGCCCCGCTCCGGCCGGTCCAACTGCATAGAGGACACGCCGATATCCAACGTCACGCCCGAAACCGACGTCACGCCGCGCTCCGCTAGATATTCCTCCATCCGCGAAAATTCGCCCGCGATCAGGGTGATGCCCTTTTCATCCGCCAACGCCTGCCCTTCGCGGATCGCATCGGGATCGCGGTCGAAGGCGAACACCTTCGCCCCCTTCGCCGCCATCGCGCTGGCATAGCCGCCCGCGCCGAACGTGCCGTCGACATGCGCCTCGCCGGGGTTGATGGCGAGGGCGTCGAGCACTTCATCGATGAGCACCGGAATGTGGCGATCAGGGTCTTTGGCTTGATCGACGGAAGCACTCACTTGCCGCCTCCCGCCGCCCGCTGGTCGAGCCAGCGCCGCACCTTGTTGCGGATCAGTTCGGGCCGGTCCTTGCTATCGACCAACGTTTCGGGCTTCCAGATCTGGATATAACGGCCCACGCCATAGAAGAACACGGCGTCGGTGATACCATATTCCTCCTTGATATCGGGATGCATGGCGAAGCGGCCACCTTCGTCGAAATTCACCTCTTCGATGGTTCCGAGCCGTCGTTCCATTTCCAGATCGGCATCATAGTCGCGGCCCTGGGCGCGCGCTTCGCGAGCCAGTTCCTCGACCTCGGTGAACAGATGGCGGCGGTGCGACTCGCCAAAGGCCGTGGCGCAGGGGTTGCCGCCATGGACCGAAAGGAAAAGCCGCGTTTCATTGCCGCTGGAGAGCTTGACCTGCCGACGCATCTCCAGGGGCAGCACGAAACGGCCTTTGCCGTCCGCGACGCTGAATGCGTTGCCCGTAAAGAGAATGACTTCCGACACTTTTGGACCGCTGCCCCTCTGTTCCCAGGGCGCAGGCCGTCGCCGGCCGGATCGACACAACGACGAACCGGCTCACAGGACTAGCAAAGCCTGACAAACCCCTATGGCCTTTAAATACCAAGCCATGGGGTTCAAGAAAAGGGATATTTTGGGAAAAGCCGGGAAATCCTGTTTTGTTCTGGTATTTAATCGCCTTTTGCCGGTTTCATAAGAGCGAGGTGAAGGTGAATGAAGGCCTAAGGAGCGGGCCTCCTCCGCCAGAACAGCGCCGTTCCCAAACCCGCCCAGAAAATCCCGGCCAAAATCGCCCAGCGAACGGCATTGACCAGCGCATCGCCCGAACGGACCCAACGCCGCCGGGCGGGAAGTTCTCCGCCCAAAGCCCCGGCGACGAATTGCGGCGTGTCCGCGATCCATTGATCCGGCTCCAGCGGCGCAGCCGGATCGGCCAGCCAGAGCCGGTCGTCGACCAAATCCGCATCGGCCACGATGGTCGCGACGCCCTTCCCCACGGTGCAGCGCGCCACCAGGCCGCGCCCGGCGATCCGGCAATTCGGCCCGGCATTCTGGAAACCGGAGGCGGCGTAGAGGGTCAGCACCCGCCCATCGCCCAGAAAATGGCGCTTTTCGCCAGGGGAAGGGGGCATCAGCCTCACGCCCCAATATTCGATCATGGCGGCCAACAAGGTTACGGCCGGCGGCCGGCGCCGATCCCCCAGCGGCAAGTCCATCGGCCAGCGCAATTCCGGATCTGCCAGGATCAGCGCTTTGCCGCCCCTGTCGATCCACGCATTCAGCGCGACCAGTTCATCCATGGAAAAGGCGCGCGGCTGGGCGAGCAGCAACGCCTTGGCCCGGCCTTTCTCCAGAGCCATGGGACTGTCGACGGCTTGTACGCCGAAACGTTGGCGCAGGACCGCAATGATAGGGGCGTCCGCCTTATCGCCATCCTCACGCCAGAATAGCGGCAGGCCGGTGATGACCGCCAGTTCGGCCTGCTTCCCCGGCGAGGGTTGAATGCGAGGCTGCCCCGCAAGCCAGCAGACCATCAAAGCCAGGAGACCGCACCCCAGCCACCCCATCCAACCTGTTTTTGTGAACGTCAGCCCGGCAATCGTAGCCAGCGCCGCCAAAGACAAAAACCACAGCACCGATCCGAAGGCCGGAATCCACCAGGCCGCCAGAAACGCGCAGGACAACACCGTCCCAACCGTTCCCAACCCTGCCCACCAGGCCGCACCCTCGCCCCGTCGAGCCTTGAGAAACGCCGCCGCCGGGACCAGCAACAATGTGGGAACCATCCACCCGCGCGGGTCGACCTGCCCCGTCCGCAACAGCGCTGGCAGGCCGCCGAGCAGCACCGCCACCCCCGGCAGAGCCAGCATCAGAAATGTCCGAAGCGCTACCTTCAAGCCCGACCCGCCGCCAATCAGCGCGAAGCCGGCGGAATCTCGCGATCCATGGGTTTCTTCAAATTGGGATCGGGCTGCAAATCCGGCACGATCGGCGCCTGTTCCGGCGCGGGCTGCACGCCCAGTTCCGCCAGCGGCTCCTTGGGCGCCACGGCATTGACGTCCAGCGTCGGCACGGTCGGCGGCGGCACCGATGGATCGTCGATCCGCGCCTTGTCGATCACGATATTCGCCAGACCCACGAGCAACACCACGCCCGCCAGCCCCGTGAGGCCGATCTGGACACGCTGCAACCCTTCCTGTTGGCGGGGTGTTTCAGCCATGATAGCGTGCTCTTTTCTTCGCCGCCGCGACCCTTGTCGGCGTTCAACGAGTGTGCGCGAGCCAGGGGAAGACAGTCAACCCCTTGGATTCCAGCCACTCGCGATTATAAAGCGTTGAAAGATAACGGAATCCGGTATCGCACAAAATCGTGGCGATGCGCTTGCCCGGCCCAAGCTGCTTTGCCAGCGCCACCGCGCCCGCGACATTGATGCCCGAAGACAGGCCCAGGCACAGCCCTTCTTCGGCCAGCAGACGGCGCACCCAGAGCAGCCCCTCCTCATCGGAAATGCGGAACTGGGTATCGATCGGCGCGCCTTCCAGATTGGCGGTGACGCGCCCCTGCCCGATACCCTCGGCCACCGAAGACCCTTCCGCCTTCAACTCGCCATGGGCATAATAATTGTACAGCGCCGCGCCATGCGGATCGCTGAGCGCGATGGTGATATTCTCGTCATGCGCCTTCAGCCCCAGACCGACACCGGCAATCGTCCCGCCAGTCCCCGCCGCGCAGGTGAAGCCGTCGATCCGCCCGTCCATCTGGGTCCAGATCTCTTCCGCGGTGCCGATGATATGCGCCTTGCGGTTGGCGATATTGTCGAACTGGTTGGCCCAGATCGCGCCTTCCGTCTCCTCCGCCAGACGGCGCGAGGTGTGCACGAAATGGCCGGGATTCGAATAGGGCGCCGCCGGCACCGTCACCAGTTCCGCACCCAAGGCGCGCAACGTGTCCATCTTCTCCCGGCTCTGCGTTTCGGGCATGACGATGATCGTCCTGTACCCCTTGGCATTGGCCACCAGCGCCAGGCCGATGCCGGTATTGCCCGCCGTGCCCTCGACAATGGTGCCGCCGGGCTTCAACAGCCCCTTTTCCTCGGCATCGTTGACGATGAACAGCGCAGCGCGATCCTTCACCGAAGCGCCGGGATTGGTGAATTCGCACTTGGCGTAAATATCGCAGCCCGTCTCTTCGGACGGACCGGCAAGACGCACCAACGGCGTGTTGCCAATCAGGGCGAGGCTATCTTTCTGAACCAGCATGGCCATCGCATAGCGGACCTGACACGCGCTTGCCAAGCAAGGGATTGATGACGGGATAAAAGTCCGGATTGTCCTCCCCGCCCTTAACCTTTCCAACGCCCTTCGTCCCAGACCGGGACAGGCCGAAATCCGTAGGGGAAGTGGCGATATTTTTCCTCTATGAAGGCGCCAAGACACGGATTTTTCGGGGAAACATCTTCTTGGCGGGCGGCGGCATGATCAGGGCGAAGGGAGCAAGGCAGGGCGTGATCGCCATGCTGGCCCTGGTCGCGCTCGCCGCGCCGCGCCTGATCACCGCAGCGCCGCTCGACCTGCTGGCCATATCCGGAACCGCGGACGACCCGGCGGAAAAGCCGGGGGAGAATTTCCCCGGATCGGCCTTTTTCTTCGCGCAGGGCGCTTTCGACCCCGTACCCGGCACGACCAGGCTGCACAGCCGGCATGTCATGGCCCTCGACGCGGTACAGGCGGCCCCCGCCATGGCGTTTCGCGGCTTGACCGCGCTCGACGGCTATCGGGCGCTCAATTGCCTGACCTCCGCCATTTATTATGAAGCCGGAAGCGAGCCGGAGGATGGCCAGCGCGCCGTGGCGCAGGTGGTGCTGAATCGGGTGCGCAACCCGCTCTGGCCCAAAAGCGTGTGCGGCGTCGTCTATCAGGGGTCTGAACGCACCGATTATCGCTGCCAGTTCACCTTCAGTTGTGACGGCTCCATGGCGCGCATGGCCAGCGCCGCAGGATGGACGCGGGCGCGCCGCATCGCTGCCCAGGCGCTGTCCGGTATCGTCTACAGGCCCGTCGGCCTCGCCACCTATTATCACACGCTGGCGGTCCGCCCCGATTGGGCCGCGGCGATGCGGCCGGTCGCCGTGATCGGCGCGCATATCTTCTACCGTCCGCCCGGCGTCGATGGCGCCCCCGCCGCCTTCCGCGCCGCCTATATGGGGCGGGAAACGCAGTCCGGGCCGGCTCGCCCGGCCAGGCCCGCACTCGGCCCGGCCCAGGGATTGCCCCTTCCCCTGGCTCCCTTTTCCACCCCGACCGTCCCTGCGGCAGCAACGCCCTTGCCCGATGCCGAGCCGGGCCTCCCCCAGTCGGCCATCAGACCCGAATATCGCAACAGCGGCCGCCCATTGATCTGACAGGTTCCCAATTTTCGGCGGAGGCCGGGATTTTTTATAATTAGCGCATTGTGAACCATTCAACTCGTTGAAAAACAACGAAATAAAAAATGCGCGTTTTTCCCAAGCGGTGGAACCTATGCTCCATCCGGTAGTTTTGTTGTTCGGATAGCAAATCTTTTGCCCCCCGCTCTTGCTATCCAAAAAAACATGAGCCCGGAACGCATCTCCCCCCCCCGACGCGTTCCGGGCTCAGAATTTTTCGGGCCTATCCCACGGAAATGACGACTATTGCTGTGTTCGGAACGCTTTTCCGGTCGATGGGTTGTTCCTTGGTCACCGGCAGACGTCCGGTTGAGGCATCCCCAGCCTCGGGCATGCGCGAAAGACTCTGAAAAGGAGACGATGATGACCAGGAAGATTCTAGCAGCCCTCTTGCTGACAGGTTCGCTGATGGTGGCCGCTTGCAATACGGTCGAGGGCGCAGGCAAGGATGTGCAGAGTGCCGGGGAAGCGGTGGAGAACGCCGCCAACTGATCCATTCGAATGAAAAGGCTCGCCCTTCACGGCGAGCCTTTTCATGTCAGCCTGCCGCTTCGGAAGCCCCCAATTGCCTGGCTTGCTTCCGGTCGGTGAACCAGATCGCGATGATCGTGACCTCGTAAAGCGCCAGCAGAGGGATGGCGAGCATCAGTTGCGAAACCACGTCCGGCGGCGTCAGCACCGCCGCCAGGATGAATGCCGCGACGATCATATAGCGGCGCAGGGCGATCAATTGCGCCCGGCTGACGAATCCGGCGCGATTGAGCAGCATCAGCAGCACCGGCATCAGGAAGCTGATGCCGAAGGCCAGTATGAACTGCATCACCAGCCCCAGATAAGCGTCCGCGCTGGGCAACGCCTCGACCTGCAATCCGCTGCTGTTCCCCTGAAATTCCAGGAAGAAGTGGAAGGCGGTCGGCATCACCACGAAATAAGCGAGGCTCGCGCCCATGGCGAAGAGAAAGGGCGTGGCGAGGATGAAGGGCAACAACGCCTTCTTCTCCTTCGCGTACAGCCCCGGCGCGACGAAAGCCCATAGCTGGTTGGCAATGATCGGAAAGGATAGGCAGAAAGCGCCGAAAACCGCGATCTTCACCTGCACGAAAAAGGCTTCGTAAAGCTTGGTGTAGACCAACCGCCCGCCGCCGTCGCCAAAAGCTTCCTTGAGCGGATAGACCAATATGGCGAACAACTGCTCCGAAAAATAGAAGCAGACCGCGCCCGTGATGAACAGCGCATAGACGCATTTGAGCAGCCGACCGCGCAGTTCGATCAGATGGTCGAGCAGGGGCGCCTTGCTGTCGTCAAGATCCTTCATACCGCCGCGTCACCCTTCCGCACCGGTTCCTGCGCGACATAGGGCGGACCATCGGTCGCCGCCTGAATCGCGGCGGACGGAGCTTCCGGAGCCAAATGCGCGGCTTCCGCGACGAAGGTCGGCGCGTCAGCCACCGCCGTTTCAGCGCCGGGCGCGGGCAGCGCTTCCAGTTCTCCAGTCGTTTCCGGCGGATGTTCTTCCATGATCCGCTTGTTCTGCGCAGCCCATTTCTTTTCCAGTTCCTCCAGCTCGACCTCACGCACCATCGCGTCGATGCCGGTGCGGAAATGGCGCGCCATGCCCTGCGCCTTCCCGACGATCTGCCCCACCTTGTAGAGCGCGCGCGGCAGGTCTTTCGGGCCGATGACGATCACCGCGATGATGATGATCACCAGAAGTTCAGACGAATCGATGCCAAACATGCGTGCCTACCGCCCCGGCCGGAGGAAAATCAGGCCTTGGTCTTTTCGTCTGTCGCACTTGGCGCGGCAGTGGGCGCGGCGGCGGGCGCGTCCTGTTCCGGAACGCGATGACCCTCGATGCGCGTGGCGGGCTTGGTCGGGACGACATCATCGTCATCCTCCGCCATGCCCTTCTTGAAGCTCTTGATGCCCTTGGCGACGTCACCCATCAGCCCGGAGATCCGGCCGCCGCCGAACAGCAGCATGACCACCAGGAGAACGATGACCCAGTGCATCAGCGAAAAGGAACCCATTTTAACTTTCTCCTGAAACTCCCGCCTATCTAGGCGTCTTCCTCGTCATTTTCCACAACGGATTGGGCGCCCAGACCCTCAAGCGCCAAATCCACCGGATCGAGCAGACCCGCGGCACGAAGATCGTCGATCCCCGGCAGGTCGCGGCGGCTGCCAAGGCCGAAATGCGAAAGAAACTCACCCGACGTCGCATAGATCAACGGCCGCCCCGGCACTTCCCGCCGCCCCGCGGGCCGCACCCATCCCGCCTCCATCAACACGTCCAGCGTGCCCTTCGCCACCTGGACGCCGCGAATGGCCTCGATCTCGGCGCGGCTCACCGGTTCATGATAGGCGATGATCGCCAGCGTTTCCATCGCGGCGCGGGACAGCTTGCGCGTCTCGTCCTTCTCCCGCCGCAGGATATGGGCCAGATCGGCGGCGGTCTGGAAATGCCAGCGTCCTCCGCGTTCGACCAGATTGATGCCGCGCCCGGCATAATGATCGCTCAGGGTCGCGAGCGCGGCGGGCAGATCGCCCGCCTCCCCCACGTGCAGCTTCAATTCCGCCAGCGTCAGGGGCTGCTCCGACACGAACAGCACAGCCTCCACGGCGCGCAGGAAATCATCGGGTTCTTCGATCACAATATCCTGGTTCACAACAGGCGCCCCGCAGTCGGTTCCGGCAGGGCGGCGCGCAGGAAGATGGGTTCGAAAATCCCCTCCTGCTGGATTTCCAGCCGCCCCTGCCGCGCCAGTTCCAGCGCGGCGACGAAACTGCTGGCGAGCGCCGATCGTGCCATCGGTCCATCCTGCCCGGTCGGCAGGAAGGCTTCAAGCGCGGTCCAGTCGATCGCCGCGCCGACCAGCGTGCCGACCCGCTGGATCGCTTCGTCCAGCGTCATCACCGGCCGCACCGCGACCATATGGACGACCGGCTGGGTCCGGGCGCGAATCTGGCCGTAGGACTGGATCAGGTCGAACAGGCTCGCCGCCCATTTCGCCCGGCGGACGAGGCGCAGGCCTTCGGGCTTTTCGCGCACGAACACGTCGCGGCCGACACGGTCCCGCGCCATCAGCCGCGCGCCTGCCTCCCGCATCGCGTGCAGGCGCTGGAGCCGCAATTGCAGGCGCAGCGCCAGTTCCTCCGGACTGGGCTCGGGCTGCGCCTCCCTGGGCAGCAGCAAGGCCGATTTGAGATAGGCCAGCCACGCCGCCATCACCAGATAATCGGCCGCCAGCTCCAGCTTCAGCTTCCGCGCACCCTCGATATAGGCGAGATATTGTTGGACCAGCGCGAGGATGGAGATTTCGCGCAGATCGACCTTCTGCGTCCGCGCCAGCGCCAGCAGCAGGTCGAGCGGCCCTTCCCAGCTTTCGAAGCTGAGCATAAGGGTTTCCGGCAGCGTTTCGGGCCGGGGAATGGCGGAAGGGATGAAGAGATCGTCCATCGCTACACGAACGCTCTCAAATTTCGCCACCCCCTCTTCACGCCGCAACCAGCGCCAGCAGCGCGTCGCGGGTGGCCAGCAATTCCTGCAGCGGCGGGCCATCCGCCAATCCGCGCGGGTGGCCCATCGCCCGATCGAGGCGCGCTTTGGCCACCGGCGCGATATCCGGCAGCAGGTCCGCAATCCCCACCATATCGTCCATCCGCCCCCAGCAGTTGAGCGCCAGATCGCACCCTGCCGCGACCGTGGCCGCCGCCAGTTCGGGGATGCTGCCCTTCAACGCCTTCATATCCAGATCGTCGGACATCAGCAGCCCGTCGAAGCCGATACGCCCGCGAATGATCGTCTGGATGACGGAAGGAGACAGGCTCGCGGGCAAATCGGGATCCCAGGCGGTGTAGACGACATGCGCCGTCATCCCCATGGGCGCGTCCTTCAGCGCCTGGAACGGCGCCAGATCGACCGCCAGCGCATCCTCGTCGGCGGTGACGATGGGCAATTCATGATGGCTGTCGACCAGCGCCCTGCCATGGCCCGGCATATGCTTGACGATGCCGACCACGCCGCCATCGGCCAGCCCCTCGATCACCGCCCGGCCCAGCGCCGCGACCCGCATCGGCTCGGCGCCCAGCGTCCGGTCGCCCATGATGTCGCTCGCCCCTTCCTGCCGTACATCGAGCAAGGGCAAGGCGTCGACGCTGATCCCCACCTCCGCCAAGGTGGTCGCGATCGCCCGCGCATTGGCGCGGGCGGCGGCGATGGCGCTGGAGGGCGCGACCTCATAGAGCCGGTCGAACACCGCGCCGGGCGGAAAGCTGGGCCAGACCGGCGCCTGCATCCGCGCCACACGACCGCCTTCCTGATCGATCATGATCAGCAGCTCGTCCCGCCCATGCAGCGCCCGCAAATCGTCGGTCAGCGCGCGAAGTTGCGCCCTGTCCACGATATTGCGCCGGAACAGGATATAGCCCGCAGGCTGGGCCTCCGCGAAGAAGGCGCGCTCATCGGCGGTCAATGTCTCGCCGGAAAGGCCGAAGATAACGGGTTTCATGCGAAGCGATGGTAGCGGCTGAAAGAGGCTCTGTCGAAGGGGTTATTCCGGCCTTGCCGGGGACGCAGATGGGTGGAGAGCGGACATCATTTCCGTCATCTCAGCGAAAGCTGGGATCTCGCGAGGCTAGGCTGTGCGCTATCGCCTGAGATCCCAGCTTTCGCTGGGATAACGATATTTTCAACGTCTGCAAATGGCCCATTCAGGCCGGAGCCCACTCAGCCCTAATTCACCACCATGCAGCTCTCGCCCGCCACCTTCAGCTTGCCGCAGAGCGTGCTGGCCTGCCCGCCCGCCGCCGCGCGCAGGCGATAAACGGTGCTGCCACCGACCTCAGCCTGTTCGATCGTCATAGGCAGCGGCTCCAAATAGGTGAAGCGCTGGGACAGCCGCTTCCACGCATCCCTGGCAAAGGCCTGGTTGCCATAGGCGCCAAGCTGGATCATGCCGCCCCCGGCAGAACGCGCCACCGCTGCTGCCGGCTTGGCATTGGTTTCATCGGTCACGCGGGCCGTGACGCTCTGCGAAGGCTTGCCCTGCACGACAGGCTTCGCCGTCCCGCTGCCGCCGGTCGGCGTGATCGGCGCTTCCGGCACCCGAGTCGGGTCGATCCGCCCATCCCGCGCCACGCCTTCGCTCGCGGCATAGCTGGCGTCGCCCTCGCCATCGAACTTCTTGGCGTCGGCTTCCTTGGCGGGAATCTTGTAATCCCCGGCCGGGGCCGCGATCAGCTTGCCCTCTCCGCCAACCCCGCCCGAACGGTTCTGGATCAGCCATACGCCCGCGACGACCAGGCCGATCAGCACCAGCCCGAAGAGAATGAAACCCAGCAACCGCAGCGGCGACAGCCCCTGTTCCTCCTCATCCTCGATGGCGGGTTCCAGCCAGGGCAGACGATCCTCGTCGTCCAGATCCAGCCTGCCCCGCGCATAATCGCCCATCTCGTCCGTGCCTCCGCCGGTTACTGCATCTCGGTCAGGGCCGCGACGCCCATCAGCGCCAGCCCGTTACGGATGATTTGCCCGATTCCCCGGCTCAAGAAAAGCCGCGCAGAGGTGGTGGCCGGATCGTCCGTCAGTATGACCCGCGCCTGCGGATTGTCGTTGCCCATATTCCACCAGCTATGGAAGGCCGAAGCCAAGTCATTGAGATAGAAGGCGATACGATGCGGTTCGCGGGCCGAAGCCGCCCCCTCCACCACGCGGGGGAACTGCGCGGCGAGCTTCACCAACCCTAATTCCTCCGTCCCAAGGCGGGACATGTCGGGCGCGGGCAACGCCATCCCCGCCTCCTCCGCCCGCCGTCCGAGCGAGGAAATCCGCGCATGGGCATATTGCACATAGAAGACCGGATTGTCCTTCGACGCCTCCACCACCTTGGCAAAGTCGAAGTCCATCTGGGCGTCGGCCTTGCGCGTCAGCATGGTGAAGCGGACCACATCCTTGCCCACTTCCTTGACCACATCGGCCAGGGTCACGAAATTGCCGGCGCGCTTGGACATCTTCACCGGCTCGCCGTCGCGCAGCAGGCGGACCATCTGGATCAGCTTGACGTCGAAACGCGCCCGCCCTTCCGTCAGCGCGGCGACGGCGGCCTGGATGCGCTTCACCGTGCCGCCATGGTCGGCGCCCCAAATGTCGATCAACTGGTCGGCGGTCTGCGCCTTCTGATAGTGATAGGCCATGTCGGCGCCGAAATAGGTCCAGCTTCCGTTGGATTTCCGGATCGGCCGGTCCTGATCGTCCCCGAATTTGGTCGAGCGGAACAGCGGCAGCTCGACCGGTTCCCAATCTTCCGGCGTCTCGCCCTTGGGCGCTTCCAGCACGCCGTCATAGACGAGGTCATGGTCGCGCAGCCACTTTTCAGCGGCTTCGGGCTTACCCGCCGCCTGCAATTCAGCCTCGGAGGAGAAGATGTCATGATGGATGCCCAACAGCGCCAGATCGCTGCGGATCATGTCCATCATCGCAGCGACCGCTTTGGTGCGGAACGATGCCAGCCATTCGCTCTCCGGCGCGCCGACATATTTGTCGCCATATTCGGCCGCCAGCGCCTGTCCCACCGGCACCAGATAATCGCCCGGATAGAGGCCTTCGGGAATCTCACCAACGGCCTCGCCCAGGGCTTCGCGATAACGCACATGCGCCGACCGGGCGAGCACATCCACCTGCCCGCCAGCGTCATTGATATAATATTCGCGGATGACCTTATACCCGATATGCTCCAGCAGGGTCGCCAGCGCATCGCCCACCACCGCGCCCCGGCAATGGCCCATATGCATGGGGCCGGTCGGGTTGGCGGAAACATATTCGACGTTCACCGTCACGCCCTCCCCCGTCGAGGAGCGGCCGTAATCCTCCGCCTCCGCATGGATCGCGGCCAGTTCGGCGCGCCATGTGGCGTCGGTCAGCCTGAGGTTGATGAAGCCGGGTCCAGCGATGGACGCACCCTCCACCTCGTCCAGCCTTTCCAGGCCCGCGACGATCTTCTCCGCAAGCAAGCGCGGATTGGTGCCGGCTGGCTTGGCCAGCACCATCGCGGCGTTGGTGGCAAGGTCGCCATGGCTGGCGTCGCGCGGCGGCTCGACCGTCACCGGCTTGCGGTTGAGACCCGCGGGCAGCGTGCCGTCGGCCTCCAGCGCGTCGAGCACGGCGTCGAGATGGGCGGTGAAACGGTTATAAAGGGACAAGGGGATCAACTTTCCAACAGGCGCCGTTCGCCCTGAACCTGTCGAAGGGTCGCCCTTTCTTCCAAGAAGTACGGGGCTTCGACAAGCTCAGCCCGAACGGGGAAATGAACTGAGCTTAGCTTAGCGTGTCGCGTTATATCTGAGCTGATCCTGGGTCAGGTTGAACCCCACGAGCAACTCGAAGCTGGTTCGCTGCAAGGCCGCCTTGACGTCCGGCTGCGCGAAGGGATCGATCGCGGCGTCGGCGTCGCCTGCCTTGCGCTTCTGCGTGATCATCGCCTGGATCGGTCCGGGCAGCGTGGCGGCGGCCTTGTTGACGTAGGAACCGGCCCTGGCGTTCGCGCTGGCGCGATATTGCCCGGCCGGGAAGTCCAGCACCACCTGCCCCACGCGCTTGGCGACCACGGCATTGCCGCCGCGCACCACCGCGGAATAATAAGGCAGCGTCACCTGGCGCGCCGCGCTCGCATCGCTGCGGCGGGCGTTCACGGTGAAGGTCGCCTCGGTATAAAGCTGCTCCCCGTCGGCGCAGGTCGACCGCAAATTGGTGATGTTCGCCACCACGTCGATAGCGCGGGCGTCGGTGCTGCCCGCCGGATCGAACAGGGTGATGTCGCCGGTCTGCGCCGGGACCGCCGCCGCCGGGCAGGCCGAACGGACGGCCACGATACCGCCGGTGGGATCGATTTCCCCCCTCTGGGAGCAGCCCGCCAGGGCCATGGCGATCATTCCGGTCAGCGCAATTCGAGAAAAGGTCACAGGCAATCCCTTGGGAACAGGCGTTGGGCTTCTTATCCATAGCCTGCGGGACGCGCAACATAAAGGAAGCGGCTTTCATCCTCCGTCACATTCGCCTAAGCGGCAAACCATGACCTCTCACCCGCCCATGAAGCTGTTGATCGCCGCCCCGCGCGGCTTTTGCGCCGGTGTCGACCGCGCCATCGTCATCGTCGAACGGGCGATCCAGAAATATGGCGCGCCGGTCTATGTCCGCCATGAAATCGTCCACAACAAGTTCGTGGTCGACAGCCTGAAAGCGAAGGGCGCGATCTTCGTGGAGGAACTGGACCAGGTTCCCGACGGCGTGCCGGTGGTGTTTTCCGCCCATGGCGTGCCCAAGGCGGTGCCCGCCAAGGCGGAGGAACGCGGCCTGGACTATCTGGACGCCACCTGCCCGCTCGTCAGCAAGGTCCACCGCCAGGCCGAACGGCAGGTGGAGGCGGGCCGCCACATCCTCTTCATCGGTCATAAGGGCCATCCGGAAGTGATCGGCACCTTCGGCCAGGTCGATCAGGGTCACATGACCCTGATAGAGACTGTGGAGGATGCCGAAAGCTTCACGCCTGCAGACCCCGACAATCTCGCTTTCCTGACCCAAACGACGCTCTCGGTCGACGACACCGCCGCCATCGTCGCGACGCTCCAGCGCCGCTTTCCGACCATCCACGCCCCCTTGGGCGAGGATATCTGCTACGCCACCTCCAACCGGCAGGCGGCGGTCAAGGCCATCGCCGGGCAATGCGACGCCGTTTATGTGATCGGCGCGCCCAACAGTTCCAATTCCCTTCGGCTGGTCGAAGTGGCGGAGCGCGAAGGCACCCCTGCCCGCCTGATCCAGCGCGCCGACGATATCGATTTCGCATGGCTGGAGGGCGTGGGCACCCTTGGCCTCACCGCAGGCGCCTCCGCGCCCGAAATTTTGGTGCGCGAGGTCGTGGACCGGATCGGCGAACGCTTCGACGTGACGGAAGAGCAGGTGGAAACCGCCCGCGAAAACATCTCCTTCAAGCTCCCTCGCGGTCTGGAGGCCGCGTAATTCCATGGCCGTCTATACCCAGGTTCCCGCGGAGGAAATCGACGCCTTCCTCACCCGCTACGATGCCGGCCGCCTCGTATCCGCCAAGGGCATTGCGGAGGGTGTGGAAAACAGCAACTACCTGCTGGAAACCACCGGTCCTGACGGCGCCTCGGCCTCCGGCGGGGGCCACCGCTATATCCTCACCCTCTACGAAAAGCGGGTGAATGAGGCGGACCTGCCCTTCTTCATGGATCTGCTCGACCATCTGGGCGCGCGCGGCTGCCGCGTCCCCCGCTTCATCGCGGATCGGGAGGGTAGGCGACTCCAGCAGCTAGCCGGTCGCCCGGCCTGCCTGATCGAATTCCTGACCGGCATTTCCGTCACCGAACCGACCGTCGCCCAGACCCAAGCAGCGGGCGCGGCGTTGGGCGAGATGCACCGCGCGGCCGAGGGCTTCACCGGCACCCGGCGCAATGCCCTCGATCTGCCCGGCTGGCATGAACTGGCTGCCAGATGCGGCGCGGATTTCGACCGGATCGCCCCCGGCCTGGGCGCGCGCGTGGCGCAGGAACTGGCCTTCCTCGATGCCCACTGGCCCGCCGACCTGCCCCGGTCGGTGATCCATGCCGACCTCTTCCCCGACAATGTGCTAATGCTGGGCGATGAGGTGACGGGCCTGATCGACTTCTATTTCAGTTGCACCGACATCCGCGCCTATGACCTGGCCGTCACCCACAGCGCCTGGTGCTTCAGCAGCGACGGCGCGACCTGGTTCGCGGAACGGGCCGCAGCCCTTGGCGCAGGCTATGCCGCGACCCACGGCTTGACCGAATCCGAAAGCGCCGCATTCCCGATCCTTTGCCGGGGCGCGGCGGTGCGCTTCCTGCTGACGCGGGCCTATGACTGGATCAATACCCCCGCCGATGCGCTGGTGACGCGCAAGGATCCGCTCGCCTATCTGCGCCGCCTCGATTTCTACACCAGCGCCGACCCCGCGGTGCTGCTCGGCGCATGAGCGAACTTCCGGAGGTCGAGATATTCACCGACGGCGCGTGCAAGGGCAATCCCGGCCCCGGCGGCTGGGGCGCAGTGCTGCGTTTCGGGAGCCAGGAAAAGGACATCTCCGGCGGAGAGGCGCAGACCACCAACAACCGCATGGAAATGATGGCGGCGGTGCAGGCGCTGGAGACGCTCAAGCGGCCGTGCCGGGTGACGCTCTACACCGACAGCAAATATGTGATGGACGGCATCACCAAATGGGTCTTCGGCTGGCAGAAGAACGGCTGGAAGACGGCGGACAGGAAGCCGGTGAAGAATGCCGAACTCTGGCAACTGTTGGTGAAGGCCGCCGCTCGCCACCAGGTGACATGGCAATGGGTCAAGGGCCACGCCGGCCATCCGGAGAATGAGCGCGCCGATCAGTTAGCCTGCGCCGCAGCGGAGAGTTTCCGGAAATAGCGCCCGTTTGGAGTGGATTTCCGTCATTCCCTCCGCCGCAAGCCTTCAAACCGCGCTCAACCCCGCGTCCGCCAGCCCGCGCCACAGATGCAGCGCCTGCACGCTTTCCTTGACGTCATGCACCCGCACCATCTGCGCGCCCAGTTCCACTGCGCGGAAGGCCAGGCCGACCGACCCGCCCAGCCTTTCCGCCGCGGGCGCCTCATTGGACAAAGCCCCGATCAACCGCTTCCGGCTCCCGGCGAACAGCAGCGGCACGCCCAGCCCCTGGAACACCGCCAACCCATTCACCAGCGCCAGATTGTCGCCAAGCGACTTGCCGAAGCCCAATCCCGGATCGACCATGATCTTCTCCCGCGCCACGCCCGCCGCCAGGCAAGCCTCGACCCGCGCCTCCAGCATATCGAAGACATCGGCCACGACATCGCCATAGCCGCCCGAATTTGCGTGCGGATCGTCCCCCGCCGAGGGCGCATGCATCAGGATCACCGGGCATCCTGCCCCGACCACCACCTCCATCGCCCGTGGATCGTGCAACAGCGCGCTCACATCGTTGACGACAGCCGCGCCGGCCGCTAGCGCCGCCTCCATCACCGCCGCCTTGCGCGTGTCGATGGATATGGGAATTCCCGCAGTCGCCAGCTTCTCGATCACCGGGACGACGCGGGCGATCTCATCCCCCTCCCACAGCTTCGGCGCCTTGGGCCGGGTCGATTCGCCGCCCACATCGATCAAGGCCGCCCCCGCCGCCGCCATGGCGAAGCCCGCATCCACCGCCGCCTGGGGATCGTCCATATGCTTGCCGCCGTCGGAAAAGCTGTCGGGCGTGATGTTCAGGATCGCCATCACCTGCGGCGCGTCGAAGCGGATCGTCCGCCCATCCAGCACCAAAGGCGGACGCTGCGCCGAGATATTGGCGGCAAGGCGCTGCGCCCGCTCCGCCAGGGGATCGGGCAAGCGCGCCACCGCATCGGCGAACTCACCAACCGGCACCGTCACCCGCGCCACCCGCTGCCCGCCCTTCCGCGCAGTCAGTTCATAGCCCTGAAACCAGATCAACCCGTTGCCCATCCGCGCCGCCGACCCCTCCGGCAGGCCGATGGGCGAAGGCACGAACCATGTGGGGCGCAGGTAAAGCCGGGCGTCGGCGGGGATCTGGGAAAGCATTGCCATGTCCTTCGATCGGATCGGGAGGCTTCCCTTAGCGCGATGGCATGCTCCTGCGAAAGGCAGGAACACCGCGCCGTTTACGGCTCGTTCGCCAGCAGATATGTCTGCCGCAGAGCGTCGATCGGCTTCAGCGCCCCATCGATCTCGCAATGCCAGAAGGTCCATCCATTGCAGCTCGGCGCGCCCTGGAGCGTGGCCCCCATCTTGTGGATGGACCCCGTATCCGCCCCGACGCTGAGCGATCCGTCCGCCCGCACCACCGCCTGCCAGCGCCGCTTGCTGTCCGTCAGCACCGCCCCCGGCTGCAAATAGCCCGTCTCGACCAGCGTGCCGAAAGCGACCTTGGGCTGCTGCCGCGCCGTCTGCATGATGGTGAGCGCGCTTTCGTCCAGCGGCAGGGCCGCCTCGATCCGCTCCAGCGCCACCTCGATATAATCGTCCTCGCGCTCGATGCCGATCCACTTGCGCCCCAGGCGCTTCGCCACCGCGCCCGTGGTGCCAGTGCCGAAGAAGGGATCGAGCACCACGTCGCCCGGCTTGGTGCAGGCCAGCAGCACGCGATAAAGCAACGCCTCGGGCTTTTGCGTCGGGTGCGCCTTGGTGCCGTTGCGCTTCAACCGCTCCTGCCCGCCACAGATCGGCAGCACCCAGTCGGAACGCATCTGCAACTCGTCGTTGAGCGTCTTCATCGCCTTGTAGTTGAACGTATATTTCGCGTCCTCGCCCTGGCTCGCCCAGATCAGCGTCTCATGCGCATTGGTGAAGCGCGTGCCCTTGAAATTGGGCATGGGGTTGGACTTGCGCCAGACGATGTCGTTCAGAATCCAGAAGCCCTCGTCCTGCAACGCCGTGCCGACGCGGAAGATATTGTGATAGCTGCCGATCACCCAGATCGAGCCGTTGGGCTTCAAGATGCGGCGCGCCTCGCGCAGCCAGGCCTTGGTGAAGCGGTCATAGCTGCCCAGCGTATCGAACTTGTCCCAGTCGTTGTCGACCGCGTCCACCCGGCCACCTTCGGGCCGGAACAGGTCGCCGCCAAGCTGGAGATTGTAGGGCGGATCGGCAAAGATCATGTCGATGCAGGCGTCGGGCAGCTTCGCCATCTCTTCGATGCAGTCGCCGCGCAGCAGGCGATCGGCCTCGATCTCGACTGACGCAACCGCCTTTTTCCGCCGCGGCGCGACGCGTTCCATGACACCCATTAGTGACCCCCGTTTCCTTCTGAGGTCCAGCGATGAGTCCTCGGGAGTCAGCCGTCAAGATCAGCGACTTAGGGTTGGGGCCTCACATAATGGTTAACATTGCGGAGAACGAACCGGGTAGCCACTAGATATTGAGTCGAACGCGACTCGAAAGACTCAAGATCGGCTAGTGTGACGCAAAAGACTCAGCGGGAAAGGGCCAAAAAGTTTTTTTGGTTAACGCCGCTCGGAACGGCAAAATCGGGCTTCCGCTTGACCTTTTCATAACCATTTGATTATGAAAAGGTGATGACAGAACATATTTTGAGGGGGGATCGTTCGGCCTCCTGCGACGAACTTTTCAAGGCCCTGTCCGATGGCACCCGGCGGGCGCTGCTCGAATATCTGGTACGCGAAGGCGAACAGAGCGTCCACGCGCTGACCGCCATTTCCGGCGTATCGCAACCCATGGTGTCCCGCCACCTCGGCAAGCTGAAACGCGCCAGCCTCGTGACGGCCCGCCGTGCAGGCCGCGAAACCTACTACACCGCCCGCGCCAAGGGCCTCGCCCCGGTGGTGCAATGGATGGCGGTGTACGGCGCGCTGTGGTCGCAGCGCTTCACGGCGCTGGAAGATCTGGACGGCTATTAAGGAAGAGTGCCCGCTCCTGCCTCCCCAGGAACACGCAAACTCTATTCGGCTGCGCCCGCCAAAATCGCCTCGATCAGCACCACATCGTCGGGCTTGTCCGCATCGATACAGGCCTCCGCCTGCTCCATCCCCACCAGCCGCGCAGCCAGCCCGAACCGCCGCCCAACCCGCGCAATCCCGCCCCGCAAGGTCGAAATCCGCAGCATCGCCCCCAGCAGAACCAACGGCCCGAAGGCGGACAATATCTTCCACCCCTTCTTTCGGTCCTGCTCGACCTCCTGCCAGAGCGCGATGACGGGCCGCGCCTTGCCGCTCCCGAACCAGAAGATATTCGCCCCCGACCACCAGCCGTCGCGAAACTTCAGCCAGGTCCGCCGCGACCCCGGATAGCGCGCCAGCAACGTCGCCCGCTCCACCATCGCCACGGCAATGTCTGCGCCGCCAGCCTCCCGCACCATCTGGTCGAGCATCGCCCCATCCAGCAGCACATGGTCCGCCGTGGTCATCAGCAGCGGAAAGGGAAATTCCGCCCGGTCCAGCAGCGCCATCAGCGAGGATGCGATTCCGCCCCCGCTTGTTTCGAATCGCACCTTGGGATGATCGGCCAGCCAGGCGGTAGCCGGATCGGCGGCGAACAGTTCCGGCGCCTGCGTCAGCACGATCACCCGCCCGATCGCCGGATGCGCCAGCAAGGCCCGCGCCGGATAATTGATCATCGGCTCGCCCGCCACCGGCACGAGCGGCTTTGCGGCCACGCCCGCCGCCACGGCCAGCGGATCAGGGATGGGCCGCGACCCGGCCAGCAAAATTGCGGTGATATCGGAAGCGGCTACGGTCATGTCCGCCCGTTAGCCGAGCCTTCCACCCACGAAAAGCTATTTCCCGGAAGCCGCCGGTCCCACGCTGCCCGCCTGCTGCCTTTGCGCCACCTGCACGGGCAAGCCCACCCGCAGGCTCTTCAACTGCACCAGCCGCGCCCGGAAAGCCGCCAGTTCCCGCCCGGCCAGTTGCGCCGTGGTCGTGAAGCGAACCGACAGCGGATTGATTGTCCGCCCATTGCGATACAGTTCATAATGCAGATGCGGTCCGGTCGACAGCCCCGTCGATCCGACATAGCCGATCACCTGCCCCTGCCGCACGCGCTGGCCCGGCCCCGCCGCGATCCGGCTCATATGCGCATAGCCGGTGGAAAGGCCGTTGCCATGCTCCAGCCGCACATAATTGCCATGCCCGCCATGCCGCCCGGCATAGGACACCACGCCGTCGGTCGCCGCATAGATGGGCGATCCATAGTGGGCAGCAAAGTCGATCCCCGCATGCATCCGGCTGTAGCCCAATATCGGGTGCCGTCGCATGCCGAAGCTGGACGACATCCGCCCTGCGACCGGCGCGGACAGCACGCCCCGCCGCTGGCCCACGCCCGACGCCTCGAACCATTGGGTCCGCCCGTCGCTGTTCCATTTCAGCATGTCGATGCCGCGCCCGCTGGCCCGGTGCAGCCCGGCGAACAACAGGTCGCCCACCTCGACATCGCCCGTGTCGGCGCGATGATATTCGGTCACCATGTCATAGCGATCGCCCGCCGAGATCGATCCCAGATCGATCTGCCGCGCCACCACGCGCAGGAAGCTCTGGATCGCCTTGGGCGGCGCCCCCGCGGCCCGCGCCGAATGATACAGGCTCTCGCCCACCACGCCCTGGATGCGGAGCGGCGTGTTGTCGACATGGATGGCGGTCCGCTGCACCTGCAACACTCCATCGGCCCGCGAAACCTCTATCCCCAGGTCCAGCCGCGCCCGGAACGCCAGCTTGTCCAGCGGACGCGGCATATCCCGACTCGCCCGGCGGCCCAGCATGATGTCCAGCGGCGTCCCCGGCTTCATGCCCGCACGGACATCTCCCGCCACAAGGCTCATCACCGTCGCCACATCGCCGCTGCTCACCCCGGCCCGCGCCAGCGCCCGGCCCAGAGAATCGCTGCCCCCAATTTGCGCGCGCAACTCGATCTGCGGCCGCTCCGGCGTCTCGCGCAGCGGTTGCACCGCATCCGTCGGCCCCATGCGCCGCCCGCTGTCCGCCCCCATGGCGAGCGGCGTGATCATCTGGCTGCGCACTTCGTCAAACTGTCTGGATGCCATCAAAGGCTGCGGTTCGCCCGGCAGAGCTTGGAAACCCGGCGACAGATACAGCGCCGCCGCGCACAGCCCGAAACAGGTCGCCAGGCCCCGGAACCAGGTGAAACTGCCCACCCGCTGGCCCAGGTCGGGAACCAGTTCCACATCCTCGGCCCAGTCGCGCAGCTTCTCGCGCCAGCCGCGCCAGTCATCGGGAGCGCCTGCATTGCGGTCCGCATCGCGAACGGCGTCAGTCAGCCACAAAGACGCGGCGGCGCCCCCCTGCTGGGCGTTGATCTGACTGCCATGAAACACGGTAAAACAGGCCCCCAGGGCAATATACGCCACGACCCCCGCCGCGCGTTCAGCCACGATCCTGTAAAGGCATAGGGTTAAAGTCAAATAAAGACGGCTTTTTTAACCCTTTTTCTGCGGCCACACGTGCCGCTTCGCGGACCGGCGGCCCGAATTGGGGCATCGCGCCGATTTCCCAGGCCTTTCCCCTTGCCCTTGTTCCCGCCATGCCCGACATAACAGGGGTCATGGCCCTATTCGCCCGCTCGCCCATCACCGCCGTTCTGGGCCCCACCAACACCGGCAAGACCCACCTCGCGGTCGAACGCATGTGCGGGCATAGCTCTGGCATGATGGGCTTCCCGCTGCGCCTGCTGGCGCGGGAGGTCTATGACCGGGTGGTCGGCATGAAGGGCGCGAACCAGGTGGCCCTCATCACCGGCGAAGAGAAAATCCTGCCGCCCGGCGCCCGCTATTTCCTATGCACGGCGGAATCGATGCCGGTCGATGGCGACTACGCTTTCGTCGGTCTGGACGAAGCCCAACTCGGCGCTGATCCTGAGCGCGGCCATATCTTCACCGACCGCCTGCTGCGCGCACGGGGTCGTGAGGAAACCATGATCCTCGGCTCCGCCAGCATCAGCCGCCTGGTGAAGACGATCGTCCCCGACGCGGAGATCATCGGCCGCCCGCGCTTCTCCACCCTCAGCTATGCAGGCGCGAAAAAGCTCTCCCGCCTGCCCAAGCGCTCCGCGATCGTCGCCTTCTCCGCCGAGGAGGTCTATGCCGTGGCCGAAATGCTCCGCCGATTCCGGGGTGGCGCGGCGGTGGTGATGGGCGCGCTTTCCCCCCGCACTCGCAACGCGCAGGTGCAGATGTTCCTGAACGGAGAGGTCGACTATCTGGTCGCCACCGACGCGATCGGCATGGGCCTCAATCTGGACGTCGCCCATGTCGCCTTCGCATCGCTGCGCAAGTTCGATGGCCGCCGCGCCCGCCGCCTGACCGTCAGCGAAATGGCCCAGATCGCCGGTCGCGCCGGCCGCCATCACAAGGACGGCACCTTCGGCAGCCTGGGCCATGAAGAGGGCGACGCCGCCTTCACCCCCGAAGAAATCGAAGCCATAGAGGCCCACCGCTTCCCCCCGGTCGAACAGCTTTTCTGGCGCGACGGCACCCCGCGCACCGACCGGCTGGACCATCTCCTCTTCGACCTGGAACAGAAACCCGAACGGCCCGAACTGCGCCCCGCCCCCGAAGCGGTCGACCTCGCCGTCCTTAAACGTATGTCCGACGACCCGCTGGTCATCGAACGCGCCAGGGGCAAGAATCAGGTCGAACGCCTCTGGGCCGCCTGCGGCTTGCCCGATTTCCAGAAGCTCGGCGCCGAACATCACGCCCGCACCGTCAGCCGCATCTGGCGCTTCCTTTCCGAGGGGACCGGCCACATTCCCCGCGACTGGCTCGCCCAGCAGATTTCGCGACTCGATTCTATCCAGGGCGACATCGACACGCTTTCAGGCCGCATCGCCGCGGCGCGCACATGGTCCTACATCGCCCATCGCGCCGACTGGCTCGCGCATCCGGCGGAAATGGCCGAACGCACCCGCGCGCTGGAGGAAAAGCTCTCCGACGCGCTCCACGCCGCGCTGACGCAGCGTTTCGTGGACCGGCGCACCACGGTTCTGCTAAGGGATATCGGCCAGAGTGCGGCCAATCTGCCGGTGGAAATAGAGCCGGATGGGACAGTCTGCGTGGATGGCGAGACGATCGGGCGACTTGACGGATTTCGTTTCTCGGTCGATCCCGCTACCCGGCATCAGGACAGGAAGATGCTGCTGGCAGCCGCTGAACGGCGCCTTGGAAGGATATTGCGAGTGAAGGCTGAAGAATTACTGGGCGCACCCGATGCTGATTTCGCGCTCATGGACGAAGCAGGACAGGCCCCCGGCATAAGCTGGAAGGGGGAGGCGGTGGCCACGCTGCATGGCGGCCCCACGCTGCTGACCCCCGAAATCCGCCTGGATCGTGCCCTCCTTGCCCTGGGCCAGGATGTGCAGAAGCAGGTCGCGACCCGCCTCACCACATGGATGGACGCGCAGAAGGAAAAGCACCTCCTGCCCCTTACCAAGATGGCGGCCAGTTCGTCCGATCCCGAGGTGCCGGCAGTCGTCCGCGCCGTCTTCGCCCAACTGGCCGATGCAGGCGGCGTGATCGCGCGCACCGATCTCGATTCGGCGCTCGGCCATCTCGACAAGGACCAGCGGCACCTGCTGCGCCGCGCCGGGATCGATATCGGCGTCCTCGACATCTACCATCCCGGCCTGCTCAAGCCCGGCTCCGCCCGCTGGCGCGCCGCCCTGCTGGCCGCCCGCCTGGCCAAGCCCTGCCTGCCGCTTCCCGGCCCCGGCCTTACCCTGATCCCGGCGGGCGAAAAGTTCGAGCAGATGGGCGCCCGCATCGCCGGTTTCCGTGGTTTCGGCGAACAGATGCTGCGCATCGACATGGCCGAACGCATGGCCCGCACCGCCCATGAAGCCATCGCCAAGAATGAGGCCTTCACCGCGCAAAGCCCGCAGATCGTATCGCTGGGCCTGTCGGAAGAAGCGTTTCTGCAACTGATGCGCCTCGCCGGTTTCCGCCCTGTGGAAGCGCCTGAGGAAGGCGGCCCCAACTGGGTATTCCGCGGCCGCCAGAAGCCCCGCCCTCCCCAGCAGCAGCAGCAGCGGGGCGACAAGCGCGGCCCCGCTGCGGCAGGCAAGCCCCAGGGCAAGTCACGTGGCGACCGTGCACCCCGCCCGGCCGCCTCGTCCGGCCCGGCCCCCACCGGCAACCATGCTTTTGCGGGTCTTGCCGAACTTCTGGGCCGCAATGGCTGACGCGGGCATGGTGTCGGCCCACGGGCCAAGCCTGCGCATCGACAAATTCCTCTGGTTCGCGCGCCTCGCGAAGAGCCGCTCGGACGCTCAGAAAATGGCGGAGGACGGACATATCCGCCTCAACGGCCGCCGCATCGAACGCTCGCATTCCCCGGTGCGGGCGGGCGATCTCATCACCTTCCCCCACCCCAGCGGCGTCCGTGTCGTTCGCATCCTTCAACTGCCCGGACGCAGAGGCCCCGCACCCGAAGCCCAATCCTGCTACGAGGAACTGACGGTCGGCGCCTGACGGAAAAAAGGCCAGGCCAAGCCCCGCTACCCTTGACTTAACAATATCCTCATTGACCTTCGCTGCGACCGCGCATAGCAGGGCGCCGATTGTCCCAATACCAAGAGTGCTGACCCATGACCTACGTCGTGACCGATAACTGCATCCGCTGCAAATATATGGATTGCGTCGAGGTTTGCCCCGTGGACTGTTTCTACGAGGGTGAGAATATGTTGGTCATCAACCCGAACGAGTGCATCGACTGCGGCGTGTGCGAGCCGGAATGCCCCGCCGAAGCGATCCTGCCGGATACTGAGAACGGCCTGGAAAAATGGCTGGAACTCAATACGAAATTCTCCGCCGAATGGCCGAACATCACCGTCAAGGGCGATGCGCCCGCCGATGCCGACGCCATGAAGGGCATCGAAAACAAGCTGGAGCAGTTCTTCTCGCCGGAGCCTGGCGCCGGCAGCTGATCTGCCGCGCCGCAGCGCCGCATGAGATCGGCCTGACGCTGCTTCAAACAAGCTGTTGCGTTTAATTTGCAGGCTCACTCCCGGATTTTGTGTCCAGGGGTGGCAATTTTGTTACGAATCTGCTAAATAGTCGCCAACAGGTGGACATGGTCGCGTCCGCTACGGAGACAAATGCCTGATGACTTGATGGTGGCGCCGCATCCCCTCGGCTCGTGCACCTGTTCGCACTTGCAAAGCGAACGCCACCGCTCCTCCCGGAATAATGGAAAGGTTTCAAATGGCTGCCAAGGCGCTGTCCTTTGACGTAGGTGATTATGTTGTTTACCCCAAGCACGGCGTTGGCCGCGTCATAGAGCTTCAGAAGGAGCAGATTGCGGGCATGGAGTTGGAGCTTTATGTGCTCCGCTTCGAAAAGGAGCGCATGACGCTCCGCGTGCCCACGAACAAGGCCGAGGGCGTCGGCATGCGCAAGCTGTCCTCCAACAAGACGCTGGAGGAAGCGGTCGAGACGCTGAAGGGCAAGCCCAAGGTGAAGCGCACCATGTGGTCGCGCCGCGCCCAGGAATATGAAGCGAAGATCAATTCGGGCGACCTGGTGTCGATCGCCGAAGTGACCCGCGACCTGTTCCGCGCCGACGACCAGCCGGAACAAAGCTATTCCGAACGTCAGATCTTCGAAGCCGCGTCCAGCCGCCTCGCGCGCGAACTCGCGGCGATGGAGGAAACGGACGAACCGAGCGCGCTCAAGAAAATCCTGCGCATCCTCAACGAAGCCGCCCCCAAGCATGCGAAGGTGGAAGGCTGACGAACTTTGGGTTGAGCCGATAACGGCAGACCAAAGCAAAAGGGCGTCCCTTGATAGGGGCGCCCTTTTGCTATGCATCTGAGATTCAGCCCGAAACAGGCTACCGTCCCGGCCCTAATTCGCCGGCTGCTCCTTCACGGCTCCCGCCGCATCCTTGGCCGCTTCACCCACATCGCTCGCGGCCTGTCCGACCTGCGTCGCGGCGCCTTCCACTGCGCTGTCCTTGCGCGTTTGACTGCTGATCAGGAAGAAGGCGGCGATCGCCACCACCACGACCAGCAACAGCACAGCTATCATGGTGCCGCCGCCACCGCGCTTTTCGATGACCGTGGTCGTTGTCGGGCGCTCTTGATAATCCGCCATGCGAGTCCTCCTCATTTTCGCGCCACCCACAGCATAAATGCGCAAGCCGCCGGAGGGGTTCCTGAACGCTACCGGCAGTAGCCCTCCCGTCCCGGTATGACGATCAGACAATCCTGCCTGTCCGTCAGATATTTGAAGCCCGTCTCCGCTCCCTTGCCCGGCCGGATCCGCAATTGCTTTCCGTAGCGCACGAAGCCAATCGCCGTCCCTTCCGCCACCCCGGCATAGTCGCCCTGCCGGTCGAGATTATCGCGGTTCGCAATGGCATAATGGCCCCGTTGGCCGCCAGGCGAGGGTTGGATGTCGAGGAAAAGCCCCTCCGGTCCATTCCACCGCCCCACCCAGTCATCGGTAGGCAGGCCGCCCGCCTCCTCCGCTCCGGCACCGACCGCATCGGGTTCTTCGATCGCCTCCACCTTCGGCGCCGGCGCGGCGTCGTTCGCCGCCGCCCCCTGGTCAACGCCCTTCGCGCAACCTGACGTCAGCGCGACAGCCAGCATCACCGGCAGGAATATGCGGCCCGGATCAGGACATTTCATGCATCTTTACCCTTGCAATTGGCCCCATAAACGGCTGAACGCCTGTGTTCGATCCATTTTCCTGAAAAGGGACGGGGCCGCTTGCCAGCGGTTTCGGCAGGGAGCAGGATCATGGGCGGGGAAAAAGAGATGGATCAAAAGGTTGAGGGGCGCCCCGAAAGGGCGCGATTTGTCCGCGAATCCGCGGATGTCCGGCGTCAGGCCCTGATCGAGGCGACAGCGCGCTGCCTGGCGGAAAAGGGCGTGGGAGGCACATCCGTCCGCGCAATCTGCGCCTATGCGGGCGTCTCGGCGGGCTTGCTGACCCATTATTTCGACGGCGTGGACGCGCTGATCCTGGCCACCTACCGCGATGTCGGGGAGAAAGTCTCCGCCGCCATGGAACGCGCCGTGGCAGAGGCGGGACCCGATCCGCGCGACCGCCTCTGGGCCTATCTGCTCTCCAATTTCCAGCCGCCGGTGCTGGACCCCAATCTGCTCGCGACCTGGATTTCCTTCTGGAGCCTCAACAAGACCAATCCGGAAATCGCAGCGACCCATGCCGAAACCTATGGCGGCGGGCGCGAACGGATGGAGGTGCTGCTGCGCGAAGCCGCCCCCCAGATTCCGCGCCCGGATGCGCGCGTCGCGGCCATCGCCCTTACGGCGCTGATCGACGGCCTGTGGCTGGAACTCTGCCTCGATTCGTCCACCTTCACCATCGAAGAAGCGTTGGGCATGATCGAGGAAGGGATGAACTACGTCCTGCACAAGCCCAGAAGCGGCCTTATCGATCAATAAACCGATCGCTGATCGCTTTTATCAATCAACTTGGCCAAGAAAACCAATTTCACGCCCCCATGCGCATTCCCTACATGGGTCGGGCAACAGCAAAACCCCTGAAAAGGAACTGGAAAGCCCATGGCTCTTATCAACACGACCATCAAGCCGTTCACCGCCACCGCCTACAAGCAGGGCAAGTTCGTCGACGTCACCGACGCCGATGTGAAGGGCAAATGGGCCGTCTTCTTCTTCTACCCCGCCGATTTCACCTTCGTTTGCCCGACGGAGCTGGAGGATCTGGCTGACATCTACCCGACGCTCCAGAAGCTGGGCGTCGAAGTCTATTCAGTATCGACCGACACCCATTTCAGCCACAAGGCCTGGCACGACACCTCGCCGGCCATCGGCAAGATCAACTATTTCATGCTGGGCGACCAGTCGGGCCAGATCACCAATAATTTCGACGTGATGCGCCCGGGCGTCGGCCTGGCCGACCGCGCGACCTTCCTGGTCGATCCCGAAGGCGTGATCCAGTTCATGGAAATCACGTCGGAAGGCGTCGGCCGCAACGCGACCGAACTGCTTCGCAAGGTGAAGGCCGCGCAATATGTCGCCGCCAATCCCGGCGAAGTCTGCCCGGCCAAGTGGGAAGAAGGCGAAGCCACGCTGGCGCCGTCGCTCGACCTCGTCGGCAAGATCTAAGCTAGACTAGCCTTCGCCGGGCCGGGTCGAGCTACTCCCCGGCCCGGCGGGGCCGTTACTATGCAAGCCGCTCCCGCAACGGCAGGAGCAAGATTACACCGACCCGTGAATTTTCCGCAAAATGCCGGGCCATCCCGGCCAGCGGACCGTTATGCCCTGGATCGGTGCGATTGCGCCTTATGGAGACCAATATGTTGGACGCAAATCTCAAGGGCCAGCTAAAGGCCTATATGGCGAACATCACCCAGCCGATCGAGCTGGTCGCGTCGCTGAATGACGGCGCGAAGAGCCGGGAACTCAAGACCCTGCTGGACGAGATCGCCGAACTGTCGGACAAGGTGTCCGTGGTGAACGGCGCCGGCAAGCGCGTCCCCAGCTTCATGATCCGCCGCGTCGGCACGGACATCGGCGTCACCTTCGCCGGCCTGCCCATGGGCCACGAATTCACCTCGCTGGTGCTCGCTTTGCTCCAGGTCGGCGGCCATCCCTCCAAGGCGGCGCAGGATCTGATTCAGCAGATCAAGGATATTGACGGCGATTTCGCCTTCGAAACCTATTTCTCGCTTTCCTGCCAGAACTGCCCCGATGTGGTGCAGGCGCTGAACCTGATGGCCGTCCTCAACCCGCGCATCAGCCACACCGCCATCGACGGCGCGCTGTTCCAGGAGGAGGTCGACGCCCGCAAGGTCATGGCCGTTCCCACCGTCTTCCTGAACGGAGAGCCGTTCGCCAGCGGCCGGATGGAACTGGAACAGATCGTCGCCAGGATCGACAGCGGCGCCGCCACCCGCGCCGCCGAGAAAATCCAGCGCCAGGATCCGTTCGAGGTGCTGATCGTCGGCGGCGGACCCGCAGGCGCGGCGGCGGCCATCTATGCGGCGCGCAAGGGCATCCGCACCGGCATCGCGGCGGAGCGCTTCGGCGGCCAGGTGCTCGATACCATGGATATCGAGAATTTCATCTCCGTCAGCCGCACCGAAGGCCCCAAATTCGCCACCGCGCTGGAAGCGCATGTGAAGGATTATGATGTCGAGATCATGAACCTGCAAAAGGCCGCCAGGCTGATCCCGGCCCGGACCGAGGGCGGCTATCACGAAGTCGTGCTGGAAAACGGCGCTTCGCTGAAGGGCCGCACCGTCATCCTCTCCACCGGCGCGCGCTGGCGGCAGATGGGCGTGCCGGGCGAAGAGGAATATCGCAACAAGGGGGTCGCCTATTGCCCGCATTGCGACGGCCCCCTCTTCAAGGGCAAGCGCGTGGCGGTGATCGGCGGCGGCAATAGCGGCGTGGAGGCGGCCATCGACCTGGCCGGCATCGTCGCCCATGTGACGCTGATCGAGTTCGACAGCCAACTCCGCGCCGACGCCGTGTTGCAGCGCAAGCTCGCCAGCCTGCCGAACGTGAAGATCATCACCTCTGCCCTCACCACCAGGGTTGACGGCAATGGCGAGAAGGTGACGGGCCTCAGCTACAAGGACCGCAGCAGCGACACGGAACATGATGTCGAACTGGAGGGCATTTTCGTCCAGATCGGCCTTGTCCCCAACACCGAATGGCTGAAGGACAGCATCGCCCTCTCCCCACGCGGCGAGATAGAGATAGACGCGCGCGGCGAAACCAGCCAACCCGGCATCTTCGCGGCAGGCGACTGCACCACCGTGCCCTACAAGCAGATCGTGATCGCTTGCGGCGCCGGATCGACGGCGGCGCTCTCCGCCTTCGATTATCTCATCCGCCTGCCCGCTGCGGAGGAAAGCGCCGAAGCGGCCTGATCATCCGGGCTGCGGGGTATCTTGGGGCGACGGGTTCGAACCGAACTCGCCGCCCTATCGCCGCATCAACCGCAGCCGGAAAATCCCCGGATCGACCTCCAGCATCGGCATCGGCGGCTCGTCGCGCTGCGCCAACATGACCGGCTTGACCGACGGCGCGGCTGGCGGCGCGGATGGCGGAGGGGAAGGCGGCGCGAACGTGACGACGGCGCTGCCCGGATCGCCCACCACCAGCGCATCCACCATCAGCACCGGACTCAATCGGTCCGACGTCACGCTGACCAAAGTCCCGACCTGCGTCATCTCGAACAGCCTGCGCGCAAAGGCGTGGGGAAGGCGAATGCAACCGTGGCTCGCCGGATAGCCCGGATTATGGCCCGCATGCAGCGCTATCCCATCCCAGGTCAGCCGCTGCATGAAGGGCATGGGCGCATTGGAATAGAGGTTCGACCGATGCCATTCGCGCTTTTGAAGCACCGGAAACTCTCCGGTCGGCGTGCGATGCCCCTTCATGCCCGTCGACACGCTAGCGATCCCCACCAGCCGGTCACCGTCATAGACATGCGCCATCTGCCGATCGATGCTGATCACCAGATAGAGCGGCCCGGCAAAGGGGCCTTCCTCCAGCCAGCGATAGCCGCCCGCCGCCACCGGCTCCTGCGCCGCGGCCGGCAGGGCGATCACGCACAGCAGCGGTAAAAGCATCCTGGTCAGAAAGGTGCGCATTCACCCTTTCTTAACCATAAGACGCGCCAACGCCAGCCCCCGGATCGATACGATCCTACAACAGGCTCAGTTGCGCGACCGGCGCAAAGCTCCTGCGATGCAGCGGCGTCGGCCCATACTCCCTCAACGCCGCGAGATGCTTTGCGCTGCCATAGCCCTTGTTGCTTTCCCAGCCATAATGGGGGTGCGCCGCCGCCGCCTCTATCATCATCCGGTCCCGCGCTTCCTTGGCGAGAATGGAGGCCGCCGCGATGGAAAGACATTTGGCGTCCCCCTCGACGATCGCGCTCGACGCCCAGCGCCATTGCGGGCAGCGATTGCCGTCCACCAGCACATGCGCGCAATCATGGGCCAGAGCCTCCACCGCCCGCGTCATCGCCAGCATCGTCGCCCAGAGGATGTTGATGCTGTCAATCTCCTCGACCGAAGCGACGCCCAGCCCCCAACACAGCGCCCGCGCCTTGATCTCCCCCTCCAGCACGGCGCGGCGGGCGGCGCTCAATTGCTTGCTGTCGTTAAGGCCTTCGGGGCAGTCCTCCTGCCGCAAGATCACCGCCGCCGCCACGACCGGTCCCGCCAGCGGCCCGCGCCCCGCCTCGTCCACTCCGGCGACCAGCCCCGGATGGTGCAGCAGTTCATGGGCGAAATCAGGCATGGTCGTGAAATCCGAAGGGCGCGCCCATCGGCCCATGCCCGTGCCCCAGGCCCGGCGCGAGGGCGAGCGCCGCCCGCACATATGTGCGCCCACGTTCGATGGCGTCGACCAGGCCCAGCCCCTGCCCCAGCCCGGTCGCGATCGCGCTGGCCAAGGTGCAACCGGTGCCATGGGTGTGCGGCGTGTCGATCCGCGCATCGCTCCACGCCTTGCGCAAGTCCCCCGGCCCGATCAGCCGGTCGGTCAGCATCGGCCCTTCGCCATGGCCGCCCTTGGCCAGCACATGGGTGGCGAAGCGGGCCGCAATCTCCTCCCCGCCCAGCGCTTCCAACTCAGGAATATTGGGCGTCACCAGCGTAGAGAGCGCCATCAGCCTTTCGAAGGCTGCAATGGTGGCCCCATCCGCCAGCACCGATCCGCTGGTCGCGACCATGACCGGGTCGAAGACGACCGGCACGCCCTCCAGCGAGGCCAGCCGCTCCGCCACCGCCACCGCCGTCTCCGCCGATCCGATCATGCCGATCTTCACCGCATCGACGCCGATGTCGCCGATGACGCTCTCCATCTGCTGGAGCACCAACTCGGTCGGGACGGGATGGACGCCCTGCACGCCCAACGTATTCTGCGCGGTGATCGCGGTGATCGCGGTCATCGCGTGGCCGCCCAGCAGCGTGACCGTCCGGATATCCGCCTGGATACCCGCGCCGCCGCCGCTGTCGGACCCGGCGATAATGAGGATGCGGGCAGTCATCCCTTGAAGTGCCGCTCCGTCGAAGCCGGATGGCGCTGCAACGCATCCCCCACCCGTGTCGGCCGGTCCATCAATTCCCCGCCGCAATTGGGGCAACGGTCGTCCAGCGCCTCCGCACAGGGCGCGCAAAAGCTGCACTCGAAGGAGCAGATGAACGCCCCCGGCTCATCGGCGGGCAGGTCGACGCCGCAACGCTCGCAATCGGGCCGCATTTCCAGCATCAGGCCGCCGCCTTCGCCACCGCGTCGCAGATGCGTTCGACCACATCCTTGACCTGATCCTCCCGGTCCCCCTCGGCCATGACGCGGATCACCGGCTCCGTGCCCGAAGGGCGGATCACCAGCCGCCCGCACCCGTTCAGTTCCGCCTCGGCCTGAGCGATCACCCGCTTCACATCCGCATGTTCCAGCGGCTTGCCGCCGGAAAAGCGGACATTCTTCAGCAGTTGCGGAACCGGATCGAACTGGTGCAGCACTTCGCTGGCGGGCTTGCCGGACCGCACCAGCGCCGCCAGCACCTGCAACGCCGCCACCGTACCGTCGCCGGTCGTCGCATAGTCGGACAGGATCATATGCCCCGACTGCTCGCCGCCGACATTGAAGCCGCCCTCGCGCATCCGCTCCAGCACGTAGCGGTCGCCGACCCTGGTGCGCTCCAGCGCCATGCCCTGCCCTGCCAGGAAACGCTCCAGCCCCAGGTTCGACATCACCGTCGCCACCAGCCCACCGCCGCGCAACGTCCCCGCCCGCGCAAAATTCCCGGCGATCAGCGCCATGATCTGGTCGCCGTCGACGATCGCGCCATGTTCGTCCACGACGATCAGCCGGTCGGCGTCACCATCCAGCGCGATGCCGATGTCAGCGCCCGCCGACACCACGCTTTCCTGCAAAAGCTGCGGAGAGGTCGACCCGCAACGGTCGTTGATATTGATGCCGTTGGGCGTGACGCCGATCGCCACCACCTCCGCCCCCAATTCCCAGAAGGTCGAGGGCGCGACCTGATAGGCGGCTCCATTGGCGCAATCGACCACGATTTTAAGCCCATCCAGCCGCAGATCGGCGGGGAAGCTGGATTTGACCGCATGAATATAGCGGCCCCGCGCATCCTCGACGCGACGGGCGCGGCCGATATCCTGCGACGCGGCGAGCGGAATATCCTGTTCCAGCATCGCCTCGATCTTCAGTTCATCCTCGTCCGACAGCTTGTAGCCGTCCGGCCCGAACAGCTTGATGCCATTGTCGAAATAGGGATTGTGGCTGGCGGAGATCATCACGCCCAGGTCGGCCCGCATCGAATGGGCGAGCAGCGCCACCGCCGGAGTCGGGATCGGCCCGAACTGCACCACATCCATGCCGACGGCGGTGAAGCCCGCCACCAGAGCATTTTCCACCATATAGCCAGACAGGCGCGTATCCTTGCCGATCACCACGCGATGGCGATGCGTGCCGCGCTGGAAATGCTTGCCCGCCGCCATGCCGACCTTCATCGCCAGTTCGGCGGTCATCGGCCATTGATTGGTCCGTCCGCGAATGCCGTCGGTGCCGAAATATTTTCTGCTCATCATCCTCACCCACCGATGCGGTGAACCCTGTCCCCTTCCCATAGCAATCTTTGTTCGACTTTCCAGCAAGGAGCAGCCATCCCTTTGCAAATGGACGGATTCAATGCAGCGGTCGACGCCTGAAGAGGATTGGCGCACTTTCGTTTCAGCAGGCCCTGTTCCGAAGGCAGGAGCATGATGGTCCTGGGTTGAATTTAACGCGCCATCGCGGCCTCGATCTCCTCCACGGTCCGGGGGATGCCTTCGCTCATCCGCTGCGATCCGTTCTGGGTGATCAGATATAAATCCTCGATCCGGATGCCGTAATTGGCTGACTGGACGTAGAGACCCGGCTCCACGGTGATGACAGCCCCCGCCGGCAGCGGCTTCGACATGTCGCCTGCGTCATGGACGTCCAGGCCGACCAGATGGCCCAGTCCATGAGTGAAATCGTCAACCCGACCAGCCTGGCGGAACACATCCCTGGCGGCCTCCACCAGATCCTCATAATAGACCCCGGCCTTGAGCTTCGCGACGGCGGCAGCCTGCGCCGCGAGGACCAGTTCATAGGAGGCCCGCTGTTCCGGGGTGAACTTCCCGCTGGCGGGGAAGGTCCGCGTCACGTCGCAGGCATATCCGCCGACAGAGGCCGCCGCATCGATCAGGATCAGGTCGTTGGCCCCGATCACCCCGCCGCCGCCGGTATAGTGCAGCGAAGCCGCGTTGCGCCCGGTGGCGACGATGCTGTCATAGGCCAGCCCATCCCCGCCGCCGGCGCGGAAACCATCCTCCAATATGGCCTTCAACTGCCTTTCGGTCATGCCGGGGCGCGCCTGTTTCATCGCGGCTATATGGCCGCGCGCCGTCGCCGCCGTCGCCCTGCGCATCAGGTCGAGTTCGCGGGGTTCCTTGACGATGCGGAGCGAGGGCAGCAGGCCGCTATCATCCTTGAGCGAGACGCCCGGCACCCGCTGCATCACCTTGCCGTAAAGCTCCAGCGCCCTGGGCACCGGCGCGGAGGCGCCGACGATGGGGCCAAGGAAATGCAGCGTCTTGGAACGTTCGGCCAAACTGGTTACGAGACTGCCGAGGCTGCCCGTGCGCGACACGCGGGCAAATCCGGTGCGCCGCTCCAGTTCCGTGCCGAGCGGCAGGCGCTCGACTTCCCAGCGTTCCGCCTCCGCATCGCGGGAGGGGAGCAGCAGCCACTCCCTGACGGTCCGTTCGGCGGGCGCCATCACCAGGATCGCGCCGGGTTCATCGACGATGCCGGTCAGCCAGGCGAAGTCGCCATCCTGCACGAAGGGTGGGGCGACGGCGGCGCTGCTTTCCACCGGACCCGCGCCATAGACGACCGCGACGCCGTCCTTCAGCACCTCCATGACGCGGCGGCGGCGCTCGCGGAATATGGCGGGGGCGAAAGGCGCCGTGCCCGCCGGAGTCGCGAAGCCCTGCGGCGGCAATGTCTGCGCGACGGTTCGCATGGGAAGGAGCAGCGATGCCGTAGCGCCCGCCAGCATGGTCCGCCGATCATACATAGAAATCTCCCTTGCTGCGCCAGACAGGAACATGAAAGGAAGCGAGCGGCAAGAGGCGTATGAAGGTGACGATACAGCAAAGGCCCCGCCAACTGGCGAGGCCTTTTATGGCGAAAGCGGCGCCGGATCAGATCTTGTCGCCGAGCGCGCCCTTCACCGAACCCTTGACGTCCTGCACGGTGCCTTTGGCCTTTTGCGCCCGGCCCTCCGCCACCAGATCGGAATCGCGCTGGTTCTTGCCGACGGCTTCCTTGACGGCGCCCGCCGCTTTGTTGGCAGCGGCCTTTGCCTTGTCGGTCAGTTCGCCCATGGGACTTCTCCTGTCTGTTGTTGTTGCAGGGTCAACCAGCGGGGCGGGTGAAGGTTGCCATTGGTGCGAACACGGAATGATGCGTTTTTTGGGAGAAAGCGGATCGGCAGGAGAGGATTGTCCCTCCACACATGGCCGAAGCGGCCCCATGTCAAAACAAAAAGCCCCAGCCTTCCGGCCGGGGCTTTTGCGTCGATCTTTCGCCGCCTCAAGCCGCCTTGCGCGCCTTGGTCAGTTTCTTCATCAACATGTCGCGCTTCAACCGCGAGAGATGGTCGATGAACAGCACGCCCTGCAAATGATCCATCTCATGCTGGAGGCAAGTGGCGAGCAGCCCTTCCAGCCGCTCCTCATGAATTCGACCGTCGCGGTCCATCCAGCTCGCCCGGATGCCGGCGGGCCGTTCCACTTCCGCAAACTGGTCCGGAACCGACAGGCAGCCTTCATTATAGACTGACAGATCCTCCGACCCTTCCAGTATCTCCGGATTGATGAACACCATCGGTTTCTTGACCGGCGGCGCGTCTTCCTCATCCGATTCGGGTTCTTGAAGGTCGATCACCAGAACCCGCTTGGGCACGCCGACCTGGATCGCGGCCAGACCGATGCCCGGCGCGTCATACATGGTCTCCAGCATATCGTCGATCAGACGCTGCAAATCGTCATCGATCGCCTCCACCGGAGACGAGATGGTACGCAGGCGCGGATCGGGCGCCTCCAGGATGGGAAGAATGGCCATGACCCTAAAATAATCGGGCGGCCCGAAAAATTCAAGCGATCGGACGCCGCGCCCGCAATGCCTGCGCCAGCGTGCCTTCATCCAGATAATCCAGTTCCCCGCCCACCGGCACGCCATGGGCCAACTGGGTCAGGCGCACGGGAAAGCGTTCCAGCCGTTCGGCCAGATAATGGGCGGTGGTCTGCCCTTCCAGCGTGGCGTTCATCGCCAGCACCACCTCGTCTATGCCGCCCGCCTCCACCCGCGCCACCAGCGCATCGATGGAAAGATCTTCCGGCCGCACCCCCTCCAGCGCGGAGAGCCGCCCGCCCAGCACATGGAAGCGGCCCGGAAACAGCCGCGACTTGTCCAGCGCCCACAGGTCCGCCACATCCTCCACCACGCAAAGCGCCCGCGCATCCCGCCGGGGATCGGCGCAGATGCCGCAGGGGTCGACGGTGTCGACATTGCCGCACAGGCCGCACGTCACCAGCCGGTCGTTCACCGCGTCCAGCGCGCGCAGCAGCGGCTCCAGCGCGGATTCGCGTTTCTTGAGCAGATGCAGGACGGCGCGCCGCGCGGACCGCGGGCCAAGGCCGGGCAGGCGGGACAGCGCCTGCGTCAGCGCTTCGATTTCTGGAGAAGCCATGGAACCGGAATAAGGGCTTGCAAGTCGTGGGCACAAGGGGTTTGAGAGGCGTCCCTGAAATACGCCTCCAGCGCGTTTCAGAGGCGGCACCGGCCCGCTCCCCCACCCGGCCACCCATAGGATACTGTCGTTGGGTGGCCGGGTGGGGGAGCGGGCCGGTGCCGGAACCCAACAAAAGGCCCGCCATGCGTATCGTCTATATGGGAACCCCCGATTTCGCCGTCCCGGCGCTGGTCGCGCTGGCGAAGGCGGGGCATGAGATCGTCGCAGCCTACAGCCAGCCGCCCCGTCCGGCCGGGCGCGGCAAGGCGCTGCGTCCCTCTCCGGTCCATGCAAAGGCGCAGGAGATGGGCGTCGAAGTGCGCACCCCGGTTTCGCTGAAGGATGCCGGGGTGCAGGCCGCCTTCGCCGCGCTCAACGCCGATGTCGCGGTCGTCGCGGCCTATGGGCTGATCCTGCCCCGTCCGATTCTCGATGCACCGCGCTTGGGCTGCATGAATATCCACGCCTCCCTTCTCCCCCGCTGGCGTGGCGCGGCCCCGATCCAGCGCGCCATATTGGCGGGCGACAATGTCACCGGCGTCACCATCATGGACATGGAGGCGGGGCTGGACACCGGACCGATGCGCGCCAAGCATGTCACCCCCATAGAGGACAAGACCGCCGGCGCGCTGACGCAGGAACTGGCGGAGGCGGGCGCGGAACTGATGGTGGAGGTTCTGGACGATATCGCTCTGCATCCTCAGGTGCCGCAACCGGAAGAGGGCGTCACCTATGCGTCCAAGATCGACAAAATGGAATCGCGCATCGATTTCGGCCACGACGCCCATCAGGTCGAACGGCAGGTGCGCGCCTTCAACCCCTTCCCCGGCGCCTTCTTCGAATATCACGGCGAGCGCTTTCGCATCCTGGCCGCCCAGGTCGAGGAGAATGACGGCCCGGCGGGAGAGTTGCTCGACAACAGCCTGCTGATCGGTTGCGGCCATGGCGCGATCCGCCCGACGCTGATCCAGCGCGCAGGCAAGGGCGCGATGTCGGCGGGCGAATTGCTGCGCGGCTATGACATGCCCGCAGGCAGCCGGATCGACGCCTGAGCATCATGACCCGCTTCGCCTTCACCGTGGAATTTGACGGCCGCCCCTTCATGGGCTGGCAGCGGCAGGCCCATGGACCCAGCGTCCAGCAGGCGATCGAGGACGCCATATTCGCCGTCACGGGCGAGCGAGTCGCGATCCACGCCGCGGGCCGCACCGATGCCGGGGTTCACGGACTTGCCATGCGCGCCCATGCGGACATTGCGAAGGACATGACGCCCTTTCGCCTGATGGAGGCGCTGAATGCGCGCCTTCGGCCCGATCCGGTGGCGATCATCGCCTGCGAGGGGGTGCCGGACGATTGGCATGCCCGCTTTTCCTGCGTCGGCCGGTCTTATGTCTATCGCATCGCCAACCGCCGGGCGCCGCTGACCTGGGAAAACGGCCTGGTCTGGCGTGTGATCCAGCCGCTGGACGAACTTGCCATGCAGGAAGCGGCGCAGCTTCTGGTCGGACGGCACGACTTCACCACCTTCCGGTCGGCCCATTGCCAGGCGGAAAGTCCGGTGAAAACGCTGGACCGGCTGGACGTGGAGCGTATGGACGACCGCATCGCCATCCATGCGGAGGCGCGGTCCTTCCTGCATCATCAGGTGCGGTCGATGGTCGGGTGCCTCGCCATGGTCGGCATGGGCCGCTGGTCCATCGGCGATCTGGAGGCGGCGCGGGATGCCAAGGACCGGGCGGCACTGGGGCTCAACGCCCCGCCGGACGGGCTGTATTTCGTCAGCGCCCGTTACCCGGACAGTCTATGACAGGCTCGCCCGGAACGGCGTGAAGTTCGTGCCTTCGTCGAACACGTCCAATCCTTCGGCGCGCTTGAGGCGGCCCACCACGACATAGGTGACGGGCGTCAGCACAGCCTCCCACGTCACCTTCATCAGCCAGTTGGTGACCATCACCGTCGCCACCTGGGCATTGGTCCAGTCGCCGTAGAAAGCCAGCGGATAGAAAAGCAGGCTGTCCACCCCCTGACCCACCACGGTCGAGCCAATGGTCCGCATCCAGAGATGCTTGCCCTCCGTCAGCAGCTTCATCCTGGCGAGGACGAAGCTGTTGGCGAACTCCCCCGCCCAGAAGGCGGTGACGGAAGCGAAGACGATGCGCCAGGTGCTGCCGAACACCGCCTCATAAGCTTTCTGATCGGGCCAGCCCTCCGCCGGGGGCAGCTTCACCACCACCCAGCTCATCAGCGCCATGAACAGCATCGCGCCGAAGCCCGCCCAGACGCAGCGCCGCGCCCGCGCATAGCCATAGACTTCGGTCAGCACGTCGCCCAGCACATAGCCCAGCGGAAAGAAGAGGATGCCCGCGCCGAAGGTGAAGCCGCCCAGCGTCGACAGCTTGGCCGCGCCGATCAGGTTGGACAGCAGCAATATGGCGACGAAGGCCGCCATGCAGAAATCGAAATAGCGCAGCGGGCGGGCGCCCAGCGCATGGGCATCGATTTTCATTACCCCCGGATCGGTCATGCGGCCCTGCATATCGGGCCGCCGCGCAAATGCAATGCCGCCCATGATTGCAAGCCGAACGAAGGCCCGCTATCGAACGCGACGACGGCCCCGTAGCTCAGCTGGATAGAGCATTCGCCTTCTAAGCGAATGGTCACAGGTTCGAATCCTGTCGGGGTCGCCAATCATCCCGCGCCTTTACAGAGGTTCCCCGCAGGCGCATGGGCGGGGCATGCAAATTCATGACTTCGACGTCGACCTGTTTCTGCGCGATTATTGGCAGAAACAACCGCTGCTGATCCGCAATCCCTGGAAGGCGTGGCGCAATCCTGTGGACCCCGACGAACTGGCCGGGCTGGCCTGCGAGGAGGATGTCGAGTCGCGCCTGATCACGCAGGAGGCGGATCGTCTGGCGATGGAAAGCGGCCCGTGGCCCGAAGAACGCTTCAGCGAACTTGGCAGAGCCCCCATGACCCTGCTGGTGCAGGCGGTGAACCAACATGTTCCCGAAGTCGCCGGGCTGATCGCACCCTTCCGTTTCGTGCCGGACTGGCGCATCGACGATGTGATGGTCAGTTTCGCCACGGACGGCGGCGGCGTCGGGCCGCATTTCGACCAATATGACGTGTTCCTGATACAGGGGCTGGGCAGGCGGCGCTGGCGCGTGGGGCCGCGATGCGATGCGGCGACGCCCCTTCTGCCGCATGACGACCTGCGCCTGATCGCTGATTTCGAGGCGACGGACGACTGGATTCTCGAACCGGGCGACATTCTCTATGTGCCGCCCCGTTTCGCGCATGACGGCGTGGCGGTCGGCGACGATTGCATGACCTATTCGATCGGCTTTCGGGCGCCGTCCCGCGCCGAACTGGTGGAGGGCTGGTGCGAACATCAGGCCGACGGCATGGCGGAGGAGGATCGCTATGCCGATCCCGACCTGGTGGTCCAGGACAATCCCGGCGAAATCACCGCGTCGGCGCTGGACCGGCTGCATGCCATGGTGATGGAGAGCCTGTCCGACCGCGACGCATTCGCCCGCTGGTTCGGCCTCCACAACAGCCTGCCCAAATATGCCGAAACGGACTGGCGGCCGGAGGAGCCTGCCGACGCGCAGGAGGTGCGCGGGCTGCTGGCCCAGGGCGCGCCATTGAGCCGGAACCCGGCCAGCCGCTTTTCCTTCATCCGGCAGGGGGAGCGGGCCAATTTGCTGTTCGTGGACGGCCATTGTTTCGACTGCGCGGGCGGGATGGCGGCGCTGGCCGAAAATCTGTGCGCGGCACCGACCATGATCGTGGACCCGGCCCTGTCCGCGTCGGCGGAAGTGGTCACGCTGATCGCGGCGTTGATCGACCAGGGCAGCCTGGCGTTCGACGGTGGGGATTGAGCGGCGATGACGCTCATCCTGTTCAACAAGCCCTATGGCGTGCTGTGCCAGTTCACCGATGAAAGCACGGGTCCGCCCCGCCCCACACTGGCCGCCTTCATCGACCGGCCCGGCGTCTATCCGGCGGGACGGCTCGATCTGGACAGCGAAGGCTTGCTGCTGTTGACCGACGATGGCCGGTTGCAGGCGCGGATCGCCGATCCTCGGTTCAAGACGCCCAAAACCTATCTGGCGCAGGTCGAGGGCGATCCCGACGAAGCCGCGCTGGAGGCGCTGCGGCGCGGCGTGCGGCTAAAGGATGGCCCGACCCTGCCCGCGCAGGTGGAGCGCATGGACGATCCTGCACTATGGCCACGCGATCCGCCGGTCCGGTTCCGCAAGAGCGTGCCGGACTGCTGGCTGCGGTTGACGATCCGCGAAGGGCGCAACCGGCAGGTGCGGCGGATGACGGCGGCGGTGGGGCATCCGACGTTACGGCTGGTGCGGTGGCGCATCGGCGATTGGACACTGGACGGCATCGCGCCGGGGCAATCGCGCGAAGCCGAATAGGGCGCGCCGGTCAGCCGCCCCGCTTCGTGGCGAACCAGATGATATGCCGTGGCCCCTTGCCGTTGCTGCGGGCGCGCACGACGACCTCCTCGACCGACAGGCCGGCGCGGGACAGGCGGCGGGCGAAGGCGGGGTCCGGCCCCGCCGACCAGATCGCCACTATGCCGCCGGGCTTGAGCGCCGCGATGGCGGCAGATATGCCCTGCGCCGAATAGAGGCGGTCGTTCGCCTGCCGCACCAGCCCATCGGGGCCGTTGTCCACATCGAGCAGGATCGCATCATAGGTTCCGCGACCGTCGGCGATGACATCCGCCACATCCGCCTGCATCAGGCGCACGCGCGGATCGTCCAGGCATCCCGCCGCGAGTTCCGCCATCGGTCCCCGCGCCCATTCGATGATCTCCGGCACCAGTTCCGCGACGGTGACCTGCCCGCCGCCGTCAAGCGCGGCCAGCGCGGCCCGCAAGGTGAAACCCATGCCATAGCCGCCGATCAGCAGATGCGGGCGGGCGCGCCCGCGCAGCCGGTCGCACGTCAGATTGGCCAGCGCTTCTTCCGATCCGCTCATCCGGCTGCTCATCAGCTCATTGCGGTCGAGCACGATCATATAGTCCCCGCCGCGCCGGTAGAGGGTGAGTTCCGCCCCGCCAGGCACCTTGGCCGATCCGATAAATTCGCGCGTTTGCATGCTAGTTTCTCTCGGCCTGACGTCCATTCATGATGGCCGGGCTTTACGGCAGGGGATCGCGGCGTCAAAGGAGGAAACATGCGATATTTCCTCGACACTGAATATAATGGCTATGGCGGCGACCTGATCAGCCTCGCCCTCGCGCCGGAATATGGCGACCAGGACTTTTACGTCTCCGTCCCCTTGCCCGCCGACATCCATCCCTGGGTGGCGCAGAATGTGATCCCCTATCTCCGCTTCGTGCCCCAGGGCGTCGACCATCAGCTAAGCCGGGTGGACGCGGCGCGGCATCTGGAGGCCTATCTGGCGAACGATCCCGATCCGCTGATCGTGGCGGACTGGCCGGACGACCTCGCTTATTTCTGCGCGCTGCTGGTGACCGGTCCAGGCGAGATGATCGACCTCAACGGACTTCGCCTGGAACTGATCAACGCCGCGGGATTCAGCGCCGCCGCCAACAGCAAGATGCCGCACAACGCCCTGCATGACGCCCATGCGCTGAAAGAATTCTATCTGAATCCGGTCCTTTGACGGAGCGGGCGGCGATTTCGCGATTCCAGCAGGCCTGACGAACCGCTCAATTCGGGACGATCAGATATTTCTCCCCGGTGCGGCGGGCGTTATATTCCAGAACTGCGTCACGGTTCAGCGCTTCCGCCAGGGAGATGCGGGCCTTGTAATGGCTGGCGAAGGTGGTGGTCAGATTATCGCGCACGCGCCGCCGCATGCGTTCGATGGTTTCGGAGCCTGCACTCTGCAAAAAGGGGAAGAGCAGCCAGCCGCCGATATTCCAGGCGAAACCGAAGCTTCGCGTCAATATGGTCGGGGACATGTCCAGCGCGCCATAGATATAGGCCTGCTTGGGCCGGTTGGAGCCGTAGCGGCTATAGGGTTCATCCTTGCTGGCCACCTGTTCCATGGCGTGCAGGATCTGGCTGATCATTGCGCCGCCGCCGATCGCATCGAAGGCGAGGGTCGCGCCGGTCGCGGCGATGGCGGATTGGAGCCGCGCGGGGAAATCGCCCTTCGAACTGTCGATAATATGGTCGGCGCCCAGACTTTCCAGGATCGCCACCTGCGCCTCATTGCGGACGATATTCACCAGGGGAATGCCGTCCTCCTGCGCGATGCGCACCAGCATCTGGCCCAGATTGGAGGCGGCGGCGGTGTGGACGATCGCCTTGTGCCCGCCCCGCTTCATGGTCTCGACAAAGCCAAGCGCGGTCAGCGGATTGACGAAGGCCGAAGCCCCCTGCTCCGCGGTCGCGTCATCGTGCAGGGCCATGCAGGCGTCGGCGCCGATCAGCCGATATTGCGCGAACATGCCGCCGCCGATCACCGCCACCCGCTTGCCCAGCAAGGCCTGCGCTTCGGGCGCTTCGCCCGCAGCGATGACGGTGCCGGCGCCTTCATTGCCGATGACCATGGGCTGGCCGACCCGCCCGGCCAGCGCCCGGCGAGCGCCGTCGGGCATTTGGGCGACGATCCGGCCTTCCTCATAATGGGCATTGGCAAGATCGGCGGAGGAGAAGAGCAGCGCGAGGTCGGAGGGGTTGATCGGCGCTGCTTCCAGCCGGACCAGCACTTCCTCGCCCTTGGGCGCGGGCAGTGTCTCTTCGACCAGTTCGACGATCAGGCGACCGTCCTCATGCAGGGTGGAGAGGAGTTTGAGGCCGTGGGCGTCGCTCATGAAAGGATTCCTGATCAGGCGGAGGGGCGGTCACTGTAGAGCATGGGGAACATCGCCTTCAAGGCGTCGAGCTTGGGCATGTCCCAGCGCTGGATATAAGGGTGGCGGGGGTTTTTCCGCAGGAAATCCTGATGGGCGCGGTCCGCGTCCTGGAAACCCGTGAAGCGTTCGACGCGGGTGACGATGCGCCCCGGCCAGAGGCTCGATTGTCCCAATTGAGCGAGATAGGCCCTGGCGGCCCTGTCCTGTTCGGCGTTCAGCGGGAAGAGCGCGCTGCGATATTGGGTGCCATGGTCCGGACCCTGATAATTGAGCGTCGTCGGGTCCGCGATCACCGAGAAGAAGATGCGCAGCAACGTGCCGTAGCTGACCCGCCGGGGGTCATAGGTGACTCGGACGGACTCGGCAAAGCCTGTGTCGCCCTGGCTGACCTGCTCATAATCGACCTTGCGTCCGCGGGGACCGCCGGCGAAGCCCGATACGGCGAGATGGACGCCCTTCACATGGGAGAAGACGGCTTCCACCCCCCAATAGCAGCCGCCCGCGAAGACGGCGGTTTCAAGTTCGCGGCCGGGGGTGGCGTCGACGGCCGGGACGGGAGCGAGGACCGGGCGTTCGGCGCGCAGCGGCGATGCGACGGCCAGAGCCGCCAGAAAGACCAGGGCTATGCCGTCAGAGCGCCGCATCGTCCGCAGCCGAAGCCGAGGCCGGAGCGGCCATGGCGGGGCTGGTCAGCGCCGGGTGGTCGTCATTCGGCTGGAGTACAAAAACACCAATGGCGCCGATCACGAACCCGCCCAGAAAGCGCAGGAACAGGTCGGATTTCAAGAATGCCGCCATGGCGTTCTTCCTTTCGGTCGTCTTGGCCGCCAATCGGGGCGGAAATGAAGGGAAAACCAGTTTTTGTTCAAAACGGGATATAGATTCCACCGCGCCATCCGCAAGGCGGCACGGCGGAAATTTATCGTTTCTGTTTTGCGCAGCCCCTCCCCCATCTTGCGATGGGGAGGATCGGGCGCGTCACTTCAGGGCGGCGCAGGCCTCCTGAATGCGGGTGCAGGCCTTTCTCAGCACTTCTTCCGAAGTGGCGTAGCTGATGCGGAACGCTGGGGAGAGGCCGAAGGCGGCGCCATGGACGGCGGCGACCTTCGCTTCATCCAGAAAATAGCCGATCAGCGCTTCGTCGCTGGTGATCACCTCGCCCTTGGGGGTCTTCCTGCCGATGAGGCCGCTGGCGTCGGGATAGACGTAGAAGGCCCCTTCCGGCGTCGGGCAGTCGAGACCCGGCGCGTCGTTCAGCATGGCGACGACCATGTCCCGGCGCTTCTTGAAGGCGGCGTTGCGTTCTTCCAGAAAATCCTGCGGGCCGGTAAGCGCGGCGGCGGCGGCGGCCTGGCTGATCGAGCAGGGGTTGCTGGTCGACTGCGACTGGAGCTTGCCCATCGCCTTGATGATCCATTCGGGGCCGCCCGCGAAGCCGATGCGCCAGCCGGTCATGGAGAAGGCCTTGGAACAGCCGTTCACCGTCAGCGTGCGATCGTAGAGGTCGGGGCAGATCTGCGCGATGGTGGCGAAGGGGGTCGGGGCGTACCAGACATGTTCATACATGTCGTCGGTCATCACCAGCACATGCGGGTGACGCAGCAGAACTTCGCCCAGTTCCTTGAGTTCCCTCGCCGAATAGGCCGCTCCGCTGGGGTTGGAAGGCGAATTCAGCATGACCCATTTGGTGCGCGGCGTGATCGCGGCTTCCAACTGGGCGGCGGTGATCTTGTAACCCTGGCTCGCCGGGCCTTCGATGAAGACTGGGGTGCCGCCCGCGAAGTTCACGATATCGGGATAGCTGACCCAATAGGGCGCCGGGATGATGACCTCATCGCCCACGTCGACGGTCGCGACCAGCGCGTTGAACAGGGTGTGCTTGCCCCCCGAATTCACGCTGATCTGGCTGCGCTTGTAGATCAGGCCGTTGTCGCGCTTGAACTTGAAGGCGACGGCTTCCTTGACGTCGGCGGTGCCGTCGACATCGGTATAGCGGGTCAGATTGTTGCGAATCGCGGCAATGCCCGCCTCTTTCACGAAGTCGGGCGTGTCGAAGTCCGGTTCCCCGGCGGAGAGGCCAATGACGTCCACGCCTTCGGCTTTAAGGGCATTCACGCGCGCGCTCATCGCCAGGGTGGCGGAGGGCTGGATGCGGCCGAGGGCAGCGGAAGTCTGGCTCATTGTGACGATCTTTCTCTAGAGTCCCCTAGATCCGCAATGAAGCGGACGCGAGGCTCCTTAGTGCGCAACGAAAGAAGGGGCAACCGGCCAGTTTGCGTCCACTGGCCGTAACGGCGGATTATGACGCTTGAGGGCCGCTTTAGCGAGTCATGTTCCTGCGTCAGCGCGCCCGCGAAGCCGCCACCATGCCGCGCGCGGCGTTGCCGATGAAGAAACCTTGTTCCAGATCATAGGGACGCAGGTCAGCCTCGACCGCTTCCCCCATGTCGATCAGGCTTTTGCGCAACACGCCGGGCAGCACGCCGCGCGACAATGGCGGGGTCAACAGCTTGTCGCCGCGCTCGACGAAGATGGAGGAGTAGCTGCCCTCGGTCAGAAAGCCCTGCTCGTCGGTCATCACCACTTCGAAGGTGCCGCCACGCCTCAACGCATCGTTGTAGAGCGAGCGATCCGTGGTCTTGTACGCCAGCCGCGCATCTCCGGCGGGCGCGTTGCGGGGGACGAGCGCCACCTGCATGATCGCCTGCGGCCAGGTGCGATACTCGCGCACCTCGATGGCGATGGAACCCCGGCGCGACAATTGCAGGCGCAGACGGCTGCGCGCGCTCAGGCGGAAGGTCGCGGCTTGCAGTTCGTTGCGCACGTCATGGCGGTCGAACGCGAAATCGAGCGCCTCCGCGCTGGCCTTCAGCCGCTCCAGATGCAGTTCCAGCAGTCTGATGCCCTCGACCGGATCGAAGGCCATGGTTTCGAGCAGATCGAACCGTCCGTCAGCCAATGCCATGAAAAACCCTGCAACTCCCTAGATGTCGTCCGTCAGGCCGGTTTGACGAAGCGCCCCTTGGCCAGACATTCCGCCCATTCGGAATGACCTTCCGAATCCGCGACGATGCCCGATCCCAGACCCAGGCGCCCTTCCCTGCTGCCTTCTTCGACGCAAATGGTGCGGATGGCAACATTGAAGGCCGCGTCGCCCGCCGGATCGATCCAGCCCATGGAGCCGGTATAGACGCCGCGCGGAAAGGCCTCGACCGCGTCGATGATCTCCATGGCGCGGACCTTGGGCGCGCCGGTGATCGACCCGCAGGGGAAAAGGACGCGCAGCACGTCGACCGGCGACAGGCCGGGCAGCAGGCGGGCGCGCACGGTCGACACCATCTGGTGGACGGTGGGATAGGTTTCGACCTTGAACAGGTCGGGCACCGCGACCGTGCCGGCGCGGGAAACGCGGGAAAGGTCGTTGCGCAGCAGGTCGACGATCATCAGGTTTTCGGCGCGCTGCTTGGCGTCCCGCTCCAGCCATTGGACCAGTTCGGCGTCGCGGGCGAGGTCCGGATCGCGGGGCGCAGTGCCCTTCATCGGCCGGGCGGTCAACTGGCCCCTAACATTGGTGAAGAAGAGTTCGGGGGAAAAGGAAAGGATGGCATGCCCGCCCATGCGCAGCACGCCGCCATAGCCCGCCCGCTGCCGGGGCCGGAGCGCGGCGTAGAGCGCCATCGGGTCGCCGCTGAAATGCGCGGCGCAGGGGAAGGTCAGATTGACCTGATAAATGTCCCCGGCGCGGATATAGTCCTGCGCCTGCGCGAAGGCGGCGAGATAGGCGGCTTCATCGATCAGCGGCTGGAGCCGGTCGACCCTGGCGGCGGCGGGATCTGGCAGCAGGCCGGGCATGTCCGCCGCGTCGATCAGCCGCACCCCTTCGAAGAGGCCGAACCAGAGCAGCGGCGTCTTCGGGCGGTCCTGCCGGTGCCGCTCCGCCAGCGGGCGAAGGCGCTCCTCCAGCGCGAGGCCCGCTTCATAGGCGATGAAGCCGGCGGCGTGCAGCCCCTCCTCCGCCGCTTCGGCCAGGCGGTCCAGGGCGGGCTGTACCTCCGCCAGCCGGTGGGCGGCGATGACCGACACCGGGTCGCGATAAAGGCGCGCAGGCGCCGCCCCCCGCGGGCGGGCGTCGTCGAACAGGACAAAGGCTTCGGTCGGTCCCGGAAGGCGCATGGCGGCCCTCTTAACAGGCTTTGCCGCGGGCGGAAGGCCCAAGAGAGGCAATGCGCTGTTGCGCGGGCCGGGCATCGGCCATAGGGACTTCAGGCATGAGCGACGGTTCGATCAGGGATGATGCGGCGCGGCCGGTGCGGCGGGCATTGGGGCTGGCGCTGCGGGGACGCTGCCCGGCCTGCGGCGAAGGGCGCATGTTCGCGCGCTTCCTGAAGCCCATCCCGGCCTGCGAGACCTGCGGGCAGGCGTGGGACCAGTCGCGGGCGGACGATTTCCCCGCCTATATCGTGATCCTGCTGCTGGGTCACATATTGGTGCCGCTGATGATCGAGGTGAACGCGGCGCTGGATATCCCGCTGGGCGTGCAGGCGATGTTGTGGCCTGGGCTGGCGATCCTGCTGGCGGTGGCGATGATCCAGCCAGCCAAGGCGGCGGTCATCGCCTTTCAATGGAGCCGCCGGATGGACGGGTTCCGCTGAGCCTTATTCGGGGCGGATGATGAAGTTACGCTCCATCGACTCGCGCAACGTCTCATCGATGCTGCGGCGGCCTTCCGAGCCATGGGTGACGACCGTCGTGTCGCAGGTGGCGACGCACGCGCCCTTCTGAAAGCCGGCCGAACTGATCGTCCAGCTCGTGCGGCCGATATGGCCGATCGCGCAATGCACTTCGAACGGATAGGGAAAGTGCGATTCCTCCACGAAGTTGAGGTTCACATTGGCGACCAGCCAGCGCACGCCCTGTTCCTGCGGGTGGCGGCCGAGATGATGGTGGAAACGGATGCGGGCGGTTTCGAAAATCCCGGAGATCGCCACATTGTTGACATGGCCCATCGTGTCGATGTCCTGGAAGCGGGTGTCGATGCTGGTGACGAAACGATAAGCGTCCGGGCGAAGGCGCCAGGATTCGGGTTTGGCCATGTCCTGCTTTCCATATGTCCTGTTTGCCCTACGCTCTTAAGCGCTCGCGGCGGGGATGCAATCTTCCGGTTGAAATTGGTCGAACTGCGACCTTTTTGACACAGGCGCGAAGACGATCATTTGGGCCGGTAACGGATCGTTCCCAAGGGCGGCGGTGGACTTCGGCGCAGTTGCAGCATAGTTTCCCGGACCGGTTTCATGGACGGGGTTTTCATGCAACGCTATAGTCGGACCGCCATTTTCCTGCATTGGACCATCGCCGCCCTGCTGGCCTTCCAGATCGCCGTCGGATGGGCGCTGGAGGATCTGGGCGCACGCGGTTTCGCCTTGTTCCAATTGCACAAGTCGATCGGCATCTCCATCCTGGCGCTGACGCTGGCGCGCATCGTCCTGCGCTATTGGAAGCCGCGTCCGGCGTCCGTCGAGGGCGGCTGGCAAGGCGCGCTGGCAAACGCCGTGCACGCCGGTCTCTATGTCTTCATGCTGGGCGCGCCGCTGACGGGGTGGGCGCTGGTGTCGACCGCGAAGGTGAAGGTGCCGACGCTGATCTTCCGCGCCATCCCCCTGCCCCATCTGCCCCTGCCGATGAGCGTCGGCGATACCGCCCATGGTGCGCATGAGATACTGGCCTGGATCGGCGTCGCCTTGTTCGCCCTGCACGTCGCGGGGGCGCTGCGGCATCATTTCCTGATGGGCGACGGGCTGTTGTGGCGCATGATGCCCGCGCGTTCGCCGGCATTGCTGGCGGCCTTGCCCGCGCTGGTCGCGGCGGGGTTCCTGCTGGGGCGCGTCATCCTGCCCGCCCCGGCGCCCAAAGCCGCCGCCGCCGCAGTCGTACCCGCCGCCGTGGAGGAGGAAGCGCCCGCCAATGTCGCCGAGCCCGCCGGCAATGCCGCCAACGCAGCGGTCCCGGCCAGCGCGGACAATGCGGCCGCGGCCGAGGAACCCGTGGGGCCGCCGCCTTCCTGGGCGGTGCGGCCGGGCGGCAATATCGGCTTTTCGGTGGGCAATAGCGGCGAGACGATCAGCGGCGGCTTTTCGAAATGGACGGCGAAGATCGCGATGGACCCGGACCATCCGGACAGCGCCGACATCCGCGTGGAGATCGATCTGGCGAGCGCCAGCGTCGGCGACAGCTACAAGGACGGCATGCTGACCGGAGACGAATTCTTTGGCGTGGCGGCCCATCCCAGGGCGGTCTTCACCGCCAAGGGCGCGGAAAAGACGGGCGCGAACAGCTATCGCGCCGCGGGCACGCTGACGCTGAAGGGCGTGAGCAAGCCGCAGAGCATCCGTTTCACCCTGTCCGGCACGGGCAAGGCGCGGAAGGTTTCGGGATCGGCCACCATCGCCCGCGCCTCCTATGGCGTCGGCAATGGGGAGAGCAGCGGGGGACTGGACCCCAAAGTGGCGGTCAGCTTCGATTTCAATGCCGTGACGGAATGATCGGCGGATAGATTTGCATCGGGACTTCTGCCAAAGCGAGTCATGGACAGCAGAAAGTCGTCAGCCGCGCATATAGAGGACGGGGTTTTCCTGGGCTTCGTCCTCATCGTCTCGATCGCCTTCGCGCTGGTGATCGAACCGTTTTTCGCCGCCATCCTGTGGGGCGTGATCGCCGCCATATTGTTCGCGCCGGTCAACCAGGCGCTGCTGGATATGATGCCCCGGCGGCGAAACAGTTCGGCGGCCCTGACACTGCTGCTGATCATCGCGCTGGTGATCGTCCCCGCCTTCATCCTGGCCATGGCGCTGGTGCAGGAAGCGACGATCTTCACCGCCAAGGTGCAATCGGGCGAGATCAATTTCGCCCGCATATTCGCGCAGTTCCAGGCGAGCCTGCCCGGCTGGGCGGCCGCCTTTCTGGAACGGCTGGGCATCACCAATTTCGCCGCGGTGCGCGAGATGCTGAGCGAGGGCATCGCGTCGAGCTTCCGCACGGTGGCGACGCAGGCGCTGCAGATCGGGCAGAGCGCGTTCAGCTTCCTGATGGCGCTGGGCGTGATGCTCTATCTGACCTTCTTCCTGCTGCGCGACGGGCCGCTGCTGGCGGCGATGGTGGACCGGGCGGCGCCGATGCGCACCACCTATCGCCAGGCGCTGATGCGGCAGTTCGTCATCGTCACCCGCGCCACCATCAAGGGCAGCATCGTCGTCGCCATCGTGCAGGGGGTGATCGGCGGCATGGTGTTCTGGGCGCTGGGGTTGCCGGGGGCGTTGCTGTGGGGCGTGCTGATGGGCGCGTTCTCGCTGATCCCGGCGGTCGGGACGGGGCTGGTCTGGGTGCCTGTCGCAATCTATCTGTTCGTCACCGGGGCAGTGGTGGAAGGGCTGATCCTCGCCTTTTGCGGGATGTTCGTGATCGGGATGGTCGACAATATCCTGCGCCCGGTGCTGGTCGGGCGGGATACGCGGATCCCCGACTATGTGGTGCTGATCACGACGCTGGGCGGGATCGATCTGTTCGGGTTCAACGGCATCGTCATCGGGCCGGTGATCGCGGCGCTGTTCATCGCGACCTGGAATATCGTGACGCGGATGCGGACCGGGGCCGATGGGCTGGAGGGGCCGCTGACGGAGAAGTCTTCCGGCGGTTGAACCGCCGGTTCGACGATATGCTTCAGGCCCCTATATTTCCTCCAGAGCCGCGCTCGCCTCCATCCAGACTTCTTCCGCCGCTTCCAGTTTCTTTTCCAGGTCGGCGCGCTTCACCATCAGTTCGGTCATGGTCATCTTCGCCTCCGCCCCGGTGACGGATTTGGGGTCGAACAGCGCCTGGTCGATGCGGCTGCGTTCGGCGTTCAGCGCCGCCATTTCCCTTTCGGCCTTGCTGACGGCGTTCTTCGCCGCCTTCTGCTTTTCGCGCCATTGCGCGGCGTTGCGCTTTTCCGCCTTGCGGTCGGCCTTGGGCGCGTCGCCGCCTGAACCGCCGTTGCCGCCATTGCCGTCGGCCTTGCGCAGGATGATGTCGGTATAATCCTCCAGGCTGCCGTCGAAGGGCTGCGCGGTGCCGTTGTCGACCAGCACCAGCCGGTCGGCCACCAGTTCGATCATGTGGCGGTCGTGGGATACGATCACCACCGCGCCGCTATAGTCGTTGAGCGCCTGCACCAGCGCCTCCCGGCTGTCGACGTCCAGATGGTTGGTCGGCTCGTCGAGGATCAGCAGATGCGGCGCGTCGCGGGTGATCAGCGCCAGCGCCAGCCGCGCCCTCTCCCCGCCGGACATGCTGCCGACCTTCTGCGTGGCGCGCTCGCCGGAGAAGCCGAAGCGGCCAAGCTGGCCGCGGACGGCGGCGGGGGTGGCGCCCTTCATCACCCGGGTCATATGTTCGAGCGGCGTGTCGGTGACGTCCAGTTCCTCCACCTGATATTGGGTGAAATAGCCGACATTCATCTTGGCGGAGGCGTTCATCGCGCCTTCCATCGGCTTTAGCTGGGCGGCGATCAGGCGGGCGAGCGTGGTCTTGCCATTGCCGTTGCGGCCCAGCAGCGCCAGCCGGTCGTCCGGATCGATGCGCAGGTTCACCCGGCGCAGGACCGGCGTGTCGTTATAGCCGACCGACGCCATGTCCATGGTGATGAGCGGCGGGCGCAGTTCGGGCGGGCTGGGAAAGCCGAAATGCAGCGTGGGGTCTTCGATGGCGGCGGCGATGGGCTGCATCCTCGCCAGCGCCTTGGCGCGGGACTGGGCCTGCTTCGCGGTGGAGGCGCGGGCCGAGTTGCGGGCGACATAGTCCTGCAACTTCTCCCGCTCCGCCTGCTGCTTGGCGCGGGCGGCCTCCTGCTGGGCGAGCCGTTCGGCGCGCTGGCGCTCGAAGGCGTCGTAGCCGCCGGGATAGAGCATGATCTTCCCGCCCTCCAGATGGAGGATATAGTCGACCACATTGTTGAGCAGGTCGCGTTCATGGCTGATGACGACCACGGTGCCGCGATAGGCCTTCAGGAAATTCTCCAGCCACAGCGTCGCTTCAAGGTCGAGATGGTTCGACGGTTCGTCGAGCAGCAGCAGGTCGGGGTTGGAGAAAAGCAGCGAGGCCAGCGCCACGCGCATCTTCCAGCCGCCCGAATAGCTGTCGAGCGGACGGCCCTGCATCTCCTCGTCGAAGCCGAGACCCACCAGGATGCGCGCGGCGCGGGCGGGTGCGGTGTAGGCGTCGATGGCGTTCAGCCGTTCGTAGATATGGCCGAGGCGGTCGGGGTCTTCGGTATGCTCCGCCTCCGCCATCAGCGCGGCGCGTTCCTTGTCGGCGGCGAGGACGGTGTCGAAGGGGGTGGCGTTGCCCGATGGGGCCTCCTGCGCGATATAGCCCAGGCGCGTGTCGCGGGGCATGTCGCAACTGCCTTCATCGGGATCGAGCTGGCCGATCATCACCTTCATCAGCGTCGATTTGCCCGCGCCGTTGCGGCCGATCAGGCCCACGCGGCTGCGGGGCGGCAACGCGGCGCTGGCGCGGTCGATGATGGTGCGGCCGCCGAGGCGCACGGTGATCCCGTTCAGATTAAGCATGGAGGGGGCCTCTAGCAGAGCGGCAAGGCGTGGTGAAGGCGTCAGGGCGGAGTTTTGCAGCCGGTCCTGTGATTGCGAAGTTCACGGCGTCGTGGCTGACGCATTTGCGTAGATACGGACCGGTGGCGTGGATTTCGCAATAGGAGAATTTTTGCGAATTGGCGCCCGGACGATGCGGGGTGGAAAAGGTGGACGGTGGGAAAGAGCCGTGGGAGTGATGCCATGGGTTGGGGGGTGTAGGACAGGATTTTGCGCTGTGGCGCAGGCAGCTAGTAGAGGGGGTGTTCTTCTCTTCGGGAAAGAATGGGCTTCGACAGGCTCAGCCCGAACGGGACGGAGGTGGTCGTGATGAAACGCGCAAGGCCTCTACCCCTCCGCATAGAGGGTGAACGACCCCTTCAATCCCCCCACGCTCGACTGGCCGACCCACAGGTCGAACGCGCCCGGCTCCGCGATGATCCTGCTCCCGGCCCCCACAAATTGCAGGTCGGCGCGGGAGAGGGAGAAGCGGAGCGTCTTGCTCTCCCCCGGCGCCAGCGTGACGCGCTGGATGCGTTTGAGTTCGCGGATCGGACGGGTGCGGCTGGCCACGCGGTCGCGGATATAGAGCTGCACCACTTCGCTGCCCTTTCGGGGGCCCTTGTTGGTGAGGCGGGCGGTGACTTCGATGGCGCGGTCCCAGCGGAGCGCCGTGTCGGACAGCTTCAAATCCTCCAGCGCGAAATCGCTGTAGCTGAGGCCATGGCCGAAGGGAAAACGGGCGCTGTTGTCCGTCGTGGCGTAGCGGGAACGATATTCGGTGCGATTGTCGATCACCGGGCGGCCGGTCGACTTGCGGTCGTAGAAGAAAGGTTCCTGCCCGGATTCCCAGGGAAAGCTGACCGGCAGCTTGGCGGAGGGATTGTCCTTGCCGAACAGGATGTCGGCGATGGCATGGCCGGATTCCGATCCAAGGAACCATGTGGCGAGGATCGCCTGCGCATTCGCCACGCCGTCATGCAGCGCCAGGGCGCGGCCATGGCGCAGCAGGACGATGACGGGCTTGCCAGTGGCGGCTACGGCGTCGGCCAGCGCCTGCTGCACGACGGGAATTTCTATGGCGGTGCGCGATTGCGCCTCCCCCGACATGTCCTGCGATTCCCCCAGGGCGAGGATGACGACATCCGCCGCCTTCGCCGTTTCCACCGCCTGGGCGACGCCGCCGTCAATGGGGGTCAGGATGCCGCTGCCCGGCGCGATGCGCAATTTGCCGGGGTCCGGCATGGCGGCGCGCAGGCCGGTGGCGATGTCGACGCCCTTGCCCTTGTCGCCGTAAAAGGCCCAGGGGCCATAGACATTCATGGTGTCTTCGCCGAAGGGACCGATGAGGGCGATGGTCTGGCGCTTGTCCGGATCGAGCGGCAGGATGCCGTTATTCTGGAGCAGCACGATGGAACGGGCACCGGCCTCGCGGGCGAGGGCGCGGTGCGCTGGCGTGAAGATGCGCGTCTTTTCCGCTTCCTCATCGAGTGAACGATAGGGATTGTCGAACAGGCCGATAGCGGTCTTCACATAGAGGATGCGGCGGACGGCGACGTCGACCGTCTCCATCGGCACCGCGCCGCTCTTCACCAGATCGGGGATGTGGCGAATATAAAGCCCGCTCTGCATCGACATGTCGACGCCCGCCAATATGGCTAGGCGGGTGGCGTCGCGTTCATCCTCCGCATAGCCATGGGCGATCAATTCCTCGTCGGCGGTATAGTCGGAGAAGACGAAGCCGCGAAACTTCATCTCGCCGCGCAGCAGGTCGGTGAGCAGGTCGCGGTCGGCGGTGGCGGGGACGCCGTTGATCTCGCTGAAGGCGGCCATGGTGGTGAGCGCCCCCGCCGCGAAGGCCGAACCGAAGGGGGGCAGATGGGTTTCGCGCAGCGTCTCGTCGCTGATGTCGACGCTGCCATATTCGAGGCCGCCCGCGACCGCGCCATAGGCCGCGAAATGCTTGGGACAGGCGAGCAGGCTGTCGTCGCGGCGCAGGTCGCGCCCCTGGAAGCCGCGCACGCGGGCGGCAGCGAACAGACCGCCGAGCGTGACATCCTCCCCCGCCCCCTCGACCACCCGACCCCAGCGCTGGTCGCGGGCGACGTCGACCATCGGCGCGAAGGTCAGGTGCAGGCCCGCCGCCGTCGCCTCGACCGCCATGGCGCGGGCGATGCGTTCGGCCAGCGACGGATCGAAACTGGCCGATTCGCCCAACGTCACGGGGAAGATGGTCTTGAGGCCGTGGATCACGTCTCCCGCGAACAGCAGGGGGATGCCGAGACGGCTTTGTTTGAGCGCGATATCCTGGGCGCGCCGCGCGCCCGCCACGCCGATGCCGTTGAACAGGCAGCCGACACGGCCCTTGCGGATTTCGCCCGCCAGATCCCTCTCATTCTGGATGCCGACCTGCGGATTGGGCGGGTTATAGGGCCGGAAACTGTCGGCCAGGCAGGTCATCTGGCCCGCCTTCTCCTCTATGGTCATGCGGGCGATGAGGTCGTCGACCCGCTCCACCTCGCTCGCCGCGAAGGCGCGGCGGGGGAGCGGGAGCGTGAGGATGCCCGCAAGGGCGGCAGTCAGGACGGCGCGGCGGTCGATGGTCATCGGGGGAAGTGTAGCAGATGTCGGATGAACCGCACTTATCCCGTCAACGCGCGCATGCAACCGGCGGAGAGATGGGCGGAGCCGTGGGGCCGACAATCCGGCCGGAGGGCGACGATGGTGGACAGGGCTTCTATTAAACTAGAGCCAAAAATCAACGGTTTTCTGCGCCTCTCAGAAACCCCGCTTTTTCCGATACCCCCAAGGATACCCCCTAAGCTGCCTTGCTTGCCTGCGGCTGGCAGCCAGCGATCCACGTTTCGATTTCCGATTCGCGCCACGCCACGATACCACCGCCCAGCTCGACCGGCTTCGGGAATGTGCCAGCCGCCATCCGCTTGTAGATGGTCGCCCGGCCGAGGGGCACGCGGTCCTGCACCTGACGGATGCGCAGCAGGCGCTCGTGGCGCGCGACGGGGGTTTCGGTTTCGTCAGTCATGCTCAGCCTGCCTTCCAAGATAATTGTCCATGTCGCGCTGCGCCTGGCGCGTTGCATCGCCCACGATCTTCTCCATCGCCTTCGCCAGCTCGATGTTGAGATATTCGAGGGCGGCCTTGTTGCCGTCGTGAGACGCCCCCCACTGGCTGACAATCCGCAGTTCAGCGTGCTTGATGAGGTCCGGCTGTTTGAGCCATGTCAGCGCTTTGATCGCCCGCTCGCCATTCCACAGCCGATGCTGGAGATTGGTCGCCCTCTTCGCCGCTTCGTCGATGCGTAGCGTCATCACGGCTGCCCTCCGGCGCTAATCGCCGCAGGACGCGCATCGGCCTCCAAGCTCTTCCGCGCGTTGATGACGAGGCGGACGCCGTTCATGTACTGCTTCGCCAGCAGAGCGCGGGCCTGCGCATCCTTGATGCTGATCCGGCCAGCCCGAAGCGCCACAAGGTCATCGGCGATGCCTTTGACGATCATGTCCAGGCTGTAGCGATCACCAATGTCAGTGGGTGCGTCTTGCACGCTCAATCTCCTTATCCATGGCGCGCAGCAACGCGTAAGCCACTCGAAATCCGGTCCACATCGAGACCGGCAGTTGGTGCGTCTGGAGCCTGTTCTGTCCGGCCCATGAGCACCGCTAGCAGACCGGCGGCGCCTGAAAATCGGGAGAGTAAGGATCGCGCTCGATCTGCTCCTGACAGATGGCGCACTCGAAAGGTTCGAGCGCTGTCAGTGGTGGCTTTCTCCTGATCGCGATCTTGATCCGGTCACCCATGGGACGCCTCCCGATCAGCCCGCTCTGCACTCCACCGCTCGTAATCTTTGGCATGGGCTGGGCAGAGATCCTTGTCCTGCGCAGGCTTTGTCGAGCAGTGCGCGCAGACCGGCGCGTCGCACGTCCCATTGCGGACGCCCGGCGTTTTCCAGTCGCAGAGCAGGCGCGCGGGCTTTCCGCACCCGACGCATTTCGGGCGGCGGTTCGACGAGCACACGATAGCCGAACCACCGCCGGGCAGTTGGACATGCTCGCAGGTCATTAGCGCGGCTCCTTCATGGGGTCAGGGCCGCCGCGAATGTGATCGCGGATCGCTTCATCCAGTCGATTGCAGTCGGGCAGCTGCGTCCAGAACAAGCGGGATTCGGTCTCCTCGTCGGCATTGCCCCACGGCCAACCGCCGACATTCATTCGCAGCTTGCCCTCGGTCGTGGCGCCACAGGACGCGGCGAGATCGATATCGGCTTCGACGGTGAATCCCAGATCCAAAGGCGACCCGACATAGGGCGGCTGCTCGATCGGCCACAGCCACCAAAGGACCGGGCCGTCCTCCTCGTGCCATTCGTGAAACGGGCGGGGCTTATAGGTGTCCGCCATCACAGCTGCACCCCCATATGCTTGGCGATGTCGATGAGGTGCAGCGCCTGGCTGCGCGCGTCGTCGAGCGCATCATGGTGGACGCCGTCGCGCACCATCCGAGGCGCGCCTGGCAGCGACTTCATGGTGCGGTAGCAGCGGTCAAAGCGGAAATCCCAAGGCATCAGGTGCCCGGCCGCGCGGAAGGCGCTGCGCATCAGGACATTGTCGAAGCTCGCGCCGTTGCCCCATGTGGGAAGGCTCTCGTCGCCATACCATTCGCGATAGCGCTGGAGCACGACGGCCAGCGGGTGGCGCTCCAGCGCGAGCAGCGCCCGGCGAGCCTCGGCGCGCTCCTCATCGAACCACCAGAAGACAGTCCGAGCATCCAGCTTCAGGCCCATCGCCTGCGCATCGCTCGGGTCGACACCCATATGGAAGCCGTCGAAGATGCCGTTCGCGTTGAACTTGACCGCGCCGATCGACGTGATCAGCGCATCGTCGCCGGTGCCGAGCGTCTCGATGTCGTTCATGACATGGGTCGCGAGGACGGCTGGCGCGGGATCCTCCAGCACTTCCCACTGAGCGGGGTCGATCTTGGGCGTGCGATAGCCCTCGATGCCGCCGCCGATGGCGACGTTCATGATGATATAATCGCCAAAGCCTTCGGAGCCGTGGCAGAGGAAGGCGCCGGGGACATAGTGACCGCGCCATTTCGCCAAGCGCTTGCCGCTCGCATCCGTCAGCCAATACAGGCCCTGATCGCAGACCTTGTAATGGATCTCGGCCGTCTCACCGGCTGGCCAGCCTTCCACGATGCCGTCGAGCAACTCGATCCGGACCTTCCACAAGTCGCCCTCGCGTCCGAAGATGCGCGAGCCGTCCTCGTCGATCAGTCCGTTGACGCAAGCGTCCTCCCAATAGCGAACCTCCGCCTCGACCTCGATATGGGTCGCATCTGATAGGTCGGTCTTCACAGCAATTTCTCCTCGGGCGGGTGATTGGCAAGGATCCATTCCCGCGCTTCGCGCGCGGCCTCGACGTAGGCGCGGCTGGGCGTCTTGCTCTGTTCCTGCCCCGGCCGGAACGAGGCCCAGATGCGGTTGCGGATGGTGTGCGGCAGGCGATACCAGTGCTTGCGGCAACCCCATGCGGCTGGAGGCACCTTCGCGGTGCAGCCCGACCAGTGGCAGTGGTGCCCGCCAGCCGGCCCATCCAGGCGCGAGCGGACATAGTCGGCCTTGTCGCCGATGCTCATCCTTCAAATCCTTTCGACTTTGCGAATTCGATGACCTCCGCCTGCTTGGCGAAGGTGTGGCGGCCGACCCGAAAGCGGCGGCCTTCAATGGCGCAGACGGGCACGAAGCCCTTGCGGCGCAGGAAGGTCTGGGCGCGCTCGAACGGGTCCGTCCGGATGCGCTCAGCCTCGCTCAGCCCCGCCATGATGCGCTTGGCGGTGATCCCGGCGGCGCTCCGGTGCGCAGACCTGGCGTTCCGCGCAAGCAGGCCGCGCTTCGCCATCTGGATCTGCGCGAGGTTCAGGTCTGCATCGGCTGGCACCGGCACGACATCGCCGATCTGATAGTTGGGGAGCGGGCGCTTCATGAGCCGACCATCTCCCGGAAAAGGATCGGCTCGATCGAGCCATCCTGATTGACCCGGTCAAGCCATGCCGCGGCGCTTGGCTCGCTGCCGTCCCATTTGTCGGGGAAGGTTCGCGCGGCGATCAGCTCGCGGATGCGCGCCTCTTCCTCGGCATTGATCAGATCGACGCGCGCCTGGCGCTGGACATCGAGGATTTTGGCCAGGGCCTCTTCGCGCGCCTCCAGCGTCAGCGGCCCCATGCGCTGCGGATTCTTGGCGAGGCTGCCATCCTTCAGCGTCTCAGCGCCCGCCTTGCGGAGACGCTGAGCGGGCTCCCTCATCCAGCGATAAAGCGGCTTCAACTCTTTCAGCGGCGCGAGGTGCGCCCATGCTTCCGTGCCGATCAGATAGTCGAGCGCCGTGTCTTTCACCGCCAGCGGGCAGGCAATGCAACCGGTGCGGGCGTTGATCTCCTCCGCATCGTCGCCGCCATAGGCATCGGCAAGGATGCGGACCGGCCAGCCGCCGAATTCCGGCTGGGGCGCATAGACCTTCAGCCAGTCCCAGACGATGCACACCCGCCAGTGCAGGATCGGCGCCAGCGTCGAGATTCTGCCGCGCACGCCTTTGCTTTCCGGCAGAGCCTGCTGATACCAGCCCTGCCCGCACTCGGCGCCGTCTTTCGAGCATGACATCTCGATCCGGCCGTCGCGCACCGCGCTCTCGCCTTGGCGAACGCCGGTGATCATCAGTGCTGAGCCGGGCAGCGCCGCGATAGCCACGCCGAGCGCCTCCGCCATCGGCTCGACCTTGATCTGCCGCGTGCACCACCGCAGGGTGTTGTTGTTCGGCGGAGGCACACCGCGCCCGAGGATATAGACCATGAACCGCTTATCGAGCGGCGCGCGAACCACGATCACCTCGATCCAGTCACGCAAGCGCAGCAGCGCCATGATCTGGTCGGCTGCCATCTGGATCGGCGGCAGTTCCTGCCGGGTATCGGCATAGAAGACGAACAGCTTCGACGGGCGCGGCAATTCGCCGACCTCGATCAGGTGGACCAGCAGCGTCAACGTGGCGGTGCTGTCCTTGCCGCCCGACCAGGCGACGGCGACATGCTCGTGCCGATCCCAATAGGCGCGCAGGGATTGAAGGGTCAGCTCGATCGCTTCCTCCGAAACCATACGCGCACCGGCGGCAAAAAGGTTGTCGACTGCCGTCATGCCGCCGCCCGCTCGCCCTGCGCGGCCTCGGCCGGGAACTGCGCACGCACCAGCGCCTCGGCAATCGGCGGACAGACGCTGTTGCCGCACTTGGCGACCTGCGCTGTCTTCGTGATCGGCTGGCCGTGGGCGTCCGTCTCGATCTGATAATCGGCCGGGAAGCCCTGCGCGTTGAACAGTTCGCGCGGGCTGAGCATCCTCATGCCGATGTCGACGATGACATATTCCTCGCCATCGACCATGACGGTGACCAGCCCGAAGCGTTCCTTCACCGTCACGGTGCCGAGCGGGTTGTCGAGGCCATGGCCGTCCTGCTCGTTGCCGTAATATTTGATCAGGAAGGCGCGGACCTCGGCCATGTGTGTGCCGCCCGCGCTGACGGTATGCAGGGGCTCGTCGGTCGGCTGACCGTCCCGGCAGGTGCCGCGCAGCTTCACGAGGTTCGAAGTCACGAGCCGCTGCTGCGATCCAGCCGTCTGCACCGTCGAGAGCGGCGCGTCGGCAGCGCGGCCGGCCAGGTTCTCATTGTTGGGGCCGCCGTTCGCCTGTTCCAGGTGTGCGCAGACGACAGCGTGACGCGGGGCGCCCGCCATCACCGTATGCAGCGGCTCGGTTGGGTCGACGCCTTTGCCATTTTCCGCGAACTTCTGCATGAAGGCAGAGACAATGCAGGCGTCGGCCTTGGTGGTGGTAGTGGGGAAAGGCTGCTCGGGTCCAACAGGCCCGCTCTGCCCGCGCCGCCCACCGCAGCCGACTATCACCGGAGACAGGACGGTTTCGACGACGCCCAGCGGCGCAGAGCCGCCCGGTCGCTTGATGTAGCTGTTGGCGGTGACCGTATGCAGGGGCTCGTCGGCGGCATGGCCGATGGCGCCTGCGCGAAACTTCGTGATGTGCGGGGCGACCACGGCCATCTCGCCTCCCTTCGCCGTCGTGATGGTGCGCAGTGGCTCATCACCGGGATAGAAACGGTCACCGGCCCAGTTCGTGTTGCAGATCGGCACGATGAAGGGCGACGGATTGTTGACGACGAACTTCATTATGCCGTGCGCGATGCGGCGCAGGGTCTTCTCGGCCAGCGGCTTCTTGCGCTCGAAGATGGACGGGCAAGGGATCGACCAGTCGATGATCTCCGCTGCGGTGCGCCAGGGCAGCAGCTTCCCACTCAGGACTTCCGGCGAGCCCGACTTGCCGTGCGTCGGCGCGGGCCAGACGATCGGGTTACCGTCGCGGCGCGCGATCATGAAGAAGCGCTTGCGGATGGTCGGCGCGCCATAGTCGCAGGCGCGCAGTTCCTTCCACTGGATCTTGTAACCGGCCTTGCGAAGCTCGCGCGTCCATTTGGCGAACGTCTCACCGGCGCGCTCCTTGATGGGCTTGCCCTCGTCACAGAGCGGCCCCCAGGTGCGGAACTCCTCGACATTCTCCAGCAGGATCACGTCCGGCCTCACCCGCTGCGCCCAAAGTACGACAACCCAGGCGAGATCGCGGATCGATTTCTCGCGAGGCTTCCCGCCCTTCGCCTTGCTGAAATGCTTGCAGTCGGGGCTGAACCACGCGAGATCGACGTGCTGTCCGCCGGTGACCTCCTTGGGGTCGATCTGCCAGATGTTGTTGCGGATATGACGGGTGCCGGGGTGATTGGCCTCGTGCATCCGGATGGCCTGCTCATCATGATTGATGGCAATATCCACCGCCCGACTCAGCGCAGCCTCTATGCCAGTGGACGCGCCGCCCCCGCCCGCAAAATTATCTACGATGATTCCCATCAATCTGCCTTCCCGATCATCTTGTTATGCGCGGCGACCAGTGCGCTGATGGACGACATCGCCGTGTCGTCATCTCCGAAACTGATCAGCATCGTGCGGTCGGACGGGTCGTCATCGGCCAAGGCAACGATGTGCAGGCCCCTGCCCTCCCAGATCTGATTATCCGCCAGCGTCGCGGGGTGGCGGTTGCTCTCGGCCCAGCGCTTGTTCCAATTGGCGACCAGCGCTTTCACTTTGACATCGAAGGGGTCGGGCTCAACCGGCGGTACGCCGTCGTTCGCGCAGGCGATGCACGTCGCCGGATTGCGACGGCAATGAACATAAGTGCCGTCACCCTGCTTGAATGCATGGCACAGGCCCCATCGTGTCTTGACGATTTCGTATTCGTGGATGCCGACGCCGAGTTTCATCAGGCCATTTCCCCGCACCCGCGCCCGACCAGCTCGCCATTGGCGCCACCGGTGAAGTCGCGCCAGTGAACCCAGCCCTTCGGGCAGGCAAAGCCCCATTCGCGGACCTTGGGCCCGGTCATGAACAGCGAAATGCAGGGCTCGCCGTCGATCAGTTCGAGGCGGTGCATGTCGGTCGCCTGGCGCATCACGACGTCGCCCGGCTCGCGGATAAAACTGCCCTCGGGGGTTATCTCCCGATAGCAGCCCTCGATTACATAGGAGGTGTTCGCCCAAGGGTGATCGTGCAGCGCGCGGTCATCATCATCGCGCAGTATTTCGTGCAGATAGACGTTCATCTGCTCGTTGCGGGGGATGATCCACCAGCGGCGCAGATAGGGCGCGACAGGCTCGCCGATCACGAAGTCGGGTTTGCGCACCATCGCGGCGCGCGCCCAGCCCATCATGTCGACCAGGGAGGCATAGCCGATCATTAGAACGGTATTCCATCGTCATAGGGATCGGGCAGGCCCTGGGGCGGGACCAGATCGCCCCGCCGCACCATCCGATTGTCGCGGATCTCCAGGAGCCGCCCGCGCAGTTCCATGGCGACGCCCTGCGCCTGCTCAAGCCGCCGCTCCGCCTCCGTGGCGCGGCTTTCGAAGAACCTCCGCTGATTGTCCGAATCGCGCTTGGCCGCCTCGGCTTCGCGTAGGCGATCGCGGGTGCGGTCGTGCGCGGCCTTCGTCTCGTCCAGGTCGGCAGCCAGATGCTTGTGCTGCATCCGCAGCTTGTCCAGTTCGTCAAGGAAGTTGACCGGCTCGACCAGCAACTCACCGCGCGCCTCGGTGCCTTCGACACCGCCTTGGAAATACTCACCGCTCTCGAGGCAGTAAGCATCGCACTTGTAGCCATCGCTGACCTTCGTCGCATATTCGGACTTGAAGCCATAGGTGCCAACCTCGGTGCGAAACACGCCCGGCGGGCACTGATTCAACGTGACGAAGCTCACAGTTCATTCTCCCGCTGGCACGGCACGATGGCGGCCAGATCGCTGGTGCAGACCGGGCAGTCGCAGCCCGGCTCAGGATGGGTGGCGGGCCGACCGGCCTCGACGGCCGACCCGCGCGGATCAGATGACGACCCGGGAGGGGGTAGGTCGTCCGAGGCTCCCGTCCGGTGCGCGCCCAGGGGGCAGGCTCGCACTTGGGACAGTGGGGGTTTGTTGAGCAGCCGGAGGCGGCGCTCGGTGGCAGCGGCGGCACTCGACGCGATGCCTGCGAGAAGACTGGAGGACTTGATCACAGTTCCGCCTCCTCGACGCGAACCTTCCAGACCCGGCCGGAGGCATGCACACGCATCGCGGGCTGCCCATCAGGACCGAAAACGCGGTTCGTCATCACCGCACACTCGACGCCGGCAGCGTTAGCGAAATAGGCGACAGAGGTTTCGACGGCGGTCAGAACCGCCTCGACGATCGGATCACCTTGCATCAGCCGATCCTCCGGAAACGGAACCATGCGCGGCGGGGCTGCTCCATCGGGAGAATCGGCCCACGCTGGCGCTCGGCCTGCCATTGCGTCTGCGGCGCGCTCAGCAGCGGATCGCGTCCGCGAGTGTGGAAGCGGGCCGACATCAGCTATCGCCCATCAGAAGCGCGTCGATGATGCGCTCTGCGTATGCGTTGAAGTGGACATAGATCAGCCAGCCGGCGCTGGAGATCATGCCCAGGACGGCCAGCCCCGCGGCAGCATGCGCAACGAAGGTCACGACACCACCCGCAGGATCGAACGCCCCGCCCCGCCGGGAAACGGGATGACATCAGCCGACGGAGGCGCATCCCGGCGATCCAGCATCTCCGCGGCGGCCAGCATGCGCGATGCGCCCGTGATCAGCAGATCGCGAGCCCGCGCCGCATCGGTCCGGATCAGGGCATGCGCCTCTTCGGCGCAGAAGCGGCCCACATTGATGAAGTCGACGGGCCGCAGGGCGACGAGGCTGTCGCCGTGAAGGATCATGCTCGCCTGGCTCAGCGCCTGGGCGAAAGCCGATCCGACGGAATAGCTTGTGTGGGACATGATGATCTCCCCACCTTCTCGCGTCCCGGCTCTATGCGCGGGAGGTCAGGTGATGGAGATATACTTACATGCGGCATATTTGCCGTGTCAATACTCAATACGGCATATTTGCCGCATCAATCGTCCGGCGGGATATAATCCGGATAGAACCCGCTGTCGTCGTCCTTTTCCGCTTCGGCCGGACGCTCAGGCAAAGTCGGAAGTTCACCGTCCATGCCAACCCGAATAATGGCGCCTTCATCATGTCGATCCTGAAAGATGGCCGCAGTCACCTTGCCGCGCGAAAGATAGGACCGGATCAGCTGCGACTGCCGACCGCGCACATAGCCGATCTGGACGCCGCGGGCGCTGAACACCGCCACCGCCTGGGGATCGACCGGGTTTTTTGGTTCGGGAACGAGATGCACCTCCTCCTGCGGCTTGCACAGGAGGATTTCAAAGCGGCGGTTGGACTTGTCCTTGTTCGGATGGTCGGCGCCGACGATGATGAGAGATAACTGGCTCACCCAGCTTTAAGAAGCAGATCGTGGATCTTCGGCCAGCTATCGGACATCACAAATGCCGCGTACTTGCTGGGAATGTCGGCAAGCCGGGCGATATCCGCAACTGAAACCTTGCCGCTTTTGTACGCATCGAGCAGAGCGCCGCGCGCCGCCAGCGGGAGCAATATCGCCGCCGCCCTCCACTCAGCCAATCGATCACGATTTGTCTCCGGTCCGTCCGTGACAGGATCCTGCATTTCTGGGGGAAGACCGATCTTCTCAGCCAGCTTTTCGATGTCCGCGACATTCGTGGTGCGCGTGTGTGGTGGGTCCATCAGGTGCGTCAATTCTTTGCAACAGATCATACGCTGCCAGGATAGATCGAGTGACTGACAATAGTAGATGTTCGCATGTCGAATGGGATCGGCATAAGGACCGGGCCGCACGTAGAACATCTTGATCTCACCGAGCATGATGTCCGCGTTTATGTCCACGCCGACGAACTCAATGTCATCCTCGTCGTGACCCAACTGGCGGATTTTTTGCAAAACCGCGTTCACGTCCACCGGAAGGTGAGTTTCTTGGGCAAAATGTTCGATCAGCTTGGCCGTAGTCATCCATTGCCGATAAAATAAAAGGGCTCCGGTGTCTACCGAAGCCCTTACGGGTGCGTATCTTTTAGTGACCGTCAAAGATGGGCAGCAAACTCCCTCACATCGATCACATGATGCAGGCTTGTCGGTGCAGTCGCGGAAATCGTCGCCGTCTTCATCAAGCGCTGATTTTCAGCCGACTGAGCTTCGGCCTTCAACTCTTCGACCGTGATAATGTCATCACGACGACCACGGAAAAATTTAACATTGATCAGGTCTGCACCATGCCCGGAGAACGGGCAATCGACCTGTCCCTTTTCAAGCTGCGACATGGTTGCCTCCTTTAAAATTCGCGGTGCCTTTTACCTCACGATCCATGACCAATTGGTAAACGACGAGAGATTTCGCAGACCTGAATACAAACGACTATGATTCGTTCCGGTCCGTTCCGTCGCGCGCCATCTAGCGATGTTGAACACATCTTTCAACGTCTCGTCAAATTTTCATTGCGACAAATTCGTTGATGGGCAACGGTCGATTGCTAATTTACGGACCTGAAAACGTGCAACCCGTTGCAAATTATCAGCTATGCTCCCGCATCAATGCCTCCGACCCGACCAAACCACACGACCGATGATCCGCACATCCTCCGCCGAAACCACCTGCTTCTCATGCATCGGATTGTCGGAAATAACTTCCACCACGCCGCCAGCGGCTGGGCGCAGTCTCTTCACCGCGCCCGCCCCGAACAAGCCTATGGCCCAGATCCGGTCCGTCATGTTTAAGCGCGTCTGTAGCGTGTCGATCACTAGCATGTCGCTGTCGAGCAAGGTCGGCTGCATGCTGTCGCCGACGCCGTGAGCGACGAGGAGGCGATGCGCTGGCGACTGGCTGATCGCGCGCAGAAGGTTCGGGTCGAACTCGACGGTGCCCTCCTCGATATAGTCGTCGAGGTTCGAGCCATCGCCCATCGCAAAACCCAGGTTGATCCGCTTCAGGGTGATCGCGCCGTCAGAATCGGCAGAACCTCGCACGGGAGGGATGTCCGGGACCTTGGGCGGCACTGAACTCCGCGCGAGCAGCCAATCTGACGATGTCTGGAGCGCGTTCGCGATCAAATCGAGCCGATCTGCCGAGGGCATCGCATTGCGCGTCCGGATGTAGCGCAAGGCGTCGGGCTTTCCCGTGGCTTTAATCGAAGCGTCGCGCTCCGTCATCCCGAGAGCTTCCAAGCGCTGCGCAATTCGCTCGTTCAGGATTTCGATAGACGAAGACATGCGGCACTTATGCCGCAAAGAAGTTTGGAAATCATGCGGCAGATATGCCGTTGACTGTGCGGCAGATATGCCGTATTCGTTGGGGATGGACATAACCTACGAAGCCGCGCTTTTGAGGGTCGCGAACGCATACGCAGAGCAGGTCGCAAAGCACGGGGGGAAATCCCTCGCGCGCGTGGCGACCATCGTTGTGAACCGCGGTTCCTTTTTCGAGCGACTTCGCGACGGAGCTGGTTGTTCGGGACGCAACCTCGATCGACTCTTCGAATGGTTCCGCGATCCGGCGAATTGGCCCGCCCGCCGGATCGGCAAGGATGCCCGTGCCACGCTCTCGAGTGTCGGCCGCCCGGCCTTGGAGCTAAGCCAGCAAAAGGATGCTGCCTGATGTCTGCGTGCTGTGATCATGGGAATTCTCTACGCGCAGGCGCGCCCAAAGTGCTGGGCAATGCACTCCGTCTCACCCAGAGTTCTTACCGGCAGGCCGTCAGCGAGACGGTGAGCGGCCTCGCTGCGGCGAACAACGCGCTTAGCGATGGCGATTTCGCTGAACTGATAGGCACGTCGAAGTCGACCGTTGGTAATGCCCGCAACCGGGAAGGCGACCTGTCAGCGCGCGGCCTGCTCGGCATCGGCAAGGCTTTCGGCCCTGAAGCGCTCGACACCATCCTTGCCCTGATCGGCGCGAAGGCTGTTCCGCTGGAATCGATCTGCTGCTCGAATGTCGCCCATATCCCGGTCGAGATTGCGCAGGCCGTGCCGATGCTGATCACCCTGCTGGGCGACAATGATTGCAGCGACAGCGATGTGCGCCAGCTCGACCGGGCGGGCGTCATCGACGTGTTGATCAAGACGGCCAACCTGCTGATGCGGCGCCGTGACGAGGTGCGGCTGCGCGACGCGGCCTAACGAACGAAACTGAGCGGGCGCTGATCGCCCTGGAGTGAACCATGACCGACGCCAATGGCGCGGCGCTGGCGATGGCCAGTTCCGCGAACGCTCTTTCTTTGCCTGCCGCGCCGACCGCTGTGATCATCGGCGCGGCAACGCTGTATCTGGGCGACTGCTACGAGATCCTGCCCCGCCTCGGCTGGGTTCCCAACCTCGTGACCGACCCGCCCTATGAGTTCGAGACGTCAGGCGGTGGACGGTTCCGCGCCGCGCGCGGCCATACCGACCAGATCGAGGCCGAAGGGCTGGCGGATGGGTTCGATCACGAGATCATCAATCCGCTGTTGTGCGGCTCCGTCGTTGTCTTCTGCCATAACGACCAGATCCCCGATCTGACGGCCTATCTCGCCGGCAGCTTCTCGCGCTTCGTCATCTGCTCCTGGATCAAGTCGAACCCGATGCCGGTGGCGAACAAGCATTACCAGCCGGACACCGAGTTCTACATCCACGCCTGGAACCGCGACTATCATCCGCATGGTGAGCTGGCCGACAAGCGCCGGCAGATCATCGCGCCGGTCGGCCGCGCCAAGGATTTCAGCCATCCGACCGTGAAGCCAGATGCGGTGATGGACAAGATCATCACCAACTGCGCGCCCGGCCTGATCTGCGATCCCTTCATGGGCACCGGATCGACCGGCGTCGCCGCGGTAAAGGCCAGCCGCCCCTTCATCGGCATCGAGAAGAACCCGAAGCACTTCGCCACCGCATGTGCCCGGCTGGCCGCCGCGCAAGGACTGGAGCGCGCCGCATGACGCGCCGCTACCGCCGCCGCACCTTCGCCGAGGTGACCGCGCAGGCCCGCACCGCCGAACGCGCGCAGGTCGCCGAGTTCGGCCGGTGGCAGATCGCCGCCGTCACCAACCTCATCGCCGCCGGGACGGTCGACGCGGAGAGCGGATCGCTCCTGCGCGCACGCCTGGCCGCCTTCGTGGAGCAGGTTGAGCAGGGCCTGCATCTCACCGGATCTGAACCTGCCTCAGGAGAAAAGCAGTGAACAATCAGGACGACCCCGGCGGCGGGGATTTGATCGAGCAGACCGCAGCCGACGGTGGGCGGCGTTTCCCCGCAGCTTCCACCCTGTCCGACCTCATCCTCATGCTGAAGGATGGCCAGTTCAATGCAGACAGCTGCGAGCCTCTGCGTGAATTCGCCACAAAGCTGGAGGCGGTCGGCATCGACACCGGCAAGAAGGCCAAGGGCAAGATCACGCTGACGATCGAGGTCGATTATGACCATGATCGCGAGTTTTCGGTGCTGACGCCCAGCCTCGCGTTCAAGCTGCCCGTCGAGAAGCACGGCGCGACCGTGGCGTGGTTCACCAGCGACGGCCGGTTGAGCCCCAATAAGCCGAACCAAGGAAATCTGTTCGGCTCCATCCGCGAAATCAACACCGAAGCCCGCGTCGTTCGCGGCTGAACAAGGACGTAGACATGACCGATACCAAGACTGTTGCAGACCGCACCGGCGAATTGATGGAAACCGCCTTCACGGTTGCCGAAAATCACATCCAGGCGAAGCCGGTCGAGCTGGCGGACCCGCGCGACGGCACGAAAGCGCATTTCGCCATGACGCCCGGCGGCCTGACCCCAGTGTCACCGCACTCGTGGGATGCCTTCCGCCCCTTCCCGCTCCACCGTACCGGCATCGTGGCGCTGACCCAGCTTCAATCCTTCATCGATCTGGTGAACCGGTTCAAATTTCTGCATTCGGCGATCTTCGCCAGCGACGATTTCACCAAGCCGTCGTTGACCGCCATTTTCGATTACCATCCGGACAACGCAGAGACCGATGGCGAAGCATCGGTGAACGCCGTTCAAGCGATGCGCCATAAGGCCAGCTATGCCTTTCCGCTGTCCAAGGAATGGCAAGCCTGGATCAACATGAACGCGAAGCCGATGGGCATGGGTGATTTCGCCCGGTTTATCGAAGATAACATCGTGGACGTATCCGCCGACCCGGTAGAGGTGTTTGCCAAGGCCTCGCAGGATTTCGTCAGCGCCAATCGCGGCTCGCTCGCGACACCTTCGAAGCTGGTCGAGATCTCGCGCGGGCTTCAGGTCTATGAGCGGGCAGTCATCAAAGAAGCGAAGAACCTTTCGACCGGTGAAGCGCAATTCACCTTCGACAGTGAGCACACGGACGGCGACGGCAAGCCCCTTACTCTTCCGACGATGTTCTCCATCACCATCCCGGTGTTCGCCCGCTCCACCGAGGTGTTCCGCCTGATCGCCCGCTTCCGTTACCGGAAGACCAGCGATGGGCTGCTGTTCTGGTATGAATTGTGGCGTCCCGACCTGACTTTCGAAACGGCCTTCAATGAAGCGCTCGAAGAGGTGGCCAGCAAAACCAGCCTCCCGATCTTCGTCGGCGCCCCGGAATAAACCCATGAAGCACCGGGAGCATTCGTATCGCAATGGCGTGCTGGCCCGCCGGATGGAAATCCGGCCTGGCGTGGGCTCGCCGACGGCAACCGCCTTCCTCCAGTGCAGCCGTTGCCCGCACGAGGGTTCGCTGAAGCTGAGCGTGCGGATGCCCCCGGAGCAGATCGACAAGAAATTCACGCAGGCTGGCTGGGCGCTCGATCCGCACATCTGCCCCGGCTGCCGCTCCAAGGCCAATGAGAGGAAAGCCATGTCGGCCAAGCCTTCGCCTGACGCCATGCGCGCGCAGGCCCAGATGTTCAGTCTGCTCCAGAACCATTTCGACCCGAACAAGGGCGTGTTCTCCCAGAACTGGGATGATACCCGCATCGCTGCCGACACCGGCCTCTCTGTCGCTGTTGTCGTCGAGTACCGGGAAACCTGCTTCGGAAAACTGAAGGAGCCCGATGAGGTGCAGGCCCTGCGCAGCGACATCGCCGCGCTGGAGAAGCTGCATCAGGAGTCGCAAGCCTCCTTCCTGGCCGAGATCGCCACGCTGAAGCAGCAGCTCGGCGCGATCAGCGCGAAGTGGGCCGCCTAAGATGAGCGCGCTGTACATCCGCGCCCGGCTGGTGAACGCCTATCGCCGGATTTTTCCCCACCCCGCCGTCGTCGCCATGCGCGAACGGCGCCGGGTGGCGAGCAAGGCCGCTATATCGGCGAAGCGCCGCGAGCATACTGCCATCATGGAAACGGCCGCCCGGCTCCGCGGGGAGGCGCAGGACAGATGACCAACACCTTCCAATGCGAGGGCGGCTGCGGTCGCGAGATCAAGGATTTCCCCCGCCGCAAGACGCGCTTCTGCCGTTCGTGCATCGGCACCGTGAATGGGCAGGATCGCGCCAAGGTGGAAAAGGCGCGCGCTTCCATGAAGAAGCGGATGCAGGATCCTGCCTTCAAGGCCGAGCATATCCGCCGCACGTCCGAGGGCCTTCGCGCCCGGCTGGCCAGCGATCCGGACGAAGCAGCGCGCCGCCGCGAGGCTGGCCGCGCGCTCGGCAAGAGTGGGCTAGGCCATGCTGCCCAGGGTGCAGGGTCGGAGCCTCGCATCAGGGTCGGCCGGATGCAGACCGAACGCTATCTCGGCTGGTGCCCGATGCATCTGCGCGACCAGTACCGCGATCTCGTGAATAAGAAGGGCGTGCCTGCCCTGGAGGCCCGCCAGATCATCGAACAGCAGATCGCGGCCGACCAGGCGAAGCTGACGCCGTTTGAGCGCCAGCTCAAGCTCATCCGCGAAGGCAAGGCCACCGTGGCGCCGAAGTTCAAGCCCACCACCGACACCGGGCCCTACACGCTGGGCGGCGTCGCATCGGGGATGATCTGATGACGCGCGCCTGGTATCTCCAGCCCGCACGCAAGAGCGGCAAACGCGCCGGCGGCATGGCTGAACGGCCTGTACAGCGCGGCGCCATCCGCCTGCTCGCCATGCAGGGCATCGAAGCGGCCCATGTGCCGAACGGTGCGCACCTCGCAGGAGATAAGATCGCCCGCATCAAGCAGATGGCCGCCATGCGCGCTGACGGTCTGCGTCCCGGCTTCCCTGACCTGATCCTGTTCGGCAAGCGCCCGCTGGAGATCGGCTTCATGGAAGTGAAACGCGAGATCGGGAACGACCTCGAAGACGAGCAGATCTGGTGGCGCGACCTTCTGCTGTCGCGCGGTATGTGCTGGGCTATGATCCGCCAGCCTGAAGAGGCGCTCGCCGCCGTCCGCGAATGGGGGTGGATCAAGTGAACGCCGACTTGCTTGCACGTCTGATCGCGGCTGGCACGCCTGCCGACCTCGTCGCCGAAGTGGCGATGCTGGCCGCGCAGGCGCAGGCAGATCGCGCCGCCATAGAGGGCCGCCGTGCCAGTGATCGCGAACGCTCCTCCCGCCGTCGCGTGACGTCACGTGACGTCACGGGAGATCACGTTACCGCACGTGATGTCACGGTCGAAGCCCCCTTTCCCGCCCCCTCCCCCCTTCTTCCCCCAGACCCCCAACAACCCCCCGCCCCCACCCATACCCCCGAGGGTGTTACCCCGCGCACGCGTAAGGCCGACCAGTTTCCGATGCCCGACGGCGTCGCCCCGGAGCACTGGCGAGACCTGCTGGCCAACCGGAGGCGGAAGAACCTTCCGAATACACCGACGGCGCACAAGCGGCTGATGGCCGACATTGCCCGTCTGTCGGACGAGGAATGGCCGCCCGGCCGCCTGATCGAACACGCTGCGGCCAGAGGATGGGCCGCGATCTACGACCCTCGCCAGGACAATCGACATGACCGCACAAACCGCCATCACCACCAGGACCGAGACGAGCCAGCCAATCCGATGGTCCGAGCCGTCGTTGCCGCCGAAGCTCGACGCGCTGCTGGAGGAGAACCAGAGCTTCACTGACCTGCCCGTCGTCGGCCCGGTGAGTGCCGGGCATCTGCGCGATTACGTCGCCTCCTGTCAGCCGCCCATGCCGGCACGCGAGCAGATCGAGCGCATGATCGGCCGCATCGCGGTGATGATGCCCAGCCCGAAGCTGACCGACAAGGAAGCGCAGGAGCGGCTGAACCTCTACACCCGCGCGCTCAGCGTCCATGCTCTGCCGGACCTGCACGCCGCATTTGACGTGATCGTCCGCACCTGCCGCTTCTTCCCCACGGTGGCCGAGATCGAGAAGATCGTCGCTCCCATCAAGGGGCGCCGGACGCGCCGCGAAAGCATCGCCCGCATGATTCTGCTCAAGCATGACCGGGAGTGGACGGAGCCGCAGGAGATGCTGACGGAGGATGAGGCGAAGCTGCTCGGCCATATCCTCGCCGATCCGATGGGCAAGAGCGTAGGAGCGGCAGCATGAACATCAGGCACGCCCGCCGTCTGACCGGGATGTCCCGCGACCGCTTCAGCAAGGCCGTCGGCGTGAACCGCGGCACGGTGAAGCGCTGGGAGCAAGGCACGCGCATCCCGACCGAAGAGAGGGTCATAGCGATCGAGCAGGCCCTTACCAGGCTGGGCGTGAACCTCGCTAACCTCTACCAGCCGCTGGCACTCAGCGCGTCGCATCAGTAGAACAGGAAGAGAACGGAGTTTACGGGGACATGGCGGACAAGCCGAAATTTGAAGTGGTGAATAGGCTGGGCGAGGTCTTCGAGGGTGCGAGCCCAGCCGAAGCGCGCTCGGCCATGATCGCGGCGGCGCGCCAGGCGCTGATCGAGGATGCGGCGCGTGACCCTGACCGCGTCACCGCGCTCAATGCCCGGCTGGCGCGGATGGATGCGGCCCGCAAACGCGAGCGCCAGCGCATCGACCATCTGGTGCTGGGTCTGCCGCGCCCCATTGAGCGCGTGACCGAAGGCAAGCGGAAGGGCCGCAGCAAGCCCAAGCTGATCGAACGTCCGGTTCGGCTGGAGCCCGGCATCGAGGAAGCGGTGCAGGTGCGCGAATCGTGGAACCATAAAGCCTATGGGACGCCCGAGACATGGGACCGTTCGACGCGCACACATGACGGCTCGCTCGTCCAATTGCATCGCAACGGCACGATCGACAAAGACCAGCTCGAATGGGCGGCGCAGATCGCGAACGTCTATCGCAGTCTGGAGGCCGACGTTGCGGTCAAGGTCGCCAGCCTCGAAGCGCGCGTTGATCAGTCGCGCCGGACGGGCGGCATGGCGGCGGAGAGCGTCTACCGCGTGCGGATGCATCTGGCTTATGGCTATTGGCGCGACATGCTGCCCCTGCCCCGGCAGATGGTGCTGGATATGATCGTTGGCGATACGATCGGCTATTCCGTCGCCGCCCATCGCTACCGGGTCCATAAGCGCAAGGCCAAGCGCTTCCTGCTCGATGCGCTGAACCGCTGGCCGATGTGTGTGGCGCACGCCTTCTCAATGGTGGATCGGCATACCGTTGATGCTCTCAACGCGGGTCAGAAGGTCATTCCCGGCTGGCTCGGCGGGCCTGCCCGGCGCCATTCTGCGGCGACCGACCAGGACACGGTCGACGCATTGGAGATCGCGGAGGAGCAGGTCACGCGCTGCCACCTCTATGACATCGATCCCGAGTTCCTTGATGAACGCGGCTTGCTGAAGGAATGGAAGGATATAGCCGACATCATCCGGGCACGGCTTGGCGCAGTGGAAGAAGAGGCAGCATAGCAACCCGTTCTCTTTTTGGCTTGCAAGTGGCCCCGAAATGTTCCAAAAACGGCCTTGGATAAATCCGCCCGAAGCTGATGAGCGTCGGGCGGATTTATCGTTTCTGCTGGGGTAGCTCAACGGTAGAGCCGCTCACTCGTAATGAGAAGGCTGCGGGTTCAAGTCCCGCCCCTAGCTCCAGTTTCATCGGCAAAGATGGAAGCCGCTGGCCTTTCGGTCACCCCTGGATGGATAGGCCAGCGGCAGCAGGTCAGTGGGAGGTTGCCCCGGCGCTGTCTTTCATGAGCATGGCCTTCGCCTGATACATCACCGCCAATTCGCGGTGTGCGAAGATCGCCATCTTGTGGCCGCCCTGCTCGGTCATTTCCCTGGCCTTACGCGCTTCTTGCTGGGCTCTCTGCAACAGATAGTCGGCGTCCACTGACGTTCTCATATCTACCTCCTGCTCCGATTCGATGGGCTTGAATGATATCCATGTGTCGCCTGTGATGAAGTCCGTGTTGTGACACCGAACGACATCTTGTCGCTTCTCAATTTCATTCCATAGAGGTTGGGTGAGGCTGAAATGCGCTGCCACCTTCGCCATTAAGCATAGGGTGTGGGCACATGGGCAAGTTAAAGTTTGTTGGCAGCCGGTTGTCCCCTCTGAAGCAAACCCTCGGTTATCTTGCTCCCGATCCGTCTCGCAAGGAAGCCAACCGTAAGACGTTCTCCCCATGGCGGCGGCTTTACAGCACCGCACGGTGGCGCCAACTGCGCATGAAAATCTTCGTGCGTGATAATTTCACATGCCAGTGGCCAGGGTGCGGGAAAGTTCAGGGCAACACCTCTCTGCTCGTGGCCGATCACCGCACGCCTCATCGAGGCGATGAGGTCCGCTTCTGGGACGAGCGCAATCTGTGGACGCTCTGCAAGGCATGCCATGATGGCCCGAAGCAGAAGGCGGAGCGCGATGGGCTGATCTGAAAACGGAAATAGGAATAACAGCATGGCCATCGTAGTGACCCGCCGCGGCCTCCTGCCGGAAAACGATCAATTCGACGCTGACTGCAGGAAGTGCAAGTCCTCCCTGCGCTTCCTTCGCCGCGATGCGAAGTTCACCGATGACCAAAGGGACGGTGCTTTCCTGACGGTCTCGTGCCCCGTGTGCGGTGATCCCGTGCATGTCGCTGAGAGCGCTGCTCGACAGCGTCCGGACAGACCCTCGCGCTGATCCGGAGCCCACCCCCGGGGGGGGGGGTGCGCCCAAAGTTGAAAGGCGCCTCTTCTGCCGACCGGTGGTGCCCACACGCAGAGATTTTTTCCTAGTGGAAGGGTCGGAGGTGCGAACTTTCGCTGGAGGATGATGCCAAATGGCAACCCGAAAGACTTCTTCCGACTGGGCTCGCATCGAACTCGAATACTTGGCTGGTGAAGATTCGATCAGGGAAATAGCTGATCGACATGAGATTTCTGACACCGCTATTCGTAAGCGCGCGAAGGCGGAGGGCTGGAAGCGCGCAGTTCGCAGTGCGAACCGGTGCGAACCTGACCGATCGCCTCCCCCGCCTCCGCCCTCAGACCCTGAGCGGCCGCTCGCCGCCGGTGAAATCGCCGACAGTGGGCGCTCGCTGGTCGCCCGAATGCTGGATGAGCTGGACGTCGTGACCAGCCGCCGTGGCGAACTTGAAGACCTGATTATCGAGGCGACGGCCGACGATGAGGATGATGCCAAGCGAAATTCACTGATGCGGGCGGTAAGTCTGCCCGGACGCGCCAACACGTTGAAGACGCTGGCACTGGCGCTGAAGACGATCAACGAGGCCTCGGCGCCACAGGGCAAGAAGGCCGCCAAGCAAGAACGAGCAGACGCGGTCGCCGGCCGGTTCCGCCCCATTGGACCTCCTAGCCTCAAAGCGGTGAAATAGGCCGTGGTCACATGGACCACCGCGTGCCCGGACTGGAAACGCCGGATTCGGGAACGCCGATCGCTCATACCGTTCGAGCCGCTATTCCCCGCTTCAGCAGAGGCGAAGATGGCAGTCTTTACATCGCTCAAGATTGTTGACCTTCCGGGCCAGCCTACGATCGGCGAGGCATGCGCCGATTGGATACTAGATTTCGCCGCGGCGATTTTCGGAGCATACGATCCGGAGACCGGCGATCAGTTGATTAAAAATGCAATGCTACTGGTGAGCAAGAAGAATACAAAGTCGACCATTGCGGCCGGTATCATGCTTACCGAACTGATTTGCGGCTGGCGCGAGCATGATGAAAACCTGATTCTCGCACCCACAATCGAGGTCGCCGCGAACAGCTTCGGGCCCGCCGCCGCTATGGTGCGGGCGGATGAAGAGTTGATCGATCTTCTGCATGTGCAGGATCATCTTCGCCTGATCACGCATATGACCACGAAGGCCAAACTTAAGGTTGTGGCCGCTGATGCGCGGACGGTCGCGGGCAAGAAGGCCAGTCGCGTCCTCGTCGACGAGCTATGGCTCTTCGGCGAGATGAACAATGCCGACGCGATGCTGGGCGAGGCTACAGGCGGACAAATCTCCAGAGCGGAGGGGTATAACCTCTTCCTTACCACCCAGTCAGACAAGCCTCCCGCAGGCGTGTTCAAGCAGAAGCTGGCCTATGCACGCGATGTGCGCGACGGAGTTATAGAAGACCGGGAATTCCTGCCGGTCCTGTATGAATTTCCGGAGGAGATGCTCGCTGCTAATGAGCATCTCGACCCGGCCAATTTCTACATCACCAATCCCAACATAGGACTATCCGTCAGCCAGAAGTGGCTCGACACCGAGTTTCGTAAGGTCGCCAACGCTGAGGACGGTGAGAAGCAGACATTCTTCGCCAAGCACCTGAACGTCGAGATCGGCGTAGGCCTGCGATATGATGCTTGGATCGGGGCTGTTTACTGGCAGGGCGCCACCGCATCTCCTGAATTATGGGACGGCTCGCTCGATCAGTTCCTTGATCTGGTTGAAGTTGCGGTGGCGGGAATAGACGGCGGCGGACTGGACGATCTTCTCGGGCTCGGACTGCTCGGACGACTGAAAACGGACCCTCGGATATGGCTGCTCTGGTGCCGCGCGTGGGCACAGTTAGATGTTTTCGAGCGACGAAAGGATATCGTCAGCCGCCTGACCGATTTCATTCGAGAGGGATCGCTGGTCAGGTGCGAATCTCCGACGCAGGACCTGGTTGAAATTGCCGACTTACTCGAGCGCGTGAAGCTGCGGAACCTATTTCCAAAGGAGGGGGCCATCGGCCTCGATCCTGCGGGCGTGACGGCGATTGTGGACGAACTTGCGAGCCGTGGTTTCACCGCTGAGCAGATGGTCGCCATTCCGCAGGGTTTTCGACTGTCGGGAGCAGTCTGGGGATCGGAACGGAAGCTGAAGGACGGAACCCTTCTGCACGGCGGCCAGGAGTTGATGTCTTGGTGTGTCGGCAACGCGAAGGCGGAACCTCGCGGCAACGCCGTCCTGATTACGAAACAGGTGTCTGGTAAGGCTAAGATCGACCCGCTGATCGCCGCATTTGATGCGGTTGTCCTCATGACAAGGAACCCGGAAGCGGAAGCCGAAAAGGCATTCCAGATGCTGATCCTCTGATCAGGGTCTACTCACGTAAAAGATAGGAAATTGCCATGAGCAATCTGGCCCGCGCCTACTCGTTCATCGAGATCAAGGCCGCCGATGACGATCGGCGCATCATCGAGGGGGTGGCGACTACGCCGACGCCTGATCGGTCGCAGGATATCGTCCGCCCCATGGGCGCAAAATTCAGTTTGCCCTTGCCCTTTCTCTGGCAGCATCGCCATGACGAGCCCGTTGGCCACGTCATCGATGCCGACCCGAGGCCCAGCGGCATTCGGTTCAAGGCCCAGATTGAGAAGACTGACGAACCGGGCAAGCTCAAGGATCGGCTGGACGAGGCGTGGCTGAGCCTGAAACTCAAGCTGGTCCGCGCGACGTCGATCGGCTTCCGGCCGCTGAAATATTCGTTCATCGAGAATGGCGGCATCGACTTCGAAGAGTGGGACTGGCTGGAGCTGTCGGGCGTCACCATTCCCGCGAACCCGGATGCCGCCATCACGGCAGTCAAGCAGTTTGATCGCATTCTCAGGGAAGCTCAGGGCATTCCCGACCTTGAAATTCTGCCTTCCGAATCGCCTGCCGCGCCCGGCAAATCGCGTGTCGTGAAGTTGGATGACGCCGCCCGCGTCAGGGCAAAACCCTTTGTCATCAACCGCATCGTGCGGTCCTGACCCCCCATCTGGGGTATCACCCAAAGAAAGGAGCGAGCAATGGCCACCATTGCCGAACAGATCGCCGCGTTCGAGGCGAAGCGGGCGACCCTGGTCACCGCGAACGAAACCATCATGTCCAAGGCCGCCGACGCCGGCTCGACGCTCGATGCCGAGCAGGAAGAGCAATTCGACGGCAACCAGGCCGACATCGACGCGATCGACAAGCACCTGACGCGCCTCCGCGCCATGGAAAAAGCGCAGGCTGAGAAAGCGGCTCCCATCAAGGGCAAATCCCAGGATGAGGGCAACCAGTCGCGCAACGGCGGCGGCCAGCAGATCATCATCAAGGGTGACCAGGACGAGAAGTTCGAGGGTCAGAATTATACCCGGATGGTGATCGCCAAGACCCTCGCGCGCCTCGATGGGGTATCAGCGGCGGGCATTGCCCAGCAGCGTTGGGGCAAGAGCAATCCGAATCTGGTACAGGTCGTCCGCGCGGCGGTTGCTGGCGGCGGCACTGACGGCGGGGAATGGGGTGCCGAACTGGTCCATATTGACCGCTACACCGGTGATTTCATCAACTATCTCTACAGCCGCACCGTGTTCGACAAGCTGCCGCTGCGCGAGGTTCCGGCGAATATCAACATCGCGGGCCAAGATGGAACCGCGACCGCCTATTGGGTCGGTCAGTCCAAGTCGATTCCGGTCAGCAAGGCTGACTTCATGGACGTCAACCTGACGCCCCTGAAAGTTGCGGCGCTTGCCGTGGTGTCGAAGGAACTGTTGCGAGATTCGTCGCCGGCGGCAGAAATGCTTGTGCGAGATTCCCTCGTCAACGCGTCGGCTCAGCGTGTCGATCAGACCTTTTTCAGCGCTTCGGCGGCCGTAGCCGGTGTCTCGCCGGCTGGCATTCTGAACGGGCTGGCTGCCGGCACCAGTGCCGGCCCCGATGTTGAAGGCGTCATCGCCGACGTGAAGGCGCTTTATGCAGGTTTCATCGCGGCGAACAACGCTGATGGTCTCGAATTCGTCACAACCCAGTCGCTGGCGAAAGCCCTTGGCTTGATGCAGAATGTCATGGGCAACTTCGCCTTCCCGGGTCTGTCCGCGAATGGCGGCGCACTCCTGGGCGACACGCTCAATGCCGGCGGCAACGTCGGTGCTGGCGACCTCATCCTGCTCAAGCCATCCGACATCTACAAGATCGGCGACCGCGGCGTTGAGGTTTCGCTGTCGACCGAGGCGGCGATCCAGATGGATAGTGCCCCGGATGGCGCCAGCGACACGCCGGTGGCGAACGCCAGCGTCGTGTCGATGTTCCAGACGGAATCGGTGGCCATCAAGGTCGTGCGACCTCTCAACTTCGCCAAGCGCCGCGCCAGCGCGGTCGCCTATATCGGCGATGCCGATTACGGCACGCCCGAAGTAACCCCCTAATGACAAGCCGGGCGGGACCAAAAGTTCCGCCCGGCCCTTACTGGAGTAGTGCTGATGCAACTGGTCGCAGCGAAGGCCTTCACCTACGCCACCCGACGTTTGAAAGCCGGTGATTATTTCACCACTCGGAACTCGGCTGATGGTCGCGCGCTTGTTGCGACCGGTCGCGCCCGTTTGGCTTTGGACGACGCGGCGGTTCCCCAAGATCAGCGTGCGTCCAACATCGATACCCTGCGCGCCGAGTATGTCGAGGTATTGGGCAAACGCCCATACCACGGATGGAGTGAAGAAGAATTGTCCGCCAAGATCGCGGAAGCGCGTGCGGAAGCCTGATGCGCATCTTCGGTCTCACCATAACGCGCACAAAGGCTGCGACCGGGCTCTCACCCGTCGACAACCGCGGCGGCTGGTGGCCGATCGTCTTCGAATCTTCGCCAGGTGCATGGCAACAGGATGTTAAGGTAAACCAGGCGGCTGTCGTTGCAAATCACGCGGTGTTCGCCTGCCAGACCCTGATCGCCAGCGACGTCGCCAAACTGCGCGTCAAGCTGGTCGCGCAAGACAGCGACGGCATCTGGTCTGAGGTGAAGAGTCCCGCCTATAGCCCTGTCCTTCGCAAGCCGAACCATTATCAGAACCGCATTCAATTTTTTGAGACATGGGTGCTCTCAAAGCTCCAGCGCGGCAATACGTATGTCCTCAAGCAGCGTGACGCCCGCAACGTCGTCACGGCGCTCTATGTGCTCAACCCCGACCGGGTGACGCCACTGGTCGCACCTGATGGCAGCGTCTTCTATGATCTACAGATCGATGACCTGGCCGGCGTGACGGAAAGCGTGATCGTCCCAGCTCGGGAGATCATCCATGATCGCTACAACTGCCTGTTTCATCCTCTTGTCGGCCTATCTCCAATCTTCGCGAATGGTCTCGCGGCGACCCAGGGTCTTGCTGTGCAGACCGCAAGCACCAGAATGTTCCAAAATGGCGCGCGGCCCGGCGGCATATTGACTGCGCCAGGCGCCATCAGCAACGAGACCGCCGCCAGGCTCAAGGACCATTGGGACAATAACTATTCTGGTGCGAATTCCGGGAAGGTCGCCGTGCTGGGGGACGGACTGAAATTCGAAGCGATGTCGATGAAGGCCACCGACGCTCAGTTGGTCGAACAGCTAAAATGGTCAGCGGAGGTCGTCTGCTCAACCTACCATGTCCCTCCGTACAAGGTCGGCATCGGCCAGCAGCCTACCTATAACAATGTCCAGGCGCTCAACGTTGAATATTATGGCCAGTGCCTTCAGGTGCTAATCGAAGCGATCGAGCTTTGCCTGGATGAAGGTCTCGGCACTGGTGAGGCGCTAGGCACTGAGTTCGACACCGAGAACCTCCTTCGCATGGATGCAGCCACGCAGATGGATGTTCTGGAAAAGAGCAAGGGCAAGCTCACCGTCAACGAGCAGCGGGCCAAGCTCGATCGCAAGCCAGTCGAGGGCGGGAATACCGTCTATCTGCAAGAGCAGGACCACAGCCTTGAATGGCTGGCTCGTCGCGATGCGCAGCCGATCGATGCGCCAGCACAAGAGCCAGTCGCGCCAGATCCGACAGAGGAAGAGCGGGCACAACGCCGCGCCGAACAGAAGGCGTTCCTGCGGGAACAGGTCCAGGAGCGCATGAATGCTTGAACTGAGCGATGTCGCGGACATCATCGCAGAGGCAGTGAAGGTGGCAACTGCTCCCCTCCACTCGCGCATCGCTGCGCTGGAAGACCGCGAGCTTCCCGAGGCCATCCCCGGCGAGCAGGGCCCGCAGGGTGAGCAAGGCCCGGCTGGCGAAGTGGACATGGATCGGGTCAAGGAAATGATCGATGCCGCAGTGGCAGCGCTGCCGCCTGCTGAGCGGGGGGAGAAAGGCGATCCGGGAGAACCCGGGGCCGCGGGCGAGAACGGTGCTGACGGACGCGATGGGGCACATGGAATTGACGGCAAGGACGGAGTTGGCCTTGCTGACGCGCTTATCGACAAGGATGGCCATCTCGTTCTCACGCTGACAGATGGTCGAACGAAACAGCTTGGGTCTATCATCGGCAAGGATGGTCGCGACGGCACTGACGGCAAGGACGCGCCACCCTTCACGCTCGACGACTTCGATATCGTTCCAACCGGTCAACGCACGATCGAAATGTCGTTCATCCATGGTGGAACGAAGCATAGCTTCGAACTGAACTTCCCCGTGATGATCTACCGCGGCGTTTGGGGGGAGGGTCAGGATTATGCCGAAGGTGATGTCTGCACCTGGGGAGGGAGTCTGTGGCACTGCGATAAGGCCACCACTGCAAAGCCGGATGCGGGCGAATGGACCCTGTGCGTCAAGAAGGGGCGCGATGGGAAGGATGTGCGCTGATGGTCGCCCTTATCACCACTGCGGAGGCCAAGACTCAACTCGGAGTGCTCTCCGACGACCAGGACGCGACGATCGCGCTCGACGCTGAAATGGCAACCGACATTGTCATGGGCTACATCAAGAAGGATGCTGCCGAACAGGAATGGACAGCGGAAACTGTCCCCTTCCGGATCAAGGCTGCGATCATTCTCGTTCTTCGGGCCCTTTTCTTCTCCGATGAGGGCGAGCCGTTGAGCGATGCCGCGAAGGCGCTGCTTCATAGGGACCGGGATCCGGCGGTCGCATGAAAGCCCGCAATCGCCCATTCCTCATAGTCATCGAGGCGCGCACGACGGTTGAAGATAGCTATGGCGGCGAGCAAGAGACATGGGCGGAGTTCGGGCAGGAATACGCCGCAGTCTACTATGGCACCGGCTCAGAACAGCGGGAGGCGGCGCAGCAAGGCGGTTCGCAGGTGGCATCCTTCGAGGTGCTGAGCAACGGCAAAACCCGCGCCATCAGCGTGATCAATCACCGGATCGCGTTCGACGGCGGCATCTGGAACATCACCGCGAAGCAGGATCTCGGTCTTAATGAGGGGGTCCGGCTGACGGCAATTAGGGCGGCAACGTGATGGCGGAAAAGGTGGAAGGGCTAGCCGCCCTCGATTTCGCTCTTGGCCAACTGCCGAAGTCGACCGCACGGGCCGCCCTTGTTCGTGCCGGAAAGAAGGCGCTGGAGCCGTTCATCGACGATGTGCGCAGTCTCGCGCCGGTCGATGCTGATCCTCAGAGCACCCCCAATCGACCGCCCGGCACGCTGCGGGACAGTTACGTGATCGGCACCAGGCTCAATAAGAGCCAAGCAAAGATGGCCCGGAAAGAAGGCAAGAATTTTGCGGAAGTCTACGCCGGGACGAACGACCCGGCTGGCATCCAGGCCGAGTTCGGAAACGCGCATCAGGCGCCGCAGCCTCACGCCCGACCCGCCTGGGACGGCGTTCAAAAAGAGGTTCTGGACACCATCGGCGCGCTGCTCTGGGATGAAATTTACAAGTCGGCCCAACGGCTGGCCAAAAAAGGGCGGTGACGATGCGCATCGATCTTCGCTCTCGGCTGGTAGCCAACCCGACGATCGCGGGCCTGGTCGGAAGCCGCGTCTATTGGAACAAGCGAAAGCAGGGAGACCCCCTGCCCGCTATCGTCCTCTACAAGATCTCGCCGGGCATCCAGTACACGCACAATGGCGACAGTGGCTATTATGGCAGCCGCATCCAGTTCGACAGCATCGGCTTGGAAGTCCGCGACTTCGAGCCCGTTTTCAACGCCCTGAAGGCTGAAATGGAACAGGCGAAAACGGTCGGCCAGACTGCCTTCAGCATGTCCTTCCTCGAGAGCGAGAGGGACATGCCCTTTGTCGATGTCGATGGCGTGGGCGCCGTGGGCGGCATCAGCGCTGATTTTTTCGTGTGGTGGAAGTCCCTCTAAAAGGAGCCTGCAATGGCAAATGTACGTATTGGCTACGGCTCGACCGTATCCTTCAAGATCGGGGCGGCTGCCGCTGTCCTGCTGGGCGAGGTCACCTCGATCGGTCTGCCTAATCCGCAGATCGCCGATGTCGAGGCGACGCACTTCAACAGCCCCGACCGTGCTCGCGAATATATCCCGGGCTTGAAGGACAACGGCGAAATCGCGATCGGCATCAATTATGATGCGGGTTCCGCGACCGACACGCTGGTCAACGATGCGATGGCTGAAACCGCGCCCATCGAAGTCACGATCTCGGTGCCGACGGTGTCGGGCGTCAATCAGGAATTCACCTTCCCCGGCATCGTGAAGGGATTCGAAAAGACGATCCCGATCGACGATCGCCAGACGGCGACCATCACCATCCGCGTCGCGGGCGCTGTCACGCAGGAGGCTGCGGCCTAATGGCGAACCCGCTGCGCGGCGAGGTGGCGATCACGATCGCCGAAACCCGCTATCTACTCGTTTTCGACGTGAACGCCTTCTGCCATGCGCAGGACGCGCTCGGGAAGAAGCCGCTCGAGATGGTCGCCGACTTCTCGGCGGATCCAGACGACCTGGTGACGCTGCGCGGTCTTTTCTGGGCTGGCCTTCAGAAGCATCACGCCTGCCATCTGCTGGCGGCCGGGGAGTTGCTTTCTGACGCGGGGCAGCCAGCCGTGCGTGCGGCGCTGGCGGACGGCCTGGCCGCCGCATTCGGATTGGCCGAAAAGCAGGAGGGTAAGGAGGGTGAAAACCCTCCGACGACGACCCCTGGAACTGGCTCCGGCTCCACCGGCAATACTGCGAAGCCGGTGGCGACAGCCAGATCTTCTGGTCGGAAACCCCGCGGCTGATCCGCTCCGTCATCGACGGCTATCAGGAACGGATCAACAAGCAGCAGCGGATCGCCATGTCACAGGCGTGGCATGCCGCCGCCCTTCCGCTTCAGAAGACGTTTCCGACGCTCTCGGAACTGCTGGGAGACAGCAAGCCCCAAGAGCAGCAGACGCCAGAGCAGATGCTATCGGCGATGCAGGCTTGGGTCAGCGCGACCCGGCACTGATCTAAATCGACTCTTTACCTCCTACCCGCCATCGTTGCGGTAAATGGGGGTAAGTCATGCGATTCGTAGCAATTGACGTCGAGACGGCCAACGCGAAGTACAGCAGCATCTGCCAACTCGGAATGGTTCGCTTTGAGCACGGGAAAGAGGTTGCAGCAGAGTCGATCTACATCGATCCGTGCACGCACTTCTCACCGATCAACACAAGAATCCACGGCATCAGTGAAAAGCATGTATCCGGCGCCAAGAAGTTCGATGAGGTGCATGATCTCCTTCATGAATGGACCCACGACAGTATCGTGGTCAGCCATTCGCATTTCGACAGGAGCGCGGTACGGCTGGCCTGCGAAGACCACTCGCTACCGACACCGACATGGAATTGGTTCGACAGCGCCGCTATAGCGCGGCGGGTCTGGCCGCAGCTCGCCAGCGCAGGCTTCAAGCTGAAAGTGGTGGCGGGCCATCTGGGCATCACGTTCCGACATCACGATGCTGTTCACGATGCGCGTGCTTGCGGCCAGATCGCGCTGCGCGCCATGGAAGAAACCGGAAGCTCGCTTGCAGAGATTCTCAAACGTCAGGCCGCAGCGTATGTGAAAGAAACGCTGCGTCGCACTGGTGATGGCGATGGTGCGCTGACGGGAGAAAACATCGTGTTTACCGGCGAACTGTCGGTGCCCCGATCTCTAGCGGCAAACATGGCAGCTGAGGCTGGCGGAAACGTCGACAGCGGCGTGACCAAGAAGACTACGATGCTCGTGGTAGGTGAGCGCGATCTAATGCCAGGATGGGGCGAGAAGAGCGGAAAGCACCTAAAGGCCGAGGCTCTGATTGAGAAGGGTCAGGACATCAGAATTGTGGGCGAGAACGACTTCATGTCTCTCGCCGCCATCAAAGATTAGCGGGGGGATCGGCGGCTCACTGCCGGTCGATTAATGCCGCGGCGCTGAACAGAATGGCCGATGAAATTAGAAAAGCGCCGCCGCCGATGAAGGCGACGGTCTGTCGGTGCATCTGACCGAAGTTGATCGTCTCACCAAGCCCGAAGCCTTCGCCAGTCGGGGCGATATCTACGTTCATTCCAAGCACAGCCAGCGCTCCAGCCATCAGCAGGCAGAGCGTTGCGGCGACGTAAAGAGCGGTCACTTTCATGGCCGTGACCCTAAATTCAGGATCTGGAGAACGCAATGGCTACTGGCGGAGCCTTGATTGGCGCCTTGCGTGTGACGCTCGGACTGGATTCTGCCGAGTTCGAAGCAGGCACAAAAAAGGCGCGGGCAGCTGCCAAATCCCAGGTCAGCGCCATCCAAGCCGAGTTCGACAAGCTCCGAAATGCCGGTGCTGCGCTTGCCCAGATCTGGGCGGGCAGCGAACTCGTCGCGGCGGGGAAACGCGCTCTCGATTACGCCTCATCGCTTGGGGAGGTGGCGCAGCAACTGGGCGTTACCACCAAAGACCTGCAAACCTATCGCTATGCTGCGTCGCAGGCTGGCATCTCCCAAGACGAGATGGATAGGGGGTTGGCGAAGCTGACCCGTACCATAGGCGAGGCAAAGGCGGGATCGAAGGCACAGGCCACGACTTTCCGCGAGCTCGGCGTTGCGGTCGAAGATGCCAATGGTCGCGTATATACCGCCGGTGAAGTGATCCCGAAGCTGGCGGACGCCCTATCGCAGGTGAAGGATCCAGCTACCCGCGCTCGGATTGAAACCGAGCTGTTCGGCAAGGCGGGGCAGAAGCTCGACACGCTGCTGGCCAGCGGCAGCGCAGCCGTGAATGAGTTGCGCGATGCCGCTCAGCAACTTGGCCTCGTACTGTCTGATGAGCAGATACAGAAGGCGGACGAGACCGCCGACAAGCTCGCGGCGATAAAGCAGGTGCTGGAGGCCAAGATGGCGAGCACCGTAGCGGAAAATGCCGACGCCATTCTGACGCTTGCGAACGCCTTGGGAGTGCTTGCGGCCAAATCGCTTGAAGCAGTCACGAACTTCTCCAATCTCCGCAACCTGCGCGGTGTCAATTTCGCCGCGAGTCCCACTGCCGCTAAGAATCTGCTGTCCACGGCTCAGGGTCGCCAGGTGCTCGCTCGGGACATCCAGAGCCGCATGGACCGCAACATGGCGGCAAGGGCGTCTGGGGAAGGCGATGCCGGCGCACTCGATGCGGAGTTCAAGAACCTTGTTCGCGCGCGGAATGCCGTCATACGCGCCGGTCGCGCGGCCGATCGAATTGCTGCTGCAAAGGCGAAAACTGGAACCGCGCCTGAGGGCGCCCTTCCTACTGTCGCTGAAACGGCCAAGAAGCCGAGGAAGCCCAGCGGCCCTACGGCAGAAGAGACCGCGCAGAAGCACGAGCAGGAAATGTCACGGCTGCGCCAGGAGCAGCTTCAGGCTCAGTTGCAGCTGACGAACAACGCAGAAGATCGGGCCGACCTCCAGAGCCAGTTGCTGCTGGAGGAATATACCGAGCGCAAGGCACAGGTCGAAAACGACGAGCACTTCACCGTCGATCAAAAGAAAGCCCAGGTCGCAGCGCTGAAGGCGCTTTATGGAGTCAGCGGCGAGGGAGATGACCTGGTTGTTGGCGGAAACCGCAATTCCCTTTCGGCCGGGATTTCGCGTGAAATGCAGGAGCGCCTCGCCCGGGAGGCGTTCGACATGCAGAGCGCGGACATCGAAATCCGCCGCGGCGATCTTCAGGGCCAGCTTAACATGGCGCGGACAGCCGAAGAGCGGCGCCGCATCGAACTCGAGATTCTGGACCTCGAATATAAGCTGCGCGAAGCAAAGCTGGATCAGGTCATCAACTCGCAGGACAGCAGCCAGGCCGAAAAAGAGCTGGCTCAGATGCAGATGGACCGGCTGGGGCAACAGCGCTGGATCGATGAGGCCAATATCAGCCGGCAAACCATGGGGCCGATGGCGACCTATCTGGACAGCCTGCCCCAGACTGCGGGGGAGGTGAATGAGGCATTCGAGCAGATAGCAGCCAATGGCCTCGCCAACATGAATGACCAGCTGGCCAGCGCGGCAGCGAACACGCTGAAGCTCAAAGGGCTGGCCGGTCAGCTGTTCAACCAGCTGATCGCGGATGTGATCAAGCTAAACATTCAGGCGGCCATGGGCGGCACGGGTGGCATCTTCGGAGGGCTGCTAAAGCTTGGCGGCTCGCTGTTCGGCGGCGGCAATCCGCTCGCCGGCTCGCTGACGACCGCCAACAGCAACATCGCCAGCCTGGCAGCTGGGGTCGGTAGGGGCTCATTTGATGCCTATGCACTGCCCGGCCTGGCTGTGGGCGGTACGATCGGTGGCATCCCCGGAGTCGACAAGAATATTTTGTCGATCAACGGCATCCCGGCGGCGCGGGTGAGTGCTAATGAGCGGATCACGGTGCATCCCAATGCTGCGAATGAGAATGGCAGGCGGACACAGGTGGAAGTGATCAAGGGCGATCTGTTCGATGTGATAGTGCGCCATGAAGCGGCAGGCGTCGCCGGACTGATGGCCGTCGCATCTGGGGTGCAGGCGCGTAAGGCCGCCGGCTCCGATGTTGCCCGCGTCGGCCGCCGTCGCATACCGGGGCGCGGCTGATGGCTGTCATCAGCCTACCAGACTGGGCCGTGCCCAGCGGCGCAGAGCCGTTCCTGCGCGACTTCGGGACGGTCCTGACCCCGTTCCTCGGTGGGCCGGAGCAGCGCATCAACCGCCTCGGCACCCGCTTCGGGCTGCGGGTGACGCTGCCGCCCATGCCGACGCGGGACAAGGCTCTGATCGTTCAGTCCCGCCTGCTGCGCGCCCGTGAAGACCGTTTACTGATGGAATGGCCTCAGCCAGACTTCGACGCGGGTGACCCTGGTGCCCCGCTGGTGTCGGCCATGGTCGCTTCCGGCACGACTCTGCCGCTGAAGGGCATGACGCCAGGCTATGTCATCAAGGAAGGCCAGATGCTCTCCATCATCCACGGCGGCCGTCGCTACATGGAGATGGCGTCGGCCGATGCGACTGTTGGTGCCGGTGGCACCGTCAGTGCTGCCATCTGGCCGCTCCTCCGCTCACCTCTGGCCGTCAATGACGTGGTCGAGATTGCGGCGCCAAAGATCGAAGGATTGGTTTCGCCGGGCGACGAACTCTCGTGGCAAATCTCAGTTGATCGGCTAGCCAGCTTCAGTTTCACGATTTCCGAGGGTGCATGACATGGACGATCTCTCAACGAAGCCGCTCTCGGCAGCCCAACTGGCAGAGACCGAATTCGACCTGAAGGCTGCGCGCGAAGAGGTCGTGGAACGCCTGCGGAATCAGATGCTATTCGCAGAAAAAGCGCTCGCCGCGCTGCTGCTCGCCAACGGCGGCGCCCTCATCGGCTTGTTCACCTTCATAGGTAATGTCGTCGGCAAGGCGGATGCGCCGCTGAAGTTCAGTACCGGCCACCTTTGGGGCGGATTCGCCTGCTTCTCGTTGGGCGTCGCCCTGGTGCTGATCACGCACCTATTCGCCTTCTTCAGCCAACTGGCCTTCTACAATCAGGCGGCCAATGAAATGTGGCGTCACCAGCGCACGTTGAGCAACGGAGCTTTGGACCGGGATCAGACCGAAGAAGCCAAGTTCCACGCGCGCGGGAACAGGAGCATGAAGGTCGGTATACTGACGCTTTCGGCATCACTGATCTGCTTCGTGCTCGGAGCCGGGCTGTCGCTGGCAGGCGTTCTGCCCGCCTGATCTAAACGTCATCCAGACATCACAAGGGCTGCCCTGACAGGCGGCCCTTTTTCATTGGGGGCTTTCCTTGGACCCGACGCTCAAGAACGCGCTGGCGCAGCCCAGCGTGCTGCTGTTTGGCGCGCTCAAGATCGCGCTGCCGACCTATACGCTCCGCCTGCTGGACGGCGCAGGGACGCTCCAGATCGCCGGCGAAACCTATGTCGGCTGTGATGACTTGTTCGGCACGATCGCAGAGCTGTCCGAGTTGACAGAGGAGATTGGCGACCAGGCGCCCGAGATCACGATCAAGCTGCTCCCGCCCAACATCAGCGCAGCGGCGACCCTCGCCAGTCCCGACATGCAGGGCTGCTCGGTGCAGCTGCTGGTCGGCGCGGTCAACATGACGACCGGAACGGTGATCGGCGTGCCGGAGGTCGTGTTCCTGGGTGAGGTCGATGTCCCCACGGTCGACATCGACGCGCAGGGCGAGCGCAGCGTCAGCTTCACGGTGGTCAGTGTGTTCGAGCGGCTGTTCGAGGTGGAAGAAGGGCAGCGCGCCTCGAACGGCTGGCATCAATCCATCTGGCCCGGCGAGCTTGGCCTAGAACATATGACTGGCACGGACGTGAACCTCTATTGGGGAGCGAAGCCGCCGCAGGCCAGCGGGCAGAAGAGCGGACTGGCCGGGCTGCTTCAGCGCGCCGCCGCAGCGAGGCCGGCCCTATGACGCCGATCGAGCGGCGTCACGCTGCCATCGAGGCCACCATGGCCCGCTACCGCGATCAGCATTTCCAGTGGGGCAAGGTGGATTGCGCGAAGGTCGCCGCCTTTCACCTGAAGCGCCTGGGGTACAAGATCCTGATCAGCAAGGCGGGCAGCTATAGCTCCCCTCTGGGCGCAACGCGCGCGCTTCGCCGGCTCGGCTACACCACGCTCGCTGAGATGGCGGACGGCATTGGTCTCACGCCCATTCCCTATGCCCGCATGTTGCTGGGCGACGTGGCGGAAATCGAGGGTGACAGCCCGGTAGGCGCGATCGGTCTCTATGCCGGCAATGGCAACCTCTTCTGCTTTCATGAGGACCATCCCGGCCTGGTGACGATGGCACCGAACAATATCCTTCGCGCATGGAGTGTCCTGTAATGGCAAAGGCGCTCCGAACCGTGGGCATGGTCGTCGCTGCGGTTGCCCTTGTCGCCACAGGCGTCGGCATCGCTGCGGGCGGGGCTGCGGCGGCGGCTGCCGGTTCCACCACGGCCGCGACGGCGATCTCCATCGGCACCTATGCCAGCCTGGGCGCGGGCGTGCTGTCGATGGCGGCCGCTTTCACCGCTCCCAAGCTGGGCGTGGAGGGCTCGGCCACCACCTTCACCACGAACCCGCAGAGTGGGCTGCCCTATGCCATCGGCCGCACCCGCATGTCGGGCCTGCGCGTCTATGCCCGGACCTATGACGGGTTCAAGCAGCAGTCGAAGGACGACATTCTCGCGTTCGTCGCCCTGCTCAGCATCGCCGGGCCGATTCACAGCATCGAGCAGTTCACCGCCGACAATGAGGTTGTGACCTTCGAGACGGCGACCAGCGTCGGCGACGCGAATGGCCGCTTCTACCGCTACATGGCGCAGCGCCTTTCGCTTGGGCCTTCGAGCGGCCCCGCATTGGATTCCAGCTTCGGCGGCAAGTTCTTCCCCGATTGGACCGCCAATCATAAGCTGAGCGGCATCGCGCACGCGCAATGGGCGCTCCGCTTCGACACCGACGGCGACCTGTACGGCGCCGGCGCACCAGAGCCGGCGTGGATCGGCAAGTGGGTGAAGGTCTATGATCCGCGCAAGGATAGCACCTATCCCGGCGGATCGGGTGCGCACCGCGCCCTTAATGAAGCGACCTATGAATGGTCGGACAACCCCGGCCTGCACGCCCTCACATGGGCGCTAGGCCGCTGGCAGAACGGCAAACGGGTGTGCGGCATTGGCGCGCCGATCTCGACCATTCGCGTCGCCGATTTCGTCGAGTGCGCCAATGTCTGCGACGCCAACGGGTGGAAGGTCGGCGGCGTCGAATGGACGACCGATGCCAAGTGGGACACGCTGAAGCGCATCCTGCAAGCTGGCGGCGCGATACCGACCCAGACGGGCGCGATGATCGGCTGCCTCACCTCCATGCCGCGCACGGCCGTGGCGACGATTGAGAGCCGCCATCTGCTGGATGGGCTGTCGATCGCGGCGACGAAGAGCCGGCGGGACCGTTTCAACAGCGTCATCCCGCGCTACGTCGATGAGGACAGCGATTGGGCGGTCATCTCTGGAACCGCGATTACGGTGAACGACTATGTCGCGGCTGACGGCGGCCAGCGCACCAAAGAAGTCGATTTCCCGCTTGTGCAGGTATTCAGCGGAGAAACAGCGGCCCAGCCCGGCCAGTTGGCCGCCTATGCCGTCGTCAACAGCCGCGAGGCCGGTCCGTTCACCTGGACGACCGGGCCGGAGTGGATCGGCCTTAAGACCGGCGATGTCGTGCTGCTCAATGTGCCAGAGGAAGGTCTGGTCAATCAGCCGGTCCTCATCACCCGGCGCTCGCCGGACCCTGCTACGGGCAAGGTGTCATTCTCGGCCGAGACGGAGACCTATTCCAAGCACGCCTATGCGCTGGGCCAGAGCACAACGCCGCCGGCGCCGTTTCGTCTGGAGGCGCCGGACCTGAAGCCCGCATCGCCGCTCGCGGAGAACTGGAACGTTACCGGCGTAATTTCCGGCGAAGGCTTCCCGGCCCTGCAGGTTGTAGGGGCGAGCGAGATGCCGTCGGCCGATGCCATCGTCATTGACTATCGCAAGTCGGGTGATGAAGCCTGGACCGGCTCGGCCATCCTGTCTGCCGTCGAGCCGGTCAGCCATGTCATCGCGCCGCTGGAAAGCGAGACCGCCTATGACGTGCGGATCGGCTATCGCGTGGGCACCAGTCTCGGCAACATGACAATCTTCGTTAACGTCGTCACTGGTCTGGGCAAGATCACGATCATCGAAGGGCGCATCAGCGAAATCGATGAGCAGATGAACCAGTTGGCCGAAGATGCTGCGGCCGCAGGCGTTCGCCTCGATGCGATCGAACCCGCGATCGACACCATCGAGGCTGCCGTCGCTGCCAACAGCGATGCTGCGGCGCTGCTCGGGCAGGAGCTGAGCAAGCAGGGCGGCGCGCTGGCGACGGTGCGCGATCAGGTTGGCGTATTGGCGCTGGATGATGACGCGGCCGCCGGTGCGCTGCTCGCCGCCACGATCAAGGCAAGTCAGCAGAGTGCGGCCTTTTCGCAGGAGCGCACGCTACGCTTGAATTCCGAAGAGGTAATTGCGCGATCCGTCGATCAGCTGGCGGTTACCTTGGGCAGTCAGGCGGCGGCGATCACGGTGCAGCAGGCGATCGTTGGGCTGATCCAGGAGAACATCACAACGCTGTTTGCTCAGTGGTCGTTGGACGTCGATGTCAATGGCGTGATCGGCGGGATGAAGTTCCTGAACAACGGAACCGTGGTGGACCTTACGATCCAGTCCAATCGCCTGCGCATGATCCCGCCGGGCGGGAATGGCTCGGACGGGAAATACATCACCGTCGACAGTAACGGGCGAACGACCGAGTATATCCTGAGCGGTGGAGTTCGAGTGCTCGAAGAAGGCTGGCTCACCTAATGGGCTGGGGCACTCGCGTCCGCGATGAGGCTGGCAACCTTCAGGTCGAGGAAGGCGCGCGCTATGGCCGCGTGTCTGGTTTTTTCGACATCACAGCAGCCAACTCGACTGTGTCGGGCACCACCTGGACGGGGTCGTTCAATGACCCCATCTTCCTCACCGGCGCAGCATGGTGGGCGATCAACTATCTCTATTCGACGATACCGAACGTCCCGGTGGCAGGCGTCAGCATCTCCGTATCGGGGCAAACGCTCAGCTGGTCGATTGATCGGAATGTCACGCCCGCGCCCAACGTCAACACCGTCCGCCTTCTCTATGGAGTGTATTGATGCCGCACGGCTACCGGATACTTGGCCCTTCCGGGGCTGTGCAGATCGATCAGCACTATCGCAACCTGATGCTGCGGTCTGTTCAATCCGTCACGACAACGTCGCCCGATAAGACCAATTATCAGACATTCACTCAGTATCCGAAGAACGGCTATAGCTACCTGAATGCCGCCAATGAGGATCCTGTAACCACCCCGCTCATTTTCTTCCCGGCTGACGCCTACACCGGAACTTATGGGGGTGGCGGCTCTGGATCGCTGGTGACGAACAAAGCCAGAGGCGGTGTGACAAAACTGGCGATATTTGATGTCCCTACGCCGCCGCCTATCAATAAGTGGGGTCGAATTGTCAGGACCGCCGGCGGCGTCATCACCTATTATTCGGGTTACAAATATCTGCGGGTCCATTCAGTGCTGACCGGTAGCAACTATCTTACCAACCCCATCAATCTTTCGCTTCCAACAGACCGGAAGTGGGGCTTCTGCTGCTTCAAATGGGCGGGTCGAACGCGGCTCGATGATGATCGAGCCTATGACCAGATAGGATCGAACTTGCGCTTCTATCGCACCCGGCGCGAGATCATGGCGATCAGGCTGGCAGGAGGGGGGCTGACCTCAACCGACATGTCCTACATGGACGACAGCGATTACGCATTCCCGGACGCGGCGTGGGATCATCAGGACAGCGTTGATCGCTCCTATGCGATCATCATCGCCGACATGACCCACGTTCCTGAGTGGTGAGCCTGTGAGGCCCACCAGCTCCAGTTTCTGACGACGGTAATCCACGATCGTCGTGCCACCTAACATCGATATTAAAGGAGACGCATTTTGCCTTGGTATAATGCGGGGACGGTCAGCGTCACCAACGACAGCGTCAATGTGACGGGCGCCGGGACCGCCTGGGTCGATAACGTCCGTGCGGGGCAATCATTCGTTGGACCGGACGGGCTGACGATCGAGATCGCCTCGGTCGTGTCGGCGACCTCGCTCACTCTGGCGCGCCCCTATCGCGGGGTGACGGCGGCAGGACAAGCCTACAGCATCATGCCGGTCCAGGGCGATCTGCGCGATCTTGCCCTGCAAGCGAAGGATCTGGTGCTATCATTCAGCAGTGTGCGCGATGGTGTCGGTCAAGGCATCTTCCCTGTCGGAACCGTGGGCACGCCCGGCATCCGGTTCAGCGGGGATGAGGATACTGGGCTCTCGCGGACTGCTGCCAATGAACTTTCCGGCATTGTCGGAGGGGCTGTGGGTTGGCGGCTCACCACGGGCGGACTGGCGGTGACGGGTGCGGTTACCGCCAAGAATGCTGGCGGTGGGCGAGCGGATTTGTCGCCGGGAGACGCGACGCATACCGGATTTCTGGCACTATACGCAGCGAATGATGTTCGCCGCGGCTATATCGGTTTCATCACGACGACTGGTGGGGCGCAGCCGCTATCGTATCAGAACGAAACCGGCGGCGTTCACCTCTTCGCGCAGGGGATTACCAGCTCCAGCGACATCCAGAGCAATAATCTCCTGTTGCGCGGGGATGGCTCCAACGCCTTCGTGCGCCCCACCAATGCAGGCGGCGATCTCTGCCTGGGCGCCAATGCAACCACGACATGGCGCTGTGCCAATAGCGGCGTATTTCACCCGGAGGTCGACAACGTCTGGAGCGTAGGCCGGGCCGATAAGCGCGCGTCGGTCTTCTTTGCTGGCACCGGGTCGATCAACACCTCTGATGAACGCGAGAAGCTGTGGCGCGGCTTCTCGGAGGATCTGAAGGCGAAGTTTCGCCGGATTGCGGATGCCATCATTCGTGAGTTGGGCTGGTTCCAGCTGCTCGATCAGATCGAGGAAAAGGGAGAAGATGGTGCACGTTGGCACTTCGGCGTGCGGGCGCAGCGCGTCTGGTCTATCGTGGCCGCCGAAGGTCTGTGCGCTCCACTGATTGGCGAAGGGGCTGAGCAGCGGCCTGATCCATCATGGACCGGCTCGCCTCCGCCCGCGTGGCTGTGCTGGGATATTTGGCCTGACCGCTTCGACCCGATCATGGAACAGCGGCAAGTTGGCACGGATACAGTTGTCGTCGGGCAGGAGCCGACCGGCCTCCTCGATGCCACCGGCTCGCCGATCATGCGCAACCTCATCGAAGAACGGCCAATCATGGGAATGGTCGAAGTCGGTCAGCGGCTAGATAGGGCAGCAGGCAATCGGTTCGGCCTACGAGTCGATCAAATGGGTCTGCTGCTCAACTGGGAAATGGGCGAGCGAGACAAGGACAGGCAAGCAGAGGTCGCTGAATTCGCGGTCCGTCTCGAAGCGTTGGAGGCAGCATGATCTACCTTCCGCACATCATCATGGCGCTGGCTGTCCAAGCGATCGTCGGCCTGCTCACAGGTAACTGGTGGGCGGGCGCGGCGCTGGGTTCTGCCTATTTCATCGGCCGGGAAGTCGCCCAGGCGGAATATCGTTGGATCGAGCGGTTCGGGGGTGGGCTGCGCGCCAACATGCCCTGGTGGGGCCGTCTCGATCCTCGCGTCTGGCCGAAGCTGGACCAGTGGATCGACTGGATCGGGCCGGTGCTGGCTACCTGCGCGGCCGCATATGTTTCGGGCTGATGCCATGCACGACGCCATCATCACACATCAGGGGGCAAAGGCGATGACGCCATGGTTTGAGGCAGCCATCGCAAAATATGGCTGGATTGTATTGGGGCTGACGTTCGGGCTGGCGGCGAAATATGCGCTGCTCATCAAGAAGGGCGTGAAGATTAAGCCGGTGCTGGTGCTGGCCGATTTGCTGCTGCTGCCGATGGTGGCGCTCATCGCCTATTGGATTGTCAATCAGGCGGGCGTTCGTGGCGAAGCTGCCGCGCTCCTCACCGCCGGAGCAACCGTGGGGGCCGATCGCGTCGTCAAGCTCTACACCGACCGGTTCCTCCGGCAGGTCGATGCCGTGTTGATGGACAGCGTGGTGCAGCGCAAGGCGGCGATCCGTGAGGAGGTGCAGGCGGAATTGAGCGCCAATCGCACGATGCAGGACATCGCCAAGGGGAAGCGGGCCATCGGCGGGGAGTAAGCGGCCGCCACCCCATTTCTGGGAATTGACGAACGACAGGGCGCTTCGGGCGCCCTTTTTCATGGGAGATTGACATGCCCAAGACGCCCAAGACGATGATCGATGACGTGATCGCCCGCGAAGGCGATTATGTGAACAATCCCGCTGATCGCGGTGGCCCGACCCGATTCGGCATCACCCAAGCCCTCGCACGGGAGAATGGCTACCAAGGCGACATGAAAGCGCTCCCCCGCCAGTTCGCCTTCGACATCTATTGGCGGAAGTTCGTGACGGCGACGGGTATCGATCTTCTCGCCAAGCGCTCCCCTGGCCTTGCTGCGGAGGCGCTGGACACCGGCGTCAACATGGGCGCGCCGTGGGGCGTCATGTTCCTTCAGCGTGCGCTCAACGCCTTCAACGAGGGCGGCAAGCTGTGGCCGGATCTAGCGAAGATCGACGGCGATTATGGGGGCAAGAGCGATGCGGCGCTGGCCGCCTATTTGGCTCACCCCCGGCGCGGCCGGGTCGATGTCCTGCTGGCCGCCATGAACGCCCTGCAAGGCGAGCGGTATATCGGCATTGCCGAGCGCAATGCGTCGCAGGAAGCGTTCGTCTATGGCTGGCTGCTCAATCGCGTAGCGACGGCAGCATGACCTGGGCCGCCACCTTCGCGCTCGCCCGCCGCTTCTGGTGGGCGCCCGTCTTCATCGGCCTGGGCGTGGCCCTCGCGCTGACATCGATGAAGGTCGAGGTTCGGACCGCCGAACGGGACAAGGCCCGCACCGATTTTGCCGCCGAACAGCAGGGCCACAAGCAGACTGTGGCCAACTATCGCGCCGCGAGCGCGGAGGCGCAGCGGCAGGCCGCCGCCAACGTCCAGCGCGTGAAGGCCGAACAGGCAGCAATTACCGAAAGGACCGTGAATGACTATCAAGATCGCCTCGCTGATGTCGGCGCTCGCTATGACCGTGTCCGCCTGCAACTCGCGGCCCGAACCGATCTCAGCAGTTCCGACCCGGCTCCAGTGTCCATCACCGCCGACGCCACCTGCCGAGCTTATGGAGGGGGAAGTTGTGACGGACTTCTTGCCAAACTCGCAATAGCGGAGCGGCAGGCGTGGAATCTAGTCGCGCTCCGGGCATGGGTCCGGCAGCAGGAGTCGGTGAAGGTGGAGCCGGTCACCCCCGATCCCAATTAACCTTCATGTCCGCCAATTTATCGGCCTGGAAATAGTAGCTCGCCTCTATAAGCGCGTCGACCATGTCCTGGACCTCTTGCGGGTGCATGGGGTCGCCGCGCTCGATCTGTAGCGTCATCGCATAATATTCCCGCAGGATTTCGCTGGTGTCAGTTGGCGGACACCGATCGACGATTAAATTCGCTTCCCGATTGGTTTCCGTCCGCGTCGGGAAGCGAGAGATTGTCGGGTTCCGCTTCATTTCAATCTATGCGTCGACAATGGCGTCATCTGCATTTCCGTCGTCACGGCGTCCCTCGCGAATGTCCTGCAAGAACCGCCGGTTTTCATGGCCGCGCTTCTCCAGCGCATCCGCGACGGCTCCGCGAATGTCGTCAATTCGTTCCATTTCTCATCTCCGACATGAGTACATATGAAGAACATAATTCGAGTCGGTCAAGCGGATTGACTCTCGGTCTGGCGCGTCTCAGGCTAACCATATGTGCAATCGGGCAGAACGCGGCGATACGCAGAAGGTGCTGAACCTGTTCGGCGCCCGGCGCGGCGCACGGTTCAACGAAGGCCCGCTGGAGACGCATCCGGCCCAGCCCGGCACGGTCGTGCGGCTTGAGGATGGAGAGCGGGTTCTTGAGCAAATGACCTGGGGCTTTCCGCTGGTTCAGAAAAGCAAACGAACCGGACAGGCGTTGAAGCCGAAGCCGGTCAACAATGCCAGGTTCGACAAACTGGGCAGCTATTGGAAGCGATGGGCAACCAATCCGCGCAACCGATGCCTGATCCCGACCGCGAGATATGCCGAAGCCGTGGGCGAAACGGGTCGGATGACCGAGACGTGGCTTTCCGTGAAGGACCAGCCGATCTTCGCGTGGGCCGGACTATGGGACAACAGTGCGGAGTGGGAAGGGGTCTATACCGGCGTCATGACCGGAAACGCGCCGGAACTGATAGACATCCATGATCGCTCCCCGGTCATTCTTGACCCGAAGGATTGGGATACTTGGCTCCATGCGCCGCTGGACGATCTATATCAGTTTGACCGGCCCTATCCGGCAGATCGCATGATCGTGCAGCATACTGACGCGCCATGGTATCGGAAAAAGGGGAGCGGGCCTTCGGGATCGATGCTGCTCTAGCAACCGGCCTGACGCTCAGGGTTCATCACCTCGGCCACGGCGTCATAGCTTTCCATCAGTTCGATATGGCGACCATCGGCAAATACGATCAGAGTACCGTCATCGGATGGCTGGAAATAGTCGATCTGCTCCAGATTGACGGAAACAGGATTTCCGTCGTTCAGCGTGAACTCAGCGATCATCACAGCGGCCTCCATGTCGATATATCGCTTCACCGTCGGAACGGTTCCGCGATCCGTCTCTAAGCATATGGTCAAGCGTTGATCGCTGACCACACGCCATGCCGATTGCCAGCAGCGACAGTCCGGCCAGCACCGCGAGCGCCTATCACCACCAAAAAGCCCCACCATCCACGCGAGACGGCGGGGCAAGTTTGGGTCGCACACAGGACTAAGCCTGCGGAGCTACAATGCTGGTAAGCGGTTTAAGTGGCGGGGATATTATGGGTTATGTCGGAGTGCATAGAGCATGAAAAACCCCGACTCCAGCGTGGGGCCGATCACTTCCCTTTCTCATCCGTGGCGAGGACGCGCGGACGGCGTGTTCGAGTGGAGGCAATTTCCCTCTCCTCAATCTTGAGCATCGGATCGCCAAAGAAAGTGGCGCGCCGCGGGCCGTTTGGATCATCATATTCCGACCGGCTGCCAAAGCCAGCCTTGGCCGCTGCGTCCTGCGCCGCCTCTTTTGTCGGCAGCCAGCGCCCCTTGCGCGTCGGCATGACATAGCGATAGCGCGTCATGCGGCGACTCGGAACAGCAAATCCTTCGCCCGCATAGCATCCTCCAACAGCATCTCTGCCCAGATCTGCGCCAGCTCGCGCCGCCGTTCCATATGGGCCGCGCGGTTATAGGCTCCTTCGACCTTATCGACGGCGACGTGGCCGAGCATCAGGTCAATCACCTCGCGATCATCCGGCCGGCCGTGCTCCCGCCGCCATTCGTTCATGATGGTGGAAAAAGACGAGCGGTAGCCGTGCGGACAATGACGCCGATGATATTTTCCACCGTTCGCCCTGATGATCAGCGCTCTCACGGCATTCTCCGACATCGGAAGCGTGCCGCGCCATGCATTCGGGAAGATATATTCCCTCGAACCGGTCAGAGGCCTTATGGCCTCCAGCACTTCGACGGCCTGCCGGGACAGCGGAACGAGATGCTCATAAGCTTCTTCATCCTTCAGGCGCAGCGCCAGCTTCATCGCCGATGGCGGGATGCGCCATAGCGGCTGCGAGCCGTCGAGCCCCTCCATCTGCGACCATTTCGCCCCGCGCTGCACGGCGGACCGTACCGACGTCAGCGCAAGGAAGCGGTTCGCCAGCTTCGTGATGGGCTGAGCCTCTTCATTGTCGACGTCCCAGATCAGCCCCTTCACCTCGGACAACGTTGTCAGAGCAGGCTGTTTCGCCGCTTTCGGCTTAGGCTTCAGCAGCGTCTTGATCACCGAAGCGGGGTCGCCGGTCCGCATCCCGTTCGCCGCGGCATAGGCGAAGACCTCCGAGGCGCGCTGTCGGATGCGGTGGGCGGTCTCAATCGCACCTCTCCGCTCGACCTTGCGCAGCGCGTCGAGCAGCAGCGCTTCGGTCACGTCACGAATCGGCAGGCGCCCGATCTCGGGAAACAGATCATCCTCCAGGCTGTCGATGACGTTCCGGGCGTGGTGCTTGCTCCAGCGCGGGATATGGAGGGTATGCCATGCCCGGGCGACGGCTTCGAAGCTGTTCTCTGCGTCAGTGCGGGCGGTGACGGCTGCCTGCTTCTTCTCAAGCGCGGGATCGCGGCCGGCGCGGATCGCTTTGCGCGCCTCGTCTCGCGCGTCGCGGGCCTCCACCAGCGACACCTCAGGATAGCTGCCGAGCGTCAGCAGCTTCTCCTTCCCGGCCATAGTGCGATATTTCAGCCGCCACGAGCGATAGCCGTTCGTCGTGACATAGAGGAACAGGCCCTGAGAATCGCTCAGCTTGTAGGGCTTCTCGGCGCCCTTCGCCTTCCGGCACCGGACGTCCGTCAGCACCCGGCGTTCTCCTGTCTGGGGGTATTTCGCCACCGGAGATCTGAAGATACCCCCACGGATACCCCAAAATCCGCCCTACTGACCGTAAACAAAGAGAGAACGTCCGAGACAGCCCACATATGAAAAACCCCGCTAAGTGCGGGGTTCTTATAGACGTTCTTGGGCTGTTCTGGAAGAACAAATGGTGGACAGGGCTGGATTCGAACCAGCGTACGGGAAACCCGGGCAGATTTACAGTCTGCTGCCTTTAACCACTCGGCCACCTGTCCAGTCGCCTAACCGTTTCGGGGAAGCCCCGATCGGCTGGAGGGCGACCCAATGGCGAAAGGAGACTTGCCTGTCAATGGTGCAATGTGAAAAGAGCCTGTCCATGAAAAGAGGAAATCGCACCGGAAAGGCCAAAGGCACTTTCCCCCGCTTCTATGGACGGCATGCCGTCATCGCCGCGCTCGCCAATCCGGACCGGATCGTGCGCAAGATATGGGGGACGCGGGACGCGCTGAACGCGCTCGACCTGCCGCCGGTCCTGCCCATCGTCTATGCCGACGTGGCCGATCTGGGCCGCATGGTGCCGTCGGACGCGCCGCACCAGGGCATCGTGGCGGAGGTGGAGCCGCTGGACGATGTCTGGCTGGGCGACGCGCTGGAGGCCGGGCGGGACGATAACCGTCCGGTGCTGGTGCTGGACCAGGTGACGGACCCGCATAATGTCGGCGCGATCCTGCGGTCGGCGGCGGCGTTCGACGCGCTGTGCATCGTGACGCAGGACCGGCATGCGCCGCCCGAATCGGGGGTGCTGGCGCGGGCGGCTTCGGGCGCTCTGGAAATCATGCCGTGGGTGCGGGTGGTGAACCTGGCCCGCGCACTGGATGAAATTGCCGAAGCGGGTTATTGGCGCATCGGGCTGGATGGCGAGGCCGATACGACATTGAGCGAAGCCATCGGCACGTCGCGGGTCGCGCTGGTGCTGGGGGCCGAGGGCGAAGGGCTGCGCCATAACAGCATGGCGCATTGCGACATTTTGGCTAAACTGCCGATCAGTCCGCGCATGGAAAGCCTGAACGTGTCCAATGCCGCGGCCATCGCCCTTTACGCGGCTGCCAGCCGGTAGGGGCACGAACCACAGGGGGGTCGCTCATGATCGCTTTTCTGCGCGCCGCCGGTGTTCTGGCGGCCAGTCTGCTGCTCTCGGCCTGTCTGGTGACGCCGGGCAAGTTCCAGTCGACGCTGGATATCCGCGCCGACCGGAGCTTCAGCTTCACCTATAAGGGCGAGATATTGGCGACGGACATGGGCAAGGGTTTCGGTTCGACGCCCTCAGGCGACGGTCCGATCGACGGCGTCACGCCCAAGGACCAGCAGAGCAGCTTGCGCACCGCGCTCCAGTCCAGGGAGCAGGGGGCCAAGGAGCAGGAAGAAGGCTTCGACGTCAAGGACAACAAGAACGACGCGCAGCAGATGCAGGGAATCGCGGCGGCGCTTTCGAAGGAAAAGGGGTTTCGCGCCGCCCGCTACATGGGCAATCACCGGTTCGAGATCGACTATGCGATCAGCGGCAGGCTGACCCACGCCTTTCTCTTTCCCTTCAACAGCGATGCGCAGATCGTGTTGCCCTTCGTCGCGGTGGAACTGCGCGGGGAGGATCGGGTGCGGGTGAAGGCGCCGGGCTATTCCAACGGCTATGACAAGAGCCAGAACCCGATGGGCGGCAGCGGTGCGGGCGACGATGCGGCCAAGGCGCTGGACGGCACCTTCACCCTCACCACCAATGCGGAGATCGTCAGCCAGAATCAGGAAGACGGCGCGCAGGGCACGCCGCAGGGCAAGCGAATCGTCTGGAAAGTGACGCCGCTGACCAGCGAAGCGCCCGCCGCCACGCTGCGGGTCGAGCCGTAGACGGGAGGGTGCGGACCGAAGGCCCGCTCCCCCCCTCATCCAACAGCCGAACTCAGTCTTCCGGGGCGATGGTGACGCGCAGGCCGTCCAGCGAATCGCTGAAGGTCAGTTGGCAGGACAGGCGGCTGGTTTCGTTGCGATGGTCGGAACTGTCGAGCAGGTCGTTCTCATCCTCGCTGGCCGCGGGCAGGCTTTCGGCGAAGGCCGGGTCGACAAAGACATGGCAGGTCGCGCAGGAGCAGCAGCCGCCGCACAGGGCCAGCAGTTCATCAAAACCATTGTCGCGGATGATCTCCATCACGGAAAGGCCGCTCTGCGCCTCTACCGCCTGCTCTTCACCCGAACGGTTGACCACAATCAGTTTCGCCATGTACCCCGGTTCCTCAAATTTTTTCCCGCCGCTCATGTCGGACAGACAGCGGGAAATCAAGGGCTGGACGACGATTAAATGGTAACCACGGCAGATCGGCTGCGAGAAAGTCTGGATGCGATCGCCGCGCTGGAGCCTGCTTTCGGCGCGGCGATCGGCCGGGTCGGCTATCCCACGCCCCGTATCCGCGAGCCGGGTTATGAAACCCTGCTGCGCACCATCGTCGGTCAGCAGGTGAGCGTCGCGGCGGCGGCGGCCGTCTGGCGCAGGCTGGAGGAGGAACTGGGCGCGGGCTGCGCGCCCGACTCCCTGCTCGCCCGCGACTTCGACGCCCTGCGCGCCTGCGGCCTGTCGCGGCAGAAACAGGGCTATGCCCGCAGCCTGGCCGAAATGGTGGTGAGCGGCGGGATCGACCTGCACGACCTGCCCGCCGACGATGAGGAAGCCATCGCCCAACTGGTGCGGATCAAGGGGATCGGGCGCTGGTCGGCGGAAATATATCTGCTGTTCGCGGAAGGCCGTCCGGACATCTGGCCCGCGGGCGACCTGGCCGTCCAGATCGAGGTCGGGCGCATATTGGCCCTGCCCGAACGGCCCAGCGAGAAGCGGACGCGCGAACTGGCGGAAAGCTGGCGGCCCCATCGCAGCGCGGCGGCGATCATGGCCTGGCACCATTATAATACGGAGGTTTTTTAAGTGGCCCTGCCCCATGCCCGCTATATCGTCCTGGAACATGAGGGCGTTTGGAAGATCAATCTCGACAACCGCTATTATGGTCCGTTCGCGACACGGGAAGCCGCCGTGGAAAGCGCCACGGCCACGGCGCGGCAGGCGGGAGAGGCCGGCTATCCGGCGTCCGTGCTGCTGATGCGGGGCGCCGATTTCGAAACGCTCTGGACCAGCGTGCCGGAAAATAGCGGCTAGATTTTTTCACGCCCATGGGAACCGGACAGCCCCTTATGCATTTATCGGCTCCAGTTACGTAGGCTTCCGGATGAGCAAAAAGGTTCTGATCGTAGAGGACGAGATTTTCGTCGCACTGGAAATCGAGCATATCGTGGAGGACGCCGGATTCACCGTCGGCGCCATCGCGGCCGATCGTCAGGCCGCGCTGGATGCCGCCGACGATTGCGACATCGCGCTGGTCGACCTCAATTTGCGCGATGGGCCGACCGGGCCTGGCATCGGCGTCGAACTGGCCAGCCAATATGGCATCCGCGTCATCTATGTCACCGCCAATCCCGCGCAGATCGGCGCGGCGTCCGCGGCGGCGCTGGGCGTCATCACCAAACCGTTTCGCGCGCGCAGCATAGCTGAAACGCTGCGGCTGGCGGCGGCCGAACGGCCGGAACTGGAAGCGGCGGACATTGCGGGCTTCACGCCCTTCCCACCGGTGTCCGGCTCATGGAGCGCGATGGAATCCAGAGGCTGAGGCACAGGCCTTCGGGCCGCCAGTCCCGCGTCATCCGTCCCCCCAATTGCCGTTCGATGCTGAGCTGCATCAACCGGCTGCCGAACCCCTCGCTGGTGGCCGGGACGGGGCGCGGCCCGCCCTCCTCCCGCCAGTCGATGCGGATATTCTTGTCCTCGCCCTTCACCTCTATCGTGATCCGGCCCTCCGGCACCGAAAGCGCGCCATATTTAGCGGCGTTGGTCGCCAGTTCATGGAACAGCAGGGCCAGCGGCGTGGCGGAGCGGTCGTCGATGGCCGGATTGTCGCCCGAATAGCGGATGCGCGGACCCAGCGCGTCGCGATAGGGCGCGAAAATCTGTTCCAATATGCCCCACAGCAGCCCCTCGCCCTGATCCGGCTGGGAATTGGGGCCATGGGGCCGGACGAAATCATGGGCGCGGCCCAGCGCCATGATGCGGTCGCGCAGATCGTCGGCAGCGGCGCGGATTTCGGGATGCGTGCGCGCCGACAGGCCGATCAGGCCGGAAATCACCGAAAAGATATTCTTGATCCGGTGGGAAAGTTCATGCGCGATGACCTCCCGTTCCTCCACCATCAATATCTGGTCGTTGATGTCGGTGCAGGTGCCGATCCAACGAACGATCGCCCCCTCGGCATCCCGGATCGGCAGGGCGCGGCCCAGGGTCCAGCGATAATCGCCGCTATGATGGCGCAGCCGATATTCGATCTCATAGGGTTCGCCGGTGTCCAGCGAGTGCCGCCACCGCGCCCATGCACGGTCCTGATCCTCCGGATGGAACATGCCGTTCCAACCCTCTCCATCGGTCGAACCGAAGGGCATGCCGGTAAATTCATACCAGCGGGCGTTATAATAGTCGTGATAGCCGTTCGGCAGCGTCGACCAGACCATCTGCGGCATAGTGTCGGCCAGGGTGCGGAACATGCGGTCGCTTTCGAACAGCGCCTGCGCATCCTTTTCCTGCTGGTCGATGATGGCGCGGTCGCGGCGGCGGCCCTCCAATTCCACCATCACCTGCCGGGCGAGCAGGGTCAGCCCCTGCCGCTGGAGGTCGGTCAGGTCGGCGCGGGGCCGGTCGTCGATGACGCAGAGCGCGCCGAGCGGAGTTCCATCGCCGCCGATCAGCGGCGCCCCGGCATAGAAGCGGATGAAGGGCGCGCCCGTGACCAGCGCATTGTCGGCGAATCGCGGTTCCAGCGTGGCGTCGGGCACCACGAAGATCGCGTCGCCCAGCATGGCATGGGCGCAGAAGGAGACGTCGCGGGGCGTTTCCTCCGCATCCAGGCCGGTGCGGGCAAGGAAGCGCTGGCGCTCGTCCTCCACGATGCTGACCAGCGCGATCGGCGTTTCGCAGAGCGCGGCGGCGAAGGCGGTGATCTGGTCCAGCGTGGCAAAGCCGCCGGCATCGAGATCGTAGCGCGCAATCAGCGCTGCGCGATCCGTCTCTAGCCCGCGTCCTTCAGCCATCGCTGACCCGTTCTATGTCGGCGCCCACGGCGGAAAGTTTTTCCTCCAGCCGTTCATAGCCGCGGTCGAGATGGTAGACGCGGTTGACCTGAGTCTCGCCCTCGGCGGCCAGTCCCGCCAGGATAAGGCTCATCGAGGCGCGCAGGTCGGTCGCCATGACCGGCGCGCCGACCAGCCGGTCGACCCCGCGCACGACCGCCGTGCGGCCGTTGACGCCGATGTCTGCGCCCATGCGCGCCAGTTCGGGAACGTGCATGTAGCGGTTCTCGAAGATCGTCTCGGTCAGTACCGACGCCCCGTCCGCCAGCGTCAGCATCGCCATGAACTGCGCCTGCATGTCGGTCGGGAAAGCCGGGAAGGGCGCGGTCGAGATGGTGAGCGGGCGGAGCTTGCCGTCCGACGACACTTTGATGCCGTCCTTATATTCCTCGACATGGACGCCCGCGTCGCGCAGCGCGGCCAGGATGGCGTGCATGTCGTCGGCGCAGGCCCCCGCAAGGTCCAGCGAACCGCCCGTGATCGCGGCGGCGCAGGCATAGCTGCCCGCCTCGATCCGGTCGGGCATCACGCTGTATGTCGCGCCGTGCAGGCGGGGCTTGCCGTGGATGGTCAGCTTGTCCGTGCCGACCCCCTCTATCTCCGCCCCCATGGCGATCAGCAGCTTGCAGAGATCGACGATCTCCGGCTCCCGCGCCGCATTTTCCAGGATGCAGATGCCCTTGGCCAGCACCGCCGCCATCAGCGCGTTTTCGGTCGCGCCGACCGACACCACCGGGAAAGTGTAGATGCCGCCGGGCAGCCCGCCATCGGGCGCGCTGGCGCGGACATAGCCCGCGTTGATCTCTATGATCGCGCCGAACGCCTCCAGCGCCTTCAGATGCAGGTCGATCGGGCGGTTGCCGATGGCGCAGCCGCCGGGCAGCGACACGCGGGCCTCGCCCGCGCGGGCGAGCAGCGGACCCAGCACCAGGATCGACGCGCGCATCTTGCGCACGATGTCATAGGGCGCTTCGGTCGAGGTGACGCGGCCTGCGCGCAGCGTCATGACGCGGCCGAAATCCTCCGGCCGGGCGCCCTCTATCATGGTCGACACGCCAAGCTGGTTCAGCAGATGGCCGAAACTGTCGACATCGGCCAGGCGCGGCAGGTTGCGCAGCGTCACCGGCTCGTCCGTCAGCAACGCGCAAGGCAGCAGCGTCAGGGCGGCGTTTTTCGCGCCGGAAATGGGAAGGCGGCCTTTGAGCGCTTTGCCGCCGCGGATTTGAATGCGGTCCATCGGCTGGGTTCTTACCGTTAATTGCGCATTGCGCAAGGCGGTCGGCATGTCGTTCCGCCGGTCCCCACCCTTTCCCGCTTCGTCAGGAGAGATTTGCGCGTCGGCGCGAATCCTGTTTCTTCGTCCAGCGGCCCAGCCAGCGGGCAGCCATTGCCCGCCCACCTGCCGCGAATCACTCAGGCAACCGGCTCAGCGGCCAGTGATGCGGGCGATTTCCCTGGCCACCATATCCTCGACCAACTGCGGCAACCGCGCATCCAGCCAATCCTTCAGCATCGGCTTCAGCATCGAGCGGACCAGTCCGTCCAGCGTGTTGTCCTCGCCATCCTTGGGCGTCACCAGCATGGAAGACAGGGCGGACAGCGAATGGCGGGCCGCGACTTCGCTCTCGACGGACAGGATGGACGCATCCTCCTGCACCGCTGCGGATCGGGGGGCGCGGGACGTTCGATGGGCAGGCATGGGTTCCTCCACAGCAACCTCGTCGGTCAGTTCCAGCACTTCATCGCTGGCGGAGTCCGACGCCGCCTCCACGACGGGCGCGGGCCGGGCCTTCTGCGCCGCATCCCCCCGCACGCGGCGCGGCAGGGTCTGCACCGCTTCCTCGCCCTCTTCCGCGATGATCCGCTTGATGGACGAGAGAATATCCTCCATCGAGGGTTCCTTGCTCATGTCGCCCATGGTTAACCCCTATTCCCAATGCCCATTAACGCTATACCACCAAAGGAACGCTTTCGGGGTTAAAATTGCGTTAAGGCTGCGCCAAACCGGGGGCCACATTGGCGTTTTGCGCAGGGGAGTCAACGGTCCGCGTCGATTGCACCCTGGGCGCGGGGTCGAAATCCCAATCGAACCACTTGCCCTTCACCCGGTCGTAATTGACCATCGGGTCGTAGAGCGTGCCCGCTTCCAGGTTCAGGTCGTCCGCCTCGGCATGGCCCATGGCGGCGAGCAGGCTGAAACCCGCGACATAGGCGTTGCGCCGCGCCGTCACGAGCTGAACCTTGGCGTTCACCGCCTCCTGCTCCGCATTCAATATGTCCAGGATGGTGCGGCTGCCGACGGAATTTTCCGCCCGCACACCTTCCAGCGACAGGTTGGCCGCATCGACCGCCTTCTGGTTCGACTCGATGCTCTCCAGCGAAGCCTGCCAGCTGGCATAGGCGGAGCGGGTCTGCGCGATCACGCCGCGCTCGACCTCGATCTCCTGTTCCATCGCCTGGGATTCCAGCGCCTGGTTGCGCCGTACCTGCGCCGCCGGACGGCCGCCCTGGTAGAAGGGAATGTTCAGTTGGACGCCCGCCGACGCCTGCTTGTTGATCTGCGATCCGTTGGCGCTGCCAGAACCACCCGCGCTATTCAGCGTGTCGAGATAATTGGTGTAGCCCGCCTGGGTGAAGGCGGACACCGTCGGCAGCACCGTGCCCTTGGCCGCGCGCACGTCGAATTGCTGCGCTTCCCGCAGTTTCTGCGCCGCCAGAATGTCCGGATTGTCCTTCAGCGCCACCTGCACGGCGCTGTCCGGGGTCGCGGGCAGGCCCGGCAGGGGCGGCGGCGGTTCCAGATTGTCCGGCGCCTCGCCCACCAGCGCGATGTAATTTTCGCGTGCGGTGATCAGATTGGCCTCCGCGCCCTGGAGTTCGGAGCGCGCCAGCGCCAGGCGCGATTCGGATTGCGCGACGTCGGTGCGGGTCACGTCGCCCACCTCGAACCGGTCGCCGGTCGCCTGGAGGTTGACCTCCAGCGCCCGCACATTGGCCTGGTTGAGGGCGACGACCGCGCTGTTGCGAATGACGTCCATATAAGCGGCGACGACCTGCGAAAAGACGCTGGCCTCCGTACCGCGCAGGTCGGCCTGTCCGGCCGCCACCCGCGTCCTGGCGGCCTTGACGCTGTTGCGCACGCTGCCGCCCGCATAGAGCGGCACGCTCAACTGCGCGCTCGCGTTCAGCGTCCGCTGCGGCGACGTGAAGCTGATCGTCGGCTTGAGGATGCTTTCCGAATAGCTGCCCGTCGCGTCCAGCGCGGGCCGTCCCGACGCCTTCTGGATGGGCACATTCTCATCCGTCGCCCGCTGCCCCGCGCGCGCGCCCGTCAGGGTCGGGTTCGACCGGTAGGCCTTGGCGAGCGCGCCCTGCAACGTCTCCGCATGGGCCGCCCCGGCCATGGCGGCGGACATAGACAGCAAAAGGACAAGGGCGGACCCCCCAGGAAACCGATTTCTTGCCGTCATTTTTCCCCCGATCGGCCCTTTAGAACACAAATCTTTCCGGAGCGGCGAAGCCCGGAAGCACAACCATTTCCAAATCGGCGAGGCTGGCAAGACCCAGCACGCCCGACACCGCCCGACCGCCGCACAGACGGGTGACGCCGCGCTCGACAATACCGGTCACGACCCGCGCACCATCGGCAAGCTGCTGAACGAGCGTAGCGGGCACTTCCTCCACCGCGCCGTCGATGAACAGCACATCATAGGGCGCGCCGGCAGCCGCACCGGCGTTCAGCGGGCCGCGAACGACCGTCACGCCGGGGACCGCGATGTCCGCGCCGCCCTCTTCCTCGACCGCCGTCACCTGCGCGCCCAGCGCCGCGAGCAGCGCCGCGCCATAGCCGGTGGCCGCGCCGATCAGCAGCACCTTGTCGCCCTGCGCGATCTGCGCTTCCTTGAGCAGGCGGCCCGTCACCAGCGGCGGATTGAGCGCACGGCCGTTCGCCAGCGGAATCGGCCGGTCGACATAGGCCATGGCGCGCCGCTCGACCGGCACGAAATCCTCGCGCGCGACATGGGCCATCGCCGCGATCACGCGCTGATCATCCACATCGCTGGTGCGAAGCTGGCTTTCGACCATGGCGGCCCGCATCGATGAAAAATTCTGCTCCGTCACGACAATTCCTCGAATGGGATAGCTTATAGAAGTGCTGTATTATGAAAGCAATACAGCAAAACCCGTATCGGACCTCTAAATCAGCGGACAGGCCACGCCAAGCGGCTTTGCGCGCTCAAGCGCCAGAATCTTGCCCGACAATATCACAGCGCTGCTTGACTTTGCATCAAAAGCCGCACATTTGCGGCCACCCACGCCGAGGCCCGATGGCGGAGTGGTGACGCAGCGGACTGCAAATCCGTATACGCCGGTTCGATTCCGGCTCGGGCCTCCATTCCTTTCAGATAATCAGCCATTTTCAGTCCTTTGCGCTGATTTGGCGTCTAACCTTGGATTAGGGTTAGACATTTCCCACTCGGCAAGGCGCTTGATTGCGCCCTCCGCGAGACGTTCCTGATTGGCCGCTTCGGTGTAACGCGCGACCTCATCATCCTTTGAATGGCCGCTGACCGACTTCATGGTCTTGTTCGGCATTTCCAGTTCCGCCATGCGCCGCATCGTTGCCTTACGCAGCCCATGGGCCGTGCAGCGCGGCAGACCAGCGGCGTTGCACTGCTCGCGGAACCAGCCTCCGAACCCCTTGACGGAAAAGGACTTGCCCCACTCCGTAACGAGAAAGCACAAAGCATCGCTCGCCGGCATGGCATCGATCGCCGCCGCGAGTTGTGGGGCAATAGGCAAATGCAGTAGCTTGCCGGTTTTCGTCTGCCGGATCGCAAACTTGCCTGCTTTGATATGCTGTCGGCCAAGATGGATAGCATCCACCTTACGCTGATCTGTCCAGAGCATTAGTTCCATGGCGAGACGCTGCTTCGTCCCTTGCGGCCAACGTGCGCGGTATGCGGCGATGTCAGTCTCGGTCCAAGTATAGAAGCCCGAGGACCGTTCACCTGGCGCAACCTGCACAGTCTGAGAATCGTCCACCGGGTTGGTGGTGATCCAACCCAGTTTGCGTGCGAATGCGAAGAAACGCCGCAGTTCCTTATGCAGTTTGCGAGCAGCCTCGATCCCCCCGAATTTGCGGCCCTTTTCATCCACCGTCTTGTTCCGCGCCTTGGCGATGATCGCGTCAATATGATCGAAGCGAATACCTTTGACGGGCCTCTCCTCCCTGCCCTCAGCAAATCGCTCCAGAATCTGCCGCACTTTCGTTTGCGTCACCTCGCTCGGGCCAAGCCGCTCCGGCACAGCAGAGGTGGCCGGGTTGGTCTGAACGGCGATCGGCATTGGATAAGTGGACCGTCTGCCGATTGTTTGCTCGCACTGCCGATATGGGGCGTCATGCAGGAGGGCGTAGCCCGACCGGAGTGACGCCCCATATCGGCGGCCAAATTCATGCTGCCATCGCCACGGGCAGGTTGTCAAAATATGCCTGGTCCGGGGTCTTGGCGCTAAGGCTCGAATGCGGCCTCTTCGCGTTGTAAAAGCTCAGATAACGACCGATCGATCCCCGGGCTTCGCTGACCCCGCCGTAGGCGTGCAGATAAACCTCCTCGTATTTCACCGAGCGCCACAGGCGCTCGACCACCACATTGTCGCGCCATGCGCCCCGCCCGTCCATGCTGATGGCGATTTTCTCCCGGTGCAGCACGCTTGTGAAGGCGAGCGAAGTGAACTGACTGCCCTGGTCGGTGTTGAGAATCTCCGGTTTTCCGAAGCGCGCGAGCGCTTCCTCCAATGCCTCGACACAGAAGTCGGCCTCCATCGTGATCGACACCCGCCAGGCCAGGACCTTCCGGCTGAACCAGTCAACGATGGCCACGAGATAGACGAACCCCCTCGCCATCGGGATGTAGCTGATGTCAGTCGCCCAGACCTGGTTGGGCCGCACAATCGGCAGTTTGCGCAGCAGGTAGGGGTAAATCTTGTGCCCTGGTGTCGGCTTCGATGTGTTCGGGCGACGGTAACTCGCTTCGATCGCCATCTTCTTCATCAGCGTGGCGACATGCTGGCGGCCGATCTCGATGCCTTCCTGCCGCAGCAGATCGCGCAGCATCCGACTGCCCGCGAATGGAAATTCCAGGTGTAGTTCGTCGATGCGCCGCATGATCGTCAGATCAGCCGCCGAAACCGGCCTGGGCAGGTAATAGACGCTGCCCCGGCTGATCCCAAGTGTCCGGGCCTGCCGCGCGAGCGGCAAGCTGTGCGATCGATCGATCATCGCTTTGCGTTCGGCAACAGACCCGCCTTGCCGAGCGCGCCTGACAAAAAATCGTTCACCAGCGTCAGTTCGCCAATCTTGGCGTGCAGCGTCTTTACGTCGATCACCGGCTCGGCAGCGTCGTTCCGCGTCTCGCTGCCGAACACACCAGCGGCCCCTTCCAGAAGTTGCCCGCGCCATTGCGTGATCTGGTTGGGATGCACGTCAAACTGCTGCGCCAACTCGGCCAGCGTCTTCTCGCCCTTCACGGCAGCCAATGCCACCTTCGCCTTGAATGCCGGGCTGTGATTCCGGCGTGGTCGTTTGCTCATCTCTGCTCCTGTCTCGCGGCTACTCTGGCCGCCGTCAGGCAGAAAATCCACTTATCCCACTGTCCAATTTTGCCAGGCCACCTCTATTCGGTCCGGCGCGCCATAAGCGGACATGTCATCGTGGTTCATGACAACGTTCCTTGTGACGGCGGTTGCATCCAACCGCCTTCAGGTTGTGCGGTGTCGGTCGCGGAGCCATCGTGCTTGTGTCCATGACCGTGCATGAAGAAGTGCATTCCCAGGCAAAGCGCCAGCGACAGCAGCAGTGGCAGAAATCCGACCAGATGGGCGCGGTGCTCGGTGACGAGATAATAGCCGCCAATCAAAAGGAACCCGATCAAGACGATATTGGCGCGCCGCGGCGCCCTGTTCCTGTGATGGTGCGTATCGGTGTCGCTCAGAGCTACGATCCTGCCCTCCTGCAACAAGGCATATCGTGAAGGTTACAGCTGCCCTTTACGTATTGATACCAAGTGCCGGGTAAGGCCCTTGACCTTAGCACGATGTCAGACCCCATATGATGAAGCGTCGATCAGGAGCACTGCGATGACGTACGCCGAACATCATGCACATAACCATGCACGTCATGCCCAAGGGGGCGAAGTGAAGGATCCGGTCTGCGGGATGACCGTTGATCCGGAGACAACGGCCCACCATGCGGTACATGGCGGAACGACCTATGAATTCTGCAGCTCAGGCTGCCGCAGCAAGTTCGTTGCCGATCCCGACCGCTACCTCGTTCCCGCCGCGCCTGCCGTATCGGAACCAGCCCCCGGTACGATCTGGACTTGCCCGATGCATCCGGAGATTCGCCAGGATCACCCGGGTAGCTGCCCGATCTGCGGCATGGCGCTGGAGCCTTTGACCGTTACCGCCGAAAGCGGCCCCAGTCCTGAGCTTGCGGATATGACACGACGCTTCTGGATCGGCCTTGTGCTGGCACTGCCGGTGCTCGTCCTTGAAATGGGCGGTCATATCTTCCCGGCAATTCATCACGTCGTGCCGATGCGGATCGCGATCTGGATTCAGCTCGTGCTGGCAACCCCGGTGGTCCTTTGGGCGGGGTGGCCATTCTTTGAGCGCGGCTGGGCCTCGGTGCGGACGCGCAACCTCAACATGTTCACCCTGATCGCGATGGGAACCGGGATCGCCTGGGCCTACAGCATGGTCGCAGCGCTAGCGCCGGGCGTCTTTCCGCCCGCCTTCCGTTCGGCCGATGGTACGGTTGCGATCTATTTTGAAGCCGCCGCAGTCATCACCATATTGGTGCTACTCGGCCAGGTACTTGAGTTGCGCGCCCGCGAGCGGACGTCGGGTGCGATCAAGGCGCTGCTCAACCTCGCGCCCAAGACCGCGCGGCGCATCGACGCGAACGGCAGCGACGAAGAGGTTGGCCTCGACCAGATCGTCGTCGGCGATCGGCTGCGGGTTCGCCCAGGCGAGAAGGTGCCGGTCGACGGCGTGGTCGAGGACGGTCGCTCTTCGCTCGACGAGTCCATGGTCACCGGCGAATCGATGCCGACGACGAAAGCACTCGGCGACAAGGTGATCGGCGGGACGCTCAACCAGACCGGCGCGCTCATCATCAGGGCCGACAAGGTCGGTCGCGACACGATGCTCGCCCGGATCGTCCAGATGGTCGCCGCCGCGCAGCGGTCGCGCGCGCCGATCCAGCGCATGGCCGATCAGGTCTCGGGCTGGTTCGTGCCGGTGGTGCTGGCGATCGCGGTGCTCGCCTTCGCGGGCTGGGCGATCTGGGGCCCTGAGCCTCGCTTCGCCTATGGGCTGGTCGCTGCAGTGGCGGTGCTGATCATCGCCTGCCCCTGTGCGCTGGGTCTCGCTACGCCGATGTCGATCATGGTCGGCGTCGGCCGGGGGGCCGGTCTCGGTGTCCTCATCAAGAATGCCGAGGCGCTCGAGCGGATGGAGAAGATCGATACGCTGGTCGTCGACAAGACCGGCACGCTGACCGAAGGCCACCCATCGGTCACGAAGATCGTGGCTGGTCCGGGGTTCACCGAGGACGAGGTGCTGCGCCTCGCGGCAGCCGTGGAGCGTGCCTCCGAGCATCCGCTCGCCCGCGCGATCGTCGAGGCAGCGGGCCGCCGCAAGATCGCGATTCCGGAGGTTGCGGACTTCGACTCCCCGACGGGCAAGGGTGCGCTCGGCACCGTGGAAGGCAAGCGCGTGCTGCTTGGCAACACCGCCTTTCTCAAGGAGCACGGGGTCGATACCGCGGCGCTAGCCGTGCCGGCCGACGAACTGCGGCGCGACGGGGCGACCGCGATATTCGCCGGGATCGACGGTATCGTCGCAGGCGTGCTCGCCATCGCCGACCCGATCAAGAAGACGACGCCCGAAGCGCTCGCCGGCCTGCGGGCCGAGGGCATCCGCGTCGTGATGCTGACCGGCGACAACCGCACGACGGCCGAAGCGGTTGCCCGGACGCTCGGCATAGACGAGGTCGAGGCCGAGGTGCTGCCCGATCAGAAGAGTGCCGTCGTCGAGCGGCTGAAGCGCGAAGGCCGCATCGTCGCGATGGCTGGCGACGGGGTTAACGACGCACCCGCGCTCGCCGCCGCCGAGGTCGGGATCGCGATGGGATCGGGCACCGACGTCGCGATCGAGAGCGCCGGCATTACGCTATTAAAAGGCGACCTGATGGGGATCGTGCGGGCGCGCCGGCTCAGTCAGGCGACCATGTCCAACATCCGCCAGAACCTCGTCTTCGCCTTCATCTACAATGCGGCCGGCATTCCGGTCGCGGCGGGGCTGCTCTATCCGCTGTTCGGCATCCTGCTGTCGCCGATGATCGCCGCAGCCGCGATGGCACTCTCATCGGTCAGCGTCGTCACCAATGCGCTCAGGCTCAACCGGCAATCGCTATGAACATAGGCCAGGCTTCGAAGGCGAGTGGGGTCTCGCAGCGGATGATCCGCCACTATGAGAAAATCGGCCTGATCCCCGCCGCTGCGCGCCGTGACAGCGGCTATCGCGATTATGGCGATACCGACGTCCACCGACTGCGCTTCATCGCCAACGCTCGCGATCTGGGATTCCCGATCGAGGAAATCCGGACTCTTCTCGACCTATGGGCCGATCGTCGTCGAGCCAGTAGCGAGGTAAAGGCCATGGCACAGGCCCGTGCTGATGATCTTGGCCGAAAGGCCGCCGCGCTGCAGGCAATGCGCAGCACGTTGCTTGCATTAGCGGCTCACTGCATCGGCGACAAGCGGCCCGACTGCCCGATCCTCGATGAGCTCGAGCGTTAGTATTGGGTGGCCCATCTATGGCGCCTCATGCGCTTACTGGGTGCCCGTTTGGCCAACTCGTCCCCACCGCTATCTCGCTTCCGCCATAGATGGCCTTCACGGTGCCACGGGGGACAGTGCTGAGCGATGCCAGCTTCCAGCTGCGCCTCCGCCAAAGATCTGGCTCATCTGACCGCCAAGCACGGTCCGACTTTCATCCAGCCTGCTGATCGACAGCGAAATTGACGTGTCGCGACGGCGCACGGCGACCCCGGTCCCGGCAAGAGTGGTTGCGCCGATCGGCTGGAAGGCGCGCGCGATATTCAGCCGCCCCTTGCCGAAGGTCGCGTCGGTGCCCGCGCCCCCCAGGTCATCGGCGGTGCGGAACAGGATATCGATGATCTGCGTGCTGGTCAGATTGGGAAAGGCCTGCGCCATCAACGCGACCGCGCCCGAAATCACCGGTGCCGAAAAGCTCGTGCCCGAATAGAGATAGGCAGCACCATCCTGGTTGATGGTCCTGTCGCGATAGCCTAGCGCCGTCAGATAGCGATCAGCCCCGGCGCCAGCGCGGTTCGAAAAGGTTGAGATCTGATTGAGGTCAGTGCCGCCCTTGCCGTCGTCGATCCCGACTGAACCGGCGATGATGACGTTGCCGCGAAAAAGCGGACTTCGCCAGCGACGGTAACATCACGTTAAGCTTCATACCTGCACAGCGGGGGGAACCGGCATATTTCTAGAATGTTACTGGCCGGACAGGGGTGATAATAGAGGAGAGTCGTGATGACGAAAACTGCAATCCCCATGATTTCAGCGCTGGCTCTGGTCGCGAGCATGGCAAGCGCCCAGACGGCTGACACGAGTGCCGACCAGAACTCCAGTTTCGGCGCAGAGGTATCGACGATGGCCAAGGCGCAGCGCGATTCCGACCAGAAAGGGATCGGCGCAGATGTCTCAGTGTCCGATTCAGAAGTTTATCAAGCATAGCAATACCTTGCGGTTCGTCGAGTGACCATGCGTATGGAGGCAATGAGGGTCCAAGCAGTTGATGAGGCGATGGATGCCTCCCAGTCTTTGGCGAGGCGACGACATCTGCCGAGCCATGCGAAAGTGCGCTCGACCACCCACCGGCGGGGTAGGACATGGAAGCCCTTGGCAGCGTCGGACCGCTTGATGATTTCGACAGTCCACTTTCCCATCGAGGCCAGTGCGTCTCTGAGTTTGTCCCCTGCATAGCCGCCGTCTGCGAAGACGTGTCGTAGCCAAGGAAAGCGTTGGCGCACTGCTTTGAGGACATCGACGGCACCGTCCCGGTCCTGGATGTCTGCGGCATGGACCAGGATGAAGATCAGAAAGCCGCAAGTGTCAGTGAGGATATGGCGCTTCCTTCCCTTGATCTTCTTGCCTGCATCATAGCCCGTGGGGCCGCCGGATTCTGTGGTCTTCACACTCTGGCTGTCAATCACCCCAGCGCTGGGCGAGGCGTCGCGTCCCTCGATCTCACGCAGGTTCATCACCAGAACCGTGTTGATCGCCTCGAACAATCCAGCATTGCGCCAGGCGTAGAAATAGCGCCGCACCGTCGAGACCGGCGGGAAGCATTTGGGCAGCATGCGCCACGCACACCCGCCCCCGGCAAGATAGAGCAGCGCATTCAACAATTCCCGCATGTCGGTCGTTCGGCGGCGACCGCCGGATTTGGCTGGAGGAATAAAAGGCGAAACCAACGCCCATTCCCGATCCGTCATATCGGTTGGATATCTCAATCCTTCCCGGCTATGCTCCCGCCGGGCAATACCAGTCCATGCCATGGGGCACTCCATCTCTTCGCAAGGACGGCGTGAATCACAACAGGCTGGTATTGCTCAACAACTTTCGGATCTGGCTCTCAGCAAAGGCACATGCTCGCAATGACGCCCGTGCTCTGGCTCGTAGTCAGGACGATACCGACGATACCACGACGGACGATACGGCTGACGCAACCGCCGACACCTCCACAACAGCTGGCGACACTGCCCGGTCGGCAAAGGCTGACGCGGCGGCTGTGGCGGCCGCGAAGGGCGCCAACTCGGCAATCAAGGACGGCACGGGTGCCGTGGCTGACCTGCGCGCCGCTCGGTCTAGCAGCACCGACGTTCGGGGATCAGCAGCGGAGGCTCGCCTTAACGCTGCCGCCGCTCGGTCTGCAGCCGCAGAAGTGCGGACGAGCGCACAGGAATCCCGCAGCAACGCGGCGGCTGTTCGGGAAAATGCCACCGCCATACGCGATGCTGTCCGTGCCGCGCGCCCAGGTCGCGGCAGCTAACTCATCAATTCAAGAATAAAGAGGGTGGGTCAGTCCGGCCCACCCTTCATCATGTGAAAGGGAGAATGATGAAGGGGGTTTTCCATCTGGCGATTGCCGGTACCATTTTTGCTGCCTCTGCTACGTCCGCGCTGGCGGACGAGGGAAGCAGCCTGACCGCTACCACCGGCATCGACTATTCAAGCGGTGATTATGGCACTGGTGTCGATACAAACATCCTCGTCGTCCCGATGAGCCTCCGCTACAAGACCGGCAATATCCGCCTGACCGCCACCCTGCCATGGCTGCGGATCAATGGATCGTCGGCCATCGTTGGTGGCGGTTCGGGCGGTATCATCATCGATCCCAATGCGCCGCGCTCCACGCGCAGCGGACTTGGCGACCTGACCATTGGCGCGGCCTACATGATCCCGGAGGAGCAGCTGGGCTTCAATCTCGACCTGTCGGCGCGGGTCAAGGTTCCGACCGCTTCGCGTTCCAAGGCCCTCGGCACGGGAAAGGTAGATGTCACCACCTCGGCAGAGATTTCGAAGACGTTCGGAGCGCTTACGCCTTTCGTGAACGTCGGCTATCGCATGCCTGGCGACCCGGACGGCTTTGAACTGCACAATGCCTGGACGGCTTCGGGGGGCATGAGCGTCGCTGCGGGCAAGTCGGTGATCATCGCGTCGTACGACTATCGGGAAAGCACCAGCGGTCTGGCGCGAGACAGCCATGAGCTGTTTGGCGCGTTCAGCACACCATTTGCCCGAAAGCTGACGTTCACGCTTTATGGCACAGCCGGGCTGAGCGAGGGCGCGCCCGATTATGGGGTTGGTTCGATGGTCAGCATCAAGTTCTGAAAATCTCGACGGGAGCAGAGCCGTTCCGAGCTCGGAGTTCGCGGCGGTCCCGCGGTCTCGACCGGCATTCGGGCGCTTTGATCCCGAAGGAAATAGTGCGCCCGCTATATGGGCGAATCCGTTGGCGGGCCGTAAGATTGTTTATCCCCCTTGCGACGAGTCCCACGCCCCGACAGGCGTGGGGCTTGCCTTAGGGACGTATCGCCAGCTCGGCACCATTCTCACGGCCTATATCGTCGGTTGAATGTCCCTCTTCTATTAGACGGATTATCTTTCACCGGTCAGTACACGCACAAATGTCGGGGGACCGGGTAATGAGAGGCGCATCCTTGTTTTCTGCCGCCGCTGCGCTTTTGGCGGTGCCGGGGGTCGCATCAGCAAAGGCAGGCGACGCAATTCCCAACAGCTATATCTGCACATTCCTGCCCGGGCCGATCAGCACTGGATCCGAGGCGCGAGCTGCCGTCGCAGCAGTAGGCGGTCGCATCAGGCACATCTACAGTCATGTTCTCAGCGGCTTTTCCGCCCACATGTCGGCCACCGCCGCGGAGAAGCTCGTGGCAAAGAACCGACTGATCCGCAGGTGTGTTCAGGATCGCGTGGCCAGCATCCCGCCAACAGTCGTCGGCGAGATCAGCGCGCGAGGTGGTCCACCGTCTAGCAGTGGGTCGTCGCAAACCGTCCCGTGGGGTGTAAAGCGCGTGGGCGGTGCGGGCAGCTCGTCTGGAACGGCCTGGATCGTCGATACCGGTATCGATATGACCCATCCTGACCTCAACGTCTCCCAATACGACAATGTCAGTTTTCTGCCCGGCAGCACTGACCCGAACGACGCGAACGGCCATGGCACCCATGTTGCTGGCATAATCGGAGCGAAGGCCAATTCAATCGGCGTCGTCGGCGTCGCAGCCGGCGCGCGAGTGGTGGCCGTTCGGGTGCTGGACAGCAGCGGCAACGGGGCAGACTCCGACGTAATCAAGGGCCTGGATCATGTCGTGACCAGAGGCCGCCCTGGAGACGTCATCAACCTTAGCCTGATCACCACTGGGCTACAGGAGCTGGATGATGCTGTGGTCAGAGCAGCCAATGCCGGCTTCTACGTCGCTATCGCGGCGGGAAACAGTTCTGCCAATGCTGCGAGCTACTCACCCGCGCGTGTCAATGGTCCGGGCATTTATACGGCTTCGGCAATCGACAACAAGGATGTCTTTGCCCGCTATTCGAACTGGGGTAACCCGCCAATCGATTTCGCCGAGCCTGGCAGTTCGATTTTATCGACATACAAAGGCGGAACCTACGCCACCTTGTCCGGGACATCGATGGCGGCACCCCACCTCGCGGGCATATTGCTTCTGCGCGGCGGTGCTGCGCCGGTTACGAACGGCTCCGCGCTTCGGGATCCTGACGGCCGTCCAGATCCCATCGGAGTCCAATAGGCAATGGCGGTCGTTACATCGTCTTCAAGCGAGCAAAGATAAGATCTTCACTGATCCGGCCCGCGATATTGATGAACGCTGCTCCGTCGCTGGTGGGCTGGGGTAAGAGCGGGTCAGAAGTGCGCATGTGGGCCGTGGCACCGGCATGTCGGCTTCCAAGGACGCCAAAAAGTTAATTGAACGGCGAAAAGTGGCGCATTCGGACAACTCATCTGAACCTGTTCCGCACGCGACCAATGCATCCATGACGCGATCAACGATGCTATCGTCGGCCGACGATGTGGTCAGCTCTTGTTGAATCACCAAGTCTCGACGCTTCTGTCCCGGCGTTGAGGCAATGGCGACCGTGGCGATGGCGCGGATGAGTTCGGGATGCAGGATCATCATCCGTCTCCCGGCTTACCGCGCTCAATGGGCCCGCGCAGGCTTTCCAGCGGCACCAGCGTCATGGCCCCGACCTTGACGATTTCGATATGCCCGTCGGCGATCAACTCATATAGCTTGGATCGGCCAATGCCTGACTGAGAATGTTGGCGGCACGCTACAATCAGTCACCGTCATTAAATCGTAGTCTCGCGCTTTTGGCTTCGGCGCAAAACTCATTCGTATCTCGGCATTGCCGCTCCAGCGCTTCGATGGGTTCTTTCCACTGTTGAACAACATAGGGATCGTCTGCAAAGGACGGAGAAAACATCCTTCTTCCTGTCTGCAGCGATGTTGACCGTTCTGACGACGGCAGAGGACGCGCTCGTTGCTGTTCGTGCATCGGCGGCCGAGATACTAACGTGCCCAGCCAAAAAATCCGCCAGCACCTGCCATTAGACCGCACCCGATCAAAAATCGCTTTGAATTGGTCACGATACTTTCCACCGATAGTCGACAGTTGATGCCAACTGCTACCGCTTCCAATGCGCGCTAGCCACCCGTCCCAGCCAATCATCGATACGCGAAAAACAGGTCATTTTCGTCTGCTGACCGGTGAGGCGGACCATCTGCCATTGAATATCCGCCAGCCTATTATTCCCGCGCCGACGCCAAGAAGGCCACCTACCACATAGGCGCTCGGTGCGTCATTCGGCACGAAGAAACCGCCAGCGATATAACCGCCGATCGCGGCGGTGCGCGTCACCGCGCCATAGATCGCAGCAACCTTGCCATGATCAGCGGGCGAGCATTCCGATTGAAGCAAGGTCCGTACCGCCACATTGTGGATGCTGTTCGCGCCGCCTCCGGCAATGAAGGCAATGGCGACGACCGTAACACCGATCGGAGCAAGGCCGACCAGCAGCATGGTCGCCCCCATGATGGCAGCCGTACCGAATGCGGCCAGACCGATCCGACGGCCCATTACCCGTTCAGCCAGCGCCGCGCCGATCAGCATCCCACCGGCCCAGAGTGCCGTCAGCACGCCGAATGTCGTTGGACCGCTCCCAAGCGTCACGGTGACGAGGAACACAAAGGCAACATCGGCAATCGCGGTCGCGAACACTTCAAGACTGAGCGCCCCGGTGGCCACCATCGCCCGCCGATTGCGGAGCAGCGGCTGATAGTCGGCAAGGAGCGTCCGCCCCTCATTCTCACTTCGTTGCGGCCTGCGGCGAAGGCCACTTGCGGCGACGACGAGTAGCAGCAATCCGAAACTGGCGGCGTCGGCCAGGAGCGCAGTGCGCGATCCCACCCAGCCTACCAACACTCCGCCCGCGACAGGGCCGACGAGCATTCCAAGGCTGCGAACCATTTCCAAAAACGAATTGGCGCGCGCAAGCGTCATGCCCAGCGCGCGCGCCAGCACCGGGATCAGCGCAAAGGTGGCGGCGCTGCTGATCGTGAACAGCATGCTCAAGAGCGCGGCCCCGGCGAGGGTGAACGGGGGATAGAGTGCGATGAACGCGATCACCACGGCTTGCAGCGCCGACACCACGACCAGCACCCTCGCCGCATCCCGGCTATCGATCAGGCGACCCGCATAGGGTGCCACGATCAGACCGGGTAGCAGTTCCGCGATCAGTAGTACCGGCACGGCGTAGGCGGGCGCGTTGTCGGCCGTGCGGAACATCAGCGTCAGCAGAGTGATTTCGTCACCGATGGTCGAAGCCGTCAGCGCTACAAGGACCAGCCACCCCCAGCCTTTCCGGAATTCAACCCCCACTCATCAACCCTTCCGTATTGGCCTGCTTTATGCCGAATTGCGCGCTGCAATAGGATCATGGCAAAGCGAATAGCGGATTACGATGACAGGCGCTGGGCCTTTCCGATCAGCTCGCGACAATCAGGTGTTTTTCGACACCCGATGAATGGCAGCGATCCCATTCTAGGCTCTCCGAAACCGCCAGTCTGCAATCGGCCAAAGTCCGCCAGCGGACGCTGTCGTCCGCGCATGAGAGGAACGTTTGCTGCGTTCGCGGTGAGCGGTTGTCAAAGCGGCGATTTCATGATGCTCATTCCCCCATCGCCGCAAAAGAAGTGTGGCAGCAATCTTCAATGTTCTGCCTGGCGGCAGGAAGCGCTTGAATGGCCATCTTTCAAGGATTTAGGCCGCTACACCAATTCGGTTCGGGACTCGTGTCCATCAATTGCTCAGCACTTAGAATCCCGCTCCTTGAACCGCCTCAACAAAGTTGGTCGAATTATCGGCGCAAATTGTTGTTTTTAGACGCAATAGTCAGAATGTTGCAAAATTGCAACTATGCATGAAGCATCGAACCGAAGTCGATCTCTGTGGCGATGGACTAATTGATGGAACCATTTGTCAGACAAATAGGCAGATGTCTGTTTATACGTCATTTATTTGCGGGATTCGATTCCGGCTCGTCAGGCGATCAATCGCCACCCCACCACCACCAGCACCGCCGCCAGCAGGGGCTGCAACACGCGATCCGACGTGCGCGTGGCCAGCAGGGAGCCGATCACGATGCCCGGCAGCGATCCGGCCAACAGGTTGACCAGCAGCAGCAGGTTCACATTGCCGATCCACAAATGCCCCAGCCCCGCCACCAGGGTCAGCGGCACGGCGTGGACGATGTCGGTCGCCACCAGCCGCTGCATCCGCATGCGCAGCGGATAGAGCGCCAGCAGCAACGTCGCCCCGATCGCGCCCGCCCCGATGGAGGTCAGCGTCACCATCGCGCCCAGCAACGCGCCCGCCAGCACGGTGAGCGCCGGTTGCCAGCGGGTGAAGCCGCCCGCCGTGCCCACCCGGCGGGCCAGCGCCCAGGCATGAAAACGGCCGCGCAGCAGGGTAGCAAACGCCGTGCCGATCAGCACCACGCCCAGCGCGCCCGTGACCACGCCGGTCCTGATCTGCCCGATATGCATTTGCGACAGGACCGCCAACACGATCAGGGAGGCGGGAATGCTGCCGATCATCAGCCGCTTCACCACCTCATAGTCCGGGCCGCCGTCGGCCCCGCCCTGATGATGATGCACCGCGCCCCCGACCGCCTTGGTGATGGACGCGAACCACAGGTCCGTGCCGACCGCCGTGGTGGGGGCCACGCCGAACAGCAGGATCAGGATCGGCGCCATCAGCGACCCGCCGCCCACGCCGGTCATGCCGACCATCAGGCCCACGAAAAGGCCCGCGACCGCGTGCAACCAATCCATATTCCGCCCCAAACCCTCCATGCGTGATCCGGTAGACATCTAGAAGCCAAAGCCCGCGCCAGCCAGCCCCCTTTCGGATTGGAAATTTATCGCCGCGCAAACAATTGCTGTTAGGCGGGCGGCCCTCTCGACTTCCCTTGCCCCTGCCGTCTAAGACGGGCGCATGATGAAGCTGTTCATTGGCAACAAGGCCTATTCGAGCTGGTCGCTGCGCGGCTGGCTGGCGTGCAAGCTGTCCGGCCTTCCCTTCGAGGAAGTCGTGGTCCCGCTTTATGACGAGGCGTGGGAGAAACGGCGGGAAGGCGACGAATTCGCGCCGTCGTCGGGAAAAGTGCCGATACTCTGGGACGGCGATGAGACGGTCGTCTGGGACAGCCTGGCCATCGTCGAATATCTCAATGAAAAATCGGGCGGCGGCATATTCTGGCCCGCCGACAGCGCCGCCCGCGCCATGGCCCGGTCGATGGCGGCGGAAATGCATAGCAGCTTCGCCGCGCTGCGCCGCGAGCACAGCATGAACATCCGCCAGATCTACGCGCCGGTTCCGCCGTCCGAAGCGGTGGCGCAGGACATCGCGCGCATCATGCAGCTTTGGGCGCAGGCCCGCGCGCGCTATGGCGGCGAAGGGGAATTTCTGTTCGGGGGGTTCGGCGCGGTCGATGTGATGTTCGCGCCGGTCGTGACTCGCTTCATCACCTATCAACTGCCCGTGGCCCGCTTTGCGGAGGCCTATATGCGCGCGGTGATCAACCATCCCTGGATGCAGGAATGGATCGGCGGCGCCCAGGCGGAGGAATGGGTGATCGACCGGTTCGAGGCACCGCCGCAATTGGGGTGAGGCGGGTTTTTGGCCGTCCAAGACATTCCTTCTCCCTTGAGGGAGAAGGATACGAAGCCTTGGCGACGAAGGAGCCTAGGCGGAGTTGGATGAGGGGGAGCGGGCCTGCGGCCCGCGCGATCCGTTGGATCGCAACCCCCTCACCCAGCTACGACTAAGGCAGCAAGCTGCCAAGTCTTCGCAGCCCTCTCCCTCCAGGGAGAGGGATAAGGAACGCCCGCCTTCCACCCAAACCCGCCAAGAGAAAAGGGCCGGCGGACTTTCGTCCCCGGCCCCTTATCCAGTCCTGACGCTATCGCGCCGGATCAGCCGACGATTTCGTCGGCCTTGAAGAAATAGGCGATTTCGATCGCGGCATTTTCCTCGCTGTCCGAACCGTGGACCGAATTGGCTTCGATCGATTCGGCATATTCCTTGCGGATGGTGCCTTCGTCGGCATTGGCCGGGTTGGTGGCGCCCATGATGTCGCGGTTGCGCTTCACGGCGTCCTCGCCTTCCAGAACCTGCACGACCACCGGGCCGGAGATCATGAAGGCGACCAGATCGGCGAAGAAGGGGCGTTCCTTGTGCACGGCGTAGAAGCCCTCGGCCTGCTCGCGGCTCATGCGGATGCGCTTCGAAGCGACGACCCGCAGGCCCGCTTCCTCCAGCTTCTTGGTCACGGCGCCCGTCAGGTTGCGACGGGTCGCGTCGGGCTTGATGATCGAAAAGGTGCGGGTGACGGCCATGAGGCTCAAAAGCTCCGAATTGTTGGGATGAGTTGGCGCGCCCTTTAGACCGGGCCGATGGCTATCGCAAGAGGGGCTGGCTCATCGCCCCAGCTATGGGCTTCAACTACGGACCTTGCACCCATTTGCGGCCTTCCTGCCGCCAGAAGCGGGGCGTCACGCCGTCCCGCCGGGAAAGATCGCGCCAGCTTGCCCGCGCTGCTTCTATCGTTTCCGAATCGAAGAAATAGAAGGCCCGCTCGAATTCCAGCGCTTCCTCGCGCCAGACGCCGTCCGCCAATGCGACATGCCGTGCCCCATTAGCGGCTAGATGGGCGGTGGGACAATCCGACGCCAGCAGCACCGGCTGCGCCGACTCGGCGCCCTCGCCCGCCCGGCCATGCGCCAGGAAGCTCTCCGGCGGCCCGGCCCACAGCCCGGCGGAGATACGATCCAGCCGTTCCGGCTCCCGCGCCACCACCAGCAGCCGCGCACCCATGTCCAGGATGCGGCCCGCGATGGCGGGCAACACCTGTTCCACCGGATCGCGGCTGAGCTGGTAGAAATCGACCTGCATTATTGCTCGAACTTGTCCGCGACATAGCGGTCGAGCAGGCGCACGCCATAGCCGGTAGCCCCCTTGTCCCACGTCGCGCCGGGCTTGTCGGCCCAGACCATGCCCGCAATGTCGAGATGCGCCCATTTGACGCCCTCGTCCACGAAGCGCTTGATGAACTGCGCCGCGGTGATCGACCCGCCATAGCGCGGCCCAATATTCTTCATGTCGGCGATCGGGCTGTCGATCAGCTTGTTATAGGCCTCGCCCAGCGGGAAGCGCCACAACTGGTCGCCCGCCGCCTTGCCCGCCGCGATCAGATCGTCGGCCAGGGCGTCGTCATTGGCGAAGATGCCCGCATATTCGTTGCCGAGCGAGATGATCATCGCGCCGGTCAGCGTGGCCAGGTCGATGATCACCTCCGGCGCATAGGTCTTCTGCGCCCAGGTGATGACGTCGCACAGCACCAGGCGGCCTTCGGCATCGGTGTTCAGCACTTCGATGGTCTGGCCCGACATGGAGGTGACGATGTCGCCGGGCCGCTGCGCATTGCCGTCGGGCATATTTTCGACCAGGCCGCAGATGCCGACGACGCGGACCTTCGCCTTGCGCCCTGCCAGCGCCTTGATCGCGCCCGCGACAGCGCCCGCGCCGCCCATGTCCCACTTCATGTCTTCCATGCCCGCGCCGGGCTTCAGAGAAATGCCGCCCGTGTCGAAGGTCACGCCCTTGCCGACGAAGACCAGCGGCTTTTCGGTCGCGCCGCCCGTGCCGTCCCATTCCATCGCGATCAACCGCGGCTCACGGACCGACCCCTGCGCCACGCCCAGCAGCGCGCCCATGCCCAGCTCCGTCATCGCCGCCTTGTCGAGCACGGTGATCTTGACCCCCAGCCCTTCCAGATGCCTGCAGCGCTCCACGAAGCTTTCGGGATAGAGGATGTTCGCAGGCTCCGACACCAGTTCGCGGGTGAAGGCCACGCCCGCCGCGACGGCCGCCTGCTTTTCCCATGCCGCACCGGCATCCGCCGAAACCAGCGTGATCCTGGCCAGCGTCGGCTTCGCCTTTTCTGCCTGCCGGGTGCGATAGGTGTCGATCCGCCAGCCGCGCAACGACGCGCCCAGCGCCAGCGCCGCCGCCTTCTCCCCGCTCGCGCCGCCGAAGAATTCGACCGCCGCATGGGTCGCGCCGCTGGTCGACAGCCGCGCCGTCAGCGCACTGCCCGCCCGCTCATGATCCGCGTCGCTGCCCGCGCCCGTGCCGACCAGCACCACGCGCAGCACCTTGCCATCCTCTTCCACGAAGCTCTCGAAGCTCGTCCCCGTTTCTCCCGCGAAGCGCGCGGCGGCGGCGCCCGCCGCCAGCACGGGCGCGGCGCTCAGCGGCAGGGCGTCGAAGCCGCCCTTCGGCACGGCGAAGACCAGCGTATCGGCTTCGGGACGGACAGGGCTGAACGCGATTTCCATCAAGGATCCTTTTATTTCCTGCAAGGCTTCATGCCCTCCAGATAGTGCGGGTTCGACCGTCTGGCAAAGCCGTTCGACCGATTTTCGGGCAAAAGACTGGGCGTGAAAGATTGCGGCGCGCGCAAAGCAATGCGATAGGCGGGAAACAAAGCGCCCCCGAAGAGGCCCCACCCTTTGCAGATTTCCCGTTTCCCCTTGCGTTTCCAACAGGCCCTGGCCGCGAGCGTCGCCCTTTCGTGCCTGGGTTTCATCCCGCATGCCGCCGCGCAGCAGCTTCAGGATCCGCAGACGGCCGTCAGCGCGCCCGACGCCCCGGTGCCGGAAAATGACGACCAGATCGGCTTTGCCGCCGACGCGCTGCAATATGACAGCGACAGCGAGGTCGTGACCGCCAGCGGCAATGTGCAGTTGCTGCGGGAGGGTAACCGGCTGCGCGCCGACAAGGTCGTGTGGAACCGCACCACGGGGAAGGTGGAGGCGACCGGCAACGTCTCCGTCACGGACCCGGAAGGCAATATCGCCTATGGCGACCGGTTCGACGTCACCGACTCCCTCCAGGACGGGATGGTGCGGAACATGCTGCTGGTGCTGCAATCGGGCGGACGCCTGGCCGCCGCCAACGGCGAACGGGCGAAGGGCGTCTACACGCTGCGCAAGGCCGCCTATACCGGCTGCGCGGTGGAGGATCATGAGGGCTGCCCCAAGGAGCCGACCTGGCGGATCAAGGCGGTGAAGGTCGTCTACGATCCGGTGAAGGCCCGCGTCAAATATACCAATGCCAGCATCGAACTGTTCGGCCTGCCGCTGATCCCGATGCCCGGCTTTTCCCATCCGGTGGGCGACAATGGCGGCAGCGGCCTGCTGGTGCCGAACCTGCGTTACGACCGCACCAACGGGTTCGAGGTCGCGCTGCCCTATTATCTGAAGCTGGCGCCCAATCGCGACCTGACCATCACGCCGCACGTCTATACCGACACGCTGCCGATGCTGGAGACGAACTACCGGCATTTATGGGATCGCGGCGCCTATCAGATCACCGGCTACGCCACCTATGGCAGCCGCGTCGGCACCGGCAGCGCCGCGTCCACGACCCCGGCGGATTCGCAGAAGGATTTCCGCGGCTATCTGGACACCAGCGGCGCGCTGCAACTGACGCCGGAATGGAGCATCGGGGGATCGCTTCGCGCGGCGACCGACCGCACCTTCCTGCGCCGCTACGACATCAGCCGCGACGACCGCCTGCGCTCCACCCTCAATGCCCAGCGGATCGGCGAGAAAAGCTATTTCTCCATCGCGGGCTGGGCGGTGCAGACGCTGCGCACGGGCGATCCGCAGGGGCAGATGCCGATCGCCCTGCCCGTCGTCGATTACCGCCTGCGGATGAAGGATCCGCTGCTGGGCGGCGTGGCGCAGTTTCAGGCGAACAGCCTGGCCATCACCCGCACCCGTGGGGAGGATACGCAGCGCGCCTTCGCCGCCTTCGAATGGAATCTGCGCAAGCTGACGCCGATGGGTCAGGAAGTCGCCTTCACCACCTATTTGCGCGGCGACGTCTACCACAGCAGCGACAATCTGATGAACAGCGTGGTCGGCTATGCGGGCGATCCGGGATGGAAGGCGCGGGGAATCGCGGCGGCGGCGATCGATGTCCGCTGGCCCTTCATGGGCGCGGCGTTCGGTGGCGTGCAGCGCATCGCCCCCCGCGTCCAGATCGTGGCCGCGCCGAAGATCGCCAACCTGTCCGTCCCCAATGAGGACGCCCGCGCCATCGACCTGGAGGACAGCAATCTCTTCGCGCTCAACCGCTTTTCCGGCTATGACCGGTTCGAGGATTCGACCCGCGTCACCTATGGTCTCGAATATGGCCTGTCGCTGCCCAACTTCTCGCTGGAGAGCGTGGTCGGGCAAAGCTATCGCCTGAACAGTCGCGAAAGCATCCTCCCGGACGGCACCGGCCTGTCGGATCGTCTGTCCGACGTCGTCGGCCGCACCACCGTCCGCTACCGGGATTTCCTCAGCTTCACCCACCGCTTCCGGCTGGACAAGGATAATCTGGCGGTCCGCCGTAACGAAATCAACGCCACCGTCGGCAGCCGCAAGACCTATGCGACGATCGGCTATCTGCGCCTGAACCGCGACGCGAACCTCAATCTGGAGGATTTGCAGGACCGTGAGGAATTGCGGCTGGGCGGCCGCGTCCAGTTCGCGCGCTTCTGGTCCGTCTTCGGCTCGACCGTCATCGACCTGACCGACGCGAAGGAGGAACCGCTGTCCGACGCGGACGGTTACGAACCCGTCCGCCATCGCCTGGGGATAGCCTATGAGGATGATTGCCTGACGCTGGGCCTGACCTGGCGGCGCGACTATCAGGTGCTGGGCGACGCACGAAAGGGCAACAGCTTCCAGCTTCGGCTGGCTTTTCGCAATATTGGCATATAAGGATCAGCCTTCCCGCTTCCTGCTCAGGACCGGTTAAGGCGGATCGGCGCATATCGTGCCGAACCGATTGGAGAGTTTTGTCGACGATGCAGCCTGTCGTTTCCCCGTTTTCCCGCATTGGCCGCCACGTCCGGTCGGGTTTTCGCACCATGCTCCTGTCCTCGGCCCTCCTGGCGACGGGCGTGAACGCCGTCGCTGCCCAGACGGTCGGCGACGATGATTCCGTGGGGGTCCAGCAGCTCAACCTGCCCAAGGATGTGACCATCTTCGGCAAGAGCGACCCCAATGTCCGCAAGGCGACCGCCATCGTCAACGGCCGCATCATCACCGGCACAGATGTCGACCAGCGCCTGGCCCTGATCATCACCGCCAATGGCGGCAAGGTGTCGGACGAGGAAAAGGAACGGCTTCGCGTCCAGGTGCTGCGCAACCTGATCGACGAGACGCTTCAGATCCAGGAAGCCGCCGCCAACGACATCAATGTCGACAAGGCCGAGATCGAACAAAGCTATGAGCGGGTCGCGGCCAATTTCCGCCAGTCGCCTTCGCAATTCGATCAATATCTGCGCGCGCAGGGCAGCGCGTCCGCCAGCATCAAGCGCCAGATCGAGGGCGAACTGGCGTGGAGCCGCCTGCTCCGCCGCAACATCCAGCCCTTCGTCAACGTGTCGGAGGATGAGGTGAAGTCGGTGGTCGACCGCATGAACGCGGCGAAGGGCAGCGACGAATATCGCATCGGCGAAATCTACCTGTCGGCCACGCCGGAAAATCAGCAGCAGATCGTCGCCAACGCCCGCAACATCATCGACCAGATCAAGCAGGGCGGCAGCTTCGCCGCCTATGCGCGGCAATTTTCCGAAGCCTCCACGGCGGCGGTCGGCGGCGACCTGGGCTGGGTCCGCCCCGCGCAGTTGCCCGACGAACTGGCGCAGGCCGCGGCGGAAATGCAGGTCGGCCAGCTCGCCGGGCCGATCGGCGTGCCCGGCGGCGTGTCCATCATCTATGTGATGGACAAGCGCAAGGTGCTGACCGCCGACCCGCGCGACGCGCTGCTCAGCCTCAAGCAGCTTTCGGTCAGCTTCCCCGCCGGCACGACCAAGGAACAGGCGAGCGCGAAGGCCGCCGCCTTCGCCGCGCAGATCCGGACGATCAAGGGCTGCGGCCAGGCCAATGAACTGGGCGGCAAGATCGGCGCGGACGTGGTCGACAACGACAATGTGAAGCTGCGCGACCTGCCGCCGCAGTTGCAGGACATATTGCTCAACCTCCAGGTGGGTGAGGCGACGCCGCCCTTCGGATCGATCAACGACGGCGTGCGCGTGCTGGTCGTCTGCGGCCGCGACGAAGCCTCTTCCGCCGCCGCGCCCAACGCCGACCAGATCATGGCGCAGCTTGAGGAAGAACGGGTCAACAAGCGCGCCCGCATCTATCTGCGCGACCTTCGCCGCGATGCCGTTATCGACTATAACTGATCCGGCGGACCCTCTCGCGATGGGGCCGTCCTTCGCCGTGTCGCTCGGCGATCCGGCGGGCATCGGGCCGGAAATCGTCGCCAAAAGCTGGGTCATGCGGGAAGCGCTGGGCCTGCCGCCCTTCTTCGCGGTGGGCGATGCCGCATCACTGCGCGCCGTCTGGCCCGGCCCGGTCCAGACGGTCGGCACGCCGGAGGATGCAGCGGCTGTGTTCGACAGCGCCCTTCCCTGCCTGCAAGTCGCCGACGCCGGAGAGATCACCCCCGGCACGCCCAGCGTCGACGGGGCGCGCACGGCTTTTCAGGCGCTGGAGGTCGCGGTCGGCCTCGCCCGCAGCGGATCGGCGGCGGGGATCGTCACGGCGCCCGTCGGCAAGGAACAGCTTTACGGCGTCGGCTTCACCCATCCGGGCCAGACGGAATTCATCGCCGAACGGTGCGGCGTGTCGCCGCATAATGCGGTGATGATGCTGGCGGGGCCGTCGCTGAAGGTCGTGCCGATCACCATCCATATCCCCCTTTCCGCCGTGCCGTCCGCGCTGACCATCGACCTGATCCGCGCCCGCGCCATCACCACCGCCAAGGGGCTTCAGCGCAATTTCGGCATCGGGCGTCCCCGGCTGGTGGTCGCGGGTCTCAACCCCCATGCGGGCGAAGGCGGCGCGCTGGGCCGGGAGGAGATCGACATCATCCGCCCCGCCGTGGAATCGCTCCAGGCGGAGGGCTACGACATTACAGGCCCCCTCGCCGCCGACACGCTGTTCCACAGCCGCGCCCGCGAAACCTACGACGCGGCGCTGTGCATGTATCACGACCAGGCGCTGATCCCGATCAAGACGCTGAATTTCGATGAGGGCGTCAACATCACCCTGGGCCTGCCCATCGTGCGCACCTCGCCCGACCATGGCACGGCGTTCGGTATCGCAGGCAGGGACAGCGCCAATCCCGGCGCGATGATGGCGGCGATCAAGATGGCCGCCGAAGCCGCCCGCGCCCGCCTGACCCATGGTTGTTGAGGCCCATGGCTGCTGAAACCGGTCCGGCGCTTACCCCGCCCAGGCTCCCCCCGCTACGCGACGTCATCGCCACCCATGGATTGCAGGCAAGCAAGGCGCTCGGCCAGAATTTCCTGCTGGACGAACAATTGCTGGACCGCATCGCCGCCATTCCCGGCCCGCTCAACGACCAGCCCGCCTTCGAGGTCGGCCCCGGCCCCGGCGGCCTGACCCGCGCCATCCTGCGCGCAGGCGCGAAGCTGGTGGCGGTCGAACGCGACCGGCGCTGCCTCCCCGCCCTGGCCGAACTGGACACCGCCTTCCCCGGCCAGCTCCGCGTCATTTCCGGCGACGCGATGGAGGTCGACGCCCGCGCCGAAGCGGGCGATGGCGCGCATATCATCGCCAACCTGCCCTATAATGTCGGCACCGCGCTGCTGATCGGCTGGCTTTCCACGAACTGGACGCCCCTCCCCTGGTGGTCGAGCCTGACCCTGATGTTCCAGATGGAGGTGGCGGAGCGCATCGTCGCCAGGCCCGGCGGCGACCATTATGGCCGCCTCGCCATATTGTCCCAATGGCGCAGCGACGCCCGCATCGCGATGAAGGTCCACCGCAGCGCCTTCACCCCCCCGCCCAAGGTCATGTCGGCGGTCGTCCACATCACCCCCAAGCCCGCGCCGGAGGGTGTGCAGTTGAAGCATCTCGAACGCCTGACCGCCGCCGCCTTCGGCCAGCGCCGCAAGATGCTGCGCCAGAGCCTGAAGGGGCTGCCCGGCGCGCTGGAGGCGCTGGAAGCGGTGGGCATCGACCCCCAACGCCGGGCCGAAACCGTGAGCGTCGAGGAATTCGTGGCGGTGGCGCGGGTGATGGGGCGGGTTTAGGCGGCTAAGTCCGGCTTGAGTCAAGGCAGGCGGTTCGCTTCCACTTCCGTTCGCCCTGAGTAGGGCCTGAGCGAAGTCGAAGCCTGTCCTGAGCGCCTGCCTTGGCAGGCAGTCGAAGGGGCCCGTATCGAAGGGCCTCTGTCCATGTCCTTGGTACGCCATTTCGACAAGCCTGACCTGAGCCTGTCGAAGGGCTTAATGGCTACTCAGGACGAACGGTGAAAAGGGGTGGATTGCGGACTGTCTGGTTTATCATGTTATTAACGCAAAGCGGTTAGCTCTCAAAGCATGACGGAAGGTGAGCAGATAGGTCGAAACATCGCACGTTGGTTTCACGCTAACCCCCTGCGCGCCAAGGTGGTTGCCTGGCTTATAGTAACAGCGGTTGTTTTCGGCTGCATTTTCATGACGATCGATATCGTGCGCCACGGCAAATGGTTTAAGGCACTGTTCATTTTCAGCATCTCCGCCTTTTTCGTGTTGAAGGTGCTTAGAGCGAGAGGCGCACAACAAAGTCGTTCCGCAAAATCTGCGAATAAATAGTTGCCAACGTCTGTAGATGGTCGATCTTGGCCTATAGTGACGGAGGCTTTGCTGAGCCGTCAGGGTTGCGAAGCCCAGAAGCGACCTCAGCAGATACCTTTTCCGCAGAGGCTGGCCATCCATCCGCCTCTAATTCGCCCACACATCCCCAACAATCACCGCCGCAGTTCGTGGAAAGGGGATCGGCATCTATGCCTAGAATGCGACCGCATGTATTGCATCTAGGCTCAACGGGCTGTTCCATCGAGCGTGTTTGCAACTTTGCCAGAACGTCTGCAATCGAGATCAGTGGGAGGCCATGCGAACGTCGAAAAATGGTCGTTTTCAGACACTCTCATCCCCATCATCCCGGCCTTCAAATCAACAAAGCGGACCGAATACGCCTCTCCCAGCCCATTTCAGGAGCATGCGCGGCCGAATGACCACAGGCTCCCGAAAAACGTCCTATTTCTCAAGCCAACCGCGATTCAGCCTGTCCTACTTCACCCCGGCCAGTCTATCCCGCCCCTCTCTTTGAAACGTCCGATCCATCACATCTCCGCGCACGGGCGCGCAGGCATGCGCGCGCATACACTGTGAACTTCGACGCAAAATGGCCGGAATCAGCCCGAAAGACCGGGGATCAGGGCGTCTCGGTTTCGGCTGCCTTGGGTGCGGGCACCTTGTCCTTGGCGCTGAGCACGGTCGCGGGCGGGCCTTTCTCTATCGCCGCCGCCAACTGGCCGACAGCGGCGCAGTTCGCCTTGCACAGCCCCTGCGCCTGGGCGAGATTTTCCTTGGCCTTGGCGATGGCGCCCTTTTCGACCATCGCCTCTCCCTGACCCACCAGGGCTGCGACGTCATTGGGTTCCAGCAACAGCGCCTCGCGATACAGCCGGATCGCCTTGCCCTGCAAACCCTGCGCCCGCGCCACCTGCGCCAGTTCGATATAGGCGGTGCGGTTGCGCGGATCGACCGTCAGCGCGCTTTCCAGCGCGTCGGTCGCGCCCTGATAATTGCCCGCCTTGCGCGCTGCCTCGCCCGCCTTCTGCCATTCGACGGACAGCGGCGAAATCTGCGAATCCGGCCGCTGCGACAGGCCCGCGCTGGAAACGGTGGTCAACAGCACAGCCAAGGCGATCGAAGCAGGGGTAAAACGCATGCACAACTCCAGCCATGTTTCAGGCATTGATTCCGGGCCAGTTTCCGGTCCGGATTCCGGTGGGCAAGTCTCGCGATTTTGCGCCCGCTTGTCCATCGACTCTTTCAAACGGTCCGCCGCAGGCGCGCTACGTAGAAACCGTCGGTGCCGTCATGGCCCGGCGTCAGCAGCAGGCCGTCGCCATGGGCGCGGCCCATTGCCGCTTCGATCCGTTCGACGGCCCATCCGTCATGCCGTTCCAGAAATGCCCGCACCTGATCCCGCCCCTCCCGGTCCGTCAGCGCGCAGACAGCATAGACCAACGCCCCGCCCGGCGCCAGCAGGGGGGCCGCGAAATCCAGGATTCGCGCCTGTTCCGCCACCAGCCGGTCGAGCCGCGCCGGGGTCAGCCGCCAGCGCGCCTCCGGATTGCGCCGCCATGTGCCGGTGCCCGAACAGGGCGCATCGACCAGCACGACATCCGCCCGGCCCTTCAGGCTGTCCAGCGCGCCCGCCTCATGCCCCTGATCGAGCAGCAGCGTCTCGATGAAGGTAGCCCCGGCGCGCTCGGCCCGCGGATCGAGCCGCGCCAGGCGCGAACGAATGGTGTCGGCGGCGATCAGTACACCCTTGCCCCCCATCGCACTCGCCAGCGCGAGCGTCTTGCCCCCCGCCCCGGCGCAAAGGTCGATGACGGTCATGCCCGGCGCGGCATCGCAGGCGGCGGAGATCAGCTGGCTGCCCGCATCCTGCACCTCCACCTGGCCCCATTTCCAGGGATCGCTCTGCTCGACGGGCGATCCTTCGGGCAGGCGCAGGGCATCGGGCAGTCCGGCTATCCGGGCCGCATCGGGATAATGTTGCGCGACCCGGTCCGGATCGGCCTTCAATCGGTTGACGCGCAGATCGACCGGCGCCCGGCCCAGCAAGGCATCCCGCTCCACCGGCGCGGCCAGCAGCGGTTCGATCCAGCCGGGCACCACGCCCGCCGGGGCGCCCGCTTCGCCATCGGCCATGGGCGCAGGCCCATGCGCCGTCCCGTCGAACAGCGCCGCCAGTTCGGCCCGCTCCCGCGCCAGCCCGACCATGGCGGCGCGACCGCTTTCGGGCCGCTCGGCCACGCGGCGCACCGCGTCATAAACATGGTCGCGCACCGCCCGCCGGTCGCGGGAACCGGCATAGCGCCGTTCCTTGAAATAACGGGCGATCAGCGTGTCCGCCGCAGGACCGCCATCCCGCGCCGACGCGATGATGGCGTCGAGCAGTTCGATGGCGGCCTGAACACGAGCGGATGGGGTCATAATCTTCTCCCCCCTCCCGCAAGCAGGAGGGGTCGGGGGTGGGCAGCCTCCAGAAGAGGCTCGCTGCGCTCGCACCCACCCCTGACCCCTCCCTTGAAAGGGAGGGGAATTAATAGGCCTCAGCGCGTCGGATAATTGGGCGCTTCCCGCGTGATCGTCACATCATGCACATGGCTTTCCGACAGCCCGGCATTGGTGATCTGAACGAAGCGGGCGCGCTCCTGCAAATCCTTGATCGTGGCGCTGCCGGTATAGCCCATCGCCGCCTTCACGCCGCCGACGAGCTGGTGGATGACGTCCTTCGCCGGTCCCTTGAACGGCACCTGGCCCTCAATGCCTTCGGGCACCAGCTTCATCTGGTCCTTGATATCGGCCTGGAAATAGCGGTCCGCCGACCCCCGCGCCATCGCGCCGACGCTGCCCATGCCGCGATAGCTCTTATAGGCGCGGCCCTGATAGAGGAAGGTTTCGCCCGGCGCCTCCGCCGTGCCCGCCAGCAACGATCCGACCATGACGCAGCCCGCGCCCGCCGCCAGCGCCTTCGCCACGTCGCCCGACGTGCGCAGGCCGCCGTCCGCGATCACCGGAACGCCCTGCTTGGCCGCTTCCTCCGCCGAATCCATGACCGCGGTAAGCTGCGGCACGCCGACCCCCGCGACGACGCGGGTGGTGCAGATCGAACCGGGGCCGATGCCCACCTTCACGCAGTCCGCGCCCGCGCCGATCAGCGCCTTGGTCGCTTCGGCGGTGGCGACGTTGCCGGCCACGACCTGAACATGGTTGGACAGCTTCTTCACCGCCTCGACCGCGACGGCCACCTGCCTGCTGTGACCATGGGCGGTGTCGATGACGATCAGGTCGCATTCCGCGTCGATCAGCGCCTTGCTGCGCTCCAGACCCTTCTCGCCCACGGTCGACGCCGCCGCCACGCGCAGGCGGCCCGATGCGTCCTTGGTCGCCTGCGGATAGGTGACCGCCTTTTCGATATCCTTGACTGTGATCAGGCCCACGCAATGATAATGATCGTCCACCACCAGCAGCTTTTCGATGCGGCGCTGGTGCAGCAGGCGCCTCGCCTCCTCCTGGCCCACGCCCGTCTTCACAGTGGCGAGATTGTCGTGGGTCATGAGTTCGCTGACCGGCTGGGCCGGGTTTTCGGCGAAGCGCACGTCGCGGTTGGTGACGATGCCGACCAGCTTGCCCGACGCCTCCACCACCGGAATGCCGCTGATCTTGTGGCGCGCCATCAGCATCTGCGCATCGGCCAGCGTGGCGCCGGGGGTGATGGTGATGGGGTTCACCACCATGCCGCTTTCGAAGCGCTTGACCGCCCGCACCGCGTCCGCCTGCTCCTCCACCGACAGGTTGCGATGCAGCACGCCGATCCCGCCCAACTGCGCCATGACGATCGCCATGTCCGCCTCCGTCACCGTGTCCATGGCGGAGGACAGGACCGGGATGTTGAGCCTGATCGCCTTCGTCACATGGGTGCTGGTGTCAGCCTGGCTGGGCAGCACATCGGATTCGGCGGGCTGCAAAAGCACGTCGTCAAAGGTGAGGCCGAGGCGGATATCCATGTGAAAGCCACTTTCTGCTGCGCGCCCGGCCAGTGGAGGGATAGCCGGTCGCTGGGGGATTCGTGGCGGCCCATGTAACCATTAAGCAGGAAAACAGCCAGACCCCCGGAGATATTTTATTGCGCGCTGGGTGATCGGATATGGGCCGGTCTATGGAAGGGGGGGATGTCTTTGACTGTCCAAACCCCTCGATCTTTCGATCCCAGAAACAGATCGGGCGGAGCCTGCATCCAGACCCCGCCCGACATCGCTTCCTGAAACCGGGAAACCCTTATTTCGGCGCCAGCACCATCAGCATCTGGCGGCCTTCCATGCGGGGATAGGCTTCGACCTTGGCGATCTCGCCCACATTTTCCGCCACGCGCTGGAGCAACTGCATGCCAAGCTGCTGGTGCGACAATTCGCGGCCGCGGAAACGCAGGGTGATCTTCACCTTGTCGCCGTCGCCGATGAAATCATGGACCTTCTTCATCTTCGTATCATAGTCATGATCGTCGATGTTCGGACGCATCTTGATCTCTTTGAGTTCCTGCGTCTTCTGGGTCTTGCGGGCGATGTTCGCCTTTTTCTGGGCTTCGTACTTATACTTGCCGATGTCCAGGAACTTGCAGACCGGCGGATCGGCGGTCGGCGACACTTCGACCAGGTCCAGGCCCAGTTCGTAAGCGCGCTCCATCGCCTCCTGCGTAAACATCACGCCCAGATTTTCGCCTTCGTCGTCGATCACGCGCACCTTGGGCACGGTGATGAACTCATTGTAACGGGGACCGGACTTAGGCGGCGGCGCCATCGGGCGGCGCATCATTGGCGGACGTATAGCAGCTTCTCCTACGGTAGTTGATAGAACGACTCTGGCGGCGCTTTAGAGCATTTTGAAGTCGGCTGGAACAGCCGATGGCTCGCAAAATGCGGCAAAAGACGAACTAGAGCATGATCCGATTCAAATCGGAGCAGGCTCTAGCGCAAAGCCGAAAGGGGCGGCAAGCCCGCAATTGCGGATTTACCAGCCCCATGTGGCATCGCTGCCTCACTGCATATCGGGTGCGAGCGCCTCTTTTGCAAGACGGGCGATGACGTCATCGACCGAAAGGATGGTCTGCCCATCCTTGCCCAGTTCGCGCAGCGCCACCGTGCCCTCATCCGCCTCGCGACGCCCGACGACCAGCAAATTCGGCACTTTCGCAAGGCTGTGCTCACGCACCTTATAGTTGATCTTCTCGTTGCGAATGTCGGTTTCCGCCCGGATTCCCGCCGCCCGCAGCTTTTCGGCAACCGTCTGGGCATAGTCGTCAGCGTCCGACACGATGGTCGCCACCACCGCCTGCACCGGCGCCAGCCAGAGCGGGAATTTGCCCGCATAATGCTCGATCAATATGCCGATGAAGCGCTCATAGCTGCCGAAAATCGCCCGGTGGAGCATCACCGGCCGATGCCGCTCGCCATCCTCCCCCACATAGGAGGCGTCGAGTCGCTCTGGCAGCACGCGGTCGGACTGGATCGTCCCGACCTGCCAGGTCCGTCCGATCGCGTCGGTCAGATGCCATTCCAGCTTGGGCGCGTAGAAGGCGCCCTCGCCCGGCAGTTCCTCCCAGCCATATTCCGGCGTGTTCAGCCCCGCCGCAGCGACCGCATTGCGCAGTTCTTCTTCCGCCTTGTCCCACATCTCCTCCGTGCCGAAGCGCTTTTCCGGGCGCAGCGCCAGCTTGATCGAGTAGGTGAAACCGAAGTCCTTGTAGATGCGGTCCGCCAGCGCGCAGAAGGCACGAACTTCCTCCACGATCTGATCCTCGCGGCAGAAGATATGCGCGTCGTCCTGCGTGAACTGGCGCACGCGCATCAGCCCGTGCAGCGCGCCATGCGGCTCATTGCGATGGCAGCAGCCATTCTCATAGAAGCGCAGCGGCAGGTCGCGATAGCTCTTGATCCCCTGCTTGAAGATCAGGATATGCGCCGGACAGTTCATCGGTTTCAGCGCCATCCAGTCGGCGCCGTCGGACACCAGCGGTCCTTCATCCTCGACATTGGGCACTTCGTCGGGGATGACGAACATATTCTCGCGATATTTGCCCCAATGGCCGGACTGCTCCCACTGGCGGGCGTCCATCACCTGCGGCGTCTTGACCTCGCGATAGCCGGCATCGTCGATGGCGCGGCGCATATAGGCTTCCAGTTCCCGCCAGATCAGATAGCCCTTGGGATGCCAGAAGACCGACCCATGCGCCTCCTGCTGGAGGTGGAACAGGTCCATCTCCGCGCCCAGCTTGCGATGGTCGCGCTTGCCCGCCTCCTCCAGCCGCGTGAGGTGCGCGTCGAGCTGCTTCCTGTTCAGCCAGCCGGTGCCGTAGATGCGGCTGAGCATCGCATTCTTCTGGTCGCCGCGCCAATAGGCGCCCGACACGCGGGTCAGCCTGAACGCCGCCGGATCGAGCTTGCCGGTCGAAGCGAGGTGCGGCCCCCGGCACATGTCGAGCCATTCGTTACCCGACCAATAGACCGTCAGTTCCTCGCCCTCCGGCAGTTCGGCGGCCCATTCGGCCTTGAACGTCTCGCCCTCCGCCTGCCAGCGGGCGATCAGATCTTCGCGCCGCCACACTTCGCGGCGCAACGGCTTGTCGGCGGCGATGATCTCCCGCATCTTCGCCTCGATGACGGGCAGATCCTCCTCGGTGAAGGGCCGGTCCTTCGGCGCGAAATCATAGTAGAAGCCATCGTCGGTCGACGGCCCGAAGGTGATCTGCGTCCCCGGGAACAGCGCCTGCACCGCCTCCGCCAGAATATGGGCGAAGTCGTGCCGCGCCAGTTCCAGCGCGTCCGCCTCATCCCTGCTTGTCACCAGCGCCAGTTGCGCGTCGGCCTCCAGCGGGCGCATGATATCGCGCAGTTCGCCATCGACCCGTGCCGCGATGGCGGCCTTGGCCAGACCCGGCCCGATCGCCGCCGCAATGTCCGCCGGGGTAGTGCCGGGCGCGACTTCACGCACGGAACCATCGGGCAGGGTGATCTTGAGCATGGCGGACACGGACGGTCTTTCTGTTGAAATGAGAGGCAAGCAGCCGAAAAAAGCCGCGCCTTCCCCATAAATGGGCCGCCCGGCCTGTCAATAGAGCGTTCCGAAGTCGGCTGGAACAGCCGATGACTCGCAGAACGCGGCAAGCAGATGCGCAGGGCCTCATCCGCCGCGCCGGGGTCAAGAAACTCGGCTTCATCGGCAACGAACGCTACGCCAGCTTCTGAGGCCGGAGAGAGACGGTCAGGCGAACAGCAGCCGCGCCTGATCGTCCGTCGCCTGCAGGAAGGCGATGGGGCCGCCGACCTCCACACCCGGCGGCAGGTCCGCGACGGTCAGGCCGGAGAGCGCCAGCCCGCTCTGGCATACCGTCAACGCCACGCCCAGCGCCAGCGCTTCTTCGACCAGCATCGCCAGCGTGGGCAATCCCGCCACCCGATGCGCCTCGTCCTGGGGCGCCGCCATCGGCGCGCGCAGCAATGCCACGGCGTCCAGTTGCAGGAACACAGCCGCCGCGCCGCCCAGCGCCGCCTGCGCCGCCGCCATCACCAGCGCCCCGCGCAGCCGCTCCGCATCCGCCGACGCGACGACGATCCTCAGTGCGCGCATAGTTCCACGGCGCAGGCCGGGCAGGCCGGGTCTTTGGGCACCGCCACGGTGCGGAACCGCATCGACAGCAGATCGGCCAGCAGCAACCGTCCCGCCATATCCTCGCCAAAGGGCACCAGCGCCCGGATCACCTCCAGCGCCGCCAGACTGCCCATCACGCCGGTCAGCGCGCCGATGACACCGGTTTCGGAACAATTGCGCTCCGGCGCATCCTCCGGCGATCCGACCAGACAGCGATAGCAGGGCTTGTCCGCCTCCCACCCGCGATAGGTGGATAGCTGCCCCTCAAACGGCCCGACCGCGGCCGACACCAGCGGAATCCGCAATTTCCGCGCACAGTCCGCCACCGCCAGCCGCGTCGCGAAACTGTCGCAACCGTCCAGCACCACATCCGCCTCGCGCAGCATCAGCGCGGCATTGTCCGCATCGATCCGGGCGTTGATCGGGATCAGCTTTACATCGGGATTGAGCCGCGCCACCGCCGCCATCGCCAACTCGGCCTTGGGCGATCCGATATCGTCGGTCCCGAACAATATCTGCCGCTGCAAATTGGACAGGGCGACCGCGTCGTCGTCGATCACCCGGATCGTGCCGACGCCCGCCGCCGCCAGATAGAGGATCGCCGGGCTGCCGATCCCGCCCGCGCCGATCACCGCGACATCCGCCGACAGCAGCCGGGCCTGCCCCGCGCCGCCAATCTCCTTCAGCACGATATGGCGGGCGTAGCGCTCCAACTGCTCGTCGGTCATGGCTATTTCACCCCTGTCGACCCGAAACCGCCCGCACCGCGAACCGTCTCGTCCAGTTCCTCCACCTCTTCGAAACAGGCCATCTGGACCGGCGCGGCCACCAGTTGCGCGATCCGGTCGCCGCGCGCGATGACAAAAGGCTCGGACCCCAGATTGATCAAGATGACCTTCAATTCGCCCCGATAATCGGCGTCGATGGTGCCCGGCGTGTTGGGCAGGCTGATCCCGTGCTTCAGCGCCAGGCCCGACCGGGGCCGCACCTGCACCTCATACCCCTCCGGAATCGCCATGGCGAAGCCCGTCGACACCGCATGCCGCCCGCCCGGCACCAGGATGACGTCCTCCGCCGACACCACATCCATCCCCGCCGCATGCGCCGTCGCATAGGCGGGCGCCGGCAGCCCTTCGCCATGGGGCAAGCGCTTCAGGCGGATTTCAATCGGAACCAGTGGAGAGGGCATGGGCGACCTTTTCTATCAAACGGGTGGCGACGGCGTCCTTGGGCAGATTTTCCCAGCTTTCGACGCCGTCCCTGGAAACGATATGCACGCTGTTGGAATCGCCGCCCATCACGTCACCGGAAACGTCATTGGCGACGATCCAGTCCGCCCCCTTGCGCGCCAGCTTGGCCTGCGCATGTTCAGCGACTTTCTGCGTCTCTGCGGCGAAGCCCACCAGCAGGGCGGGCCGCTTCGCATGCTTTCCCAATGTGGTGAGAATATCCGGATTCTCGACCAGCGGCAGCGGCGCAGGCTTGCCCGATCCATCCTTTTTCAGCTTCTGGTCGGCGGCGTCGGCCGTGCGCCAGTCCGCCACCGCCGCCACCATGATCGCCGCATCGGCGGGCAGGGCGGCCTCCACCGCCGCCAGCATCTCCCGCGCCGTCTCGACATCGACGCGGCGCACGCCCGCAGGGGTGGGCAGATGCACCGGCCCCGCCACCAAAGTCACCCGCGCCCCCGCCCGCGCCGCCGCCGCCGCGACGGCGAAGCCCTGCTTCCCCGAAGAGCGGTTGGCGATATAGCGCACCGGGTCGATCGGCTCATGCGTCGGTCCGGCCGTCACCAGCACATGCCGCCCGGCAAGCGGCGTGTCGGCCCCTTCGAAATCCGGCTGCCCGGCCAGCGGATCGGCGGGCAGGGGCAATGCCAGCAACCGCGCCACCTCCGCCGCGATCGCCTGCGGCTCAGGCAGGCGGCCCTTGCCATATTCGCCGCACGCCATCTCGCCGCTGTCCGGCTCCATGACATGCACGCCGTCGGCCTTGAGTTGCGCGATGTTCCGCTGGGTCGCCGCATGATGCCACATGCGGATGTTCATCGCGGGCACCGCCAGCACCGACTTATCGGTCGCCAGCAGCAGTGTCGTCGCCAGATTATCGGCGATGCCGCCCGCCATCTTGGCCAGGATATTCGCCGTCGCGGGCGCCACCACGACCAGATCGGCCTGCCGCGAAAGCTGGATATGGCCGATCTCGCGCTCTTCCTTCAGGTCGAACATGTCGCCATAGACATGGTCCTCGGTCAGCACGCCCAGCGACAGCGGCGTCACGAATTTTTCCGCGCTCTCGGTCAGCACCGCCCGCACGGCCATTCCCCGCTTGCGCAGCAGCCGCACCAGCTCCAGCGATTTATACGCCGCGATGCCGCCTGAAATGATGAGAAGGATGCGCTTGGTCATGACAAGCCATCATTTGGTCGCGACGCGCGGACTTGTCCAGCCCGGATACCCTGCCCTGCATCCGTCATCCCAGCGAAAGCTGGGATCTCGTGAGGCTAGGCCGCGTGGACAAATTAGGAAATGCCTGGAAATGGTCAATAGCGGACGCTTTTAATCCTCCCTACGCGAAGCGTGGGGAGGGGGACCATGCGAAGCATGGTGGAGGGGAAATGGGTGACCTGCGTATCTTCCCCTCCACCAGGCTTCGGCCGGTCCCCCTCCCCATCTATCAATGGGGAAGAATAGGATAGGTCCGCTCTCCACCCAAATCTCAGTCCAGCGGGTCTTGAATTTGTCCACCCGGCCTACTCTGTGCCCTCCCGCCTGAGATCCCAGCTTTCGCGGGGATGACGATAGGGCAACGATGAACGACATCCGCAAATGTCCCACAGCCGACACCGCGAAAATAAAAAGGACGCCGCCTTCCGGCGACGCCCTTTTTCAACCTGTCTGCCGGATCAGGCTCCGGCAGGCGAAGGATCGCCGAACGGACCCTTCCGCCGCCGCGTCTTGGGGATGGAGGAACCCGCCACCGGGATCGCCGAAGGCTTGATCGTCGTGCCGTCGTCGCGGGTGATCTCCCCCTTGTCGAGCAGCGTCTTGATCTCCTCGCCGGAGAGCGTCTCATATTCCAGCATCGCGTTGGCGAGCAGGTGCAACTGGTCCTCATGACCCTTCAGCACTTCCTGCGCCCGCGCATAGCCCTGTTCGACCAGCCCGCGAATTTCCTTGTCGATCAGCTTCGCCGTCTCGTCCGACATGTGGACGCGCTGGCTCTGCGAATAGCCGAGGAAGGTTTCGCCCTGCTGCTCCTCATATTGCAGCGGGCCTAGCTTGTCGGACATGCCCCATTGGGTGACCATGTCCCGCGCCAGCTTGGTGGCGTACTGGATGTCACCCGAAGCGCCGCTCGACACCTTGTCATAGCCGAAGATGATCTCCTCCGCCACGCGCCCGCCCATGGCGACGGCCATGTTCGCGTGCATCTTGTCGCGGTGATAGCTGTAGCTGTCCCGTTCCGGCAGGCGCATCACCATGCCCAGGGCGCGGCCGCGGGGGATGATCGTCGCCTTGTGGATCGGGTCGGACGCCGGTTCATGGACCGCGACGATGGCATGGCCCGCCTCATGATAGGCGGTCATCTTCTTCTCATCGTCGGTCATGACCATGGAGCGGCGCTCGCTGCCCATCATGACCTTGTCCTTGGCCGCTTCGAACTCGTCCATGGCGACCAGACGCTTGCCCCGGCGAGCGGCCATCAAAGCCGCTTCGTTGACGAGGTTCGCCAGGTCCGCGCCGGAGAAACCGGGCGTGCCCCGCGCAATAGTGCGCGGATTGACGTCCGGGGCCAGCGGCACCTTCTTCATGTGGACGGCCAGAATCTTCTCGCGGCCCTCGATGTCCGGGCGGGGCACGACGACCTGCCGGTCGAAACGGCCCGGACGCAGCAATGCGGGATCCAGCACGTCGGGGCGGTTGGTCGCCGCGACGATGATGATGCCCTCATTCGCCTCGAAACCGTCCATCTCGACCAGAAGCTGGTTCAGCGTCTGCTCGCGCTCGTCATTGCCGTTGCCCAAGCCAGCGCCGCGATGGCGGCCAACCGCATCGATTTCGTCAATGAAGACGATGCAGGGCGCGTTTTTCTTCGCCTGCTCGAACATGTCGCGCACCCGGCTCGCGCCGACGCCGACGAACATCTCCACGAAGTCGGAACCCGAAATGGTGAAGAAGGGCACGCCCGCCTCGCCCGCGATGGCGCGAGCCAGCAGCGTCTTGCCCGTACCCGGCGAACCGACCAGCAGCGCGCCCTTGGGAATCTTGCCGCCCAGCCGCGCAAATTTGCTGGGGTCTTTCAGGAATTCCACGATCTCCTGAAGCTCTTCCCGCGCTTCGTCGATACCGGCGACGTCATCGAACGTCACCTTGCCATGCTTTTCGGTCAGCAGCTTGGCCTTCGACTTGCCGAAACCCATGGCGCCGCCTGCGCCGCCGCCCTTCTGCATCTGGCGCAGCACGAAGAAGGCGATGCCCAGGATCAGCAGGAACGGCAGCGACTGGTAGATCAGGATCATCCAGAAGCTCGGCTGCTCCTCCGCCTGGCCGGAATATTTGACGTTATAATCGTCCAGCAGGCCGGTCAGGCCCGGATCGTTCACAGGCACCGTGCTGAATTTCTGTCCGCTGGACAGCGTGCCGGTGATGCGGTCGGTGGCGACGGCGACGTCCTTGACCTGCCCTTCCTGCACCTTGGCGCGGAATTCGGAATAGGCGATGCCGGTCCCCGCGCCCGACGCCGTGCGGCTGTCGAACATCGAGACGAAGAGCAGCAGGGCGACAATCACCCCCGCCCAAATCATCGCGCTCTTGATCCAGGGATTGCCCTGCGGGTCTTTCTCGTCGTTCATTCACACTCTCTTTCACCCGCAAGATAGGGTGCCGCCGCAAAATCGCAAGCGCGACGCCCCCGCGTCAACCGCCGACAATTTGCGACAGGGCGATATAGGCCAGGATCGCCGCCATCCCCGCCGATATGCCGCACAGCAGATAGCCCGCATAAAGCAGCATCGGCGGATGAGGCTGCGCCAGGCGCCGGTTACGCTGCGCCGCCGAAAGGATGACACTGGCCAGCAGACCATAAGTCAGTGCCGCAAATTCCATCATGAATCGAAAATTCCCACGCTCAAACCTCTTCATTAACCACCAAAGACGTTAAGGAAAGGTCATTGCACGGGGTCGAATCGACGGATTGTGGGGCTGGCGCGCCGGGCCGTGGAACCTTTGCGTAACGACCTCATTGCCACTTGCGCTGCGGTGCAACCTTCAGGGTCCAGCATGACCCGCCCTTGAGCACGAGGCGGCCGATGCTCATCTTCCCGCCCCGGCGCGCCGCCGCGATCAGCCGGTCGATCGCATCCCCCCGCGGCGGCGGGGCATCGGGCTGCAAACGCTCGATCATCCGCAGGACCAACCGGCGCAGCAGTTCGCGCGGCAGGTCCGTCCGATCCAGCGCCAGCCCCTCTCCGTCCGGCCGGACATGATTCGCCTCGATCCCGTCGACCATCCAGTCCAGCGCCTCCTCAGCCTCCGCCAGCGCCGCCGCGCTGCGTCCCGCCGCAGCCGCGTCCATCCAGTCCACGTCCGCCAGGGCGGCACGCAACGCCGCCCGGTCGAAGCGCGGATCGCTGTTCGAAGGGTCCGTCACATACCGCAGGCCCCGCTCCAGCGCATAGGCCAGCAATTGAGCCTTGCGCACGCCCAGCAAAGGCCGCAGCACCACGCCCTGCCGCGCCCGCACACCCGCAAGCCCGCCGACCCCCGCGCCCCGGTTGAGCCGCATCAGCAGCGTTTCCAACTGGTCGTCGGCATGATGCGCGGTCAGCAGCCAGTCCAGCCCCCGCGCCGCCCGCCACTCTTCCAGCAGGGCATAGCGCTGCGTCCGCGCCCAACTTTGCACATTGCCCCGCACCGCGCCGTGCGGATGCAGCGTCGCATGCGCGATCCCCGCGTCCATGCACCAGTCCGCGACCATCGCCGCCTCGTCCGCCGAAGCCTCCCGCAAGCCATGGTCGACCGTCGCCGCCTCGACCCGTCCCGGAAAGACCCGCGCCGCCAGATCGAGCAAGGCCATGCTGTCCGGCCCGCCCGACACCGCTACACCGAAACGGGCGCTGGCGGCATTGTCCAACAGAGCCTGGACCGCTTGCCTCAGTTGCGTTTCAAGATCGCCCTCGGCCATGCGGCGCTCAGGCCGTGCACTTGGCCCTGGCCCGGCCCTTGTCCATCATGCCGCGCAGGCCGGTCGACAGGCTGCCGCCATAGACCTGCTCCAGCTCCGCATAGACCTTGCAGGCGTCGGCGGGTTTCTTGAGCTGGATCAGCGCCTCGCCCAGATAGGCCAGGCTGTCGGCGGCGCGGTCGCCCTTGGGCCGCTTCTGGTAATTTTCGTAGAAGGCGACAGACGCCAGCGCGGGCTTGCCGTCGTCCAGATAGGCGCGGCCCAGCAGGTTCGCGGCCTTGCTGGCGACGGGGGTCGAACCATATTTGTCGACCGTGGCCTTCAACTGCGCCTGCGCCTCCGGATAGAATTTCGCGCTCCACAGGCGGAAGCCATAGCTATAGGCGTCGTCCGCCTCGTTCCCGGTCAAGGGCCGCTCGATCGCGGCGACGGCGGTCTTGCGCTCCTCGCTTGCGCCATTGGCCGCCGGGCGCGGCGCGGTGGGCCGGGCCGCCGCCGCCGCCGCCGCCGGAGCGGAGGGGGCGACGGCAGGCGGCGGCACCACGGCGGGCGCGGCGCGGCTTTCCTGCTCCGCCTTGTAGCGGTTGAAGGCATCCTCCAGCTGCTTCAGCTTGAAACTGTTTTCCTCGACCTGCCCGGTGACGGAAGCAAGCTGCGATTCCAGCGCGTTCACCCGCGCCGTCAGGTCAGCGACCGGCGTGGAGGATGGCGATCCCGGCACGATGGCGGGCGCGGCGGGGCGCGTGATCTCCGCCTCCAGCGGCGCGCCGGCGGGAAACACCTTGCGCTGCACGGCGCGCATTTCCTTTTCCAGCCGGTCGACCCGAACGTCGACGCTGACATTCTGGGCCGCGGCCGGCGGCGCGAGCACGATCAGCGCCAGTGCGGCCGTCGCGAAAAAAGCGTTACGCATGATGATCCCCGACTAATATTCGGCCTTAACCATAAGGCGATAATCCGCCCGGTAAAGCATGACTTTGCGCCAAATTCCGCTGAATCGCCCCTGAACGGATCAGTCGGCAGCGGCGGGCGCGGGCGCGACCGGAGCAGAGGAGACCGGAGGAGAGGAAGCTGGAGGAGTGGGGGCTGGGGCCGGAGCGGCCTGCCCCGTCACCGCAGCAGGCGCCGCGCGCGCCAGCAGCGCCTCTGCACTGACGGGCACGTCGGCGATGGTGCGATCCGGCGGTCCCAGCGGCGCGATGGGCTTGCCGCCGACCGTCACGCTCAGCGCCTGCGGCCGCCCGGTCAGGATCATCGGATTGCGGGCATTGGCGGGAAGGGTGAAGCTTTCCCCCTTCTTCATCAGCCCGTCCTTCAGCCGCTCGCCCGCCTCGTCATAGATGCGCAGCCACACATCGTCATTCGCGGTGAACACGACTGCCTGCACCACCGGCGCGGCAGGGCGCGCGCCCGCCGGTTTCACCGTCGCAGGCACGGGCGCGGCCTGTTGGGCGGCAATCTCCTCCCCTGTCGGCGGCGTCATCACCTGCGTGCGCCAGACGGCGAAGCCCACCACCAGGACCACGACGATGGCCGCCGCCGTCCAGGCCAGCGCGCGGGATGGCACGCGCGCCGGATCGGCAGGTTCGAACGCTTCATAACGGTTGCTGCCCAGGTCCGCATTATGCACGGCGTTGCGCACGTCGGCGGCGATCGCCACCTCATCCACGTCGATGGCGCGGGCATAGGCGCGGGCGAAACCGACCGCATAGGGAATGCCGGGCAGGGCGGCATAATCATCGCGCTCGATCGCCTCCAACTGCCGCTGGGCGATGCGCGTCCGGGTGGCGATATCCTGTATCGACAATCCCTGCGCCTCCCGCGCGGCGCGCAGGCGCGCGCCGGGAGTGCCGGGCCGCTGTTCCGGCGCCGCGACGCCGGGTTCCTGTTCCGCTTCTTCTGCCATGCTGCTCCGCGACTTATGAAGGCCGGTCTTGTCTCATTGCGGGACAGGGGTTGTCAACGCTGCGTAGGCCCGACGTACCGCCACAAACCCTTTAATTCAATTCAATAGCATGTTCACCGGCCCAGTCGACCAGCGCCGAACGAATATCGACCACGCCCCTGTCCAGCAGGTCGCGCATGACGCCGCGCAGTTCGGTCGCATCCAGCGTGCGGATCATCGCCTTGACCGGCCCGACCGACGCCGGGGTGATCGACAGACGCCGCACGCCCAGACCGATCAGCGCCATCGCCTCCAGCGTGCGCCCGCCCATCTCGCCGCAGACGCCGACGGGCACCTCATGCGCCTCGCAGGCGCGCACCACGCGGTCCAGGAAGCGCAATATGGCGATGCTGAGCCAGTCGTAACGCTCCGCCAGCCGGGGATGGGCGCGGTCGGCGGCGAACAGGAACTGCGTCAGGTCATTGGTGCCGATCGACAGGAAATCCAGCCTGGGCAGCAGCAGGTCCAGCACCTCCGCCAGCGCGGGCACCTCCAGCATCGCGCCATAGCGTATCGCGACCGGCAATTTCTTCTTCTGCGCCACCAGCCATTCGCGCTGATGTTCGACCAGCGCCCTCGCCTGCTCATATTCCCAGGGTTCCGACACCATCGGGAACATGACGTGCAGCACCTTGCCCGCCGCCGCCTCCAGCAGGGCGCGGGCCTGCGCCTTCATGAGGCCATCCCGGTCCAGCGCCAGCCGCAATGCGCGCCAGCCCATGGCGGGATTGTCCTCCAGCTCCTCCTCCGCGTCGCGGGACATATAGGGCAGCGCCTTGTCGCCGCCGATGTCGACGGTGCGGAAGATGACCGGCCGGTCGCCCGCCGCGTCCAGCACGTCGCGATAGAGCCGCTGCTGCTTCTCCCGCTGCGGCAGCGTGGCGGACACCAGGAACTGGAATTCGGTGCGGAACAGGCCGATGCCGTCCGCGCCGACCAGGTCCAGCGCCTGCGCATCCTCGCGCAGACCCGCATTCACCATCAATTCGATCCGCTGCCCGTCGACGGTGACGGAGGGCAGGTCGCGCATGGCCACGAATTCGGCCCGGCGCTTCTGCGTCACATGCAGCTTGTTCTCGAACGCCTCCTCCATGTCGGGCGTCGGGCGGATCAGCAGGTTGTTGTCGGCCACGTCCATCAGGATCAGGTCGCCCTCATTCACCTGATGGCGGATGTCGCGCACGCGGCCCAGCACCGGCACGCCCATCGCGCGGGCGACGATGGTGACATGGGCGGTCAGCGACCCTTCCTCCAATATCACCCCTTTCAGCCGCCGCCGGTCATATTCCAGCAGTTCCGCCGGCCCCAGGTTGCGGGCGATCAGGATGGCGTCCTGCCGCAATCCAAGCTGCGCCGCCGTGCCCAACTGCCCCGACACGATGCGCAGCAGCCGGTTCGCCATATCCTCCAGATCGTGCATCCGGTCCTGGAGCAGGGGGTCGTCTATCTGCCGCATGCGCATGCGGGTGCGCTGCTGCACGCGCTCTATGGCGGCCTCGGCGGTCAGGCCGCTGTCGATCGCTTCGTTGATGCGCCGCGCCCAACCCTCGTCATAGGCGAACATCTTGTAGGTTTCGAGCACCTCCTGATGCTCGCCCTCCGTGCCGAATTCGGCCGCGCCGGTCATGCGGTCGATCTGCTCGCGCATCTTGGTGAAGGCGGAAATGACGCGGGCGCGCTCCGCCTCCGTATCCTCGGCGACGGTATGTTCGATATGCACGCGCGGCTGGTGGAACACCACATGCCCCCGCGCCATGCCCATGACGAGCTGCAACCCGTGCAGCACCAAACTGCCCGTATCCTGCACCCGGCTGTCCAGCGGACCGTCATCGGCCAGTTCCGCATTGGCGATCAATTCGGACATCACCATCGCCACGGTCTGCAACGCCTCTATCTCCACTTCCTCATAGCGGCGCGGCTCGACATGCTGGACGCACAGCACGCCGATGGCGCGCTCCCGCCGCACGATCGGCACGCCGGCGAAGCTGTGGAACAGTTCCTCCCCCGTTTCCGGGCGATAGCTATAGTCGGGATGGGACGCCGCCTCGTCCAGGTTCAGCGTCTCCACATTGGTGGCGATCATGCCGACCAGCCCCTCGCCCATCGCCATGCGGGTGACGTGGACGGCCTCCTGCTTCAAACCCCGGGTGGCGAACAGTTCCAGCAGCCCTTCGCGCACCAGATAGATGGAGCAGACCTCGCTCGACAGGGATTCGCCGATGATCTCCACCACCTTGTTCAGCTTCGCCTGCGCGCTGGTGCGCGCCGCCATGACTTCCTGCAGGCGGATGAGTATCTGGCGGGCGGCGGCGGCGGGCGTGCTGGGCATGGGTAAAGCGCTAACAGATCGCGCCTCCGCTTTCCAAGGCGAATATGTGCGGTTCCGGCGGATTTTCCCTGGACGGTTATGGCGGAAATGGACGATGCTTTCGTTTACAGCCGTAAAATCTCGAGATTCAGGGAGATGAGTATATGGCAGAAATCGACAACAAGGCGTTCGAACAGGATTTGATCGAACGGGGCTATTCCCGCCGCCAGATGGGCAAGGTCGCGGCTTTGCTGGGCGCGGGCGCGGCTGCCCTGCGCGTCACCGGCGCCGTGGCGCAGCAGGCCGCGAAGGCTGTCGAGGGCGCCGTGCGCATCGGCGCCAACGAATGCTGGACCGGCCCCTTCCCGGTCGCCGCGCAAGCCGCCTACAAGCTGGTGCAGGAGGGCAATCGTTACGAGCCCAATGACGAACATGCCAAGCTGTTCGCCGCCGTCGCCGCCGTGGAGGGCATTCCCGCCGACCGCATCACCGCCTGGCCCGGCTCCAGCGATCCGCTGAGCCGCGTCGCTGTCGCCTATGCCTCGCCCACGCGCGGCATCGTCACCGGCAACCCGACCTATGAAGCCATCTGGCGCACCGGCGACTGGCTGGGCGCGAAGGTGACGAAGGTGCCGCTGACCAAGGATTACGCCCATGACGTGAAGGCGATGCTGGCGGCAGACCCCAATGCGGGCGTCTATTATATCTGCTCGCCCAACAATCCCAGCGGCACGATGACCTCGCTCGCCGACATCCAGTGGCTGGCCGACAACAAGCCCAAGGACGCGATCCTGGTCGTCGACGAAGCCTATATCCACTGGTTCGACGGCCCCAACGCCGCGAAGATGGCCGCGACCCGCGACGACGTGCTGATCCTGCGCACCTTCTCCAAGCTGTTCGGCATGGCGGGCATGCGCCTGGGCCTCACCTTCTCCAGCCCCGCCATCATGGAAAAGATGATGCGCTATGACGGGGGCCAGGTGACGGCGATGCTGCCGATGACCGCCGTCGCCTGCGGCACCGTGTCGGTGGCGCAGGCCGACCTTATCAAGGCGCGCCGCGCCGAAATGATCGCCAACCGCGAAATGGCCGTCACGCATCTGAAGAAGAAGGGGATCAAGGTGATCCCCGGCAGCCAGGCCAATATGTTCATGGTCGATTGGGGCAAGCCCGCCAAGGAGATGCAGGCCACGCTCCTGGCCGAAAATGTGCAGATCGGGCGCAACTGGCCGATCTGGCCCACGGTTTCCCGCGTGTCCGTCGGCTCGGCGGAAGAGATGAAGGCCTTCTGCGACGCCGTGGACAAGGTCTGGAAAGCCTGACTGCGGGAAAACGCATAAAATTTTGAAATCCGGGGGCGGCGCATTGCGGAAATGCGCCGCCCCTTTCGTTCCTCCCCTTTGGAATATGCGCAGTTGTGGAACGAAAAGGGGAACAGACGACATGACCATGATGTTGGATAAGGACGCCCGCGAAGACCTGCTCGAACGGGGCTATTCCCGCCGCACGATCGGCAAGATTTCCGCCCTCATGGCTGCCGGCGCGGCGGCCGGCAACCTGCTGGTCCAGCCCGCCCTCGCGCAGCAGCAGGCGGGGCGCGGCATCAAGGGCGCGGTGCGGATCGGCGCCAACGAATGCTGGACCGGCCCGTTCGAACCCGGCGTGCAGGCCGCCGCGAAGGCCGCCGCGGTCGGCAACTGGTACGATCCGGACAATTACAAGGGCGACCTGATCGCCACCGTCGCCAAGGTGGAGGGCATTCCGGAATCCCACGTCATGCTGTGGCCGGGTTCGGGCGGCCCGCTGGTCAGCACGGTGGCGGCCTTCTGCTCGCCCACCAAGGGGCTGGTCACCGCCGATCCGACCTTCGAATCCGCCTGGCGCACCGCCGATTATCTGAAGGCCCCCATCGCCAAGGCGCCCCAGGCCATCGGCCAGGGCCATGACGTCAAGGCGATGCTGGCCGCCAATCCCAATGCCGGGCTTTATTATATCTGCACGCCCAACAACCCCACCGGCACCATCACGCCGATGGCCGACATCGAATGGCTGCTGGCGAACAAGCCCAAGGATTCCTTCCTGCTGGTCGATGAAGCCTATATCCACTGGTATGACGGCCCCAACGCCGCGAAGCTGGTGGCGGGCCGCAAGGACCTGATCGTCATGCGGACCTTCTCCAAGCTGTTCGGCATGGCGGGCGTGCGGCTGGGCCTGACCTTCGCGGACCCCGAAGTGCAGAAGCGCATCAGCCTGTTCGGCCCCACGGCGGGCGGCCTGTCGATCACCGCCATGGCCTGCGGCAACGCGGTCTATTCCGAAACGGGCCTGATCAAGGCCCGCCGCGCGGAGATGATCGCCAACCGCGACGAAACCATCGCCTGGCTCGCCAAGAAGGGCATAGAAGTGCATCCCGGCAGCCACGCCAACATGTTCATGGTGGATTGGAAGACCAAGCCTGCCAAGGAGATGCAGGCCGCCCTCCTCGCCACGCCGGAAAAGGTGCAGATCGGGCGCAACTGGCCGATCTGGCCCACCGTATCCCGCGTCACCGTCGGTTCGGCGGACGACATGGCGAAATTCCGCTCGGCGGTGGAGAAGGTCTACAAGGGCTGATCCTGTTCCCAAGGGCCGCACGAAGGGCGTCCGGCATGTGCCGGGCGCCCTTTTTCTTTGCATCGACAGCGTTACGCCAAATCCTCCCTGCGCGAAGCGTGGGGAGGATTAGAAAGCCCCTCCCTAAGCGCTCGCCGCCGACGCCTCGCATAATGCCTTGAACTGCTCCGCCATCTGGTCCCACCCAGGATGGAAGCCCATTTCCTTATGCTTCTTCAGCGTTTCCGCATCCCAATGCCGGGCCGTGGCTGTGAAGCGCGTTCCCTCCCCCTCATCGGCAAAGCTCCAGATCGCCGTCATGAAGGGCGTCTGCGGAATCCATCCCGAAGCATAGGCGTCGGTGGTCACGACCTTTTCCTGCGGCACCACCTCCAGAAACACGCCCTCCATCGGTCCCGTATCCTCGCCATCGGGACCGAACATGCGCACCGCGCTCCGCCCGCCGGGCCGCATATCCTCCTCGATCACCTCGGCGCGCCAGGGCTTGGGACAGAACCACTCGTCCTTCAGGTCCGTCCACACCCGCCATACGATCCCCCGCGGCGCGGCGATATGGCATGTCACCGACAGTTCATATTCCGCGCTCATGACGCCGCGCCTTCGAAAGCCGCCTTCATCCGGGCGGTATCCAGCTTCTGCATGGTCATCATCTCCGTCATCATCCGCTGGATGCCCGGCCCGTCGCCGGTCTTGTAGAGGTCCATGATCTCCTGCGTCACCAATTGCCAGGACAGGCCATATTTGTCCTTCAGCCAACCGCACGGCCCCGGCGACCCCCCATCGGCGGTCAGGGCGTCGAAATAGCGGTCGATCTCCGCCTGATCCCTGCACGCGACGGACAGCGAAACCGCCTCGGTAAAGCCGAATTCCGGCCCGCCGTTCAATGCCTGATAGCTGTCGCCGAACAGGGTGAATTCGACCATCAGCACATCCCCGCCCTTGAAGGGGGCAGGCGTGGGCTGATCCGGCGGAAAGCGGTTGATGAAATCCACCGACCCGCCGAAGATGGAGACGTAGAAGCGCGCCGCTTCCTCCGCCTGCCCATTATACCACAGGCAGGGTGAAATACTGGACATGGCCCTTCTCCTTATCCCTCGACCGCGCGCATGCCGACCAGCGCGAACATCGCGCCCTGCGGATCGGTCGCCTGGATGATCCATGCCCCGCCCGGCACCTGCATCGGCCCGTTCAGCACGGTGCCGCCGCCCGCCTTCACCTTGTCGGTCGCGACATCGATATCCGGCACGACGAAGTAGAACAGCCAAAGCGGCACGGGCATTTCCGTGGGTCGCGCCATCATGCCGCCGCTCATGCCGTCAAAGTCCGTCGACCCGTCCTGCGAGAAAAGCTGGTAACTGCCCATCTCGCCCATATCCATCGCCTCGCCCTTCCCCCATCCGAACTGGGATGTGTAGAAGGCCAGATCGGCGTCGAAATCGCCGCTGTACAATTCATGCCAGCCGATATGCCCGTTCGCCATCGGCGACGGCGCATCCATCCCGTCCGGACTGGACCCCTTGAGCAGCATGAACGCCGCCCCGCCCGGATCGGCCATCACCGCGAAGCGCCCGACGCCGATTATATCCTCCGGCGCGCGCTTCACGCTGCCGCCCGCCGCGGTCAGCCTTTCGGCATCGGCATCCACATCCGCCGATCCGATATAGCCGCCCCACCATGGCGTCATGCCATGTGCCGCCGCCTCCGCCGGGATCGCCATGATCCCGCCGGTCGGCCCGGCGCTGCCCGAAACCACCTGATAGTCATGGCCGCCGCCAAAGGCCTGCGCCGTCCAGCCGACGACATCGCCGTAAAAGGCCAGGGCCGCCGCCGGATCGCTGGTCATCAGTTCATACCAGAAGAATCTGCCGTTCAGATCGGTCATCATCCCTCTCCCTCAAGCCTTGGCGTCCAGCAACACCTCGAAACCGCCATAGATCAGCCGCGCGCCGATGAAGGGCATATCCTCCCCCTCCTTCGGCTGCATCCGGGGGTCGTTCATGACCTTCTCCGCGCCTGCGTCGCGCGTTTCCTTGTCGGGCCATTCGATCCAGGAAAAGACGACATCCTCATCCTCCTCCGCGATGACGGCGGTGCGGAAGTCGTTGACCTTGCCCGGCTTGATGTCGTTCGCCCAGCATTCCACGATCCGCAGCGCGCCATGTTCGATGAAGATCGGCGCGGCATAGGCCGCCACTTCCCTGTACCGTTCCTTGTTGCCCTTCGGCACCGGGATCACGAAACCGTCCATATAGCTCATGACGTCTCTCCTCATGAAAGGCAGAGTGCAGGCGCCCCCCCTGGCTGGTGGCCGCCATCGCCGCCTCGACATCCGCCCGGCTCGCTTCGCTCAACGCCAGCAGCACGTGCGCGGTTGCATGCGCGTCGGGGATTTGCGCGGCGCCGCGCCCACCGCCTCGTGAAAGGCTGTTGCCAGGATAGGAGGCTGGCTCCGCCTCTGCAAGCGGCGGCGGGCGCTTCGTTCAATGCCCCGCGTTCAGCACCCCGAACACCTGGTCGAATTCACCGCGCCGCTCCGCTTCGCGCAGGAACTTCACCCGCTCGACGCAGATTTCCTCCAGCGCGGGTTCCTGCCGCAGCAGCCCCATGACCTCCGCGATAAATTCGTCCAGCGGCATCATCTGCGGGTTTTCCGCATGCCCCGGCATCAGGTCGGTCTGCACGCCCGGCGGCGCCAGTTCGATCACTTCGACGCCGGTCCCCTTGAGCTGCCAGCGCATCGACTGCGACCAGCTATGGAGCGCCGCCTTGGTCGCGCTATAGGTCGGCGTCGCCGCCAGCGGGACAAAGGCCAGGCCCGACGTCACCGTCATCAGCGTCGCGGCGGGCTGCGCCAGCAGATGCGGCAACAGGGCATGGGTCAGCCGGATCGGCCCCAGCAAATTGGTGACGACGGTCGCCTCCGCGATGGCCAGGTCGATCCGGTCCTCCACCACCATGATCCCGGCATTGTGGATCACGACGTTGAGCGCCGGGAAATCCGCGACCAGCCTGTCGGCAAAGGCCGCGATCGCCGCCGCGTCCCCCATATCGACGGTCAAAGCCGCCATGCCCGGATGATCCGCCACGACGGCATCCAAAGCCGCCTGCCGCCGTCCGGCGATGATCACCTGATTGCCGGCCGCATATAATTCATGGGCCAGCGCCGCGCCGATGCCCGATCCGCCGCCGGTGATGAGGATGGTGTTGCCGCTTTTCCGCATGGGTCGTCTCCTTTGAAGCCATGATGTGACCGGCAATTTATGCCTTTACTCTCTTTTGGAAAGAAGGCACCATAAAGTTCTATACATACCGGAAAGTGAGAAATGGAAAATCCGCTGGAAAAGCGCTTCGCTCCCCATGAAATCGCCGAAGCGGAAGCCTTTATCGAGGCCAATCCCGAAGCGCCGCTCGACCCGCGAATCGAGCGACTCGTGAACGACCTGATCGGCCGCATCGCCGACAAATGGACGTTGCTGGTCCTGGAACTGCTGGAGGAAAAGGGCACGTTGCGCTTCACCCGCATCGCGGAACAGGTGGAGGGCATCAGCCAGAAGATGCTGACCCAGACGCTGCGCCAGATGGAGCGCGACGGCCTTGTCACCCGCACGGTTCATCCCGTCGTGCCGCCGCGCGTCGACTATGCGCTGACGCCGCTCGGCAACAGCCTGAGCGCCGCATTTTGCGGCGTCTGGGTGTGGGCGGAGCGCCATCTGGAAGCGGTGGAGGAATCGCGCCGCCGGTTCGACACGCGCGACTGACAGCTATTCCACCGGAACGAACGTCTCGCGCATGGGCGTCAGCGGGAATGTCGGCACCTCGATCCGCACCGGCGTGCCCGGCGCCATGGCCGATGGCGGCGTCATAGCGCCCACACCGGGCACGAAGCCGGACGCGACTTCCCTGGGCGCCATCGGCGGCGGCGGCAGCGGCGTGGGCGACACCACCACCGTCACCGTTCCGCCGAAGCGCGACTGCCACTCCGCCAGACGCTTCAGATAATCGGCATAGGCGGCGTAGAAATCCTGGAACGGCTTTTCCAGCGTCGTCAGCGCTTCGGGCGCATAGGCCAGCAACTGGCTGGAGGGCATGGCGAGGATCTTCGCGCCGACGTCGATCGCCACCGGACAGAAGCTTTTCGTCACCGGCGGCAGGGCGAAGAAATTATAGACGACGGTGTTCAGCAACTCCCGCGCCTTCAACCCGCCTGTCCCGTAGGCGGCCAGATAATTGCGGTCGACCGCCGCATTCGCCTCCCGCAGCGCCGCCTGATGCACATGCAATATCCGGTTATATTGGATGCGGGCCGGTTCGTTGACGCCATAACAGGATAATGCCGCCACGTTCAGCGCCATGCGCACGTGCCAGAGTGCCGTATTGGCCGTGACGCCGCGATTGGGGGTCAGATAGCTGCCGTCCGCCGCAACCTCCGGAATGCTCATCTCCTCGACCGCGCCCATGGGCGGCAGCGGCTTGATCGTCGGCACGACTGGCGGCGGCGGCGTGGGCGGGGCCTTCTTCGGCGTGGAACAGCCGGCGACCAGCGCGAGCGCCGTCACGGATGCAAGTTCAAAAAAACGGCGAACGACGGGTCGCGACGGCACCCTGAAATCCCTCGATCATTATCCGGACAGAACAAACTCATGGCAAAGCCATGCGTTCCTGGCGACCGAGACAAGGCTCGGTTCGTCCGGGGAGGGATTCGCCTCGTCCTGTTTTAGCCGCGCCGCTCCAGCGCCACCGCCGCTTCGTCCATCAACTGGGCGATGATGTCGGCCACCGGTTCCTCCCTGGCGACCATGCCGACCGACTGCCCGGCCATCAGCGACCCGCCCTCGACATCGCCGTCGATCACCGCGCGGCGCAGCGCACCTGCCCAATAATGTTCGATCTGCAACTGCGCCTCGCCCATGTCGACCGCGCCGCTGTCGAGCAGATTGGCGACTTCCCGCTGCTTGACCGTAAAGGCCTCGGTGCCCGCATTTTTGAGCGCGCGCACCGGAATGACCGGCAGCCGGGGATCGATCTGCACGCTGGCAATCGCGTCGCGGGCCGAAGCGCGGAAGAAGGCCTTCTTGAAATTGGGATGAGCGATGCTTTCGGTCGCGCAGGCGAAGCGGGTGCCGAGTTGCACGCCCGCCGCGCCCATTTCCAGATAGCCCGCGATCAGCTCGCCGCGCCCGATGCCGCCCGCGACAAACACCGGCAATTGAGACGCCATTTCCGGCAGGATTTCCTGCGCCAGCACGCTGGTCGACACGGGGCCGATATGGCCGCCCGCCTCCATCCCCTCGATCACCAGCGCGTCGACGCCCGACCGCGCCAGCTTCTTCGCCAGCGCCAGCGCCGGAGCAAAGCAGATCAGCTTCGCGCCGCCCCCTCCTGCTCTTGGCGCCTTGATCGCCTCTATGCTGCCCTTGGGCGGCAGGCCCCCGGCCAGCACCACATGGCCGACCTCATGCCGGGCGCAGACATCGATCAGGTCGAAAAGCTGCGGATGCATGGTGATCAGATTGACGCCGAACGGCTTGGAGGTCAGCGCCTTGGTCGCCGCAATCTCCCTGTCGAGCAGGTCCGGCGTCATCGCGCCGCAGGCGATCACGCCAAAGCCGCCCGCATTGGAGATGGCCGCGACCAGATGCCGCTCCGACACCCAACTCATCGCCCCGCACAGGATCGCGACATCGCAGCCCAGAAATTCAGTGCCGCGAGCCATCAGGGAAGCGAGTTTGGCGTTCGTCATAGTTGGTTCCATCGAATCAAAAGCCCCTCCCTTTCATGGGAGGGGTTGGGGTGGGTCGGCGCGCCAGCGCCGTCCCCAGCTATCCGGTCAGGGTAGAGGCTCGCTAACGCTCGCACCCACCCCTAGCCCCTCCCTGGGAGGGAGGGGAACAGTTTTTACCCGACCGGCGCGTCCAGACCGTAGGCGGTGTGCAGCACGCGCACCGCCAGTTCCGTCTCATCCTCGTCGATCAGCACCGAAACCTTGATCTCGCTGGTCGAGATGGCGAGGATGTTGATCCCGCGATCGGCCAGCGCCTGGAACATGGCCGAAGCCACGCCGGCATGGCTCTTCATGCCGACGCCGACCACCGACACTTTCGCCACCTTCGTATCGGGGATCACCCGGTTGAAGCCGATCACGTCCTTCTGGCCTTCCAGCACGTCCAGCGCCCGCGCCAGGTCCGCGCCCGGCACGGTGAAGGTCACGTCCGTCTCGCCCTTGTCGCGGCCGACATTCTGGATGATCATGTCGACGTTGATCGCGGCGGCGGCCAGCGGCCCGAAGATGTGCGCCACCGCGCCCGGACGGTCCGGCACGCGGGTCAGGGTGATCTTCGCCTCATTCTTGTCATGGGCGATGCCGGTGATGAGCTGACGTTCCATCTTGTCTTCCTTGAGCTTGGCTTCCAGTTCCTCCTCGCTGACGATCAGCGTGCCGGGGAGGTCGTCCTGGGTAGGATCATCGAAGGAGGAAAGCACCTGCACGACCACGCCTTCCTTCATGGCGAGGCCGACCGAGCGGGTCTGGAGCACCTTGGCCCCGACCGAGGCCAGTTCCAGCATTTCCTCATAAGTGACGAGGTCGAGCTTGCGCGCCCGCGCCACGATGCGGGGATCGGTAGTGTAGACGCCGTCGACATCGGTATAGATGTCGCAGCGATCCGCCTTCAAGGCCGCCGCCACGGCCACGGCCGAGGTGTCCGAACCGCCCCGGCCCAGGGTCGATATGCGGCCATCCTCCATCATGCCCTGGAAGCCGGGGATGACCGCGACCGTGCCCGATGCCATCGACGCGAGCAGATCGGTCGTGTCGATCTCCCCGATGCGCGCCTTGGCATGGGCTTCGTTGGTGCGGATCGGCAGCTGCCAGCCCAGCCAACTGCGCGCGTCCACGCCCATCGCCTTCAGCGTCATGGCGAGCAGGCCGCTCGTCACCTGCTCGCCGCTGGCGACGACCACGTCATATTCAGCCGGATCGTAAAGCGGCGAGGCTTCCTTGCAGAATCCGACCAGCCGGTCCGTCTCGCCCGCCATGGCGGACACGACGACGGCGACTTCATGGCCCTGCTCCACGACATGTTTGACGCGCGCGGCCACGTTGCGAATTCGCTCCATCCCCGCCATGGAGGTGCCGCCGAATTTCATCACGATGCGCGCCATTTGCCTGTCGAGCCTGCCTGATTGTAAGAAAGAAAATATCGCCCCACAGGGCAAAAACGGCGCCGCTATAGCAGCAGCGGCGAATATGGCAACCTCACCCGCAAAGCGCATATGGCGCGGAGCATATGGCGCGGATGGGCGGACGCTGGTAGCAGGACCATTATGGCGAACACAGCTTCCAACACCATCGACCCCCGCGAAGCCGCGCATTTCGGCAGCATGGCCGCCGACTGGTGGGATCCAAAGGGCAGCAGCGCCATGCTGCACAAACTCAACCCCGTGCGCCTGCGCTATATCCGCGACGCCGTCGACCGGCATTGGCCGGGGCATGACCAGAGCTTCCACCCTCTCGCGGGCAGGCGGGCACTGGATGTGGGTTGCGGCGCGGGATTGCTCTCCGAACCGCTGGCGCGCATGGGGGCGACCCTGACGGCGCTCGACGCGGCGGAGGAGAATATCGCGGTGGCGCGCAGCCATGCCGACGGGCAAGGCCTCGCCATCGATTATCGCGCGACCCCGGTGGAGCAGTTGGAGGAAAGCGGCTTCGACCTCGTCACATCGATGGAAGTGATCGAGCATGTCGCGGATCCTGCCGCCTTCATCGCCGCCCTGGCGCAAAAGCTGGCGCCGGACGGCCTGCTGATCCTCTCGACCCCTAACCGCACGCCGCTGTCCCGGCTGGCCATGATCACCATCGGCGAAAGCATCGGCGGCATTCCCAAGGGCACGCACGACTGGCGCAAATTCCTGAATCCTGAGGAATTGACGAAGCTGCTGGAAGATGCGGGTCTGGAAGTCACCGACAGTAGCGGCCTCAGCTTCACGCCCGCCAAGGGCTTCATCCTGTCGCCCAACAAGGCGATCAACTATCTGCTGACCGCCCGCCATCGGCGGAGGTGAAGGCGCGCCGCCTTATCCGGACCGGCAAACCGGAGTTGAAGCGAAGGGAACGCAGCGGGGACTGAAAAGCGCTCCGGGGCCTGAGTGCCCCCATGCCGCGCTCCCCCAAAAGGCGCGGCACCTCTCCAACTCTCAGCTTACAGGCTTCGCCACCGCCACCAGCGTCGGTTGCGCATCCGACGCGGCGTCATTCGTCACCGCGTTGGCCGCACCGGGCTGGGTCTTGAGGCTCGCCGCAGCCGACTGGAGCGCGACCGCAGCCGCCTCCAGCGCGGCCGCGGCGGATTGCGGCGTGACCGGCGGCGGCGCTGCCGCCTCGGCCACTGCCGTCGGCGTCACCGGATCGCTCACCGGAACCGCCGCCACAGCGGTCGTCAATGCACATATTTCGCCAACCCCCGCCGGTTTTTCCGAGAAATTCCGGGCCAGCATCGGAAGCTCATTTTCACCGGCATTGGTCGCCAAGGTCAGCAAGGTATCGGCCATCTGGCAGAAACCCGCTGTTTGAACGCCATCGACATGACTATTGGCAAGCCTGGTTATGAAGTCGTCATAAGCACGCTGCCCGTCGGCTATGCCATTTTCACGCATGAAACGCAGTTTCAGCGCGCTATTATATTTATCGGCGCTTCCCATTCTTTCATTAAATTTATCATATTTCGCCGTTATTTCGCTATTGGTCGACCGGCATTTCAGCGATCCCAGCATCAGCATGATCTGCAGATCTCTGACTCGCGCCGCTTCGACTTCATAGGATTGCCAGCACTGTGCCTCCCCCGCAGACGCAGCACCGCCAAAAAAGAGCGCGACGAAACAACTGGCGGCACCCGCCGCCATCCTCAACCTAGACATGATGGACCTCGCAGAATCGGCTGGACCCCGCAGATTGAATATTAACAGTTTGCCACAAAAATGCCATTAATTATTTGTTGACAGTGACATTTATGACGCATCCGGAAGCATCGCGGAATTACGTCCTTTCATCGACATCCCGCTATCAAATAACCATTATCCATCCGGATAACTTCATCGCGCGGGGGAGCGGCTAATTCGTCACAGCCTCGGCCCTGGCGATCAGCGCCCTGGCTTCCTCCACATGCATGCTTTCGATCATGCGTCCCTCGAAGCGCTCGGCGCCGCCGGTCGCCGCCTCGATCAGCCGGCGCGCATCCGCCACGGCCTGGGGATCGGGACCGAACACCTGATTGGCGACCGGCACCTGGCTCGGGTGGATCAGCGTCTTGCCGTCAAAGCCCAGAACATGCCCCGCCGCGCATTCGCTTTCGAACCCGGCCTCATCGTCCAGCCGATTGAACACCCCGTCGAACACCGCGATCCGGGCTGCCCGCGCCGCCAATATGGCCGATTGCAGGGACAGCGCCAGACCGTCCCGTCCGGCAGACGGCGGAATTCCCAGATCCTGCCGCAGATCGTTATTGCCCATGAACAGCCCCGCGCAGCCCTCCGCCGCCGCGATCGCCTGTACCGCGACGACGCCCGCGGCGCTTTCGATCATCGCGATCACCGGTTTCTGGCAGACGCTGAACACATCCTTCACCTGCTTGGGCGTTTCCACCTTGGGCAGCACGACATAATCGACGGCGGACCCTTTCAGCGCCACCATCTCCCGCCCATGCGACGGCGCGCCCTCGACATTGATGCGCACCGCCGCCAGACGCCCGCCAAAGCCTTCAGCCACGGCTTCGACCGCATTGGCCAGCGCCTCTTCCTTGCGGTCGTCGGGCACCGCATCCTCCAGGTCCAGTATCACCATGTCGCAGGGCAAGGTCCGCGCCTTGGCGATGGCGCGGGGGTTGGACGCGGGCAGGAAAAGCAGCGATCGGGCGTGGCGCAACAACATGATGAAACTCCTATCACTTTGCCTTTCCCCATTCATGATTTCGCGTCATAGTCCAAGCGGATTTCAGGGGAGGGCAGGCATGCTGACGACATTCGCGCTGACAGTGACATTCCTGGTGCTCTTCTATCTGGCGGTGAGCGTCAAGGTCGTGCGCCAGGGCTATCAATATACCATCGAACGCTTCGGCCGCTTCACCGAAGTCGCGCGCCCCGGCCTGAATTTCTATCCCGCCTTCTTCTATGCCGTCGGGCGGAAGATCAACATGATGGAGCAGGTGGTCGACATTCCGGGGCAGGAAATCATCACCAAGGACAATGCCATGGTGTCGGTCGACGGCGTGGTGTTCTTCCAGGTGCTGGACGCGGCCAAGGCGGCCTATGAAGTGTCGGAACTCTATGTCGCGATCATGCAGCTCGCCACCACCAACCTGCGCACGGTGATGGGGTCGATGGACCTGGACGAAACCCTGTCCAAGCGCGACGAGATCAACGCCCGCCTGCTGTCGGTGGTCGATCACGCCACCAACGCATGGGGCATCAAGATCACCCGCGTCGAATTGAAGGACATCCGCCCGCCCGCCGACATCGTCAACGCCATGGGCCGCCAGATGAAGGCCGAACGCGAAAAGCGCGCCCTCATCCTGGAATCGGAAGGCCTGCGCGCTTCGGAAATCCTGAAGGCCGAAGGACAGAAGCAGAGCCAGATACTGGAAGCCGAGGGCCGCCGCGAAGCCGCCTTCCGCGACGCCGAAGCCCGCGAGCGCGAGGCGGAGGCGGAAGCCAAGGCGACGCAGATGGTGTCGGACGCCATCGCGAACGGCAACGCGCAGGCGATCAACTATTTCATCGCGCAAAAATATGTGGAGGCGGTGAGCCAGTTCGCCACCTCCCCCAATGCCAAGACGATCCTCTTCCCGGTCGAGGCGACCCAGTTGATCGGCACGCTGGGCGGCATCGGCGCGCTGGCGAAGGAGGCGCTGGGTGACGCGCCGCCGCCCCCAACGCCCACCGCGCCGCGCCGCGGCCCGTTCGGGCAGGCCCAGACATGATGGGAACGGGCATGACGGACTGGCTCGCCATGCTGGACGACCATTGGGGCTGGCTGGTCTTCGCCGCGCTGCTCGGCGTGGGCGAGGTGCTGATGCCTGGCGTATTCCTGATCTGGGTGGCGCTGGCCGCCGCGGTGACGGGCCTCATCGCCCTCGCCTTTCCGATCTCCGTGCCTTCCCAATTGCTGCTTTTCGCGGGCCTTTGCCTCGTCTCGGTATGGGGCGGACGGCGCTGGTACACCGCCAATCCGGTGGATTCGCAAGACCCGCTGCTCAACGACCGCACGGCGCGGCTGGTGGGAGAGATCGTCACCGTCGTCGAACCGATCGACAATGGGCATGGGCGGGTGAAGGTGGGGGACAGCGTATGGTCCTGCCGCGGCCCTGACGCGCCGGTCGGCGCGAGGGTCAGGGTGATCGGCGCAGAAGCCTCCGAGTTGAAGGTGGAGTTGGCCTGAGGACGGGCCGATTTGGGTGGAAGGCGGGCATTCCAAATCCCTCTCCCTTGAGGGTCGGCCAGAGGCACGTGACTCTGGCCGAGGTTGCGCAGACTTGGCAGCTTGCTGCCTTAGTCGTAGCTGGGTGAGGGGAGCGAACAGGTCGATCATGCCCCCGGCATGATCTAAGGGCTGCGGGGCAGCCCTTACCTGTTCGCTCGATCCTGCGGATCGCGCGGGCCAAAGGCCCGCTCCCCCTCATCCAACTGCGCCTAGGCTCCTTCGTCGCCGAGGCTCCGTATCCTTCTCCCTCAAGGGAGAAGGAATGTCTTGGATTGGCCACTTCCAAACCCGCCCCCAGCGCCCTTCAACAAAATTCAAGCGTAACCGAATGGCCACAGCATCCTGAAAAAACATCCTATCCCGAAAAAAAGGCGCGATTTTAGCCTGTCCTATTTCTCACCAACGGGCCTATCCCCCAGCGCTCTTTGAAACGTCCTGCAATCACGCCCTCGCGCACACGCGCGCTCAGGCACGCGCGCGCATACACTGTGAACTTCGATGAAAATCTGGCGGTTTTGAGCGGAAATTCCACCTGCGAAGGCTGACCCGGCCACGAAAGCGCAAGCGGGACTCCGGCGCTGCGAATCAGGAACGATCCCCCCATCCCACAACCCCACTGGAGCCACCCCGCATAACCCGCTATCCCCTCCGCCATGCCCCAGAATCATCTCTACCTCGTCGACGGCAGCGGCTATATCTTCCGCGCCTATCACCAGCTTCCGCCCCTCACCAACAAGCATGGCCAGCCCGTCGGCGCGGTCTATGGCTACACCACCATGCTCTGGAAGCTGGCCGACGAACTGGGCAAGGCCGAGGGGCCGACCCATCTGGCGGTCGTGCTGGACAAGGGCAGCCACACCTTCCGCAACGACATGTACGACCAGTATAAGGCGAACCGCCCACCCGCGCCGGAAGATCTGGTCCCGCAATTCCCCATGATCCGCGACGCCACCCGCGCCTTCTCCCTCCCCTGCATCGAGGAAGCGGGGTTCGAGGCCGACGACATCATCGCCAGCTACACGAAAGCCGCCGTCGCGGCAGGCTGGCATGTCACCATCGTCAGTTCCGACAAGGATCTGATGCAGCTTATCCAGCCCGGCGTCGACATGTACGACACGATGAAGAATGAGCGGCGCGGCGCCGACTATGTGATGACCAAATTCGGCGTCCAGCCCGAACAATTGGGCGACGTCCTGGCCCTGATGGGCGACAGCGTCGACAATGTTCCCGGCATCCCCGGCATCGGTCCCAAGACCGCCGCCAAGCTGATCAGCGAATATGGCAATCTGGAAGCCGCGCTGGAGGCCGCGCCTTCGATGAAGAAGTCGAAGATGCAGGAAAATCTCATCGCCCATGCCGACATGGCGCGCCTTTCGCGCCGCCTCGTCGCGCTGCACGATGCGATGGACCTGCCTGAGCCGCTGGACGATCTGACGCTCAAGGGCATCCCCCTCGAACCGCTGCAGGCCTTCCTCGAACATCATGGCTTCAAGTCGCTGCTCGCCCGCGCGGGCGCGCCCGCCGCCGCCGTGGCGGTAGCGACCGCGGCCGCCGCCGTCAGCGAAGCCACGCCCCCCGCCGCCCCGGTCCATGAGGAAGAACCGCCCATCGACCGCAGCCTCTACGAAACGGTGGTGACGGAGGAAGCGCTGGACCGCTGGATCGCCGCCGCCCATGCGGAGGGGCTGGTCGCGGTCGATACCGAGACCGACATGCTGGATTGCGTGTCCTGCGCGCTGGTCGGCGTCAGCCTGGCCGTCGGTCCCAACGCCGCCTGCTACATCCCCGTCGGCCATGGTGGAAAGGACATGTTCGCGGAGAAGCCGGACCAGCTTCCCCTCGCCCTCGTCCTCGGCAAATTGAAGCCGCTGCTGGAGGACGACAGCGTCCTCAAGATCGGCCAGAACCTCAAATATGACATGACGGTCCTGCGCCGCTTGGGCATAGAGATCGCCCCCTATGACGACACCATCGTCATGAGCTTCGACCTGGACGCCGGGCAAAGCCTGGCGGGCCACGGCATGGACGAGGCGGCGAAGGTCCACTTGGGCCATATATGCATCAGCTTCAAGGATGTGTGCGGCGCCGGCAAGAGCCAGATCAGCTTCGCGGAAGTCCCGCTCGACAAGGCGACCGAATATGCCGCGGAGGATGCGGACGTCACGCTGCGCCTGTGGAAGCTGTTCAAGACCCGCGTCGCCAACGAAGGCGCGACCCGCGTCTATGAACTGGTCGACCGCCCGCTCGTCGGCGTCATCGCGAAGATGGAGCATGAAGGCATCAAGGTCGACCGCGAGGCGCTGTCCCGCCTGTCAGCCGAATTCACCGCGGGCATCGCCGCGCTGGAGACGGAAATCCATGGCTTGGCAGGCCAGCCCTTCGCCATCGGCTCTACCCAGCAACTGGGCGCGATCCTGTTCGACAAAATGGGTTACAAGGGCGGCCGGAAGGGCAAGTCCGGCGCCTATTCCACCGACGTCACCATCCTGGAGCAATTGAAGGCCCAGGGTGCCGAAATCGCCGGAAAAATCCTCGACTGGCGCCAGCTTTCGAAACTGAAATCCACCTATACCGACGCGCTCCAGGCCCAGATCAACAGGGACACCGGCCGCGTCCACACCAGCTACAGCCTGTCCGGCGCGCAAACCGGCCGCCTGTCCTCGACCGACCCCAATCTCCAGAACATCCCGATCCGTACCGAAGTGGGCCGCCAGATCCGCCACGCCTTCGTCGCGGAACCGGGCAATGTCATCCTGGCGGCGGACTATAGCCAGATCGAACTGCGTCTCGCCGCCCATATGGCGGACGTACCCGCGCTGAAGGAAGCTTTCGCCAATGGCGAGGACATCCATGCCGCCACCGCCCAGCAATTGTTCGGGGAAGTCAACCGCGACACCCGCGGCCGGGCCAAGACGATCAACTTCGCGATCCTCTACGGCATCAGCCGCTGGGGCCTGGCCGGACGGCTGGAGATCAGCGCCGACGAAGCGCAGGACATGATCAGCCGCTATTATGAGCGCTTCCCCGGCATCAGCATCTACATCACCGACACGATCGAAAAGGCACGCTCAAGGGGCTATACAGAGACCCTTTTCGGACGGAAGACATGGTTCCCGCGCATCAAGGCATCTATCCAGCATGAACGGCAGGGCGCAGAGCGCGCCGCGATCAACGCGCCGATCCAGGGCACCAGCGCCGACATCATCAAGCGCGCCATGGCCCGCATGGGACCGGCGCTGGCGGCGGAGGGGCTGCATAAGGTCAAGATGCTGCTGCAAGTGCATGACGAACTGGTGTTCGAACTGCCCGCAGGCGATGTCGAGCAGGCCGGCGCGGTCATCCGCCGCGTGATGGAAGGCGCCGCCGAGCCGATCGTGAAACTCAGCGTGCCGCTAGGCGTCGAAATCGGCCATGGTCCAAGTTGGGGCGCGGCGCATTAAAACCCTCTTAGTCCGTCATCCCAGCGAAAGCTGGGATCTCAGGCGATAGGGCACAGAATAGCCTCACGAGATCCCAGCTTTCGCTGGGATGACGGGCCGACTTTTATTTCCGTGCGTACCGATCCTCATAACGGATGATATCGTCCTCCCCCAGATAGGTTCCGGTCTGCACCTCGATGAACTCCACGGGAATCTTGCCCGGATTTTCCAACCGATGCTTCGCCCCGGCGGGCACGTAAATCGACTGGTTCTCCGTCAGCAGCGTCACTTCTTCGCCCACCGTGACCCGGGCCGTCCCCTCGACGACGATCCAATGTTCCGACCGATGGAAGTGGCTCTGCAAACTCAGCGATTGGCCCGGCAGCACGGAAATCCGCTTCACCTGAAACCGCTCGCCCATGACCAGCCGTTCCCACCAGCCCCATGGCCGGTGATCCTTGGGAAAAGCCTCCGCCTGGACCGCGCCCTTCTTCTTGAGCGCCTCGACGGCCAGCTTCACGTCCTGGGAACGCGATTTGTCGGCGATCAGCACCGCATCGCTCATCGCCACCGCGATGATGTTGTTGAGCCCGATGCCGACCAGTTCCATGCCCTCGCTGTCGGAGCGCAGCAGCGTGTCGCCGCAATCGATGGCCGTCGCCCCGCCGCTCACGGCCACGCCGTCCCCGTCCGGCCCCGCATGGCTCCACACCGCGTCCCAGCCGCCCAGGTCGGACCAGCCGGAATCATAGGGCACGACCGACAGATTGTCGGCCCGCTCCATGATCGCATAGTCGATGGAGATATCCGGCGCCTCGTCCCACGCCTCCGCGGCCAGCCGCAGGAAGCCCAGATCGCCTTCCGCTCCATCCACGGCGGGCCTCACCGCCGCCAGCACATCGGGCGCGTGACGCTCGAACGCCGCGATCAGATCCCTTGCCGCAAACAGGAAAATGCCCGCATTCCAGAGGTGGTCGCCGCTCGCCAGCATTTCCTGCGCGCGCGCAGCATCCGGCTTTTCCACGAAGCGCTTGAGCGTGATCGGCGCGCCCGATCCATCCGGCTTGGCCACGACCTGCAAATAGCCATAGCCCGTCTCCGGCCGAGCCGGCTGAATGCCGAAAGTCACCAGATCGCCAGTACGGGAAGCGGCCAGCCCCTGGCTGACGGCAGCCCGGAAAGCCTCCGCATCCGGCACCACATGATCGGACGGCGCGACCAGCATCACCGCATCCGGGTCGCCCGCCGCCAAGTGCAGCGCCGCCGCCAATATGGCGGGCGCGGTGTTGCGCACCGAAGGCTCTATGATGATGGCGCGCGGGTCCACCGCCTCCTGCGCCAGTTGCTCAGCCACGATGAAGCGGAAGGTCGCGTTGGTCAGCACGACCGGACGTCCGAAGGCAAAACCCTCCCCAGCGCCGGACAACCGCTCCACGACGGAACGGAACAGCGTCTGTTCGCCCAGCAAGGGCACGAACTGCTTGGGATAGGATTTGCGCGACAACGGCCAGAGCCGCGTCCCCGATCCGCCCGCCAATATGACCGGCGTAACCTGCTGAAACACTTTCTCTTCGGTACCTGGCATGCAACTCACTCGAACGATGGGACCATGTCCGCCCCCTCTTATCGCCATTCCGTGAAAGCAGCCATGATGCAGCCATAAAAAAAGCGGCCCATATGGGGGCCGCCTTTTCGTCAGTCGAACAGCTCTTCGAGAAAGCTCTTCTTCCGTTTCCTGGGATAATGGCGCCCGTCGTCGCGATAGTCCCGATCCGGCCGATAACTGGCCTGCGGAGCCGGAACGCCTCCCGCCGAACGCTCTATGATCTTGTCCAGTTCGCCCCGGTCCAGCCAGACGCCCCGGCATTGCGGGCAATAGTCGATCTCCACCCCCTGCCGGTCCGTCATGGAAAGGCCCACATGACAGACCGGGCAGAGCATGGCCGACACCGCAGCCTGATCCCGCATCGGGATTACTCCCGCTCGCCCGTCAGGTTCAGCAGCATCTGGAACAGGTTGACGAAGTTCAGGTACAGCGACAGCGCGCCCATCACCTGCATCTTCTGCGCCACTTCATGACCGGCATAAGCGAAATATTCCGACTTGATGCGCTGCACGTCCCAGGCGGTCAGACCCGTGAACACCACCACGCCGATGATCGAAATCACCATCTGCATGGCGGAGGAGCCGATGAAGATGTTGATCAGGCTCGCCACCAATATGCCGATCAGGCCCATGATCAGGAACGACCCGAATTTCGACAGGTCGCGCCCGGTGGTGTAGCCCCACAGCGCCATGGCCAGGAACATCACGGCGGCGGAGAAGAAGGCCTGCGCGATCGACCCGCCCGTGAACACCAGGAAGATGCTAGCCAGCGACACGCCCATCACCGCCGAAAAGGCGTAGAAGGCCATGCGCGCGCCCGCCGTCGTCATCTTTTCGATGCGGAAGCTGAAGAAGAACACGAAAGCCAAAGGCGCGAAGATCGCCACCCATTTCAAGGGCGTGCCAAAGATCGCGGCGGCCAGCACCGGCGTATTGCCGATGAAGGCGGCGACCAGCCCGGTGATGACCAGGCCGATACCCATATTGCGGAAAACGCCCAGCATGTGCGCGCGCAGCCCGGCGTCGGTCTGCGCCGTCTGGCTCGCACCATAGCCCGGCATACGAACGGGATTATTCACGGCGTCAATACTCCATCCAAACATCAGTTACGGCCAATGCAGCCTTTGGATCGAGTGGCTCGGCGCGGTCTTCGTGAGGCTTAAAGGGGGGACAAACACTCACGAACCTGCACCGAGCACACTCGATGCGGTCCGACATCACGGTTGCATGTGGTCACCACATCCAACCGCCAGAGGGGCCCGGCCCGCACAAGCAATATCGGGGGGACAATGCTTCAGCGCAAGGGTCGGCACAGGGATCGGACACTCAGCAACAATTTGTTACAATTTCTGGCCAGTGTCTGCTCCGGATTTTGAGGCGGCTCACTCCCCCTGCTCCGCGCCGCGCCGATCACGACGCCGCACACCAAACCGAGCGCGACGCCCAGTGGGACATTGCCGGTTGCCGCCCCCATGCTGGCGCCCAACGCCACGCCTAAACCGACAGAGCCTGCTTTCATCGTCCTGCCTCCCTTTCCTGCCGCCAAGCATAGCATGGGCGCCCCGTCGGACGCGCGGTCGATTTTTAAAGCTGAACGCTCGCGGATCGCGAGGGCTGTTGACGCTTCGAACGAACCGCCGCATGGCATCACCCCATGAGCGACCCGTTCACCCCCGCCGAGCAGCATGCCGACGCCCCCCTGCGCCTGTTCAACAGCCTGACGCGCACCATCGAACCCTTCACGCCGATCGAGCCGAACCATGCTCGCGTCTATAGCTGCGGCCCGACCGTCTACAATTATGCCCATCTCGGCAATCTGCGCGCCTATGTCTTCACCGACACGCTGCGCCGTACGCTGCTGTGGAAGGGCCTTGATGTCACCCACATCATCAACATCACCGATGTCGGCCATCTGACCAGCGACGCCGACGCCGGCGACGACAAGATGGAGGCCGCAGCCCGCGCCCAGGCGAAGAGCATCTGGGACATAGCGGCCCATTATACCGACGCCTTCAAGCGCAACATCGCGGACCTCAACATCCTCGCTCCCAGCGAATGGACCGTCGCCACCGACTATGTGCCGCAGATGATCGCCTTCGCGGAGAAGATCGCCCCGGCCCATTGCTACGAACTGGAAACCGGTCTCTATTTCGACAGCAGCACCGTGCCCGATTATGGCGCGCTGGCGGGTGGCCGCGACGATGCCGCCCATGCCCGAATCGACCCCGTGGCAGGCAAGCGCAACGCCAGCGACTTCGCCATCTGGCGCAAGTCCCCGCCGGGCGAGCAGCGCCAGATGGAATGGGACTCCCCCTGGGGCAAGGGCGCGCCGGGCTGGCATCTGGAATGTTCGGTGATGAGCGAGGCGCGGCTTGGCCATCCCTTCGACATCCATACCGGCGGCATCGACCATCGCGAAATCCATCATCCCAATGAGATCGCCCAAAATCAGGCCTATTGCGGCTGCAACGATGCCCAGCCCGGCTTCACTGGTGCGCAATGGTGGATGCACAACAACTTCCTGGTGGATCGCCAGGGCAAGATGAGCAAGTCGAAGGGCGGCTTCACCACCCTCTTCTCGCTGATCGACGCGGGCGTGCACCCGCTCGCCTATCGCCTGCTGTGCCTGGGCGCCCATTATCGCAGCGAACTGGAATTCAGCGCGGACAGCGTCAGCGCGGCGCTGACCCGCCTGAAACGCCTGGTCATGGGCGTGGAAAACCTCAAGGCCCGCGCCGAGGGGATCACCTGGCAATCGCTGCGCCTCGACTGGCTGCGCGCCAATCTCCACCCCAGGCTCGCCCCGCTGCTCGAACAGTTCGACGCCGCGATCAGCGACGACCTGATGACGCCCCGCGCCCTTCCCCTGCTGGAAGAGACGATCGGGATGAAGAAAGTGCCGGTGGACGAAAAGTTGTGCCTGCTCGCGGCTTTCGATCAGGCGCTGGGCCTCAATCTGTTGACGATCAGCCGCGCCGACCTGCGCGTCCAGCCCAAGGATGCGCAAATCGCCCCGCAAGAGATCGAAGCCGAACTCGACCGCCGCCAGGCCGCCCGCGTGGAAAAGAACTTCACCCTTTCGGACGAAATCCGCGATGCTCTGATCGCGCGCGGGGTGGAGGTGATGGACGGCGATCCGCTCCGCTGGGACTGGCGGCTGACGCTGGCCTAAAGGGCGCCCGCCTCCCTATTCGGCAATTTTTAGTCGCGGACCCTATACTTCCCTCCGCTGGAAAAAATTCTCCATCTACGGCAGGATGTGCGCGGGGCAGGTCCGTCCGTTTGGACAGATCACTCCAAAACGGGCAGATTCCGCACATGCTAAGACACGCAATGGCAGCGTTCATCGCTCTCAGTGGAATGGCGGCAATTCCGGTTGCTGCACCTGCTCAAACCTTCATGTTCGAAACGGGCGACACCCTGCTTGCCAAGTGCCGCAACAAGGCGCCGGAATATGCGCTGGCCTGCACCGCCTATGTCGTCGGCGCGGTGGACGGCATCAAGAAGGACGTGTTCATCGGCCGCGCCCAGCCCAATTGCTGGCCCGCGCAACTCGACGCCGCCAAGGTGCGCGCCATCGTCATCGCCTATCTCAACCGCTATCCCGACCAGCGAAAGGCGCCCGCCTCCGTTCTGATCAGCGTCGCGCTCAACGAACAATATTCCTGCCAGAAATAACGCCCGTCGCCCCGGTCGCGCCGCTGCCGCTATAAACTTGCGTTAGCCACTGGTTGCGCGTAGGTGCGGCCCCTATTTTATGATCTTTGGGAGACTCAAAGTGGCGGCGAAGTGGACGCCGGAAAGCTGGCGGGAACATAAGGGCATTCAGATGCCCTTCTATCGTGATGCCCAGGCGCTTGGCGCGGTGGAGGCACAGCTCAGCCAGTTTCCCCCGCTCGTCTTTGCCGGCGAAGCGCGCAGCCTGAAGGCGGAACTGGCCAAGGTGACCGCCGGGGAGGCTTTCCTGCTGCAAGGCGGCGATTGCGCCGAAAGCTTCGCGGAGTTCCACCCGAACAACATCCGCGACACCTTCCGCGTGCTGCTGCAAATGGCGGTGGTGCTGACCTTCGCGTCGAAGCTGCCGATCGTGAAGGTCGGCCGCATGGCGGGCCAGTTCGCCAAGCCCCGCTCCGCCGATACGGAGACGATCGGCGGCGTGGAACTGCCCAGCTATCGCGGCGACAATGTCAACGACATCGCCTTCACGCCGGAAGCCCGCGAACCCGACGCCCAGCGCATGATCCGCGCCTATAACCAGTCGGCGGCGACGCTGAACCTGGTGCGCGCCTTCTCAACCGGCGGCTATGCCAGCCTGGATCGGGTGCATGGCTGGATGCTGGATTTCATGGGCCGCAGCCCCTGGGCCGCGAAGTTCGAGGCGATGGCGGACCAGATCGGCCAGGCGCTCGACTTCATGCGTGCCTGCGGCCTGTCGCCGGAAACCGTGCCGCAGCTTGGAGGCACCAGCTTCTACACCAGCCATGAGGCGCTGCTGCTGCCCTATGAGCAGGCGCTGACGCGGCAGGATTCGCTGACCGGCGACTGGTACGACACGTCCGCGCACATGCTGTGGATCGGCGACCGCACCCGGTTCGAAGGGTCGGCCCATGTCGAATATCTGCGCGGCATCGGCAATCCGATCGGCATGAAATGCGGCCCGTCGCTGGAGCCGGACGCGCTCATCCGCCTGCTCGACATCCTCAACCCGTCGCGGGAGGCCGGGCGGATCACGCTCATCACCCGCTACGGCCATGACAAGATCGAGGCGGGCCTGCCCAAGCTGGTCCGCGCCGTCCTGCGCGAAGGCCATCCGGTGGTCTGGTCCTGCGACCCGATGCACGGCAATGTCATCAAGGCGGCCAATGGCTACAAGACCCGCCCGTTCGACCGCATCCTGGCCGAAGTCCGCGGCTTCTTCGCCGTGCACCGGGCGGAGGGCAGCTTCGGCGGCGGCATCCATGCCGAAATGACGGGCCAGAATGTGACGGAATGCACCGGCGGCGCCGTGGCGATCACCGACGAAGGGCTGGCGGACCGCTACCACACGCATTGCGACCCGCGCCTCAACGCGGCCCAGAGCCTCGAACTCGCCTTCCTGCTCGCGGAGATGCTGAACGAGGAATTGAAGGAACGCCGCGCCGCGGCCTGAGGGGATCGCGACACATGGTCCTGCGCGGGCGGGACCATGTATCGCCAGGCCTTTCGTCACACGGACGTAACATTGCCCTGATTCAGTCCTTGCTTTGGCGGTGCAGCAAGATAGCCTCCGCGCATGGCAAAGGAACCGGTATTGGCGACCATCGCCGTTTACAGCCTAAAAGGGGGCGTGGGTAAGACCACCTTCGCGATCAACCTCGCCTGGGCATCCGCCAGCATATCGAAACGGCGAACATTGCTCTGGGATCTCGATCCGCAGGCGGCGGCGAGCTGGCTGATCTCCACCGACAGCGAAAGCCGCGACGCCGCGCAGGCGATCTTCAGCAAGGATGTGGAAGTCCGCAAGCTGATCCAGCCGTCGACCGTGCCGGGCCTGGACCTGATCGCCGCCGACACCTCGCTGCGCAGCCTGGACCATCTGTTCCGGGAGATGGACAAGAAGAAACGCCTCGCCAAGCTGATCGAGAGCCTAGGCAAGGATTATGACCGCATCATCCTCGATTGCCCGCCGGGCCTTACCGAAACCAGCGAGCAGGTGCTGCGCGCCGCCGACATGATCGTGATCCCCGTCATCCCGTCCCCGCTGGCCCAGCGCGCCATGGGGGAGGTCGCCCGCTATCTGGTGCAGCGTGGGGGCAGCCATCCGCCGATCATGCCGGTCTATTCCATGGTCGACCGCCGCCGCGCCCTGCACCGCGCCGCGCTGGACGCGCAGCCCGGCTGGCCCGCCATCCCCATGGCCAGCGCCGTCGAGCAGATGGCCGTGCGCCGCAAGCCGCTTGGCGCCTTCGCGGCCTCTTCCCCGTCCGCCCAGGCCTTTGCAGGGTTATGGACGACCATCGAACGGCAGGTGCAGCGGCGTTAAGGGGTTCTGGAAGCTGACCGGGCATGACGTTAAATCCTCCCTACGCGAAGCGTGGGGAGGGTTGAAGAGAGGCACGTGACTCTCTTCGACGTCGGCGCAGCCGATGGTGGAGGGGAAATTCGGAGGTTGTGCCCCTTCCCCTCCACCACGCTTCGCGCGGTCCCCCTCCCCATCTATCAATGGGGAGGAATAGGATAGGTCGGTTTCTCGAAGCGAGGATGATCCTGGCCCGCGTTCAGCCTATCGACTTCCCGCCAAGCGGATCACGATAAACCCGCGAAGGCCTAGAGCGATTTCCAGTCAGATGGCATCATCTGACGTTTAAGAAATCGCGGTAAAACAAGGGAATAGAGCGGTCGATCTAATTCAATCAGATCGAAAACCGCTCTAGGCAGCGATGTCGTAGGGCCGGATTTCACCGGTAAGATACAGGTTGCGCGCCTTCGACCGGCTGAGCTTGCCCGAACTGGTACGCGGCAGGGTGCGCGGCGGCACCAGTTCGACCACGCAGTTCATGCCGGTGATCGCCCGCACCCGCTCGCGAATCTGGTCGCGCAGCCGCGTGCGCTCGTCATTGTCGGAGGTGCGGCAATGCACCAGCACGGCGGGCGCTTCCTCTCCGCCCGGCGTGGTGATGGCGAAGGCGGCGATGTCGCCCTGCTTGAAGCCGGGAAGCTGCTCCACCGCCCATTCGATATCCTGCGGCCAGTGATTCTTGCCGTTGATGATGATCATGTCCTTGGCGCGGCCGACAATGTAGAGATAGCCGTCGCTCAGATAGCCCATGTCGCCGGTGTCCAGCCATCCGTCGGCCATGCAGGCGTCGGTCGCCTCCTGATCGCGGAAATAGCCGACCATCAGGCTCGGCCCGGTGGTCCACACCTTGCCGATCTGGCGCTCGTTCAGCCTGGCTCCATCCTCGTCGCGGATTTCCACGATCATGTCGCGGGCAGGCTTGCCGCAATTGACGATGGAACGGAAGCGCTGCGGGCGCCCCTCGGTCGCGTCGCCGCCCGACAGGTCGGTTTCCTCGACCAGTTCGACGATGATACCTTCGCCCGGCGGCATGATGGTGACGGCCAGCGTGGCTTCCGCAAGGCCATAGCTAGGCAGGAACGCGCCGGGGCTGAACCCGGCGTCTGCGAAGGCGTCGACAAAGCTCTGCATCACGTCCGGCCGGATCATGTCCGCGCCGTTGCCCGCAAGCCTCCAGCGGGAAAGGTCGAAGCGGTCGGCCGCCTTGGTCTGGCTGGACATGCGGCGGGCGCAGATGTCGTAGCCGAAGGTCGGGGAATAGCTGATCGACGTGCCTTCGTTGCGGCTGATCAGGTCCAGCCACGCGAGCGGACGGCGGGCGAAATCCTCCGTCTTCATATAGTCCGTCGACACCTGGTTGGCGACGACCGACAGGAAGCAGCCGACCAGCCCCATGTCATGATACCAGGGCAGCCAACTGATGCAGCGGTCGCTGTCCTGCACTTCCATGCCGTGGCTGTGCGCGGCGAGGTTGCTCAGCAGCGCATGGTGCGTCACCGCGACCCCATGGGGGAAGCGGGTCGACCCGCTGCTATATTGCAGATAGGCGATTTCCTCACCCTTCGCCTGCGGCAGCTCGCAGGGCACGGCCTCCCGCGCGATGAAATCCTCGAAAGCGATGCTTTCGACCGCCTTCTGACGGCCGGATTCCCCCGCCATCTCCTCCAGTTCCCTGGGGAAGAGGAACAGCATCGGGTCGCAGCTCGATAGCTGGACATTGAGCTGGTCGATATAGCTTTCCTTGCCGCCGAAGCTGGTCGGCAGCGGCAGCGGCACCGGCCAGCCGCCCGCATAGACGATGCCGAAGAACAGCATCGCGAAATCAGCGCCCGTTTCCGCCACCAGCGCCACGCGATCTTCCGGCTTCACCCCATGGGCGATCAGACGGTAGGCGCAGGCGATGGCGTCCTGACGCAGTTCGGAAAACGGATAGGCCCGCGCCAGATTCCCCCGCGCATCATGGAAATTCAGGCCGCGCCGCCCGGCCGCAGCATAGTCCAGCGCTTCGCCCAGCGTCTCGAAGTCCGAGAAGCGGCGGGGCAGATCGTCGGTGGTCGGCGTAGGTGCCATCATGCTTTGCGAACCCGTCATATTGGTGTCACCCAATGTCATGTTTGTCATATTCCGGCGCGCCGCTAACAGCTTTCAAGCCGCATTGCACCGGATAGTTGCATTCCAGCTTGGGCTTTTACCCTGAAAGGGGCGGTAAAATTCCGGCCCGACTGTGGCATAATCAAGGCGCAACGGGCATGAAGCATTGCCATGGCCGATAAACGCCTCCCTCCCCCGCTCGATGAAGAGGCGCTGCGCGAACTGGCGCTGCGCTATGTCAGCCGTTTCGCCACCAGCCGCGCCAAATTGCTCGCTTATCTGAGCCGCAAGGTCAAGGAACGCGGCTGGGGGGGCGAAGACCCCGCCAACCCGCAGGCGCTGGTCGATCGGCTGAGCGAACTGCGCTATGTCGACGACGCCAGCTATGCCGTGATGAAGAGCGCCTCGCTTGCCCGCCGCGGCTATGGCGCTCGCCGCGTTGCCGAAACGCTGCGCGCCGACGGCATAGCGGAGGCTGACCGCGAGCAAGCCGACAGCCAGACGGAAAACGAAGCCTGGAGCGCCGCCGACCGCTTTGCCCGCCGCAAGCGCATCGGCCCCTATGCGCAAGCGCGCCCGGACCCGAAACAGCGCGCAAAATGGATCGCCGCCTTCCTGCGCGCCGGTCACAATTACGCCACCGCCCGCCGCTGGACCGACGCCCCGCCGGGGGAGGTGCCGGAAGCGGAGGAATAAATTACATGAAGCACGGCGTGCTCCTGCCTTCGCAGGAGCACGCTGTTTTTAATGGTGAAGCTGCGATACGCCATAATCATGAAGCCCCTCCCCCTCCTCCTCGCGGCCCTCCTCACCGCCTGCTCCCCGTCCGCTCCCAAAGCCGAAAACACGACCATCGCCGCCCGGCAGACCAGCATCCCACTCACCATCCGCACCGCCAAGGCCACCCACCGCTTCACCGTCGACGTCGCCCTTTCCGAACAGCAGCAGGAACAGGGCCTGATGTTCCGCAAATCGCTCGCACCCGATTCCGGCATGCTCTTCCCCATGTCACCGCCCCGCACCGCCAGCTTCTGGATGAAGAACACGCTGATCCCGCTCGACATGCTGTTCATCCACACCGACGGCAGCATCGCCTATCTGAAGGCCAACGCCGCCCCCTATTCCCGCGAGCCGGTATCGGCGGGCATCCCGGTCGCCGCCGTCCTGGAACTGCGCGGCGGCCGCGCGGCTGAACTCGACATCCGGGAAGGCGACCGCGTCAACTGGGGCGATTGCGACGCCCCCGCACCGTCAAACCCCCTCAATTTCTGCCCCGGCGACTGATCCGCCCTTGCCAAGCGCCAGCCCCAGCGGCTAAGCGCTTCGCCCATGGGAATCCTTGGCAAGATCTTCACTTGGTGGGATGGCGCGACCATCGGCACTTCGCTCTACACCTCCCGCAAGGGCAGCAAGGTGGGCGAGGATCATCAGGGCAATGTCTATTATGAAGGCGGCACCGACCCCAATGGCCTGACCCGCCGCTGGGTCATCTATAACGGCCCCAATGACGCCAGCCGCGTGCCCGCCGAATGGCACGGCTGGCTGCATCATTCGATCGAGGGCGTACCGGAAAGCTTCCTGCCGCCGCCACGCATCTGGGAAAAGGACTTCACCCCCAACGCCACAGGCACGGCCCAGGCCTATCGCCCATCGGGCGCGCTGGAAAAGGGCGGCCAGCGCCAGAAGGCGACCGGCGACTATGAGGCGTGGAGCCCCGACGCATCATGACGCGGCGCCCGGCGGGACGCTTCCTGCCGATTCTCGGCTGCACGCTGATCCTCGCGGGCTGCGGCGGCGACGACATGCCGACGGAAAACCGGACCGGCCCCGTCCGCATCGAAGGGCAGAAGATCCGCGATGGCGGCGAGTCGGCCCTGACCGGCACGCCGATGAACGAGCGGGTGGCGGTGATCGGCCTGCTCAACAAGCGCAACGGCATCACCACCGACCTGCGGATGAAGCCCGGCGAAGCGCTGCGCGTGGGCGACGCCATCGTCCGGCTGCAAGCCTGCGAAACAACAGCGCCCTGGGAAAATGTCCAGGAAACCGGCGCTTTCGTGCAACTGGACGTGCGCAGCACTGCCGACAATAAATGGCGCCGCAATTTCTCCGGCTGGCTGTTCAGGGAACGGCCCGACCGCAATGTGGTGCAGCACCCGATCTATGACGTCTGGGTCAGAAGCTGCACGATGTCATGGCCCGAAACCGGCCCCGACACGGTGAAGCTGGGCGACAAGGGGGAGGTATCGGCTGGCGGACCTGCCCAGTCATCCCCGGCCAGCGGCGAAAATGCCAGCGCGGCCCAGACCCCGGAGCCGCCCGCCAACACGCCGCGTCCCGCCCCCAGCGCCACGCCGTCGAGCGCCCCTTCCAACGATTGAAGATAGTCGCGCTGGCTGATTTCGATCGCGCCCAGCGATCGCAGATGATCGGTCATGAACTGGCAGTCGAGCAGGGTGAAGCCGCCGAACCGCATCCGCGCCGTCAGCCAGGCCAGCGCCACCTTCGACGCATCGGTCCGCCGCGACACCATGCTTTCGCCGAAGAAAGCCCGGCCCAGCGCCACGCCATAAAGGCCGCCGACCAGTTCCTCCCCCTCCCACACCTCGACGCTGTGGGCGAAACCGATTTCATGCAAATGGCGGTAGGCGCGCTCGATCGGATGGTTGATCCAGGTCGAGGGTCTGTCCGGGGCGGCCTGCGCGCAAAGCTGGACGATCCCCGCGAAGTCGCGATTGGCGGTGACGCGGAACCTCTCCCGACGGATCGTCTTGGCAAGCGAATGGGAGATATGGAAGCCGTCGAGCGGCATGATCGCCCGGCGCTTGGGTTCGATCCAGTACACCTCGTCCGCTTCCCGGTCATCCGACATGGGAAACACGCCGATGGCATAGGCCTGCAACAGCACCAGCGGATCAATCGTCATCAGGGAAAGACTTAGAACGAGATGACGCGGTGCGCCAGCCCGATATGGAACGTTTTCCAGGCAAACCGCGGCAAAGCAAAAGCCTGGAGCAGCCGAACCGATGCGGTCCGGATCGGAATCTGCTCCATCCGTTCAGAACAGGATTTCGCCATCTTCCTTGACGAAATGCTCCGGCCGTTTGTCGAGAAGGTCAAGCACCCGTTCTGATGGGCGGCACAGCTTCACTCCATTGGGCGTAACGACGATCGGCCGGTTCACCAGAATCGGATGTTCAACCATGGCATCGATGATGTCGGCGTCGGATACGCCATCCTCCAGCAGGCCCAATTGCGACGTGGGCATTCCCTTTTCACGCAACAGGGCGCGAGGCGCCATGGCCATGGCGGCGGACAATTGCTCCAGTTGCGGACGGGTCCAGCCGATGAGGCGATAGTCGACGATCTCCGGGCGATATCCAGCCGCCTCGATCATCGCCAGCGCATTGCGGGACGTGCCGCAATCGGGATTATGGTAGATCGTGATGGGGAATGCATCGTTCATCGCGAACATCCTCTTGGAATAACCATGTGAAAAAGACGGTCGCCGCCAGCGCGCCCAAAAGCTGCGCCGCGATGAACAAGGGTGCGGAGGCTGGCGCAATCCCGGCGAAACTGGCGGTGAGGGTGCGGGCGGCCGTCACCGCCGGATTGGCGAAGGATGTCGAAGCCGTGAACCAATAGGCGGCGGTGATGTAAAGACCCACGGCAAGCGGGACGAAGGCCGGCCGCGACCGTTCCGTTCCAAGGATGGTGCCGATGAGGCCGAAGGTCGCCACGAACTCCGAAAATCCCTGCGCTGGGCCATCGCGCAGCTTTGGGGAAATCTGCATCAGCGGTTCCGCGAACATGGCATGCGCCATCCAGACGCCAGTGGCGGCGCCGACGAATTGCGCCGCGACATGCAGTGCGGTTGTCGACAGGGGCAATTGACGACGCAGGCCGGCGATCATGGTGACGGCTGGGTTGAAGTGCGCGCCCGACACCTGACCGAATATCTGGATCAATACCACAAGGGCCGCTCCGGTCGCGATGCTGTTGCCCAGCAGGGCCAGGGCGATATTTCCATCGGCAAGGCGTTCGCCCATGATGCCCGAACCGATGACGACGGCGAGCAGCATCGCCGTTCCGACGCATTCGGCCGCGAATCTCCTTGCCTGATTCATCGGGGTTCGCAAAAGCTTGCCGCCATGCCGGTAAGGAAACCGCAAATTTCCGGGCGCCCGGCGCAACAATCGGCGACGAGAAAGGCCAGCAGGCGGCGCATGCCGTCATAGTCGGCCGAATAGATGATCGACCGCCCTTCCCGGCGTGACTGGATCAATCCGGCCTGGGCCAGAATCGTCAGATGGGTGGACAAGGTGTTGGGCAACGCCCCGACTTCACGAGCAATTTCACCGGCTGGAAGGCCATCCGGGCCAGCCTGCACCAACAGCCGGAAAACGGCCAGGCGGTGCAGGTGAGCAAGCGCCGAAAGAGCTTCGACGGCATCGGGCAGAAACATCGGCGCACGCCCATCCGGCGAGTCCATGCGCATTTGCGACATCGCGGAATCGTCTCTCTTCATTTCGATATTTCGAATAATATAGAAATGTTGATGTGGCAAGCATCCGGGATGAGTGAAGGCGTGCGGCATTCCCGAAAAGAAAGGGCGGAACCTTGCGGCCCGCCCTCTTCTCATCTCCCATGACAGCGCATCTTAGTAAACGCGGGCCTTGGGCTTGATATATTCCGCTTCGTCCGTGAGCGTGTAATCGTGCACCGGGCGGTAATCGAGCGTCACCTTGCCGCTCTTGCCGCCCCAGCCTTCGAACCAGCTTACGGTGTGCTTCATCCATTCGGCGTCGTCGCGGTTCGGGAAATCCTCATGCGCGTGGGCGCCGCGGCTTTCCTTGCGGTTTTCGGCGCTGACCATGGTGCAGACCGCCTGCGACATCAGGTTGTCCAGCTCCAGCGTCTCGATCAGGTCGGTGTTCCAGATCAGCGAGCGATCCGATACGCCAACATCAGCCAAGCTCTGGTTGACCTGCGTCATCTTGGTGACGCCCTCGGCCAGCAGCGCGCTGTCGCGGAACACGGCGGCATGCTTCTGCATGGTGTGCTGCATTTCGAGACGGATCTTCGCCGTGGGTGAGCCGCCCTTGGCGTTGCGATAATGATCGAGGCGGCTCAGCGCCAGATCGGCGGCATCGCTCGGCAGCGGACGGTGCGAGCCGTTGGGCTTGATCGTTTCCTTGAGGTGCAGGCCGGTGGCGCGGCCGAACACGACAAGGTCGATCAGCGAGTTGGAACCCAGGCGGTTCGCGCCATGGACCGACACGCAGGCCGCTTCGCCGACCGCATAGAGGCCCGGCACGACGACTTCCGGATCGTCGCCGACCTTGGTCACCACCTGTCCATGATAGTTACAGGGGATGCCGCCCATATTGTAGTGGACGGTCGGCGTCACCGGCAGCGGCTGACGGGTGAGGTCCACGCCCGCGAAAATCTTGCCGCTTTCGGTAATGCCCGGCAGACGCTCCGCCAGCACCTTGGGATCGATATGGTCGAGGTGCAGGAAGATGTGATCCTTGTTCGGCCCCACGCCGCGCCCCTCGCGCATTTCCATCGCCATCGAGCGCGAGACGACGTCACGCGACGCCAGATCCTTCGCGGACGGCGCATAGCGCTCCATGAAGCGCTCGCCCTCGGAATTGGTGAGGTAGCCGCCCTCGCCGCGCGCGCCTTCGGTGATGAGTACGCCCGCGCCGTAAATGCCGGTCGGGTGGAACTGCACGAACTCCAGATCCTGGAGCGGCAGGCCAGCGCGCAGCACCATGCCGCCGCCGTCGCCGGTGCAGCTATGCGCCGAAGTGGCGGAGAAATAGGCACGGCCATAACCGCCCGTCGCCAGCACGACCGCCTTGCTGCGGAAGCGGTGGATCGAGCCGTCTTCCATGCAGAGGGCGATCACGCCCCGGCACTCGCCATTTTCCATGATCAGGTCGAGGGCGAAATATTCGATGTAGAAGTCGGCGTCGTACTTCAAGCTCTGCTGATACAGAGCGTGCAGCATCGCATGGCCGGTACGGTCGGCGGCGGCGCAGGTGCGCTGCACCGGCGGCCCGGCGCCCATATTCTGCATGTGGCCGCCGAAGGGACGCTGGTAGATCGTCCCATTGTCGTTGCGGCTGAACGGCACGCCGGCATGTTCCAGCTCGATCACGGCGGCGGGCGCCTCGCGCACCATATATTCGATCGCATCCTGGTCGCCCAGCCAGTCAGACCCCTTGACGGTGTCGTACATGTGCCAGGTCCAGTGGTCGGGCGAGTTGTTGCCCAGCGACGCCGCGATGCCGCCCTGCGCCGCCACAGTGTGGCTGCGGGTCGGGAACAGCTTGGTGATGCAGGCGGTCTTCAGGCCCGCCTCCGCGCTGCCCATGGTGGCGCGCAGGCCGGAGCCGCCAGCACCCACGACGACCGTGTCGTAGGTGTGGTCGATGATCTTGTAGGCTTCGCTCATTATTCGACGATCCCCGTGAAGGCGATCTTGGCGATCGCGAAGACGCCCGCGGCCGCGCCGCCAAAGGCATAGAAGTTCAGCAGCAGCATGGAGAGGAACGCCAGACCCTTGTCATGGACATAATCCTCCAGCATCACCTGCATGCCCAGGCGCAGGTGCCAGAAGATGCTGACGACCATCAGCATCAGCGGCACCGCGACCAGCGGATGGGCGATCCAGCCCACGACGCTGTGATAATCCAGGCCCGGCAGGGCGATCAGGCTGAACAGCAGCCACAGCACCAGCAACAGGTTGCCGATGGCGGTATAGCGCTGCGCCAGCCAGTGATGCGCGCCATGCCTGGCCGATCCAAGACCGCGGACGCGACCGATTCCGGTTCCGTTACCCATCAGAATTTCCCCGTGCAGATGGCGGCCCAGAAGGCGATGGTGAGAAGCGTCGACAGGACGAAGGTCAGCACCGACCAGAGCTTGTTGTTCGTCAGCTCATAGCCCGCGCCCATGTCGAGCACGAAATGGCGCAAGCCGGAGCAGAGATGCTGGAAGAAGAACCAGCTCAATCCCGCCATCACCAGATAGCCGATAGGCGATGTCGCGCATGTCACGAAGGTCGCATAGGCTTCCGGGCCGGAGGCGGCGGCCATCAGCCACCAGACCAGACCCAATGCCCCCGCCGTCGCCAGACCGTTACCGGTCACGCGGTGCATGATGGAGACGGCCATTGCGGGGCCCCATTTCCAGATCGTCAAATGCGGCGAGAGCGGCCGGCTCGTGGTTCGCGCCATATCTTCCCTACGTCCCTGATGTTTGTCCCTCGAGTCCCGTCCCCTTAGGAGCGATCCGCGAAGAGGGCAAGCCGCCCTGACCAGGCGATGGATCGATAAAGGGCAGCAGGCCGTCATGGGCTAAGAAGTGATTAACCAAATGGCGCTATCACCCGACGGGACCAAGAGACCAATTTGGGGTTCTGCCGCACATGACTTCAGCCGCCATTCCCAAAAGCACCATCCTGACGATGATGAGGGAGGTCGACCCGCATGGGGAGCTGGCGAAGGGCCTGCGCCAGATCCGCGACCTGGTGGGCGAGAATATGACGGTGGCTGCGCGCACCTTTTTCGATTCCTATCTTGATCACGCGAATTTGCGGAACAAGCTCAGCCCGTCCACGCTCGCCAAGATCGAGACGGAGGCGCATGAATATGTGCGCCAGAAGCTGGGCTATTATGAAGCGGGCGAATGGGCGCTGTCCTCCGTCGCCTGCGTGCGCCATGCCCGCAAGCAGGGCGCGCCGCTGCGCGCGGTGCTGCTGCCCGTGGCGGCGGCAAACGAAAAGCTGATCGACCTTATCTGGCAACGCGCGGAAGTGGAAGCGGACCGCCGCCGGCTGATCCATATCATGATGCAGGTGAGCATGGTCGACGCTGGCCTGATGGCAAATGTGCTCGCCAGCGACGAGGCCGAAGCCCAGCGCAACGAGCGCCAGCGCTTCGGCACGATGTTCGAACAGCGGATCGTGGGAGAAATCGACGGCGCGTCGCAATTGGGCGAATCGCTGCGTGAACAGGCGAAGGATGCGTCGGCCGCCACCCGCGGCATGCTGGGCAAGGCGTCGGAAGTCGCCGCCGCCGCCGAGCAATCCGCCCTCGCCATGCGCGAAGCCGCCCGCACGTCCGCCGGCCTGATCCGCGCCATCGAAGATGCCCGGACCGAGGTGGAAAGCGCCGCCGGCGTCGCCCAGCGCGCCGCGCGCCAGTCCGGCGATGCCGTCGCCATGTCCACCACCCTGTCCGAACATGCCAAGTCGATCGAATCGATCCTGGGCCTGATCCGCGACATTGCGGGCCAGACCAACCTGCTCGCGCTCAACGCCACGATCGAGGCGGCCCGCGCCGGAGACGCCGGACGCGGCTTCGCCGTGGTCGCGCAGGAGGTGAAGAGCCTCGCCAACCAGACCGCCCGCGCCACGGACGAGATTGCGGGCAAGATCGCCGACATCCAGGCGTCGACTCGCCAGTCGGTCGAAACCAACGAACGCATCCGCGACACGGTGGGAGAGGTTCAGGCCAGCGCCGAACGCATCCGCCACGCCATGGACGCGCAGGCGCAGACGGTGACGATGATCACGGCGGCGGTGGACGAAACCGCGCTGGCCGCCGACTCCATGTCCTCGACCATCAGCGCGATCCGCCAGGATACGGAAGTGGTGGCGTCGGAAATCGACCAGCTCGAACGCGGCTTCATGAGCGTGGAAGGCAAGCTCTCCAGCTTGCGCGCCGCCTCCTCCGACTTCGGCAAGCAGGTAGCCTGACGGCCGGTTTTGGCCAATGGCGGACATTAGATATCCGTTCGCTCAGCCCGAACGGAAAACTGAACGTCCGCTCTCCACCCAAAGCTTACAATCCACCACCCGCTTTCCCTCTTTCCCGCAAAGGTCTAAAGGCGGCGGCATGAACGAAGCCGTCCCCCCCACCGCGCCCGGCGAGTCCAAGGCGCAAAGCTGGAAAGTCACCTTCCCCTGCACCCGCGCCGAGGCGGAAGCGCTGGACGGCGATATCGCCGCCTTCGCGCTGATGGACCGCCCGCCCGTGCTGATGACCAGCGAGGCGGAACCGGACAATGAAGACAAGTGGCGCCTCGACGCCTATTTCGAGGGCCAGCCCGGCCCCGCCGCGATCAAGCTGCTCCGGTCCCTCGTCCCCAGCGCCGCCGGCACAAGGCCGCAGGTCGAACAACTGCCCGACGAAGATTGGGTGACGTTGAGCCAGCAGGGCCTGGAACCCGTCACCGCAGGCCGCTTCCACGTCCGCAACCTTCCCGGCGACCCGGCGGCGCCCGGCCACGTCAACTTCCTGATAGAGGCCAGCCGCGCCTTCGGCACCGGCCAGCATGAAACCACGGCGGGCTGCCTGGTCATGCTCGACCGGATGCGCCGCGTCGGCATGCGATTCGGCAATGTCGCGGATATCGGCACCGGCACCGGCCTGCTCGCCTTCGCGGCGCTGCACCTTTGGCCCAGGGCCTATGCGACGGCGTCGGACATCGATCCGGTCGCCGTGGAGATCAGCGCCGCCAATGCCGCCGCCAATGGCATCGCGACGGGCAAGGGGCAGGGCCAGCTCGCCCTCTATACGGCGGCGGGCGTCGATCACCCGGCCATCGCCACGCGCGCGCCCTATGACCTGCTGATCGCCAACATCCTGGCCGGGCCGCTGATCGAACTCGCGCCGTCGCTCTGCGCGCTGGTGGAGGAAGGGGGCACGATCGTGCTGGCGGGCCTGCTCAAGGAACAGGCCGACGCCGTCCTCGCCGCCTATCGCGCCCAGGGCATGCGCCTTGCCGAACGCGCCGACCGGGGCGACTGGCCGACGCTTCGCCTGCGCAAACGCCCCCGCATCGGCTGGAAACGCCCGACCCGCATCGACGGCAACGCGCGGGGCGAAGCTCCGGGATATGGCAGTCTTTGACGCCTTATCCGCCAAACCTGCCGACCCCAATGCCTCCTATTACCGCCTCCCGACTCACCTAGAAATGAGGAACCACGCCATGACCATCGTCCGCCGCGTCACCATGCATGAAGGCCCCGGCGGCCTGTTCGAGAGCATGGCGGTGCTCGATGATGCGGCCCCCTCCCCACGCCCTGCCATTCTGCTCTTCCCCAATGTGCTGGGCACCAAGGAAGCCGATTTCGCCTATGCCGAAAAGGTCGCGGCGCTGGGCTACACCGTCCTGGTCGTGGACGTCTTCGGTCAGGGCAAGCGCACCACCCGCGCCGATCCCGACATGGGCCGCTACATGGCCGAACTGAACGCGGACCGCGCCCTGCTGCGCGACCGGGTGAACGCCGCCCATGCCCTGCTGAAATCCCTGCCCGAAGCGGACGAGAGCCGCACCGCCGCCATCGGCTTCTGCTTCGGCGGTCGATGCGTGCTCGACCTGGCCCGTTCCGGCGCCGACATCGCGGGCGGCGTCAGCTTCCACGGCGTCTACGAAGCGCCGCCCTTCCCCAATGCGAGGATCACGGCGAAATTGCTGGTCTGCCACGGCTGGGACGACCCGATCGCCCCGCCGGAATCCACCGTCGCACTGGCGAAGGAACTGACCGACGCCGGCTGCGACTGGCAAATCCACGCCTATGGCCGCACCGGCCACGCCTTCACCGACCATGATGCGAAAATGCCGGAAAGGGGCCTGGCCTATCAGCCCGACGCCGACCGGCGCAGCTTCCGTTCGATGGTCGATTTCCTGGGCGACCTATTCGCATGAACTGACAGCCGATGGCGGCGGCTCTTCAGGTGGGGGACGCCGCAACTTTAAGCAAAGGCGAAATCCAGCCCGATATCGGCGGCGGGCGCCGACTGGGTCAGGCGGCCGACGCTGATATAGGTGACGCCGGTTTCCGCCTTGGCGCGAATGGTTTCCAACGTGACGCCGCCCGACGCTTCGGTCGGCACCCGTCCGCCGACCAGCGTGACCGCGCCGCGCAGGGTGGGCGCGTCCATATTGTCGAGCAGGAGGTGCGTGGCCCCCGCGGCGAGCGCGGGTTCGATCTGGTCGACGCGGTCGACCTCCACGATGATGCTGGCGATGCCGGCGGCGGCGGCGCGGCGGACGGCTTCCTCGACCGATCCGGCGACGGCGACATGATTGTCCTTGATCATCGCCGCATCCCATAGCCCCATGCGGTGGTTGGTCGCGCCGCCCATGCGGGTAGCGTATTTCTCCAGCAGGCGGAGGCCCGGAATGGTCTTGCGCGTGTCGAGCAGGGTCGCGCCGGTGCCCAGGATCGCGTCGACATAGGCGCGGGTCAGGCTGGCGATGCCGGTCAGATGCTGGACGGTGTTGAGCGCGGATCGCTCGGCGGTCAGCATGGCGCGGGCCTTGCCCCGGATGCGCATGATGTCGGTGCCTGCCGCGACACGGTCGCCATCCTGCTTCAGCAGTTCGATCTCCACATCCGGGTCCAGCGCGCGGAAGAAGGCGGCGGCGATCGGCAGGCCCGCCAGCGTCACCGCGTCGCGGCTGTCCATCACTCCGTCGAAGATGGCGTCGGCGGGGATCACCGCCTCACTGGTCACATCGCGGCCGTCGGGGCCGAGATCCTCCGCCAGAGTGGAGGCGACGAAGGCGTCGAGGTCGAAGCCGGGAAGCGCAAAGCTCATGATCCGGCCAGCCGTTTCGCGATCATTTCCATCATGGCTGCCTGTTCGCTGTCGGCCGGGAAAGTCCAGAAGTCATTCTTGCGCCTGGCCCATGGCCAATCCCGGCGCAAGATGCCCCGCAATCTCTTGTCCGATATATTATGGCGGCGCGCGACCCCCACAGCCGTGACCATGGGTTCCATCAGCGCGCCCCCAAATCCCCCTGCCCCACCGTGCCGCTCGCCATGGCGAGCATACGGTCAAGGCTCTTCTTCGCGCCGAGGCGCAGTTCCTCGTCCATCTCGATGCGCGGCTGGAGGTCGCGGAGCGCAAGGTACAGCTTTTCCATCGTGTTGAGCGCCATGTACGGGCAGATATTGCAGTTGCAATTGCCGTCCGCGCCGGGCGCGCCGATGAAAGTCTTGTCCGGGACCGCCTTCTGCATCTGGTGGATGATGTGCGGTTCGGTGGCGACGATCAGCGTATCGCCGGGCATGGTCTTGGAAAATTCCAATATGCCGCTGGTCGATCCGACATAATCGGCATGGTCAACGATATAGGGCGGGCATTCCGGGTGCGCGGCGATGGGCGCTTGCGGGTGCTGGGCCTTCAGCTTCAGCAATTCGGTCTCGCTGAACGCCTCATGCACGATGCAGACGCCCGGCCAGAGCAGCATGTCGCGGCCCAGCTTGCGCTTCAGATAGCCGCCCAGATGCTTGTCGGGGCCGAAGATGATCTTCTGCTCCTTCGGAATCTGGGACAGGATCTTTTCCGCCGAGGAACTGGTGACGATGATGTCGCTGAGCGCCTTCACCTCCGCCGAGCAGTTGATGTAGCTGAGCGCGATATGATCGGGATGGGCCTCGCGGAAGGCCTTGAACTGCGCGGGCGGGCAACTGTCCTCCAGGCTGCAACCGGCGTCCATGTCGGGCAGGACGACGATCTTTTCCGGGGAGAGAATCTTCGCCGTTTCCGCCATGAAGCGCACGCCGCAAAAGGCGATGACGTCCGCGTCCGTCTCCGCCGCCTTGCGCGACAGTTCGAGGGAGTCGCCGACGAAATCCGACAGATCCTGGATTTCCGGCTTCTGATAATAATGGCCCAGGATGACGGCGTTGCGTTCCTTGCGCAGCCGGTCGATCTCCGCGCGCAGGTCGATCCCCTGCGGGATGGTGGTCATCGCAGTCATGTGCCTCACTCCTCTCAGGCCTCCATGCGCGCCCCTAGCGGGGGTTGCGCTCGTTGGCCAGCATCTCGTTGACGGGGGATCGGGACGGCATGGCGTTTTTCAGCGCAACTGCCATCGCCCGTCCCCCGTCACGGCGGCGATGCCGCGTCCGTCGAGGTCGATCAGATGGGCCAGGACGGAGCGCCCCGCCGCGCTGTGCAGGCGCGGGTCGACGCCCTTGTACATTTCGGTAACCATGGCCGGGATTTCCGACGCGCCGTTGCGTTCCAAGAAGCGCACAATCTGGCCTTCGCGCTGCTTGCGGTGGCCCATCATGCCGCGCACCAGCCGCTGCGGATTGTCGACCGGATCGCCATGGGCCGGATAATAAACCTTGTCGGTCCGCTCCAGCAGCCGCTGCATCGAGGCCATATAGGCGGCCATGTCCCCGTCGGGCGGCGAAACGATGCTGGTGGACCAGCCCATCACATGATCCCCGGTGAAGAGCGCCCTTTCCTCCAGAAGCGCAAAGCAGAGATGGTTGGAGGTATGGCCGGGCGTGGCCACGGCGGCGAGCGTCCAGCCCTCCCCGCCCATCTGTTCGCCGTCCTTCAGCACCCGGTCCGGGCGATAGGCGGCGTCGAAGGCGGCGTCGGCGCGGGGGCCGTCATCGTCCAGCGTCAGCGGCGCGCAGCCGATGACGGGCGCGCCGGTCAGCGCGCTCAGCGGCGCGGCGGCGGGGCTGTGGTCGCGATGGGTGTGGGTGCAGAGGATCGCCCTGACCGCACGGCCGCCTATCGCCGCCAGCAGCGCGTCGAGATGCGCGGGGTCGTCCGGGCCGGGATCGATCACCGCCACATCATCCCCGCCCACCACATAGGTCTGCGTGCCCGTATAGGTGAAGGGCGAGGGGTTGGGCGCCAGCACGCGGGCCACCAGCGGGGAAAGCCGCATCAGCGTGCCGGTCGGAAGGTCGGCCAGATCGAAGGGAGTTGCCATATCCCATCCCATGTGCCCATTTTCGGGCGGTTTTCAAGGGCGATCCCCTGCTCTACTATGGTCGCCATGGCGGCTTCGGGCGATCTTTGCGAACAATGGCGGCGGCATCTGGCGCTCGACCGGCGGCGTTCGGTGCATACGGTGCGCGCCTATGTGGCGACCGCCGAGCGGCTGGTGGCCTTTCTGGAGGAGCATCGCGGCGAAACGGTGACGGCGGCGATGCTGGCGGGGATCGATCAGGCCGACCTGCGCGCCTTCCTGACGGTGCGGCGGATGGACGGCATCGGCAATGTGTCGGCGGCGCGGGAATTGTCGGCGGTGCGCGGCTTCCTGAGGTTCGTCGGCGGCGAGGATGCGCGGGTGCCGATGCTGAAGGGGCCTCGCGTGAAGCGCGGCCTGCCCCGCCCGATATCCCCTGACGAGGCCGTGGCGCTGGCCGGGGACATTGCCGAAACGGCGCGGGAAGAATGGATCGGCGCACGGGACTGGGCGGTGCTGCTGCTGCTCTATGGGGCGGGCCTGCGCATCGGGGAGGCGCTGGGTCTGACCGGGGTGGTGCTGCCGCTGGGCGAGACGCTGCGGGTGACGGGCAAGCGGGGCAAGACGCGCATCGTGCCGTTGCTGCCCCAGGTGCGGAGCGCGATGGAGGGCTATGTGGCGCTCTGTCCCTTCAGGCAGGAGAAGGACGCGCCCTTGTTCCGGGGGGCGCGGGGCGGTCCGCTGTCCCCCGCTTTGATTCGCCGGGCGGTGCAGGGGGCCAGGGGGCGGCTGGGGTTGTCCGACCGGACGACGCCGCATGCGCTGCGGCACAGTTTCGCGACGCATCTGCTGGGGCGCGGGGCGGATTTACGGTCGTTGCAGGAACTGCTGGGCCATGCCAGCCTGTCATCCACGCAAATCTATACGCAGGTGGATGCGGCGCATCTCCTCGATATCTACCGGAACGCGCATCCGCGGGCTTAGCCGCGCGGCTTCCAGGTCGCCAGTCGCCAGAGATAGAAGATGACGGCCCCCACCACGCAGGCCGTCGCCACCGGCCCCACATATTTGTCGATGTCGCGGAAATTCTGCCCCAGTATGTAGCCCGCATAGGCAAGGATGATATTCCACACCAGCGCGCCGCCCATGGTCCAGAGCAGGAAGCGCGCATGCCCCATGCGGAACAGCCCGGCGGGCAGCGATATCATCGTGCGGAAGGCGGGCATGAAGCGGAAGACGAACACCACGATCTGCCCATATTTGCCGAAGATGTGATCGAGCTTTTCGACGTCATGCCATTCCAGCGTCGCCCAGCGGCCATAACGGTCGACCAGCGGTTTCAGGCGGCCGAAACCCAATATATGGCCGATCAGATACCAGAAATAATTGCCGACGGTCGTGCCCGCCGTGCCCGCGAACAACAGCCAGCCCATGTCCATCCGCCCCTGCCCGACGCGGATGCCGCCAATGCCCATGATGAGTTCGGACGGGATCGGCGGAAACACATTCTCTATGATCATCAGGGCGAAAATGCCCCAATAGCCGCCCGCGTCGATCAGGCGGAGAACCCAGTCGGTCATGATCCGGCGGGACGGTTCAAGCGGCCGCCCGCGCCGCCAGCCGAGCGTCGATGGCGTCCCAGATCATGCCACCGGTATCCGTACCGTTGAAGGCGTCGATGGAGACGATGCCGGTGGGCGAGGTCACGTTGATCTCCGTCAGCCATTCGCCGCCGATCACGTCGATGCCGACGAACAGCAGTCCGCGCCGCTTGAGTTCCGGGCCAAGGGCTTCGCAGATTTCCAGCTCGCGATCGGTCAGTACGGTCTTCGCGGCGGAACCGCCGACGGCGAGGTTGGAGCGGATTTCGCCCGCACCGGGGATGCGGTTGACCGCGCCCGCGACTTCGCCGTCGACCAGCACGATGCGCTTGTCGCCCTCCGCGACGCCGGGAATGAAGGCCTGCACCATGAAGGGTTCGACCCAGGAGGCGTTGAACAGTTCCACCAGCGCGGAGAGATTCGCGCCGGACCGCCCGACATGGAAGACAGCGTTGCCCGCATTGCCGTAAAGCGGCTTCACCACGACTTCGCCATGCTGGGCAAGGAAGCTCTTCACCTCCTCCAGGTCGCGGGTGATCATGGTCGGCGGCATGAAGCGCGCATAATCGAGCACGAACAGCTTTTCCGGCGCGTTGCGGACGGAGGCAGGGTCGTTCACCACCAGCGTCTCTTCCTGCACCCGCTCCAGAAGGTGCGTGGCGGTGATGTAGCTGAGGTCGAAGGGCGGATCCTGCCGCATCAGCACCACATCGACATCGCGGCCCAGGTCCAGCATCTCCGGCTCACCGAAGACATAATGATCGCCCTCGACCTTCTGCACCTTCACCGGGCGCGCCCTGGCCAGCACGCGGCCGTCGCGGTAAGTGAGGTCGGTGGCGAGATAATGATAAAGGCTGTGCCCCCTCGCCTGCCCCGCCAGCATGATGTGGAAGGTCGAATCGCCGCCGATCCTGATCCCTTCCATCGGGTCCATCTGCACGGCGACGGTGAGCGGGTTGAGCTGCGTGGTCATCGACTATCTTTTCCTACCGTTCGGGCTGAGCCTTTCGAAGCCCCTCCCTTTCTTGAAGAGAAGTACAACCCTTCGACATTCCAACGAGACAAGCGGCTCGCTGGAACAGGGCGAACGGGATGAGTGATAGAACGCTATCCCCCATGCCAGACATTCGCCAGATGGCGCGGCGGACGGCCCGGCGCAAGGAGCATCACGTCGATTCGCATGTCATCCCCCGGTTTTGCGAGGTCGTGGAAGAGGATTTCCGCCGCCGCAGCCACCCGCGAAAGGCGGCGTTCGTCTATGGCGAGGTCGAGATCGGCGCCGGTGGCGCGGGCCTTCACCTCGACGAAGGCCAGCATCCTGCCGCGCCGGGCGACCAGATCGACCTCGCCCGCGGGCGTGCGCATCCGGCGGCCGACGATCTGCCAGCCCTTCAGCCGCAGCCACCAGCCGGCGATGCGTTCCGCCTGCCGTCCCCGCTTTTCGGCTACCTGCTTCTTCAAGCTTTGAGTTCCAGCGCGCGGTCATAAAGGGCGCGGCGGTCGAGGCCGAGTTTCTTCGCGACCTCGCCCGCCGCCTTGGAGATGGGAAGGCGCTCCATCGCTTCCAGAAGCGCGGCGTCGGCATCCTCCGCACTGGCCGGGGGCGCTTCTCCCGGCGGGCCGACGATGACCACGATCTCGCCCTTGGGCGGCGCGTCGGCATAGCGGGCGGAAAGTTGGTTCAAGGTGCCGGTGGCCGTTTCCTCGAAGGTTTTGCTGATCTCGCGGGAGACGGCGGCTTCGCGGTCGCCCAGATGCTCGGCCATGGCGGCAAGGCTTTCCGAGAGGCGCGGGCCGCTTTCGTAGAAGACCAGCGTGGCGCGCAGGGAAGCCACCTCACCCAACACATCGCCCCGCGCCTTCTGCTTCGACGGCAGGAAGCCCATGAACAGGAAACGGTCGGTCGGCAGGCCCGACAGGGTGAGCGCGGCGATGACGGCGCTGGGGCCGGGCAACGTCGTGATCCTGCGACCGGCGGCGCGGGCATCGCGGACCAGCTTGTAACCCGGATCGGAGATGAGCGGCGTGCCCGCGTCCGACAGCAGCGCCACCGATTCGCTCGCCATCCGCTCGATCAGCCGGGCGCGCACTCCTTCGGCGCTATGGTCGTGATAGGGCACCATCGGCCGGTCCGACCCGGCATGGCGCAGCAAACGCGCGCTGACCCGTGTATCTTCCACGGCGACCACATCGGCCAGCCGCAGGACTTCCGCCGCGCGGGGGGTAAGGTCTCCAAGGTTGCCGATCGGCCCTGCAACGATGTAAAGCCCAGCCTCAAGCCCCGAAGAACCCAGATTCATATCAGTTTCCATAAGGACGCCAGATGACAGAGACGGATGCCCCCCGGCAAGCGGACTTGTTCGCTTCAATGCAACGCGCCGGGCGGATTTTGTTCGCCGCGACGGCTTTGCTGGTCGCCGCCTGTCAGTCCATCGTGCCCAAGGGGCCAGGCCCGGTCCAGACCGGCCCGACCCAGACCGGCCCCGACGTGACCGAAGGCCTGCCCACCGACACGCTGCGCCACCGGGTCGCGCTGCTGGTGCCGATGAGCGGTCCCAATGCAGGCGTCGGTCAATCCATCGCCAACGCGACCACGCTGGCGCTGCTGGATACCAAGGCCGACAAGGTGCGCATCACCACCTATGACACCGGCACGGGCGCGGCGGCGGCGGCGAACAAGGCGCTGGCGGACGGCAACAAGCTGATCCTGGGGCCGCTGCTGGCGGAAGATGCGCGGATCGTCGGGCCGATCGCGGCGCGGGCGAACGTGCCGGTGATCAGCTTCTCCAACGACACCAGCGTCGCGGGCAACGGCGTCTACATCATGGGCTACAACCCCAACCAGTCGATCGAGCGCGTCGTCGAATTCGCCAAGGGCAAGGGGCTGTCGCATTTCGCCGCGCTGGTGCCCAAGGGCGTCTATGGCGAGCGGGCGGGCACCGCCCTGCTGCGCGCGGTAGAGGGTGCGGGCGGGACCGTGGTGTCGATGCAGACCTTCGACCGGTCGGCCGCCTCGATCACGGCGGCGGTCAGGAAATTGCAGGCCTCGTCCAGCTATGACGCGCTGCTGATCGCGGACAGCGGCCGGGTGGCGATGCAGGTCGCGCCCATCGTGCGGAAGAATGGCGGCGGGACGGCGCGGCTGCTGGGCACGGAATTGTGGAACACCGACAGCGGCCTGGCGTCCAGCCCGGTGCTGCGCGGGGCGTGGTTCGCCAGCGTTTCGGACGGCCTCTACGGCCAGCTCGCGACCAAATATCGGGCGCGCTACGGCAATGCGCCGTTCCGGCTGTCGGCCTTGGGCTATGATTCGGTGCTGCTGACGGTGCGGATCGCGCGGGACTGGAAGCCGGGCACGACCTTCCCGGCGGCGCGGCTGCGCGATGCGGGCGGCTTTGCGGGGATCGACGGGGCGTTCCGCTTCGGACGCGACGGCATTGCCGAGCGGGCGCTGGAGGTTTCCGAAATCGGGGCCGGCGCTTTCACGGTGGTCGCGCCAGCGCCCAGAGCCTTCGCGGAGTAGCGGCTGAGGTCAGCCTTTGACCCGCCCGGTGGGCAAAATCAGCGGCCAGTCTCCGCTCGCGTCGATGCGGGCGGAAATGCCGTAGACGCGGGCAAGCCTCTCCTCCGTCAGCACGTCCAGAGGCGCGCCGTCCGCCACCAGCGAACCGCGATCCATCAGCACCAGCCGGTCGCAATAGCGTGCCGCCATGCTGAGATCGTGCAAAACGGTGACGACCAGCGAACCAGCCTTCGCCTCGCCCTTGAGCAGATCCATCACATCGATCTGATGCCCCGGATCGAGCGCGGCCAGCGGCTCATCCGCGATCAAAGCGGGCGCGCCGACCGCCAGGGCGCGGGCCAGCAGCACGCGGGCACGCTCCCCGCCTGACAGTTCGGTCGCCACCCGCCCCTTCAGATGCAGCACATCGGCGCGGGCCAGCGCGGCGTCGATCAGCGCTTCATCCTCCGCCGAGAGGCGCGACAAAGGCCCCAGATGCGGCATCCGGCCCAGCGCCACCAGCCGCTCCACCGCCAGCGGCCAGTGCAGGGTCTGGCCCTGCGGCAGATAGGCGATGCGCCTGGCGATTTCCCGCCGGGTCAATCGTGCACTGGCGGCGCCGTCGATCAGGACGGAACCGCTCTCCCGCTTTACGAGGCTCAGCATGGCGCGAATCAGCGTCGACTTGCCCGCGCCATTGGGACCGATGACGCCGACAAGCTGCCCCGGCTCCAGATGAAGGTCGATGCCGTTCACCGCCGGATGACGGCCAAGGCGGACGGACAGGCCCTGCGCGTGGATCGTCACCATAGCCGCCGCTCCCGCATCAGGTGGATCAGGAAGACGGGCACGCCCAGCAACGCCGTCAACACCCCCAGCTTGAGTTCGCTGCTGGTCGGGATCAGCCGCACGCCGATATCCGCCAGCGTCAGCAGCGCAGCGCCGCCCAGCATGGAGGGCAGCAGGATCGCGGAGGGCGAACGGTCGGTCAGCGGCCGCACCAGATGCGGCACGATCAACCCGACGAAGCCGATCGCCCCCGACACCGCCACCGCGCCGCCGACCCCGATGGCCACCCCCAGCATCAGCCGCAGCCGCGCCCGGCGCAGATCGATGCCGAGCGCCTGCGCGCCATCCTCGCCAAGCGTCAGCGCGTCGAGCGTGCGCCCGTCCGCGATCAGCAGCGCCGCCCCGACCGCCACGCAGGGCAGCGCGATCCAGACATGGCCATAGGCGCGGTTTTCCAGGCTGCCCATCAGCCAGCTCATGATCTCCATCGCCGCGAAGGGATTGGGCGAAAGATTGAGCGACAGGCTGATCCCCGCCCCCGCCAGCGTGGCGATGGCGATACCGGCAAGGATCAGGGTGAGCGGGCTTTCCGCAGGACCGGCCAGCAGGAACAGCGCGCCGATGCCGATCAGGCTGGTCACTATGGCCAAGGCCGGAAGCGCCAGCGGGTGCATCTGCGCCAGGCCGAAATAAAGCGCGCCGACAGCGCCAAGGGCTGCGGCATTGGATGCGCCCAGCACGGACGGTTCAGCCAAGGGATTGCGCAGATAGCCCTGAAGCGCCGCACCCGACAGGCCCAGCATCGCGCCGACGATCAGGCCCAGCAGCATGCGCGGCAGGCGCAGGTCGATCAGGATGGCGCGGGCTACATCGTCGCCGCCGCCGCTGAGGACCGCGAAGATGCGCGCCGGAGAGAGCGGCACCGCGCCGAGGGTGAGGGAGCCCAAGGCGGCAAGCAGGGCCAGCAGGATGAGGGCGGGGATCAGCAGAGGATGGCGCCGGGTGCTCACGGCTTGCGTCCCGGCATAGGCTTGCTAAGGCCTGCGTCATGCGGGGCAAGGCGATCTTGGCGATATTCTTCGGACTGGCTCTGACCGGTGCCGCGCCCGCGCCGCCAAAAAAGATCGTATCGCTCAACACCTGCGCGGACCAATATGTGCTGGCGCTGGCCGACGCGGCGCAGATCGCCGCGCTCAGCCCCTATGGCCATGATCCGGAATTGTCGGCTGCCATCGGCAAGGCGCGCCGTTTTCGGACGCTCAACCGGCCTGCCGAGGAAGTGCTGGCGCTCCGGCCCGATCTGCTGGTCGGCTTTCCTTCCGGCGACAGCGTCGTGGGCGCGCCTCCGGGACAGTGGCGAACTCTGGGACTGGCCAGCGCGGACAGCTATCCCATGATCCTGACGCAAATCCGGCAGGTGGCGGCGGCGGTCGGCCATCCCGAACGGGGCGAGGCCTTGATCGCGAAGATGAGCCGCGATCTTGCGGCCCTGCCCCGGGCCGGGCGCGGCGGGGTTGCCGCCTATTATCAGCGGCGCGGCTATATGACCGGCACCGGCACGCTGGTCGATGACCTGATGCGGCGCGCGGGCCTGGTCAATCTGGCGGGGAAGCTGGGGAAGCCCGCTCTGACGCAGCTTCCGTTGGAAGAGATGATCGCCGCCCGCCCGGACTGGCTGATCGTGGAGAGCGGCAGCGAACAGGTCGTCGATCAGGGGACGGAAATGCTGCACCACCCGATCCTGCGCTCGATCCCGCGCATCCGCCTGCCCCAGGCATGGACCGTGTGCGGCGGCCCCGCTTATGTCGAGGCCGCGCGCTCTATCGTGGCGCAGCTCAACGCTGCGCCACGGCATTAGGGTATTTTCAGAAGCGGACACGCACGCCGCCGAACGCCGAGCGGCCATAAGTGCCATAGCCATGGACCGTGGCATATTTCTCATCGGTGAGATTGTCGATGCGGCCATAGATTTCCAGATTTTCCATGATCGGGAAGGACGCCCGCACATCCGCCACCGCATAGCCGTCCAGCCGGACCGCGTTGGTCGCATCGTTGAAGCTGTCGCCCACCATCGTCACCGTCGCGCCGGTCGACAGGCCGAAGGGCCAGACATAGTCCGCTGAAACGCTCACCGCATTGGCTGCGCGGCGCGGCAAGCGGGCATCCGTATTGCGGTCGCGCGCATCGACATAGCTGTAGGCGGCTGTGAACGTCAGCGCATCGACCGGCTTCAGGGTCAGCATCGCCTCCACCCCTTTGGCGCGGGTGCGGTCGAGATTATTGTAGCCGCCGTAAAGACCGATCGAATAGTCGTAATTGATCTGGTCCTTCGTATCGCGCCGGAATGCCGTGACGGAAAGGATCGCCCGTTCGCCGCCCAGCCTTTGGTCGAAGCCGATATCATAGCTTTTCGACCGTTCCGGGCGCAGGCCCGCATTGCCGACATCCGTGCCGTAAAGCTGGTAGAGCGAGGGCGCCTTGAACCCTTCGCCATAGCTCATGCGGATGTTGGTCGCGCCCTGGTTGGGCGTGTAGTTGGCATTGGCGCCGAAGGTCGTCGCGCCGCCGAACTGGCTGTGATCGTCATGCCGCACGCCGCCGGTCAGCGACAGCCCGGCAAAGGGCTTCACAATCGCCAGCGCGTAGATGCTGTCGATATCGACCTTGTGGCTTTCCACGGAGCCGAAACCGGAGAAGTCATAGTCCGGACGTTCATGCTCATAGCCGAAGATCAGCCTGGCCTGGTCCACGGGCTGATAGACGCCCTCATATTCGAAGCGCAGGTTGGTGCCGGAATAGCCATAGTCGCCATATGCCGAGGCATAGTCGCGGTCCATGCGGAACCAGGTCACGGCCGCCCGATTGGTCAGCTTGCCGTCGAACAGCGCCAGATTGAGGCCGGCATAGCCGACATATTGATCCGATTTCGAGGAGTCCGCGATGCTGTCTACCACGCCGTTGTCGGTCTCCAGGTCGGCATGGATATAATAGCCGCGCAGGTCGAGGCTGAGCGTTTCGGTGAAGGCCAGCTTCAGCTTGGCGTTGGCGGCGATATTCTCATACCCGTCCTTTTCCGTGCCGTTGGCGGCGGAGGAAATGCCGTCGGTGTTGAAATAGGCAAGGCCGACGCCGCCCGATGCGATGCCGCTGCCGCCGGAAATATCCGCCTTGGCGTTCAGCGTGTCGCTATAGCCGTAATCGACGGATGCGTTGCCCGCGAAACCGGTGGCGGGCGTGCCGGTCATGACATTGACGACGCCGCCCACCGCCTGGCTGCCGTAGGCGACCGAGTTGGAGCCGCGCAGTATCTCGATCCGCTGGATATTGCCGGTCAGCAGATTGCCGAAATCATACATGTCGCCGATGCCGCTGGTATCGTTGACCTTCACCCCGTCGATCAGCACCAGCGTCTGCGTCGTCTCCGCGCCGCGCAGCGAAACGCCCGTCACGCCGCCCAGGCTGCCGCTGCGGTTGAAGCGCACGCCCGGCGTGGTGGCGAGCAGATCGACGACGCTGACGCTCTGGCGGGTGCGGATGGTGTCGGCGTCGATGACGGTGACGGCCTGGCCGACTTCGTCGCTGGGCTGTTCGATGCCCAGAGCGGTGACGATGATCTCATCCTCCGCCAGCGCGGGGGTGGCCGCGAGCAGCGCGGCGAGAGAGATGGTGGCTTTCAACATTATCTTGTTTCCCTGAGCGCCGCTGCGACTTCATGGCTCAGGGCATCCGCTTGACGCGGTCGGAACAAGGGGAAGTCGACGCCAATGCCCGCCCCCGCACCGATGCGGCCCTGCGCCGCTTCGTCGCTCAGACGGAAAACACCGTGCCATGACCAACCCCTGGGTCAGGGCAAGAGCGACCATGCGCCGGCAGGTCTCCTGGCTCGCGGGTCAATGCGGCGATGCACGCCTTCCCGGACTTGTGGCCCAGTGGCCGGTCTTGCGACCGAAGTGCATCGCGCTCACCGCTTACAGTTGCAGGGACAGCCGCGGAATGGGACGGTTGCCCGTCCGCACCGCATTCCCGTTTTCAGCCCTATTGGGCACCGGCGCGATCTTCTTTGCGCGGGAGGGTTTGTCCCCGCCCGCGCCGCGCGCCATAAGGGAAAGCGAGGCTGATGCCAAGCGGCTTGAGGAGGGACGGAAATGCGATTGCTGGGGGCCGTGCTGGCCGGGGGACGCTCCAGCCGCTTCGGCAGCGACAAGGCATTGGCGATGCTCGACGGGCGAAGCCTGCTGGATCATGCAGCAGCGGCGCTGGGCCGCCATGTCGAGGCGGTCGTGGTCTGCGGGCGGCAGGTTCCCGGGATGACCGGGCTGGCGGACCGGCCGGAGGCGGATATGGGGCCGCTGGGCGGGCTGAACGCGGCGCTGCACCATGCGGCGGCGCAGGGCTTCGATGCCGTGCTGACGACCGGATGCGACGTTCCGGTCTATCCGGACGGGCTGGCGGAGGCTCTGATCGGGAAAGGCGCGGCGATCCTGAAGGGACAGCAATTGGCGGGGTTCTGGCCCGCTTCACTGGGGACCGAACTGGACGCGCATCTGGCCGAGGAGAATAACCGGTCGATCTATGGCTGGCTGGAGCGGGTGAGGGCGCGGATCGTAGACCGTCCGGAGTTCGCGCTGCCCAATATCAACCGGCCGGAGGATTTGGAAAGCTTCACCCTCCCCCGTTCGAGCTGAGGTCAAGCCTCCAGGGCGATAGTTGCAACGGCTTCCGCCGGAACATTCGTTCCCGCCACTGCTTCGCCAATCAGCAGCAATGTCGGATCTTCATCGCTGATCGTCGCCACCAGGAAAGCCAGCGCGGACAGCTTCCCCCGGATCAGCCGCTCATTGGGCAGCGATACGTTCACCGCCACCATCACCGGCGTTTCGGGATCGCGCCCGGCGGCGATCAGCGAACGGCTGATCTCCCCCGCGGCGGCGCGGCCCATATAGATGCCCAGCGTGCCGCCCGGCCGCGCCAGCATTTCCCAGTCCAGCTTCAGCGGCTCGCCCGCCTTCAGATGCGCCGTCACCAGCGTCAGCCCGCGCGCCACGCCGCGCAGGGTGAGCGAGGCATGGCCGCTCGCCGCCGCCGCGCTGGCCGTGGTGATGCCGGGGCAGATGCGGAAGGATATGCCGTCCGCCGCCAGATGCGCCATCTCCTCGGCCGAACGGCCGAAGACGGAGGGGTCGCCGCCCTTCAACCGCACCACGCGCTTGCCCGCCTTCGCCGCCGCGAGCAGCAGATCGTTGATGCTCTCCTGCGCCTTGCTGTGGCGGCCGGAACGCTTGCCGACGCTCACCCGCTCCACGCCCAGCGGGATCAGGTCCAGAACGCCCGGCCCGACCAGCGCGTCGTAGAAGACGATCTGCGCCGCCGCGATCAGCTTTTCGGCCTTGCGGGTCAGCAGGTCCGGGTCGCCGGGGCCTGCGCCGACCAGCCAGACTTCACCGGGGGCGATAAGCTCATTCGGCTGCATGAAGCGTCTCCTGCGATGTCTGGGCTAGGATATTGGCGAGCGCGGGGCGGCAGGAACCGCAATTGGTCCCCGCGCCCAGCGCCTTGCCGATGGCGGCGACGTCGACCAGATCCTGCTCGCGAATGGCGGCGACGATCTGATGGAGGCCGATGTCGAAGCAGACACAGATGGTCGCGCCCTTGTCGGGCTGGCTACCCGGACCCCGCGCCGCGAGCACGGAGCCGCCCACGCCTTCCGCCTCCAACTGCCGGATCAGCCAGTCGCGTGAGGGCAGCAGGCCGGTGCGGGTCACGAACAGCACGCCGTTCAGCCTGCCTTCCCCGATGGTCGCCACGCGGCGGGTGCCGCGCGATGCGTCCATCGCCTCGACCCGGTCGCCCATCGGCAGGAAGGCGTCCAGCCGCGACGGGTCGCCATTGCCGGCAATCTCGTACAGCGCGCCGCCCGGCACGGTGATCCGGGTGGACCAGAGGCAGGGCAGCTTTACCGGCTCATCGCCGCGCAGGATCAGGAATCCCTTCCACTCGGTCGCGACCTTCTCGACGCTGGCGGGGGTCGATTTGAAGCCGGGCTGGCCCGAATGCGGATCGACCAGCGGACGGGGCAGCAATCCGGTGCGGCCGCCGCTCGACATCTGGTCGGTCCAGTGGATGGGGGTGAATATCTCGCCCGGGCGCTGGCCTTCGCTGATCGCCACGCGGAAAAGGCTGTTGCCCTGGGCGGTCTGCACCCGCGCCAGATCACGGTCGACGATGCCCAGCACCTCGGCATCCTGCGGGTGGATTTCCACCATCGGTTCCTCGCGATGGCGGGCGAGCTTGGGGGAAAGCCCGGTGCGGCTCATCGTGTGCCACTGGTCGCGATAACGCCCGGTGTTGAGCGTCATTGGCCAGTCCTTGAGCGGCGCCTGAATCTCCATCTGCTTCGTCAGGACCAGCCGCGCCTTGCCGTCGGGCGTGGGGAAGCGGCCATCGGCGAAGGGCGTGCCGCCCCAGCGGAACGGCTCCATGGCGTCATAGGCGTCATTACCGATCGTGGCCTGCGCCCGCAGGTTCAGCACGCGCTGCCCGTCATTCTGATAGGCGGTCAGGCGGGCATGTTCGCGCCAGATATCGGCGGGACGGTCATAGGCGAAGGCGTTGCGCCAGCCCATGCGACGGCCGACTTCCTTGACGATCCACCAGTCGGGCATGGCCTCTCCGGGCAGCGCCAGAAAGGGGCGCTGGCGGCTGACGGTGCGGTCGGAATTGGTGACGGTGCCGTCCTTCTCCCCCCACCCGGCGGCGGGCAGGCGGACATGGGCATGAACGCCGGTGTCGGTGTCGGCCATGATGTCCGACACGACGACGAAGGGGCAGGCCTCCAGCGCCTCGCGCACGCGGCCCGCATCGGGCAGCGAGACGGCAGGGTTGGTCGCCATCACCCACAGCGCCTTGATCCGGCCCTCATTGATGGCGCGGAACAGGTCGACGGCTTTCAGGCCCGGCTTGGTCGCCATGGCGGGGGCGGCCCAGAAGCGGCCGACCCGCTCCACATTTTCCGGTGCGAAATCCATATGCGCCGCAAGCGTCGAGGCGAGGCCGCCGACCTCCCGCCCGCCCATGGCGTTGGGCTGGCCGGTGATCGAGAAGGGCGCCGCGCCCGGCTTGCCGATGCGGCCGGTGGCCAGGTGGACGTTGATGATCGCGTTGACCTGGTCGGTGCCGCGAATCGACTGGTTGATGCCCTGGCTGAACATCGTGACCGTGCGCGGGGTGGCGGCGAACAGCTTGTAGAACTGCTCCAGCAGCGCGGGCGCGATGTCGCAGGTCTTCGCGGTCGTCCAGAGATCGTGGCCAGTGCGGATATGCTCCCAGAAGCCTTCTGCGGCGTTCACATGGTCGCCCAGGAAGACAGGGTCCGTTATCCCCTCGGCATCGCACCATGCCAGCAACCCGTTCATCAGCGCGACGTCGGTGCCGGGCTTCACCGGCAGATGCAGGTCGGCGCCTTCGCAGGTTTCGGTGCGGCGCGGGTCGATGACAACCAGCTTCGTGCCCCGTGCCGCACGAGCGGCCTGGATGCGCTGATAGACGATCGGGTGGCACCAGGCGGTGTTGGAGCCGACCAGCACGATCAGGTCCGCCTGCTCCAGATCCTCATAGCTGGCGGGCACCACATCCTCGCCAAAGGCGCGGTTTTGCCCGGCGACCGCGCTCGACATGCAGAGGCGGCTGTTGGTGTCGATGTTCGCCGATCCGATGAAACCCTTCATCAGCTTGTTGGCGACATAATAATCTTCGGTCATCAACTGGCCGGAGACGTAGAAGGCCACGCTGTCGGGACCGTGGCGGTCGACGGTTTCGCGGAATTTCTTCGCGACCAGGTCCAGCGCCTTGTCCCAGCTTGCGCGCCTGGCGCCGATCATCGGGTGCAGCAGGCGGCCCGTCAGCCCCACCGTCTCGCCCAGATGCGTGCCCTTGGAACAGAGGCGGCCGCCATTGGCCGGGTGCGCCTCATCGCCCCTGATTTCGACCGACCGGTTGCCGGTCGGCGTGGCCGATATGCCGCAGCCGACGCCGCAATAGGCGCAGGTGGTGCGGATGGCCTCTGTCATGCCCTTACCTCATCGTCCTGGGTGAAGAATGGGGTGGAGGCGCGTGCCGCAAGGGATAGCCAGTACGCCCCCTCCACCCGGATCCCCGCTGAAAGTGGGGACCGAAATTTCATGCAGCCGCCTTCATCGCCGCCGGACGGGCGATCAGGATGCGGCCGCCCTCCTGTTTCACCTCTATGGTCGGCGTGCAGCCCTCGTCATTGCCCTGCGCCTCACCCGTTTTCAGGGCGATGTTCCAGTTGTGCAGCGGGCAGGCGACGCTGTGGCCATGGACGATGCCCTGGCTCAGCGGGCCTTTCTTGTGCGGGCATTCGTTGACCAAAGCGAAAATCTGGTCGTCGCCGGTGCGGAAGACGGCGATTTCCTTCTGCCCATCAATCTGTACCGTGCGGGCGCCGCGCTGGGGAATGTCGGCCAGCGTTCCGATGTCGATCCAATCGGTCATGTCGTTCACTCCGCAGCGATGGCAATGGGGGCGAGCGGCTGGTGCAATTCGCTGTCCGCGCCGGCTGCACGCTGCGCCCAGGGGTCTTCCTGGCTGAAGCTCTGCGAATAGAGGAAGCGGGAGCGGAGCGCCTCCCGGCCCGCATCGTCCTCCACGATCCGCTGCTTCACATAGTCGACGCCGACCCGCTCGATCCACGGCGCGGTGCGCTCCAGATAGCGGGCTTCCTCGCGGTAGAGCTGGATGAAGGCGGCGCAATAATCCATCGCCTCCTGCTCGGTCGCGACCTTGCACAGCAGGTCGGTGGCGCGGACATGGATGCCGCCATTGCCGCCGACATGCAGTTCATAGCCCGAATCCACGCAGACCACGCCGAAATCCTTGATCGTCGCCTCCGCGCAATTGCGGGGGCAGCCGGAGGCCGCGATCTTGAACTTGTGGGGCATCCACGACCCCCAGGTCATCCGCTCGATCTTGACGCCAAGGCCGGTGGAATCCTGCGTGCCGAAGCGGCACCATTCGCTGCCGACGCAGGTCTTCACCGTGCGCAGCGACTTGCCATAGGCGTGGCCCGACACCATGCCCGCGGCATTCAGGTCGGCCCAGACGGCCGGCAGGTCTTCCTTCTTGATGCCGAAAATGTCGAGGCGCTGGCCGCCAGTGACCTTCACCATCGGCGCATCATATTTCTCGACCACATCGGCAATGGCGCGCAGTTCACGCGGGTTGGTGAGACCGCCCCACATGCGCGGGACGACCGAATAAGTGCCGTCCTTCTGGATGTTGGCGTGCATGCGTTCATTGACGAAGCGGCTCTGCTGATCATCCTGATATTCGCCGGGCAACGCGCAGAGCAGATAATAATTGAGCGCAGGGCGGCAGGAGGAGCAGCCGTCCGGGGTCGACCAGTGCAGCAACTGCATCACCTCCGGGATCGAGCGCATATTCTGCGCCACGATTTCCCGGCGGACATCGTCATGGGTGAAGCTGGTGCATTTGCACATGGTCTTCGGGCCGGACTGGACGTCATCGCCCAGCATCACCGCCAGCAGATTTTCGACCAGGCCGGTGCAGCTTCCGCAGCTTGCCGACGCCTTGCAGGTGGCGCGCACCGCGTCCAGGCTGCCATTGCCCGCCGATATGCAGGCGACGACCTGGCCCTTGCTGACGCCGTTGCAGCCGCAGATCTCGGCATCGTCCGAGAGCGCCGCAACGGCCGCCTTAGGGTCCAGCGCGCCCCCTCCGGAGGCGAAGGCCTGGCCGAAGATCAGCAGGTCGCGGATTTCAGCGACATCTTCCTGTTTCTTGAGCAGGTCGAAATACCAGCCGCCATCCGCCGTGTCGCCATAGAGCACGGCGCCGATGACCTTGTCGTCCCTGACGACCACGCGCTTGTAGACGCCGCGCGAGGCGTCGCGCAGTACGATGTCCTCACACCCCTCGCCGCCGGAGAAATCACCGGCGGAGAACACGTCCAGCCCGGCGACCTTGAGCTTGGTCGACGTCACCGAGCCTTTGTAACCCGTATGCTGGTCCGTCAGCCCGTCCGCCAGGCTGCGGCACATGTCCCAGAGCGGCGCGACGAGGCCATAGACATTGCCGTCATGCTCGACGCATTCGCCGACCGCCAGCACGTCCGGGTCGCTGGTGACCATGTGATCGTCCACCTTGATGCCGCGATTGACCTCCAGCCCGGCTTCGCGGGCGAGAGCGGTCGAAGGGCGGATGCCCACCGCCATGACGACCAGGCTGGCCGGGATTTCCGTTCCGTCCTTCAGGCGGACGCCCTCGACCTTGCCGTCGCCGTAAATGGCTTCGGTATTGGCGCCGGTCAGGATGGTCTGGCCGCGTCCTTCCAGCGCGGACTTCAGCAGCCAGCCCGCCGCTTCGTCCAACTGACGTTCCATCAACGTGTCCATCAGGTGGATGACGGTTACCTTCATGCCGCGCAGGGTCAGGCCATGGGCCGCCTCCAGCCCCAGCAGGCCGCCGCCGATCACCACCGCGCTGCCGCCCCCCAAAGCCCTGCCAGCTTCGGCGGCTTCCAGCATGGTGTCGACATCCTTCATGTCGCGGAAGCTGATGACGCCGGGCAGATCCTTCCCCGGAACCGGGATGATGAAGGGGTCCGACCCGGTGGCGATCAGCAGCTTGTCATAGCCGACGGTGCGACCCGATTGGCTCGTGACGGTCTTGGCGGTGCGGTCTATGGCCGTCACCGGATCACCCGCGATCAGTTCGATATTATTTTCCGAATACCATTCGCGGCTGTTGATGATGATGTCATCGAAGCTCTTTTCCCCGGCCAGAACCGGCGAGAGCATGATGCGGTTATAGTTCACATAGGGTTCCGCGCCGAAGATGGTGACGCGATAGCGGGCCTTGTCCCGCGCCAGCAGTTCCTCGACCGCGCGGCAACCGGCCATGCCGTTGCCCACGACAACCAGATGTTCCTGAACATCCTCGGACGGCACGAAGAGGGTCTCTTCGTTCGCTTCCGGTCCGTTGTTCTGAAAATCCATCCCTTGACTCCAGAAAAGAAAAAGGCCGCCATCCAGACCCTCAGCTTTGAAACCGAGAGTCTGGATGGCGGCCTTGCCATCATAAGCGCCTTGATCGTCCGTCCCTGGACCATCGCGGCTATGGAAGAAGGACAACCCTGTCCTTTGCATCGCAGCATATGCGTTTGACGATTCGGGTCAAGCGATTCCTCGCAGAACGATGTATTTTTGCTGCGATGCCTGCGCATCGTATCGCAAACGCGAAAAGGGCGGCGGCCTTCGCGGGCCGCCGCCTCCCCTCCTGTCAGAGCGTGAACCGATCAGATGCGGGCGGCGCTGGTCCAGGTCGCGCGCCAGCGTGCGCGAACCAGCGAGATGCCCAGGAATGCGACCATGGCCAGACCCGCGAAGATCAGGAAGCCGGGCGCGAAACTGCCGGTGAACTGCTTGGCGATGCCCAGCGAGGACGCCAAATAGAAGCCGCCAATGCCGCCCGCCATGCCGACCAGGCCGGTCATGACGCCGATCTCTTCCTGGAAGCGCTGCGGCACGAGCTGGAAGACCGCGCCATTGCCCACGCCCAGCGCCAGCATCGCGGCGACGAAGAAGCCGAGGGAGGAGAATAGCGTCGGCGCATAGGCGACGCCGGACAGAGCCAGCGCCGCCATGACGTAGACAATCATCAGCGCCTTGACGCCGCCGATCCGGTCGGCCAGCGCGCCGCCCATCGGACGGATCAGCGAACCGGCAAAGACGCAGCCCGCCGTGCAGTAACCGGCGACCACCGGGGTCAGGCCGAACTGGTCGGTGAAGTAGATCGGCAGAGAGGCGGCAAGCCCCACGAAACCGCCGAAAGTCACCGAGTAGAAGCCCATCAGCCACCAGGCGTCCGCGCTTTTCAACGGGTGGAAATAATCGACCAGCTTCTTGGGCGCGGGCGCGTTGGGCGCGTTCTTCGCCATCAGCATATAGACGATGAAGACGATCGTCAGCGGAATGCAGGCCAGGCCCAGCACCGCGTTCCAGCCGAACAGCTTGGCCAGCATCGGCGCGAACAACGAAGCCAGCACCGTGCCCGAATTGCCCATGCCGGCGAGGCCCATGGCCTTGCCCTGATGTTCGGCCGGATACCAGCGGCTGGCAAGCGGCAGCGCGATCGCGAAGCTGGCCCCCGCAAAGCCCAGGATCACGCCCAGCGCCAGCGTGCCGCCGAAGCTGTTGACGCCCATGAAATAAGCCGTGGCAAGGCCCAGGATGACGATCACCTGACTGATGGCGCCCGCCTGCTTGCAGCCGATCCGGTCGACCAGCAGGCCGTTGACGACGCGCAGCAAGGCCCCCGCCAGCGTCGGCACGGCGACCATCAGGCCCTTTTCAGCCGGGGTCAGGCCCAGCGTCTTGGAGATGGAGGGCGCCAGCGGCCCCAGCAGCACCCACACCATGAAGGCCAGGTCGAAATACAGGAAAGCGGCGATCAGGGTCGGCGTGTGTCCGGCCTTCCAGAAGCTGGTCTGGCCGGTTGTTCCCTGGCCTTCCGGCCCTTCGCCCTCGCCTTCAGGGCGCTCCCAATAAGCAGTTGCCATGATAACGTCCCTCAATCTTGTGAAATGGACACGAAAAAAGCCGCCTCCGGACATCGCTCCTCGCGAAATCCGGCCAGCGGCTTTGCTGTAAAACTGATGGGAGAGCGCCGCTCCAACCTTGGAAAAGGCTCATCCCGATAAAACGCGCCTCGTCGCGCGACTCCTATCTTATCTCGCGATTCGATCCATGTTGCAAGGCACAAAATTTTCGGGGAGCGGAGGGGAGTTACGCCGCAGGTCGGAAAATGGCCAATGGCGGACATTAGATATCCGTTCGCCCTGAGCGAAGTCGAAGGGCTCTGCTGAGCGGAGGCGAAGCATGGAAGCCTCGCTCCGCTCGGCTGAAGGCTTCGACTTGCGGAAGGCAAGTTTATCCTGAGCGCCTGCCCTGGCAGGTAGACGAAGGGCTCAGCCCGAACGGAAAACTGAACGTCCGCTCTCCACCCTTAAAAACTCGCCAGGAAATCCTCGATCCGCTCCGGGTCGAACACCCGTCCGTCGAAGAAACTGTCCGGCCCCAGCGTCAGTTCGCCCCGCTTCGATCCCACTGCCAGCGGAGAGGCGACCGCGCCTTCCACCTTCATGCTGGCGCCCGGCATCGCCACGTCGCTGTCGGCCAGCGCCCGGCGGAAGATGTCGGGGCGGAACACCGATGCGGCCTTGGCGGCGTTTTCCGGGCTATGGTCCACCATCTTCCAGCGGACGAGCTGCGAATAGATCCACAACGCCTGACTGCGCCACGGAAAGGGCGTCGCCTCCCGCGAGAAGAGCATGAAATCGGGCATGGACAGGGGGGCCATGTCCACGCGGGGAACGATGCCACCAGACAGGGCGCGCAGGATCAGCGCGGCAGGCTGGTCGACATAGTGCGGCTGCGACAGGAGATGCGCCAGCGCCTCATGATGGTCCGGCTCGTCGCACCAGGCGCCCGCCCGCACCAGCGCCCGCAGCAGCCGGTCGACGCTGTCGGGATTTTCCTCCAGCCAGGGGGTGCGGAAGGCCAGCACCTTTTCCACGCCGCGCCGCCAGATGCGCTCACCGATCGCCACCGCCTCCGCCAGGCCCCCGTCCACCGCCGCGCTGCCCCAGGGTTCGCCCGCGATGAAGCCGTCTATCTCCCCGGCGCGCATCGCCTCCACGGTCAGGGACGGCGGCAGCACCCGCAGCACCACGTCGCGATCCGGATCCACGCCCGCGCTCGCCAGCCAATAACGCAGCATCACCGAATGGCTGGAATAGCGATGGACGACGCCGATCACCGGCTTGCGCTTCCACAAGCCGATGGCCGCCGCGAAATCATGCGCGGTGCCCAGCGGATCGTCCAGCCGCGCCGCTATGTCGGGGTCCAGCGCCTGCGCGAACTCCCCTGCCATCACCAGCATATTGCCGTTGACGTTCAGTTTGTAGGGCGCGGAGAGCGGCGCGGCCTGCTGGCTCAATCCCAGCGTCACGGCGACGGCCAGCGGCGCCAGCATATGCGCGGCCTGCACCTGCCCGAACGCCAGCCGGTCGCGCAACGTCGCCCAGCTCGTCGTGCGGACCAGGTCGAGATGCAGCCCCTCCTCCTCCGCGAAGCCCTTCTCACGCGCCACGGCCAGCACGGCGGCGTCGGTCAGCGGCAGGAAAGCGATGCGCAGGTCGGTGGTCATCACACTCCTCCCAAAAGGTCGCTGGCCGTGATGAGGGCCTGGGCGACGTCCACGATCTTCTTTCCCTGATTCATCGCGCTCGACCGCAGCAGGGCATAGGCCTCCGGCTCACCAAGGCCCCGCTGGCTCATCAATATGGATTTGGCGCGGTCGATGATCTTGCGGTCGGACAGCGCCGTGCGCGCCTCGTCCAGTTCGGTCTGAAGCCGGGCGAAGGCGTTGAAACGCCGCACCGCCAGTTCCAGCACGGGCTTCACCCGCTCCTTGCGCAACCCGTCGACGACATAGGCCGACACGCCCGCATCGATGGCCGCGCCGATCATGCTTTCGTCCGACTGGTCGACGAACATGGCGATGGGCCGCGCCAGCGCCCGGCTGACGGTCAGCATTTCCTCCAGCGTGTCGCGGCTGGGGCTGCCCAGGTCCATCAGGACGACGTCGGGCGCCATGCGCTCCAGCCGCGCGACGAAGCCGCCGCGCGGAGGGACGATGTGAATATCGTCATAGCCCGCTTCGCGCAGCCCTTCTTCCAGTACCGTCGCGCGCAGGCCGCTGTCATCGATGATGACGATTCGCATGGACCCCACCTTTTTGCCACTCAGTGGCGATGATGCCGCGCCGCGTCAATCGGGCGCGGACGTAACGGCATCGGGCGCGAGGCAAGGCCCTGAATAAGCGCCCGATCAATGCGCCGCCGAAGTGTCCACCCTTCCCGTGGGGCGCGGCGCGAGCCACACCAGCGTCGCGGCCATGAACATCCCCAGCGCGGCGGTGAAGAAAACATGGTTCATCGACACCACCAGCGATTGGGCGTCGACCAGATTCGCCACCACCTGCCGTCCCTGTTCCGGCGTGAAGCCACGGCTCGCCAGGTCGGCCAGGGTAGGATCGGAATGGAGCGTCCCGACGATCTCGTTGCGCGACACGCGCTGCCCGTCGCCCCAGCCGGTCAGCACGATGGAAGTGGAAATGGCGATGGCCATGGTGCGCAGGAAATTCTGCATGCCGGCGGCCGATGCGGTTTCCTCCGGCCGGACGGACCCCAGGGTCAGCGTCGTCAGCGGAATCATGAAGAAGGGCATGCCGATGCCCTGGATGAGTTGCGGCAGCGCAAGCGTCCAGTAATCGGCGTCCGCGGTCCACTGCGTCCGCCACAGCGTCGCGAAGCCGATCCAGGCGACCCCGCCCGAAATCATCAGGCGCACATCGACCTTGCCGATCAGACGTCCGGCGATGGGCGCCACGAACATGGCGGACACGCCGGTGAACGACGTCACCAGCCCCGACCAGGTCGCCGTATAGCCCATCGACAATTGCAACCATTGCGGGATGATGACGATGCCCGCGAAATAGGCGCCGAAACAGAGCGCCAGCGTGAATACGCCGGAGGTGAAGCCGATATGGCGGAACACGCGCAGGTCGACGATGGGATGTTCCTCGGTCAATTCCCAGATCAGGAAGACGCAGAAGCCGATGACCGCCAGCACCGCCAGCGCGACGATCAGCGGATCGCCGAACCAGTCATGGTCGCGCCCGATGTCCAGCATGATCTGAAGGCACCCGATCCAGAAGACCAGCAGCGCCAGCCCGATATAGTCGATGGGCAGCTTCACCCGCTCCGTTTCCACCGGCCGCAGCAGCGTCAGCGCGGAAAAGATGCACAGGGCCGCGATCGGCAGGTTGATGAAGAAGATCCAGTGCCAGCTCCAATTGTCGCTGATATATCCACCGACGATGGGACCAAGGGTGGGGCCAAGCAGCGTCGTCATCGCCCACAGGGCCATGACGCGCCCGCGCTGTTCCGGCGGAAAGATGCGCATCAGCAATGTCTGCGACATCGGCATCAGCGGGCCACCGCACAGGCCCTGGCCGATGCGGCAGACCACGATCATGCCAAGGGTCACCGACAGGCCGCACAGCAGGGAGAACAGGCCGAAACCCAACATGCTCATGGTGAACAGCCGGACCGCGCCGAAACGCTGCGCCAGCCAGCCGGTCAGCGGCACGCAGATCGCCTCCGCCACGGCGTAGCTGGTGATGATCCAGGTGCCCTGATCGGCCGAAATGCCCAGATTGCCCGCGATATGGGGCACCGACACATTGGCGATGGTGAGGTCGAGCACGACCATGAAATTGGCGAGCGCCAGCGTCATGCCCGCCAGCAGGCGGTGACGGGGCGACAGGAGCGAGAATATATCGGCCTGGCGGCTCACTGGACGCTTCCTTATTCGCCGGAAAGGTCGATCTCGGCTTCCATCGAAAGGCCGACGCGCAGGGGATGTTCGGCCAGTTCCCTGGGGTCGAGCGCGATGCGCACGGGCAGGCGCTGCACCACCTTGATCCAGTTGCCGGTCGCGTTCTGCGCCGGGATCAGCGCCATGGACGCGCCCGTGCCGCCGGAAAAGCCGACGACCTTGCCGTGATAGACGACATCGCCGCCATAAAGATCGGACGTGACGGTCGCGGGCATGCCGACCTTCACCCGGCCAAGCTGGCGTTCCTTGAAATTGGCGTCGACATAGACCTGGGCGAGCGGCACGATGCTCATGATCGGCGTCCCTTGCGCGACGCGCTGGCCGACCTGCACCTGCCGCCGCGTCACCACGCCGTCGATGGGAGCGCGGATGACGGAGCGGTCGAGGTCGAGCCGGGCATTGTCCAGCCTCGCTTTGGCGGCCAGCACGGCGGGATCGGTGTCGATGGTCGACCCGCGCACCAGCGCGTCATTGGCGGCAAGCTGGCCGCTGGCCGCGCCGCGCGTCGCTTCGGCGGTCGTCACCCCGGCGCGCGCCAGGTCCAGCGCGGCCTGCGCGGCGGCATAGGCCTTGCGCGCGCTGGTCAATTCCTCGCCCGAAACGGCGCCGTTGGGGGCCAGCGCCTCCCGCCGCCGCAGGTCGATGCGGGCCTTGTCGAAATCGGCCTGCGCCGTCGCGAGCTGGGCGCGGGCCTGGTCGATATCGGCGCCCCGCGCCTCCACCTGCGCGGCGAGCGAACCGCTGGTGGCCACGGTCTGGCGGAACCTGCGCCGCGCCTCGGCCAGGTCCGCCTCCGCCTGGGCGATGGCGATGCGGGCGTTGGTCGGGTCCAGCTTCACCAATATGTCGCCGCGCTTGACGGATTGCGTATCCGTCACCAGCACCTCGACCGCCTGGGCGGAAATCAGCGGCGTCACCTGCGCCACCTCCGCATTCACATAGGCGTTGTCGGTGCCGACATGGTTGCGCCCGATCAGCAGATACCAGATCGCGTAGAGCGCGCCCACGGCCAGCACGACCAAAGCCAGGCGCACCAGCCATTTCCTGCGGGTTTCCTGACGCTGCGCCGCCGCTTCGGCCTTGCTGGTCTCGGAGTTGAATTCGGGCTTTGCGTCAGCCATGGGGCGTATCCTTGGGCAACTGTTGCGCTTCGCCGGCGGCGAAGCCGCCGCCCAGCGCGCGAATGAGGGCGATGTCGAGCGTGAAGGCGCTGGCTTCCAGTTCCGCGACGGTCTGCCGGGCGGCCAGAAGCTGATTTTCCACGTTCAGCACGTCGAGATAGGTGTTGAGGCCGCCTTCATAACGCTGGCGGGCGATGCCATAGGCTTCCTCCGACGCGATCAGCGCGGCGCGGGCGTCGGTTAGCCGCTGGTCCAGCGCCCGGCGGCCGGTCACGGCGTCGGCCACCTGCTGATAGGCGCCAAGAACGGTCTTGTCATAATTGGCCACGGCCTCGTCATAGACGGCGCGGACGCCACGATATTGGCCGCTGAGCGCGCCGCCCTGAAAGATCGGCAGGCTGATCGCGGGACCGGCATTGCCGAACAGCGAATCCTTCTTGAACAGCGTGTCGGTGAAGGGGCTGGGCCCGCCCGCGAACTGCGCGCCCTGGAGGACGGTCCGATAGCCGAGCGACTGCACGCCGATCAGCGCGTTCAGGCGGATGGCGGGGAAGAAATCGGCCCGCGCCACCTTGATCCGCCTGGCCGCCGCCTCCGTCCGGGCGAGCGCCGCGGCGATATCCGGACGGCGGGCGACCAGATTGGTGGTCACGTCGGCGGGCAGGCCAAGCGGGCCGGGCTTGCCCAGGTGCGGCCGGGCGATGGCCAGGCCCCGGTCCGGTCCCGCGCCGATCAGCGCCGCGATCTGATGCTGCCGCACCGCGATCGCCTGATCGGCGGCGGCAAGCTGCGCCTTGGCGGAGGAGACGGTGGCGTCGGCCTGCCGCTCGCTGCCGCGGGTTTCCAGCCCGTTGGCGCGGCGATCCGCCACCAGTTTCTGACTGGCGGCGCGTATCTCCAGCGCCCGCGCCTGAATGTCCCGTTCGTCATGCAGCCGGGCGAGATCGGCATAGGCGTCGGCCACGCCGGTCGCCAGCGCCAGCCGCGCCTGCCGGGCGTCGATCTCCGCCGCACGCGCTTCGGATGTGGCCGCGGCGAGCGCGGCGCGATTCCTGCCCCAGATATCCAGGTCGAAGCCGAAATTCAGCCCCACCCGGCCAGTGCCCAGCCACCCCTTGGGCACGAATTCCTTGGGCATGCCCATATTGTAGCTGGATTTGGTCACGCCGGCATTGGCGTCCAGGTCGACCGACGGCAACAACGGCGCCCCGGCCTGCTGCGCGACCGCATTGGCCTGGGCGAAGCGGGCGGCGGCGGCGGTCACGTCCGGCGATCCCTTCAACCCCTCCTCTATCAAGGCGTCGAGTTGCGGATCGCCATAGGCCTTCCACCAGCCTTCGGACGGCCATTGGGCGGCATTATCGGCCTGAAGGCTGCGTTCCGCGGCGATGCTGCCGGGTGCGCGCACCGCCGGTTGAGGCCCCAGATCCGGCACCGCCGCGCAGGCGGACAGCAGCGCCACACACCCGGCGAGAATCCCGGCACGACCGGAGCTGATGGAAAGATTCGAGAAGCGACTCGCGAACATGTTAAACCGTACCATATAGTATGAATTCGGCATTTGCGCTGGTTGCAAACCCTTGTCAACAGAAATATCGTACTATATGGTACGATTTCATGACACAGTCCGCTCCTCCTCTCAACCGCCGGGAAACGCGCCGTCGCGAACGGCGCAAGGCGATATTGGACGTCGCCTCGCGGTCCTTCCTGGAATATGGCTATGCCGCCACGACGATGTCGGCGATCGCCGCCGCGCTGGGGGGGTCGAAGGGCACGTTGTGGAGCTATTTCCCCTCCAAGGAAGCGCTGTTCGCCGCCTTTCTGGAGGACGCGACCACGGCCTATCACGCGCGGCTGGCCGAAATACTGGACGTTGACGACGATCTGGAGCGGACTTTGCGCACGCTGGGGCTGAACCTGCTCACGACGATCACGTCGCCCGACAACGTTGCGCTTTACCGGCTGGTCGTGTCCGAATCCGGGCGCTTTCCCGAAATGGGCGCCCTCTTCTACCAATATGCCCCCGGCCAGACCCGGCGGCTGGTCACCGATTTCATGGAACGGGCCATGGATCGTGGCCTGCTGCGCCGGGCCGATGCGGAACGGGCGGCACGCACCTTCGCCACGCTGATGTTTTCGGGATGCCATCAAATGCTGGTATGGGGCCAGGTCGATCAGGTGACGCCCGCCCAGATCGAGGCCGACGTCGCCCATGGGCTGGACTGTTTCATGCGCATTTATGCGCCGGACCCGCGTTAACCATTTCTTTGCGCGCCCATCCTATTCTGCGCGGCAAAAGGTGGGACTTATGCAATTCTGGAAACCCGACAGGATCAGCCGGCCGCGACCGGCACAGGCCCAGGAAGCAGCGCGAGCGGCGCGGCGGCCGCGTCTTCTGCTGATCGACGAAGACGCCACGTCGCGGGCGGTCGTGGCGCGGCGCCTGTCCCATCTGGGCTATGACGTGGCTCTGGCCGAAAACGGCTTCACCGCGCTCAACATGCTGGTCGGCCGTCCCGTGAACATCATCCTGATCGACATGGGGATGACCCTGATGCCCGGCCTGACGACGATGCGGAAGATTCGCGCCGCGGGCCTGGCCGACAATGCCTGCTTCGTCATGATCGGCGGGCGGCAGGACAAGCCGTCCGCCGTCGAAGCGCTGGAAGCGGGCGCCGACGACCATGTGGTGAAGCCCTTCGATTTCGACCTGCTGGATGCGCGGCTGCGCCATCTGTGCGCCCGGGCCGAGCAGGTCGACACGCTGGCCCGGCATAACGCCGAACTGGACGCCCGCATCGCCCGCCGCGCTCTGGAACTGGGGGAAACGCGGGACGCGCTGGCGGAAATGCAGGCGGACCGGGCGCGGCTGGTGTCCTCGATCCAGGCGCTGCATGACGAGATTGCGCGGCTCAACGCGACGCGGAACTGACGCCCTTCACTTCAGCCTCATCTACTTCAACCACTGCGTCGCGGCGAACCAGCCGCTGATCCCGGCCGCCATGGCGCCGCAGACCCCGACCACGCCCCAAAAGGCCCAGGGTTCATGGGCATAGGGAATCCCGTCGACATTCATGCCCAGCAGGCCGGTCACAAAGGTCAGCGGCAGGAAAACCAGCGCCACCACCGAAATGATCAGCGCCTGCCGGTTCATCTGCTCGGCGCGCAGGTCGGTCAGCTCTTCATGGGCGAGCGCGGATCGCTCGCGCACCGCCTCCAGTTCCTCGGCCATGCGGGCGCAGCGGTCGGCGGCTTCCTGAAGGTGCAGCCGGTCGTCAGGCTCCAGCCAGGGCGCGTCGGCGGCGGACAATCTTTCCAGCGCCTGCCGCTGCGGCGCGATGAAGCGGCGATAGCTGATCGCCGTCGCACGGATTTCCGACACGCGGCGGCGGGCCTCGGTCGGGCCATGTTCAGTTAGCGCGCTTTCGATCTCGTCCAGGCCATCGCCCAGATCGGCGACTTCGGGGTCCAGCGCTTCGGTGATCTGCTGCGCGAAGGCGGCGATCAGGTCGCCCGGATCGCGGATCTTGCCCGCCAGCATCTGCGCCGTCACCGGCTCCATCGCGGCGAGCGGACGATAGCTGACGGAGATGACCCGCGCCTGTTCGGCCCACAGGCGGATCGACACGAGTGGATCGCCCACCCCGTCCTCCTCCGCGCCCAGCCCGCGCAGGTTCACCAGCGCGCCATGCGCCATCAGCGTGCAGCGCGGCCGGGTTTCCTGCGCCAACAGGGCGGACAGCGCGGCTTCGGGCATATGATCGCAGCGGAGCGCCACGGCGCGGGCATCCTCCCGCCAGCCATCGGCATGGACCCAACTGAACGGGGCATCCTCTGTCCGCGTGCAAAAAGCGTCCAGCGAGATTTCATGCGCCTCGCCGCCGTCGATGAGGAAGACCCGGCTTATGGCGCGATCTCCAGCCAGAGCGACAAGCCCGCGCCCGGTTGATCGGGCGGCCTGTTCGCCGCAATGCGCACAGCGTCGGCGCGGGCGCGGTCGAGGATCGCCGCAGGCACATCGGGCATGTGGTAGAGGCGATCCGCTTCGCCCAGCAGGCGCGCGGCGCGCAGGGTGAGGTCGTCGGGATCGGCTGAGAGCAGTCTTATCCTTTCCAGCCGATCGGCCTGCGCATCGGCGCCTTGGGCCAGCCAGTCCGGCACGGCATCGGCCGCCTTGTCCGACAGCGGGTCGATCACGCAACCAGCCGCCAGCCCGGCATCGATCGCCCGCCGCCGCGCCGCCGCGTCGGGCCAGCGCGCCCGGATCGCGCCCCGCGCATCATGCAGCGCCGTCGCCAGCGTGCCTAACCGCGCCGGCAGCAAAGCCTCTATCCGTTGCCGAAGCGCCTTGGCCAGTCCCGCCGACGCGCCGCCCGTGCCGATGGCGATCAGCACCGGATCGCGGTCGACAATCGCTGGCAGGGTGAAATCGCACAGGTCCGGCCGGTCGGTGGCGTTCACCAATATGCCCCGCGCCCGAAGCCGGGCCACCGCCGCCTCGTCGCCATCCGACACGATGGCGAGCGCGGCCTCTTCCGCCTCGCCCACGACATGCGCGCCGGCCCGTTCGAGCAGACGGCGCTTGGCTTCCGCCGCCTCGCCCTTGCCGGTCAGGATGACGGCCCGCCCGTGCAGCCGCAGGAAGACGGGCAGGCTTTGCATCAGTCCTGCACGCCCTCTGATGCTATCCAGGCCGGAATATTGTCGCCCTGGATCAGCGTCTCGATAGGCGGACGGGCGCGGACCACGGCCCATTTGTCGCCGGACACCAGCACTTCTGGGGTCAGGGCGCGGCTGTTATAGGTGCTCGCCATCGTCGCGCCATAGGCGCCCGCGGTCATGAAGGCGACCAGATCGCCCGCGCCCACCACATCCATGTCGCGATGCATGGCGAAGGTGTCGCCCGTCTCGCACACCGGCCCCACCACATTGGCGGCGGCCCGCTCGCCGCTCGGCTGGACGGCGCGGATGTCGTGCCAGGCATCGTAGAGGCTGGGGCGCAGCAGGTCGTTCATCGCCGCGTCCACGATCACGAACGGGGCCTGCGCGCCCTGCTTCACCCGCACCACCTGCGACAGCAGCACGCCCGCATTGCCGACGATCAGACGCCCCGGTTCGAACATCAGGCGGACGTTCCAGCCCTGCGTGATCCGCGTCACCATCGCGCCATAGTCGGCGGGGCTGGGCGGCAGGGGCTGCGAGGGATCATAGGGCACGCCCAGGCCGCCACCCAGGTCGGCGGTGCGGATGTCATGACCTTCACCGCGCAGCTTTTCGATCAGCGCGCCGACCTTGACGAAGGCGGCTTCCAGCGGGGTCAGGTCGGTGAGCTGGCTGCCGATATGCACCGCCACGCCCTGCACATCCAAACCCGGCAGGTCGCGGGCGGCGGCATAGCTGGCCAGCGCCCGGTCATAGGGAATGCCGAACTTGTTTTCCGACTTGCCGGTCGAAATCTTCGCATGGGTGCCCGCATCGACATCGGGATTGATGCGATAGGCGACCGGCGCCTTCCTGCCCATGGAGAGCGCAACCTCGGACAGCATCTCCGCTTCCGGTTCGCTTTCCAGATTGAACTGGTAGATGCCCTTTTCCAGCGCGATGCGCATCTCAGCCGCCGTCTTGCCGACGCCGGAAAAGACGATGCGGTCCGCGGGAATGCCCGCCGCGATGGCGCGCAGCAATTCGCCCGCCGACACCACGTCCGCGCCCAGACCCTGTCTTCCCAGCGTAGCCAGCACGGCGGCGTTGGGATTGGCCTTCACCGCGAAGGCGATCAGCGGATCGGCAAGCTGCGACAGGCCTTCGCGGAACACGCCGACATGGCGGGTCAGGGTCGCGGTCGAATAGATATAGACGGGCGTGCCGACCTGCGCGGCGATTTCCGCCATCGGCACCTGCTCCACCAGCATCGCGCCATCGACATAGGTAAAATGGTCCAAGTTCAGTCTATCCTAAAATTCTCAGCGCCGAAATCTAGCGGGGATCGCTCTCGGGCGGCAGGTCGAACGGATCGTCGCCCCGCACCCTCGATTGGGTCAGCAGTTCGACATTTCGTTCCGGCCGCGCCTGAACCGTGGGCGTGGTGAGTTGCGCGGCGGTCGGCGCCGTCGCCGCGCCCACCGGCACGGCGGGCAGCTTCTGGCCCGCCACCGGCTTCAACGGCTGGCGACCGCCGCAGGACGCCAAGGCCAGCGCAAGCGCGGCGAGCGCACATCCCCTGGCGATCCGTGCCGTCATCACTTGTCCTGCCCTTTCGCGTTCTTCCGAGCGTCGGCGATCCGCGCCCGCACCTGATCGGGCGCGGTGCCGCCATGGCTCTTGCGGCTGGCGACCGAGGCGTCGACCGTCAGCACCGCATAGATACGCTCATCGATCCGCGCATCAATGGCCTTGAGCGTTTCCAGCGGCAGATCGGCCAACTGCACGCCCGCCGCCTCCGCCGCCGCGACGGCGCGGCCGGTGATATGATGCGCCTCGCGGAAGGGCACGTCGCCCTCGCGCACCAGCCAGTCGGCCAGGTCCGTGGCGGTGGCGAAGCCGCTTTCCGCCAGCCCGCGCATCCGGTCGGTGCGGAACGTCACCGTCTCGATCATGCCCGTCATCGCCGCGATGGACAGGCCCAGCAGGTCATGCGCCTCGAACACCGGCGGCTTGTCGTCCTGCATGTCCTTCGAATAAGCGAGCGGCAGGCCCTTCATCGTCACGCAAAGCGCGTTCATGCAGCCCATGATCCGCCCGGCATGGCCGCGCACCAGTTCGGCGGCGTCGGGATTGCGCTTTTGCGGCATGATGGAACTGCCAGTCGAATAGGCGTCGGGCAGCTTGACGAAGCCAAAGGGCTGGCTCGCCCAGATGATGAACTCTTCCGCCAGGCGCGAGAGGTGCAGGCTGCACTGGGTCGCGGCCATCAGGTAATCGAGCGCGAAGTCTCGGTCCGACACGCTGTCCAGGCTGTTGTCGGTCGGCTTGGCGAAGCCGAGCGCCGCCGCCGTCGCATGCCGATCGATGGGAAATCCGGTCCCGGCCAGCGCCGCCGCGCCCAGCGGGCATTCGTTCGCCCGCTCGCGCGCATCGGCAAAACGGCTGCGGTCGCGGCGGACCATCTCATAATAGGCCATCAGATGATGACCCAAAGTCACCGGCTGCGCGGACTGGAGATGGGTGAAGCCCGGCATCACCGTATCGGCATGTTCCTCGGCACGGGTCAGCAGCATCGCCTGCAGGCCTTCCAGCCCCGCCTCGACCTCATCGATGGCGTCCCGCACCCAGAGGCGGAAGTCGGTCGCCACCTGGTCGTTGCGCGAGCGTGCCGTATGCAGCCGCCCCGCCGCCGGACCGATCAGTTCGGCCAACCGCGACTCCGTGACCATGTGGATGTCTTCCAGGTCCAGGTTCACCGGCACGCCATCGGCTTCATATTCGGCGGCGATGCGGGTCAGCCCCTCGGTAATCGCCTGCGCGTCCTCGCCATCGACGATGCCCTGCTTGGCCAGCATCGCGACATGGGCCTTCGATCCGGCGATATCCTGTTTCCACAGGCGCTTGTCGAAGGGGATCGAGGCATTTATCTCCCGCATGACCGAAGCCGGACCGGCCGCGAAGCGTCCGCCCCACATGCTGTTGGAGCTTTTACCCGTGCGATCTTCCCCGTTCCGATCTTTACCTTGCGTGATGACACTGCTCCTGCTGGCTGGCCTTGGCGCGTGCGATAAGCAATCCCCGCCCGCCGGGCAAGGGCCGAACGCCATCAGCGGAGAGGCGACCGGCCCCGCGCAGAGCGGCGCTCCGGGCAAGGGCGGCGAATTCAGCTATACGCTGGACAGGTCGAAGGCCGGCGCCCCCGCGCCCGACTTCACCTTCCAGAACCCGGACGGCAGCGATGCGAAGCTGAGCGATTTTACGGGCAAGCCGATGCTGGTCAATCTCTGGGCGACATGGTGCGCGCCCTGCGTGGCGGAGATGCCGACGCTGGACGCGGTGGCGGCGGATTATGGAAAGAAGGGCCTGGCCGTCCTCACCATCTCGCAGGACAATCAGGGCGAAACAGTGATCAAGCCCTTTTTCGAAAAGCATCCGCTGCCGCATCTGAAGGGGTGGATCGACCCGGAAAACCAGTTCGGCTTCCATTACAATACGGGTATGCTGCCGACGACCGTCATCTATGACGCGCAGGGCAAGGAAATGGTCCGCGTGATCGGCGCGATGGACTGGGCCAGCAAGGAAGGACGCGCGCTGATAGAGGCGGCGCTGAAAAGTTGATCCCTGATCCCACCCCATTCGTCATGCTGAGCTGAATTGATATATAACGAATCTATATCAAAAATCCGCCATGCGCGTTTCTTGCAAAATGCGCATGGCCAGATGCGTCCTTATCAATTGTCAACCCGCCTCGCAGCATAGCAATATCGTCTGATTTTCTTCCTAAAACAGCGCGGAAATATTTCATTTCCTTTAATTTTTTGTGCGGCGCAGTAGAGGTTGAACTCAAATTGTTCGTTGACCCCCTTGTCAAAGATAAAATGCAACAGGGGGCATAGATGACAAGATTGACCGCTCTTAAACTTTCACTTGCGCTGGCCTCGTCCTGGTCGGCCTGCGCGATGGCCCAGGAAGCGCAATCGCCGCAGGGCGATGACGGCGGCGCCATCATCGTCACCGGCACCCGCGCCGTCGGCATGCAGGCGGCCGAAAGCGCCGCGCCCGTCCAGGTGTTCAGCGAGGAAGCGCTGAGCCATGTCGGCCAGCCGAATCTCAACCAGGCGTTGACCCAGATGGTCCCGTCCTTCACTGCCCAGACGCAGGGCACCGACATGTCGAATTTCTCGCTGTCGGCCCGCCTGCGCGGCCTCAGCCCCAACCACGCGCTGGTCATGGTCAACGGCAAGCGCCGCCATGGTTCGGCTATCCTTCAGGTGATCGCCGGCCCGTTCCAGGGTTCGGCAGCGCCCAGCATCGACCTGATCCCGCCGGACGCGGTATCACGCATCGAAGTGCTGCAGGACGGCGCGGCCGCCGTTTATGGCACGGACGCGATCGCGGGCGCCATCAACCTGATCCTCAAGGACCAGACGGAGGGCGGCTCGTTCAAGGTGACGGGCGGCCAATATTATAACAGCGAGGGCGAACTTTTCTCCGCTTCCGGCAATGTCGGCTTCAAGCTGGGCGAAGACGGCTATTTCAACTTGACCGGTTTCCATCGCCGCCAGAGCTATACCTCGACCGGCACCGGTCAGGTCACCATGGCCGACATCAACGGCAACCCCTATGTCAACAGCGCGGGCACCTATCCCGGCCAGTTCGGATCGACCAACAATTATTACGATCCCGCCTGGGCCGATCTGGACCTCAACGGCATCAATGGCGGCCAGGCCAAATCGCAGCTCAACCTGTTGTTCTACAATATGGGCTATGATTTTGGCGGCATCGAACTCTACAGCTTCGGCGACGTGTCCCGGCGCGTGGGCTATGCGAAGCAGGGATATCGCCCGCCCAACCGCATCTGCGGCAGCGCGACCGACCTGACGACCTGCTTCGGCGATACGGGCACCTTCGGCATGGTCCCCCAGCAAAAGGTGGAGCAGAAGGAATACAGCTTGACCATCGGGGTTAAGGGCGAGGCATCGGGCTGGAACTATGACGTCAGCACGACCTACGGATCGGACCAGAACAAGATCTGGACCATAGGTTCCGCTCACCGCGCGCTCTGGATCGAATCCTACCTGCGTTCCATCCAGCCCGGCTCAACCGAAACGCCCAGCACGATCACCGACGCTTATGACGGCGGATTCAAACTGAGCCAGTTGACCAACACGCTGGACATCCGCAAGGAATTCGACGTCGGCATGGCAGAACCGCTGACCCTCGCCTTCGGCGGCGAATATCGCCGCGACACGTACGAGATCGTGGCGGGCGACTACGCTTCCACCTACAAGGAAGGCGTTCAGTCCTTCCCCGGATACAAGGATGTCGATGCCGGCAAGCATAGCCGCAGCTCCAAGGCAGCGTACATCAACCTGATCGTCTCGCCGGTCGATGGCTGGACGGTCGACCTCGCCGGCCGGTACGAGGATTACACCGATTTCGGCGATACGAAGATCGGCAAGATCACCACGCGCTACGACTTCTCGGATGCCTTCGCGATCCGCGGTACGGCGAGCACCGGTTTCCGCGCACCGACATTGGCTGAATCTTTCTATTCGACCGTGAATGTCGGCCCGACCAGCGCCGTCCTCCAGCTTCCGGCAGGTTCGCCCGCCGCGACGCTGCTGGGCTTCAATTCGCTGCGGCCTGAAAAATCAACCAACTTCTCGGCCGGCATCGTTCTGCGGCCGGTTCCGAAACTGGCGATCACGATCGACGGCTATTATATCAAGATCAAGGATCGCATCTCCGCCACCGCATCGCTACCCGCCATCCAGGGTGGCCAGCCAGTGCCGGGCGCACAGAATATCCTGGCCGCCATCGCTTCCACCGGGCTGGTGCTCGACACCGGGCTGCAGACGCTGGGCGTGGCCAGCTTCACCAATCTGATCGACACGGAGACCTACGGCGTCGACTTCGCCGCCCATTATCCGGTGGCGCTCGATTTCGGCAAGCTCGACCTGTCGCTCAATGCCAACTACAACAAGACGAAGATCACGGACAACAAGAACCCGGCACTGTTCAGCGCCCAGTCCGAAAGCTATATCGAGGACGCTTCGCCGGAATATAAGATCGTTGCAGGCCTGAATTTCTCCAGCGGCCCCTTCTCCGCGAATCTGCGCCAGACCTTCTACGGCAAGACCAGCATCCTCGTCCGGTCGGCCCTGACCGCCGCGGCAATGAACGGCCAGCCGCTTGAACGCGATGGCGTGGTCAAGGCGACGGGCATCACCGATCTGGAACTGGGCTATGACTTCACCGATTTCGTGACGTTCTCTATCGGCGCGAACAACCTGTTCGACAAGCGCCCGGAAAAGCCCAAGCTGCTGAGCGGCGTTACCGTCCTTCCCGGCCAGTCGCCCTATGAAAATGGTTCGACGGCCTGGAACGGCTATTATGGCCATGGCGCCTACGGCTCGGCGGGCGGCTATTACTACGCCCGTCTCGACTTCAAGTTCTAAAGCGTCACGAAGGGGGGCCGGTCCGGAAACGGACCGGCCCTTTTCGCATCGGGGAAACATGCGCATGAAGAAATGGCTTGTCCTGTTCCTGGCTTTCAGCGCCGCGCCATCGGTGGCGCAACAGCCGCTGCCCTTCTCCCCCGCCGTGCGCGCAGGCGATATTCTCTATCTTTCCGGCCAGATCGGGCAGGCGCCCGCCGGCATGGACCCGCATAAGGAAGGCTTCGACGCCGCCGTCCGTTCCTCCATGGATTCGATCGGCAGGATATTGAAGGATAATGGCCTGGATTTCGGCCATGTCGTCAAATGCACGGTGATGCTGGACGATATGGCGGACTGGCCCCGCTTCAACGACGTGTATGTCGGCTATTTCCAGGGCAAGCGGCTGCCCGCCCGCAGCGCGTTCGGCGCCGACGGCCTGGCAAGGGGCGCGCCGCTGGAAATCGAGTGCATCGCGAGCTTCAAATAGGCGAAGGCCGTCCGGCCCCCGCTGGGAAGAAGGTGCTGGGGTCATGGCGGGAAATGGTTGACATCATCCGGATTCCGCCATTCCACTCCCACTTCCCCAACTCCCCATAGCGCGCTAAAGCCTTCCCCATGATCCTCGTCATCGACAATTACGACAGCTTCACCTGGAACCTGGTCCATTATCTCATGGAACTGGGCGCGCAGGTGGAGGTCGTCCGCAACGACGCCATTTCCGCGGGCCAGGCGCTTTCCACCGGCGCGCAGGCGTTCCTGCTCTCCCCCGGCCCCTGCACCCCCAATGAGGCGGGCGTCAGCCTGGACCTGGTCGCCGCCTGCGCGGATGCGGGCGCGCCGCTGCTGGGCGTGTGCCTGGGCCACCAGTCGATCGGCCAGCATTTCGGCGGAAAGGTCGTGCGCGGCGGCCTGATGCACGGCAAGACTTCCCCCGTCAGCCATGACGGCACCGGCCTGTTCGAAGGACTGCCTTCGCCCTTCACCGCCACCCGCTACCACTCGCTGATCGTGGAGAATATTCCCGACACCCTCATCGTCAACGCCACCAGCGAGGACGGCTCCGTCATGGGCTTCCGCCACCGCGACCTGCCGATCCATTCGGTCCAGTTCCACCCGGAAAGCATCGCCACCGAACATGGCCATGACATGCTGGCGAATTTCATGCGGATCGCGGGCATCCCCGTTCAGCAGCGCGTGGCGGCCTGAGGGCCTGAGGCGCTTTTTCCTGTCTTGCAACCCCGCCCACTCGACTCCGGCGCCATCCCATGATTAAGGCAGCGTCGATGACACGCCTGCCCGATCCCGCTACTCCGCTCGACGCGCAACAGGCCGCCACGGCCTTCGACCTGCTGTTCGATGCCGACCTGCCCGAAGGGGAGATCGCCAGCTTCCTCGTCACCATGGCCCGGCGCGGCGAGACGGCCACGGAAATCGCCGCCGCCGCCCGTGCCATGCGCGCCCGCACGATCCCGGTCGCTGCTCCGCCCGGCGCGATAGACGTATGCGGCACGGGCGGAGACGGCCACCACACCCTTAACGTGTCGACTGCCGTATCCCTGGTGGTTGCCGCCGCAGGCGTGCCCGTCGCCAAGCATGGCAACCGCGCCGCCTCCTCCAAGGCAGGGGCAGCCGACACGCTCGAAGCGCTCGGCCTCGATCTCGACCGCGCCGCGCAAACCGCCGAAGCGACGCTGGCCGACCTTGGCATCTGCTTCCTCTTCGCGCAAAATTATCACCCCGCGCTCAAACGCCTGGGTCCGATCCGCAAGGCGATCGGCGAACGCACCATCTTCAACCTGATGGGTCCGCTCGCCAATCCGGCGGGGGTGCGCCGTCAACTGGTCGGCATCGCCCGCCCCGACTATGTCCCCGTCTATGCGGAGGCGATAGCGGAACTCGGCGTCGACCATGCCTTGATCGTGTCCGGTGACGAGGGGCTGGACGAATTGTCGCTGGCAGGGGGCAATGAACTGGCGGAAGTGAAAGGCGACCGGCTGGTCGCCATGCGTCGACTGACCGCCGCCGAACTCGGCCTATCCACCCACCCGGTCGAAGCGATCAAGGGCGGCGATCCCGCCTATAACGCCGCCGCCCTGCGCGCCCTGCTGCAAGGCGAAGCGGGGCCTTACCGGGACGCGGTGCTGCTGAACGCCGCCGCCGCCCTTGTCGTCGCGGACGCCGTATCCGATTTCCGCGAAGGGGTGGAGGAAGCCGCCGAAACCATCGACCGGGGCCTTGCCAACGCGCTCCTCAATTGCTGGATTGCCTACCCATGACCAACAAGCTGATCGAAATCTGCGATGTGAAGCGGGAGGAAGTCGCCCGCCGCAAGGCCGCGATCACCGTTTCCACGCTGCACGCCCGCGCCGCCGAGCAGACGCCCCCGCGCGGCTTCCGCAAGGCGCTGGACGATGCCGCCCGCTCCGGCTTCGGCCTGATCGCGGAGGTCAAGAAGGCCAGCCCGTCCAGGGGCCTGATCCGCCCGGATTTCGACCCGCCCGCCCATGCGCAGGCCTATGCCGCCGGGGGCGCGGCCTGCCTGTCGGTGCTGACCGACGAACCCTATTTCCAGGGCCATGACGATTATCTGATGGCCGCCCGTTCCGCCTGCGCCCTGCCGGTGCTGCGCAAGGATTTCATCGTCGATCCGTGGCAGGTGCTGGAAAGCCGCTCGCTGGGCGCGGACGCGATCCTGATCATCGTCGCCGCGCTGGACGACGATCAGATGGCGGAAATAGAGGACGCGGCCCTTGGCCTGGGCATGGACGCGCTGGTCGAAGTGCATGACGCGCAGGAACTGGAACGGGCGATGAAGCTGCGCTCCCGCCTGATCGGCGTCAACAATCGCGACCTGCGCGACTTCACCGTGGACTTCGCCCGCACCTATGAACTGGTCGAGCGGGCGCCGGAAGGCTGCACCTTCGTCGCGGAAAGCGGCATCGGCGGCCATGACGACCTGATCGCCATGTCGAACCATGGCGTGCGCTGCTTCCTGGTCGGGGAAACGCTGATGAAACAGGCCGATGTCGAAGCGGCCACCCGCAATCTGCTGACAGGGCGATGAGCAGGCTCACCCATCTGGACGATGACGGTTCGGCCCATATGGTCGACGTCTCGGCCAAGGCGGTGACGGCGCGTCAGGCCGTCGCCACCGGCCGCATCGGCATGAGCGCGGAAGCCGCCGCCGCCATCGCGCAGGGGCTGGTGAAGAAGGGCGATGTGCTGGCCGTCGCCCGCGTGGCCGGGATCATGGCCGCCAAGCGGACCGCCGACCTGATCCCGCTTTGCCATCCGATCGCGCTCAGTTCCGTCAGCATCGACCTCGATCTGGACGAGGGCGGCGTCACCGTCACCGCCACCGCGAAAACGGCGGGCCAGACAGGTGTCGAGATGGAGGCGCTCACCGCCGCGACGGTGGCGCTGCTGACCGTCTACGACATGGCGAAGGCGCTCGACAAGGGCATGATCATCGGCGACGTGCGCCTGCTCGCCAAGACCGGCGGCAAGTCCGGCGACTGGACCGCGGGGAACCGGACCGGCGGGGACGGGCAAGCGGCATGAGCCTGCTCCCCGTCGCGGAAGCGCAAAGCCGCCTGATGGCGCTCGCGACGCCGCTGCCGACGGAGCATGTGGCCGTTGCCGCCTGCGCCGGTCGCTGGCTGACCGAAGATATCGCCGCCCTGCGCGACCAGCCCTGGGCCGATCTGTCGGCGATGGACGGCTATGCGATCCGCGCAAGCGAATGGCCTGGGCCATGGCGGGTCGCCGCCGAAAGCGCGGCGGGCGGGCCGCTTCCTCCGCCCCTGGCCCCCGGTGAAGCCTGCCGCATCTTCACGGGCGCTCCCCTGCCCCAGGGCGCGGACAGCGTCCTGATCCAGGAGGATGCGGCGCGGGACGAAACGCTCCTGCGGGGATTGGGCGGCGCGCTGGCGCTCGGCCGCAATGTCCGCGCCGCCGCCTCGGACTTCCACAAGGGCGGCCTTCTTTTGAAGAGGGGCGCTGCGCTCGGCCCCGCGCAGATCGCCCTTGCCGTGCTGGGCGGCCATGGCGCCTTGCCCGTCGCCCGGCGCGCGCGCATCGCCCTGATTTCCACCGGCAACGAACTGGTCCCGCCCGGCGCGCCTGCCGTGGAGGGCCAGCTTCCCTCCTCCAACGCCCCCATGCTGGCCGCGCTGCTGGGCAGCCTGCCCTGCGACGTCATCGACCTGGGGATCGTGCCCGACGATCTCGACAACGTGACCCAGGCCTTCGCCCGCGCCGGGCAGGCCGACATCATCGTGTCGACCGGCGGCGCGTCGGTGGGGGATCATGACATCGTCCGCCCGGCCTTCGCCCGCGCGGGTGGCTCGCTCGATTTCTGGAAGATCCGCATGCGCCCCGGCAAGCCGCTCATGGCAGGCACGCTGGGGTCCGCCATCTTCCTGGGCCTGCCCGGCAATCCCGTGTCGGCCTTCGTCACCGCGACGCTGTTCCTGCTGCCGTTGGTCCGCCACTTGATGGGCGCCGCATCGCCCCTGCCCCGCACGGCGCCAGCAACCCTCTCCGCTCCCCTTCCCGCCACCGGAGAACGGGATGACTATCTGCGCGCCTTCCGCACCGAAGCGGGCGTCGTTTCGGTAACCTCGCAGGACAGCGCCGCCACGGCCGCCCTGGCGATGGCCGACTGTCTCATCTTGCGCGCCGCCGGTTCAACCGCCGCCCAGGCCGGCGCTTCCGTCACGGTCCTGCCCCTTACATAAGGAAAGGGGCCGCGAAGCGACCCCTTCCAGTGCAGTCCTGTTGAAGCGGCTGCATTCAGATCATGTCCTGAACGACGGCCAACCCTTTTCAGCGCTGCTGCTTATCGGGCGCCTTGTCCTTGCGGCTTTCGTCGCCCATCTGACCCTGGCGATTTTCCTGCTGCTGCTGACGTCCGCCCTGGCTGGAGCGGTCGCCGCCCTGCTGATCGCGGCGTTGACCGCCGCCCTGATTATTCTGGTTGGGCATCTTACTCTCCTATTCGCCTTCTTCCAGGAAGGCAGTCGTGTAAACGGCCCGCTCGCCGCCGCGTTCCCGCAAATGCGGCGAACCGTTAGGCGCTTGACTTACCCCTGTCCGTTTCCTATGCGTTCTCCATCCGTTCTAAAGAGGGTAAGGCGAGATGTTGACACCCAAGCAACAGGAATTGCTGAGCTTCATTCAGACCCGGCTGGAGGAGGGAGGCGTCTCCCCTTCTTTCGAGGAGATGAAGGAAGCGCTGGATTTGCGGTCCAAATCCGGCATTCACCGCCTGATCAACGCATTGGAGGAACGCGGCTTCATCCGCCGCCTGCCCAATCGCGCCCGCGCGCTGGAAGTGCTCAAGCTGCCCGACGCCATGCATCGCGCGCCCAAGCCCGTCGCGCCTGCCACCACGGCCCTGGCGACCGGGTCGGCGATAAGCAAGCCGCCGGTCGCCGCCAATGACATAGTGGAGATTCCGCTGCACGGCCGCATCGCCGCGGGCGTGCCGATAGAGGCGCTGGAGGGGCAGAATATGCTCTCCGTGCCCGCCGCCCTGCTGGGCACCGGGGATCATTATGCGCTGGAAGTGGCGGGGGATTCCATGGTCGAAGCGGGCATACTCGACGGCGACTTCGCCCTCATCCAACGGACCGACGTGGCGAGGGAGGGGCAGATCGTGGTCGCGCTGATCGACGAGAATGAGGCTACGCTCAAATATTTCCGGCGGGAGGGGCAGAAGGTTCGGCTCGATCCCGCCAATGGCGCCTATGAACCGCAAATCTACGATCCCCGGCAGGTCCGCATACAGGGCAAGCTGGCCGGATTGCTGCGGCGCTATAACTGACGTCCGGGGAATCGGCGCGGCCGGGTCGCGGGCCGCGCCACCCAGGGATGCTCGTCATTCCAGGCCTTCACCCGCCTTATGCCGCCATGGTCGAGATCGATCGCAAGGCCGCCGGTCGAGGCCAGGGACTGTCGATCGACCTTCAGCCAGCGGGGGCGGCAGAAACCCGGCAAGCGCCGGTCGCTGACGACGATGTCGGAGCGCGCGCAATCCCGCGTCAATATCCCATTGTCGATCCGCATGCCGCTCCGCGTCAGCAACAGGTTCCAGTTCCGGCCCCCGCCCGTCAGACGGACAGCGCAGAGATCGGCAGAACAGCGCGCTTGCGGCAGCGCCGCCATCGCCTCCAGCGCGCCGTCATAACCGACACTCTCCATCATGGCGTCGCGCACATAGCGGCCCGCCCGTTCACGCAGCATCGCCATGCCGCCATTCGCGGTGCGGACCGCGACGTGGCGACCGTCCCCGCTTATCAGGATGGAAGGCACGGAGCTTGTCAGCACCATCGCCACCCCGGCCGTCACCGGCATCAGCCCCGCCCAGCGCCACCGGCTTCGCCACAACAGGCAACACAGCATGCCCAACAGGATCAGGCCGAACGCCAGCCCCGATTGCGCGGGAGCCAGAACCACCGCCCAGGGGCTGGACGCCACCCCATGCGCGACCAGCAGCAACAGGTCCAGCGCCCGCGCCGTGAGCCACCAGAAGGGCGCGCCCCATCCGCCCAGGTCCAACAGCAAAGCCGTCGCCTCCAGCGGCATGACGACCAGGGTGGTCAGCGGTATGGCCACCAGATTGGCGACAGCCCCCAGCACGCCCGCCTTGTGAAAATGAAAAAGCGCGATCGGCGCCAGCACCAGTTCGACGGCCAACCCGGTCGCCAGCATGCCGACAAGATTGCGCGCCACCCGGCGCCACATCGCCTCGTCCCGCGCCGACAGGAAAGCGCGGAAGCGGGGATGCTCCCCCAGCGACACCAGGGCGACCACGGCGGCGAAGCTCATCTGGAAACTCGGCCCCACCAGCGCTTCGGGCCAGAGCAGCAGCACCGCCAGCGCCCCCGCCGCCACCAGCCTGAGCGTGATCGCATCCCGCCCCATCGCCAGCCCGCCCAGCACCAGCATGGCGGCGACGCAGGACCGCACGGTCGGCACTTCCGCCCCGGTCAGCAGCGTATAGCCAATGCCCGCCAAAGCGCCGCCGCACGCCGCGACCAGCATCAACGGCCAATCGAGCGCCGCCCGCCGGCTGAGCGCCATCACCCGCATCGACAGGAAAATCACCGCCGCGATCAACGCCGTGACGTGCAGCCCGCTGATCGACAGCAGATGGGCAAGCCCGCTCCGCCGCATCGCCGCGGCATCGGCTTCGGCGATCGCCCCCTGATCCCCAGTCGCCAGAGCGGCGGCGATGCCGGCCCCCTGTCCCGGCGCCCGTTCCAATATATGCGCGAACAGCCGCGCCCGCAGCGGCGGTTCCGCCGTCGCTGGCCGCAGGACGGAAATGGGCCGCAGGGCGCGCCCGGTCGCGCCGATCCCGTCGAAATAGGCGCGCCGCGCAAAATCATAGCCACCCGGCAGGCTTGGCGGCGCGGGCGGCATCAGCCTCGCCCGGAAACGGATGATCGCCCCATCCCCCACGCCCGCCGGGGCAATCGCGTCGTCAAGATTGATGCGTATCAGGGACGGCAGCGCAGGCATGCCGACAGGACGCACCAGCACGCGACTCATCTGCCGCGCAGGCAGCCTGTCGACCGACCGGACCTCCCCCGTCAGTTCGACAAAGGCCGCATGAGGCAAGGGCGGCGCCCCCCACATCATCGCTTTCGCCCAGACCAGCAGGCACCCCGCGCAGGCCAAGAGGCTGCCCGCCAGAATCGCCCGGCGCACCCGTCCACCGGGCGGCAGGACAAGCGCGCCGCACGCCGCCGCCAGCATGGCGCAACAAAAGGCAAGCCATTCCAACCTGTTGGGCAGGACGAACCAGGCCGCGATGCCCGTCCCCAAAGCGACCGGAACCCAAAGCGGCAGCCGCTCCCGCTCTTCCTCCAGCCAAAGTTCCAGGCCGCGCCAAAGCCGTCCCGCTCCCGCCCGGACGGAAGTGACATCGGAGGTTTGTCGTGGCTCGAAAGCCATGCTAGGGGGCGACGCGATCATGAATGGGCCAAGTGGAATCGGGGCGAATGTCAGGGAATGAAGCGGTGAGCGCCACGGGTTCGAACAAACAGGTAGTAACCCGTTTTGCGCCCTCGCCTACCGGTTTTCTGCATATCGGCGGCGCGCGCACCGCGCTTTTCAACTGGCTGTTCGCGCGCCATCATGGCGGCAGGTTCCTGCTGCGGATCGAGGATACCGACCGCGCCCGCTCCACGGAGGAAGCCGTGGCCGCCATTTTCGACGGCCTCGATTGGCTGGGCCTGGGCGGCGACGAACCCGCCGTCTTCCAGTTCGAGCGCACCCCGCGCCATGCCGAAGTGGCGAACCAGTTGCTGGCGGGCGGCCATGCCTATCGCTGCTATGCGACACCGGAGGAACTGGCCGAATTGCGCGAACAGCAGCGCGCCGCCAGACAACCGATGCGCTATGACGGACGCTGGCGCGACCGCGATCCCTCCGAAGCGCCCGAAGGCGCGCCCTTCGTCATCCGCCTGAAAGCGCCCCGTGAAGGCGAAACCGTCATAGAGGACGCCGTGCAGGGCCGCGTCGTCGTCCAGAATGCGGAGCTGGACGACATGATCCTGCTGCGCTCCGACGGCACGCCCACCTATATGCTGGCCGTGGTGGTCGACGATCATGACATGGGCGTCACCCACGTCATTCGCGGCGACGACCATCTCAACAACGCCTTCCGCCAGCTAGGCATCATAAGGGCGATGAATTGGGAAGAACCCGTCTACGCCCATATCCCGCTGATCCACGGGTCGGACGGGGCCAAGCTGTCCAAGCGGCACGGCGCGCTGGGCGTCGATGCCTATCGCGACGAAATGGGGATGCTGCCCGAAGCGGTGCTCAACTATCTGTTGCGTCTGGGCTGGGGCCATGGCGATGAGGAGATCATCTCCCGCGACCGGGCCGTCGAACTGTTCGACATAGCGGGCGTCGGCCGCTCGCCTTCGCGCTTCGACATCAAGAAGCTGGAAAATCTGAACGGCCATTATCTGCGCGAAGCCGACGATGCGCGCCTGGCAGCGCTGGTCGCGCCCCGGATCGCGGCAAGGCTGGGCATCGCATTGCCCGATGGCGGCGAGAAACTGCTGACCGACGCCATGGCTTCGCTGAAGCCCCGCGCCAGGACGCTTAACGAAATTGCCGAAGGCGCGGAGTATTTGTTCAAAAATTGCCCGCTCGATTTTGACGAGAAGGCCCTTGCTCTGCTAGACGACTCCGCGCGTGCGCTGCTGGGACAGACAGCCGACGCTCTTGCACCCATCCAGTCCTGGACGGTCGAAGCGATCGAGGAAGCAATACGCCACGTGGCAGAGGATGCCGGCCTCGGGCTTGGAAAGGTCGCGCAGCCGTTGCGCGCGGCGTTGACCGGACGCGCGGTTTCGCCGGGAATTTTCGACGTCCTTTTCCTTCTGGGGAAGGCGGAGAGCTTGGAACGATTGGCCGCTGTGAGGCACGCACCGGCCAATTAAAGTATCAGGAGAACAGCATGTCGGATAACAATGCCACTTTGAGCGTCGGGGGTGAGGCCAAGGATTATGCCATTCTGAACGGCACGGTTGGCCCGCAGGTCATCGACGTTCGCAAGCTCTACGCCAACACCGGCATGTTCACCTACGATCCCGGCTTCACGTCGACCGCAAGCTGCGATTCGGGCCTGACCTATATCGATGGCGACAAGGGCGTGCTGCTGCACCGCGGCTATCCCATCGACCAGCTTGCCGAACAGTCCAGCTTCATGGAGGTCAGCTACCTCCTGCTCAACGGCGAACTGCCGTCGAAGAAGGATTTGGAGGATTTCACCCGTACCATCACGCGCCACACCATGGTGAACGAACAGCTCACCACATTCTACCGCGGTTTCCGCCGCGACGCGCACCCGATGGCGATCATGTGCGGCGTTGTCGGCGCGCTGTCGGCCTTCTACCATGATTCGACCGACATCAACGATCCGGAGCAGCGCAGGATCGCCAGCCACCGCCTGATCGCCAAGATGCCGACGATCGCGGCCATGGCGTATAAATATTCGGTGGGTCAGCCCTTCGTCTATCCGCGCAACGACCTCAGCTACACCGCCAACTTCCTGAACATGACCTTCTCCGTCCCGGCGGAAGAATATGTCATCGATCCGGTCGTGGTGGACGCGATGGACAAGATCTTCACCCTCCACGCCGACCATGAACAGAACGCATCGACCTCGACCGTGCGTCTGGCCGGTTCTTCGGGCGCCAACCCCTTCGCCTGCATCGCGGCGGGCATCGCCTGCCTGTGGGGTCCGGCGCATGGCGGCGCGAACGAAGCCGCGCTCAACATGCTGCGTGAGATCGGCACCGTCGACCGCATTCCGGAATATATCGCCCGCGCCAAGAACAAGGACGATCCGTTCCGCCTGATGGGCTTTGGCCACCGCGTCTACAAGAATTACGATCCGCGCGCGACCGTCATGCAGAAGACCGCGAAGGACGTCCTGGCCAAGCTGGGCGTCAGCGACCCCATCTTCGACGTGGCGAAGGAACTGGAGCAGATCGCGCTCAACGATCCCTATTTCATCGAGAAGAAGCTCTACCCGAATGTCGACTTCTATTCGGGCGTGATCCTGTCGGCCATCGGTTTCCCGACCGAGATGTTCACCGTGCTCTTCGCGCTCGCCCGTACCGTCGGCTGGGTCGCGCAGTGGAACGAAATGATTTCCGACCCAGCGCAGAAGATCGGCCGTCCGCGCCAGCTTTACACCGGTCCCGCGCAGCGCGACTATGTGCCGGTCGAAAAGCGCTAAACGGCGCTGACAGCGAAAAAACGGAAACGGCGCCCATCGGGCGCCGTTTTTGTTTCAGCCGAACATAGGCGGATCACGCTCTGCCATGTCTGCCCCGGAGCGGCAAAGAGCCCCCTCAGCTCTTGGTGCATTCCCCGTCGCGCTTGCCGGTGACGTCATGGGTGGTGCGCAGGACGGGGCTTCCGCCCTCCGTCTTGGTCATGGTGCTGCCCAAAGTCAGCGTGTCGGCGGTGAAATTGCCCTCCAGCACGATTTCGGAGGTGCCCTTGCCCGAAGTACAGGCGAGCGTCGCGATCAACCGGCCCTTGCGGATCAGCTTGTCCTTATAGGTGCAGTCCTTGCCCTCTGCCCCCGCGAGCGCGTTCGCGTCGGGCACGCCCGCCGCATCCACGGCGATGCAGATCTTTTCCTCGCTGACCTGCTTCAACGCGACCTGATATTCGGCCGGGGTGACGGTGGGGGTGTTGTATCCGGTGGTCTTTCGGGTGAGCGTCCATTCGCCCGCCTTCATGACGATGGGCGCTTCGGCGGTTTCGGGTGCGGGTTCCGGCTTGCCGCCACAGGCCGCCAAGCCGAGAGCGAGCGGCAACGCCGCCAGCGCAACTTTCTGCATATCCTCTCCCCTGTTCTCGCTGGTTCACGCATTTTGCGAGCCGCCGGCCGTTTCCTGCCGACTTCAAAATGCTTTGGCGGAACCGGGAGACGCTCGCGCCAAGTCTCGAAAAGCGCAAGAGGAATTTCTCATCGCACCGGAGGATGCCATGGCTCGCAGAACCGGCGCGCCGGGCCTGCGCTCATTTCGCCGCGCAGGCCGTGCCGATCCACTTGCCGCTGGTCCTGGCCTTCATGCTCATGTTCATGCCGTTGGGCGCGCCGCTCATCTTCATGTCCATGTTCATCTGATAGCTTTCGGGCGCATAATCGCCGGACATGACGGCGTTCATCGTGCCGCCCTGCGACTTGCAGCTTATCTCCCCCTTCACCGACCCGCCGCTGGCGTCGAAGCCCTTGTAGGTGCAGTCCTTATTCTCCTGGCCGGAGAACATCTTGCCGCTGGGGTTGGCCGCTTCTTCCGGCGAGACGCAATATTTGATCGAGGTGCGGCTCATCATCTTCTTCATCTGCTCTTTCATCTGATCGCCGCCGCCCGGCATGTTGGGCATGTCGATGTCGATCAGTTCATAAGTGCCCTCCCACTGGCCGGGCTTGAGCTGGACCTTCTGCACCTCTTGCCTGACTTCTTCCTTGGTCTGGGGCTGGCCAGACGGCTTGTCGCCGCAAGACCCCAACAGAATTGCCGTTCCCATCAGGCCCCACATGGTTTTGCGCATGGCTTATCCTCCCTGTTGCGCCCCGCTTGAGGCGGGACCATATCAAGGGACGATGACAATTCAAATCCGCACTACATTGGACGAGCCGGAGACCGGCGAAGGCTTCGTCCCACACCGCCCCGCGCGCCCGGAAAAGAGCGAGGGCGGGCGGCCGTTCAAGCTGGTTTCCGACTATGAACCGTCGGGCGACCAGCCGACCGCCATCGCCGAACTGGTGGATACGGCGCTCCAGGGCGAGAAGGACCAGGTGCTGCTGGGCGTCACCGGTTCGGGCAAGACCTTCACCATGGCGAAGGTGATCGAGGCTTTGCAGCGGCCTGCCCTCGTGCTGGCGCCGAACAAGATATTGGCGGCGCAGCTTTATGGCGAGTTCAAGAACTTCTTCCCCGAAAACGCCGTCGAATATTTCGTCAGCTATTACGACTATTACCAGCCCGAAGCCTATGTGGCGCGGTCGGACACCTATATCGAGAAGGAGTCCAGCGTAAACGAGGCGATCGACCGGATGCGCCACTCGGCCACCCGCGCCTTGCTGGAGCGGGACGATGTGATCATCGTGGCGTCCGTGTCCTGCCTGTACGGCATCGGATCGGTCGAGACTTATTCGGCCATGACCTTCGCGATGAAGAAGGGCCAGATCGAGGACCAGCGGGATATCATCCGCAAGCTGGTGGCGTTGCAGTACAAGCGCAACGACGCCGCCTTCGCGCGCGGGAATTTCCGGGTGAAGGGGGATAATCTGGAGATATTCCCCTCTCACTATGAGGATACGGCGTGGCGGGTCAGCTTCTTCGGCAATGAGATCGAGGAGATTGTCGAATTCGATCCGCTGACGGGGAAGAAGATCGCTTCATTGGACTATGTGAAGGTCTTTCCCAATTCGCACCATGTGACGCCGGGGCCGACGTTGAAGCAGGCAATGGAGGCGATCCGTTTCGAACTGGCGGAGCGGCTGAAGGAACTGACCGGCGAGGGCAAGCTGCTGGAGGCGCAGCGGCTGGAGCAGCGGACCAATTTCGACCTGGAAATGATCGCGGCGACCGGAAGCTGCGCGGGGATCGAAAATTATTCGCGCTTCCTCACCGGGCGTCTGCCGGGCGAGCCGCCGCCGACTTTGTTCGAATATCTGCCGGAAAATGCGCTGCTGTTCGTGGACGAAAGCCACCAGACCGTGCCGCAGATCGGGGCGATGGCGCGGGGCGACCATCGGCGGAAGATCACGCTGGCCGAATATGGATTCCGCCTGCCGAGTTGCATCGACAACCGGCCTTTGCGCTTTAACGAGTGGGACGCGATGCGGCCGCAGACGGTGTCGGTTTCGGCGACGCCCGGCCCGTGGGAGATGGAGCAGACGGGGGGCGTATTTTCCGAGCAGGTCATCCGCCCCACGGGCCTCATCGACCCGCCGGTCGAGATCAAGCCGGTCGAGGATCAGGTGGACGACCTGATCAACGAATGCCGCAAGGTCACCGCGCAGGGCTATCGCACGCTCGTCACGACGCTGACCAAGCGGATGGCCGAAGACCTGACCGAGTTCATGCATGAGGCGGGCATCAAGGTCCGCTACATGCATTCGGATGTCGAGACGCTGGAGCGTATCGAGTTGATCCGCGACTTGCGGCTGGGCGTCTATGACGTGCTGATCGGCATCAACCTGCTGCGCGAGGGGCTGGATATTCCCGAATGCGGGCTGGTGGCGATATTGGATGCGGACAAGGAGGGTTTCCTGCGGTCCGAAACCTCGCTGATCCAGACGATCGGGCGGGCGGCGCGCAATGTCGAGGGGCGCGTGATCCTCTATGCCGACCGGGTGACGGGCAGCATGGAGCGGGCGCTGGGCGAAACGTCGCGGCGGCGCGAGAAGCAGATGGAATATAATGCCGCGCATGGCATCACCCCGACCACCATCAAGCGCAATATCGGCGACATCATCGCCCATGTCGCGTCGAAGGATCAGGTGACGGTGGAAACGGGGCTGGAGGATCGGCCGCATCTCGTCGGCCATAATCTGCGCGCCTATATCGAGGATCTGGAGAAGAAGATGCGCGCCGCGGCGGCGGACCTGGAGTTCGAGGAAGCCGGGCGGATCCGCGATGAAATCCGGAAGCTGGAGGCGGAGGAGCTTGGGCTGCCCGCCGATCAGCAGGTGGCGGCGCCGAGGGGACGGGCTACGGAGGGGAAGCCGGGGACGCGCAAGCTGCGCTACGGGAAGGTGCAGAAGAAATTCGGGCGGTAGCGGATGGGTGCGGACCTGGCCTGTTCCTCCCCATCGGGAGATGGGAGGGTCGAAGGGAGGCACGTGACTCTCTTCGACGCGCGAAGCGGTGGTGGAGGGGAATGGGGCACGACCTCCGAATTTCCCCTCCACCACCGCCTTCGGCGGCTGTCCCCCTCCCCACGCTGCGCGTAGGGAGGAATTTTTATTTTAGTGCGGCGATGGCTCTCTGATCGCAGCGTTTGGGGCCTTGCGGGACGGGGGAATAGGCCGGCACCAGGATCGACTGTCCGATCCTGAGCGGGGCGAAGCGTTTCCGTTCGATCCCTTCGCAGCGCAGATAAAGTTCCAGCATCCGGGGCGGCGTATCCCATTTCTCATAGGACAGGCGGAACGTGCCCCAATGGATGGGAATCGCGGTCGCCGCCTGCAGCTTTTCAAACACCCGCACGGCCTGTTCCGGCCCGACATGCGCGTCCGACTGCATCTGCCCCGGATAGAAACGGAAGGCCCCGATCGGAATCAGCGCCAGCCTGATCGGCCCCAGCCGGGCCGCTTCCTCCGGCCAGGCCATGTCCCCCGCGCCGGTGTCTCCGGTGAAGAAGATGTTCCCCGCCCGCGTTTCTATGAAGAAGCTCGACCACAGCGCCCGGCGGCGGTCCGTGCCCCAGCGGCTGCTCCAATGATGGCTGCGCAGGACATGGACGCGATAATCGGGACAATGCTCGTAATTCTCGCACTGGATCACCGTGCCGCCGCCCAGGCCGTTCAGCGCCGCGCCGGACACCGACTGGCCCCAGTCCAGCGCCGTCGACGGGATGCCGTTGGCCTTCAGTATCGTATCGTTGCCCAGGCTGGTGACGATCTTCGGCCGGTCCCGCTCCCACAGCTTTTTCAGCGTGGGAATGTCCATATGATCATAATGATCGTGGCTGATGACGATGAGGTCGATCTTCGGCAAATCGTCGAAGCGCACCCCCGGCGGCGCCACCCGCTTCGGCCCGATGGGGGGAAAGGGGCTGGCATGGTCCGACCAGATCGGGTCGGTCAATATGTTGAGGCCCGCCGCCTGCACCAGCACGGTCGCATGGCCCACCCAGGTCGCCGCCATGCCGCGAGGCGCGGCGAAAGCGGGCGGACGAGAGGGCTTGACCGCCACCATATCCGGCCAGGAGGGGCGATCGTCCTGCCCCATCAGCCAGCGCGCCATGAAGCCCTGCCGGTTGCTGCCCGGCGGCGCGGGAAACTGGATTTCCCCGTCGGGATTGAAGAAGCGCGCGCCGTCATAGTGGCGGCTGACCGGTCCTTCATAATAGATGCGGTCGAGAAAGGGCGGAACGATGGTCACCGCCAGGCACAGCGCGACCACCAGGAACAGCAGCCCGACACCCAAAGCCTTCACGATTTTTCCTGCTATGCGGCCCATGCCGTCTCCCGATATGATGTCGGGAAGCGGCATAGAGGGTTTTTCAGGTGGTTGGAAACGCCCGTTCGCAGGGCCGTCGCGCACCGTTCAATGCGTGCGGCTGGTGACGTTGGCCGTGCCGTCGGCATGAATTTCGATCAGGTGCGCGGTGCCGTTGCTGCATTGGGCCTTCCAGCCCATGACGCCATGGCGCACTTCGGTCCTTTCCGATTTGCTGACGGTCGGGCAATCCGCCCCGGACGCCCGCACAGCCCGTTCCAGCACGCCGTTGCGCTGGCTTTCGTCCAGCCTGGCCACCTCGGCGGCGGCGCCGGTTTCGGGGGCCGTCCGATTGTCGACGGCAGTGATTTTCTCGCCGCCGCCTCCGCAGGCCATCAGGGTGAACACCCCCGCCAGCACCATCCAATTGCGCATGCCTATCCTTTCGCTTGGGCGGCGAAATCGTCCGTCGCCCGGATGAGCGCGTCCAATATGCCGGGTTCGTTATATGCGTGGCCCGCGCCTTCGATCATCTCGAACCGGGCCTGCGGCCAGGCGCGGTGCAGCGCCCAGGCGGTCTCCGCCGGGCAGGCCATGTCATAGCGGCCCTGGACGATGACGCCGGGTATGGCCGCCAGCCTGCCCGCGTCGCGGATGAGCTGGCCTTCCTCCAGCCAGCCGCCATGGACGAAATAATGATTTTCGATCCTTGCGAAGGCGAGCGCGAAATCGTCGGCCTCATGCGTGGCGGAGAGCGCTTCGTCGGGGAGCAGGCGGATGGTTTCGCCCTCCCACACGCTCCACGCCTTGGCGGCGGCGATTTGGGCGGCGCGGTCCTCGCCGGTCAGGATGCGGCGATAGGCGTGGAGCAGGTCGCCGCGCTCCGCATCCGGGATCGGCGCGACGAAGCGTTCCCATTTGTCGGGATAGATGCGGCTGGCGCCCTGCTGATAATACCAGTCGATTTCCTGGCGGCGGATGGTGAAGATGCCGCGCAGCACCAGTTCCGTCACGCGACCGGGGTGGGTCTGGGCGTAGGAAAGCGCCAGGGTGGACCCCCAGCTTCCGCCAAAGACCAGCCATCGATCGACGCCCATCATCTCCCGCAGCCGTTCGATATCGGCGACGAGGTGCCATGTGGTGTTGGCCTCCAACTCCGCATGGGGCGTGGAACGGCCGCAGCCGCGCTGGTCGAAGAGGAGGATGTCATAACGCGCCGGATCGAACAGGCGGCGATGGTCGGGGGAGATGCCACCGCCGGGGCCGCCATGCAGGAAGACGGCAGGCTTGGCGCCGGGCGTTCCGGCGCGCTCCCAATAGAGGCGGTGGCCGTCCCCTACGTCGAGATGGCCGGAAGCGAAGGGTTCGACGGGCGGATAGAGCGTGCGCATATGCCAAGCTGTAGAAACTCTGGTGGGCAATGCAATTGGCGGAGGGGGACGCCGTGGGATTTGCGGGATTACATTTTGCGACAAATCTTTGTCGACCTTGCCAGGATTTTGCGACAAATCACCCCTATAGGGGAATGCCTGAAGGTCTTTCCAAGGGGTTGAAAGTGCGCCGTTCCCTAGCCTGCATACTGTTTCCGTTGATGATGAGCGCGGCGCCCGGCGCGCTGATGGCGCAGACCGAGGAACCCAGGGGACCGGCGGGTCCATTGGACGATGCCGACGAGATCATCGTCACCGGCCAGCCGCAGCGCGGCGCGGTGGTCGGCAATATCAAGCCGGAACAGCAGCTTTCCCCCGCCGACGTCCGCGCCCTGGGCGTCACCTCCATTGCCGAGATGATCACCGAATTGTCGCCGCAGACCAATGGCAGCCCGGTGATCCTGCTGAACGGCAAGCGGATTTCCAGCTTTTCGGAGATACAGGACATCCCATCCGAAGCGGTGGCGCGGGTCGACATCCTGCCGGAGGAAACCGCGCTGGCCTATGGCTATGCGCCGACGCAGAAGGTGGTGAACATCGTGCTGCGCCAGCGCTTCCGCGCCGAGACGGTGGACCTGCGCGCAGGCACGACGACGCAGGGCGGACGCGACAACGGAACGGTGGAAGGCGGGCTGCTGCGCATCCGGGGCGACAATCGCTTCACCCTGAACATGCAGTACAAGACCGCCGCCTCGCTGCTGGAAAGCGAGCGCGGCGTGGTGCCGACGGTGCAGGGCGAGCGGGCCAACCGGCTTTCGGGCATCGATGCGTTTCTGGTGGGCGAAAACGCCATGACCGGCAGCGAACTGGCGCACCACCGCACGCTCAGCCCGGCGACGGAGAGCTTCGCGACCAACGCGACACTCTCCCGCGCTCTGGGCAAGGTGTCGATGACCATCAATGGCCGGCTGGAACTGTCGGACAGCGACAGCCTGCAAGGCTATGAGGCGGAACAGCTTACGCTGGCGGCGGGCAACCCCTTCTCCCCCTTTGCCGACGAAACGAACTTCTATCGCTACCTCCGTCAGGCGGGCGTGCTGGGGCAGCAGATCAAGGGCACGACCGGTCATGTCGGCGTGACGCTGAACGGGCTGCTGGGCGGCGGGTGGCAATGGTCCTTCACCGGCAATGGCGATTATTCCAACACCCGCACCTCCACCGATCGCGGTTTCGGCCAGGATGCGGTTCAAGGCGCGATCAATGCGGGCGCCGACCCCTTCGGCAGCTTTTCACCGGACCTGCTGTCGACGCGGGTGATCGACCGGGCAAAGGCCGAATCCAGGGCCGTGCAGGGCGACCTGCTGCTGTCAGGATCGCTGTTCGACTTGCCCGCAGGCGCGGTGACGACGGCTGTGCGGCTGGGCGGATCGGCCAATGGCTTCGATAGCCGGTCGATCCGGTCGGGCGTGGAGCGCAACGGCAGCTACAACCGGGAAATCGGCAGCGGGCAGATCAGCCTGGACATGCCGATCACCAGCCGGTCGAAGGGCGTGCTGGGCGCGGTGGGCGACATCGGCGTCAATGTGAACGCGGCGGCGCAGCGTTATTCCGACTTCGGCACGCTGTCGACGCTGGGTTACGGCATGCGCTGGCGGCCTGTGCCCGCCGTCCAGTTGCTGGTGTCGGCCAATCAGGATCGCGCCGCGCCTACGGGCACGCAGATCACCGATCCGGAAATCCGCACGCCCAATGTGTCGGTGTTCGACTATGCGACAGGACAGACGGTATTTGTCACGCAGGTCAGCGGCGGCAATCCGAATCTCAAGGAAAGCGTGCGCGACCAGTTCCGCCTCAGCGCCAATATCAAGCCGTTCGAAAAGCCCAACCTGACGCTGACGGCAACCTATACCAACAGCCGGACGCGCAATCCGATTTCTGCCTTCCCGACGCCGTCGCCAGCGATTGAGGACGCCTTTCCAAATCAGTTCGTTCGCAGCGGCGGCGTGTTGACGGAGATCAGAACCTTCCCCGTCAACTATCTGCGCTCGCAAAGCGAGCAATTGCGCTGGGGCTTCGACTTTAGCATTCCGCTGAAATCCCACATCCAGAAGGTGGTCGAGGCGTGGCGCGCGGCGGGCGCGAAGCCCGAAGAGCGGCCCAAGGAATTGCAGGATCTGCGCGGCCTGTTCGGCAATCGCGGACCCGGCGGGGGGCAGCCGCCGCAGGGGCAGGATGGCGGCGACCGGCCGCGTCGCGAAGGGGGTCAGGGCGGCCAAGGCGGCGGCGGCTTCGGTGGAGGCGGCCAGCGGGGACCGGGTGGCGGCTTCGGCGGGCCGGGCGGCTTCGGCGGAGGCGGCGGTCGTGGTGGCGGGGGTGGCGGGCGGCTCAGCTTCAGCCTCTACCACACCTGGCATTTCACGGAGAGCATCCTGATCGCGCCGGGCGTGCCGAAGCTTGATCTGCTGAACGGCGATGCGACCGGATCGTCGGGCGGCCAGCCAAGGCATGAACTCAATGCGCGGGTCGGCTATACCAATAACGGCCTGGGCGCGCGGCTGGGCGTCGATTGGGAAAGCGGCACCCATGTCGACGGCGCCCTCAGCGGAACGCCGGGCGGGGCTTCGCGGCTGAACTTCGGCAGCCTGGCGACGGTCGACCTGCGGCTGTTCGCCAATCTGGGCCAGATGCCGTCGCTGGTGAAGCGGCATCCCTTCCTGCGGGGTACGCGGGTGTCGATCGGCATCGACAATCTCTTCAACCAGCGGCGGGAAGTGACCGACGCGAACGGAATGACGCCGGTGCGCTACCAGCCGGGCTATCTGGACCCGATCGGGCGAGCCGTGACCATCAGCTTCCGCAAGCTGTTCTTCTGAGGAACCTTTTCTCGCATCGGCGACGGTCCGGACATGCCCGGCAAGGAAGTCATGTTTGCCTGATGGCGGACCAATCGTTGAAGGAAGGTCAGCCGAGCGGCAGGAAAGGGTGTGGGGCGGACGTTCCAAATCCCTCTCCCTTGAGGGAGAGGGTTGCGCAGACTGGCAGCTTGCTGCCTTAGTCGTAGCTGGGTGAGGGGGTTGCGATCCAACGGATCGCGCGGGCCGCAGGCCCGCTCCCCCTCATCCAACTCCGCCTAGGCTCCTTCGTCGCCAAGGCTTCGTATCCTTCTCCCTCAAGGGAGAAGGAATGTCCTGGATTGGCCAATAGCAGCCGCAATCACACCCGCATCGGCATCAGCACGTAGAGCGCCGGGCTACGGTCGTCTTCGCGAATCAGCGTCGGGGCGGCGGCGTCGGCCAGGTGGAGTTCCACCAGGTCGCTGTCGATCTGGCCGAGGATGTCGAGCAGATAGCGCGCGTTGAAGCCGATATCGAAGCCTTCGCCCTGGAAAGCGCCGGGGACTTCTTCGGCCGCCGTGCCGTTTTCCGGGCTGGTGACGGACAGGATGATCCTGTCCCGCTCCAGCGTCATCTTGACGGCGCGGGTCTTTTCCGTGGCGATGGTGGCGACGCGGTCCACGCCTTCCTCGAAACTGCGCGGGTCGATCTTGAGCAGCTTGTCGTTGGCGGTCGGGATGACGCGGCTGTAATCCGGGAAGGTGCCGTCGATCAGCTTGCTGGTCAGGATCGCACTGCCCAGGCCAAAGCGGATCTTGCTGGCGGACAGGCTGATCTGCACCGAACCCTCGACTTCATCCAGCAGCTTGCGCAGTTCGCCGATGCATTTGCGGGGCACGATGATGCCGGGCATGCCGTCCGCGCCGTCGGGACGGGGCACGGTGACGCGGGCGAGGCGGTGGCCATCCGTCGCCGCGGCCTTCAGCACGGGCTGGCCGTCGTCGGAAACGTGAAAATAAATGCCGTTCAGATAATAGCGCGTCTCTTCGGTCGAGATGGCGAAGCGCGTCTTGTCAATGATCTGCTTGAGCGTTTCAGCCGGCAGTTCGAAGCTGGTCGGCAGGTCGCCTTCCGCGATCACCGGGAAGTCGTCGCGGGGCAGGGTGGACAGGTTGAAACGGGCGCGGCCCGCCTGGATCAGCATCTTGCCGTCCGCCGCCTGGAGCGACACCTGCGACCCTTCGGGCAGCTTGCGGGCGATGTCGAACAGGGTGTGCGCGCTGATCGTGGTCGCGCCGGGCTGTTCCACCTGCGCGGAGACGCTTTCGACGATCTGGAGGTCGAGGTCGGTCGCCATCAGCTTGATCGCGCCGTCCGCCGACGCTTCGATCAGCACGTTGGACAGGATGGGAATCGTGTTGCGCCGCTCGACCACCGACTGGACGTGGCTGAGGCTCTTGAGCAGCGTTGCGCGTTCGATAGTGGCCTTCATGTCCCTGTTCTGTCCGTTTCTTTTCTTGCGAAAGCCCGGAGACAGTCGAATCCGGACGACAATGATGGATGATCCTTCATAGCCGCTGTTGCGGCCCCTGCAAGCGCCGGGTGGCCCTTTGTTACGGCAAGGGTTGCAAAAAGGAGCGGCTTGCGCTTTGCCGGAGCATGTGAAAGCTCTGTGGCCCCTCGCCCTTTCCTTGCTGACGATCGGCGGCGCCGCGCAGGCGCGGGACTCGCTGGGCGTGTTCGAGGCTTGGGGGGCGTTTCGCGATCCGGGGACTCCGCGCTGTTATGCGATCGCCCTGCCGGTCGCGGCGAAGTCGCAGGGCTTCGCGGCGGTCGGGACATGGCCGCGGCAAAAAGTGCGGGGCCAGGTGCATTTCCGCCTGAGCCGGATGCGGGCGAAGGAGGCCGCGGTGATCCTGAATGTTGGGGAACGTCGCTTCACGCTGGCGGCGGGGCAGGTGGACGCCTGGGCGCCGGATGCGCGGGCCGACGCGGCGATCGTCGCGGCGATGCGGTCCGCGACCAGCATGAGCGTGCAGACGCGGGATGCGCGCGGGCGGGGCTTTGCGGATACCTATGCGTTGCGGGGCGCGGCTACGGCGATCGATGCGGCGGCGCTGGGGTGCGCGCGGTTGCGGTGAACGCCCCTCCCCCGTTCGTCATGCTTTCAAATTCCCGCGAAATCGGCTATGGGCGCGGCCATGCAGACAGCCGCCAACCCCTTGATGCCGATTCCCGGCGCTATCGATCCTGTGCCCGTGCCCCGCGCCGTGACGCCTCGTGAAGACGGGCGCGTCGACCTGATGGGGCTGTCGCGGCCGCAGATCAAGGGCGCGCTGGAGGAAGCGGGGCTCGATCAGAAGCAGGCGAAGCTGCGGTCCAAGCAGTTGTTCCACTGGCTCTATCATCGCGGCGAGACGGATTTCGACGCCATGACCGACCTTGCCAAGCCGATGCGCGGCTGGATGGCGGAGCGCTTCATCGTGGGCCGCCCCGAGGTTGTCGAGGCGCAGGTGTCCAGCGACGGCACGCGCAAATGGCTGCTGCGCTCCGATGACGGGCAGGATTATGAGATGGTGTTCATCCCGGATGCGGACCGGGGGACGCTGTGCGTTTCCAGTCAGGTGGGGTGCACGCTCAACTGCCGCTTCTGCCATACCGGGACGATGCGGCTGGTGCGCAACCTGACGCCGGGCGAGATCGTGGGCCAGGTCATGCTGGCCCGCGACGCGCTGGGCGAATGGCCCAAAGGCAGCATGGCATCGGCCAATGACGATGAAACGGACGACGCTTCGCAATATAGCCCCGACGGGCGGATGCTGACCAACATCGTGATGATGGGCATGGGCGAGCCGCTTTATAATTTCGACCATGTGCGCGACGCGCTGAAGGTCGTGATGGACGGCGATGGGCTGGCCCTGTCCAGGCGGCGGATCACGCTGTCGACTTCCGGCGTGGTGCCGATGATGGCGCGGGCGGGGAAAGAGATCGGCGTCAATCTGGCCGTGTCGCTGCATGCCGTGACCAAGGATGTGCGCGACGAACTGGTGCCGCTGAACAAGAAATATGGCATTGCGGATCTGTTGCAGGCCTGCGCCGATTATCCGGGCGCGAACAATGCGCGGCGCATCACATTCGAATATGTGATGATCAAGGACAAGAATGACAGCGACGCGGATGCGCGGGAACTGGTGCGGCTGCTGCGTCAGTATAAGCTGCCGGCCAAGGTCAATCTGATCCCGTTCAACCCCTGGCCGGGCACCGACTATGAATGTTCGACGCCGGAGCGGATCAGGCGCTTTTCCGAAATCGTGTTCGAAGGCGGGATTTCCGCGCCCGTTCGAACGCCGCGTGGGCGGGACATCATGGCGGCCTGCGGGCAGTTGAAATCCGCGAGCGAGAAGAAGAGCCGGGCCGAACTGGACCGGCTGGCGGCGGAGAAGCAAGCCGCGCTCGGATAGAGCGGGGCCGATGACGTGCGCCTTGATGGCGCGAGATGAAAACCCCGCCCGGAACGGCGGGGTTTTTCTTGTGAGTTTCGTCCGGGCGGCATGAGAAGGATGGACAATGACGGACGAAGAGATCGAACGGATCGCGCTGGGCTTTTGCGCGAGAACGCTGCCCAGGGAGGAATGGACCCATATGGCCCATTTCGCGACGGCATTATGGCTGATGCTGCGGCGGAGCGATCTGGTGGCGGAGCGCGACATGCCGGGGATGATCGCGGCTTATAATGAAAGCGTGGGCGGCGTGAACAGCGACACGTCCGGCTATCATGAGACGATCACGCAGGCGTCGCTGGGCGCGGCGCGGGCCGTATTGGCGGGCCAGCCGGAAGGCGTCACGCCGGAGGAAGCGTTCGCTGCGTTGATCGCCTCGCCCATGGCCCACAAGGACTGGCTGTTCGCCTATTGGTCGCGCGGACGGCTGATGTCGGCGGAGGCGCGCCGGGCCTGGGCGGAGCCGGATTTGAAGCCCCTTCCCTGGACATAGAAAAAGGGCGGCCCCGACGGGACCGCCCTTTCCCTGTTCTATCCGAGAGGGATTAGAAACGGAAGCCGATGCCGACCACGCCAGCGTCACGGCTCGTATTCAGCTCATACTCGCTGCGCTGATATTCAGCCGAGATGTAGGTGTTGCCGGTCACGGCGAATTCCACGCCGCCGCCGTAACGCACGCCTTCGATCGAGAAACCGGCACCGCCGACATCGAAGCGGGTGTTGGCATAGCCGACCTTGCCGAACGCCAGGATGCGCGGGGTCAGGATGTAGCCAAGGCGGACCGAAGCGGCCAGGTCACGGCTGAGTTCCGTGCCGCCGCCGCCGACGGTGGTGTCGCTGAACGACACTTCCGGGCCGAAGGTGACGTTCGGGGTGACAGCCAGGTCATAGCCGGTGCTCACGCCATAGGCGAAGCCGTCGTTGCCGCCCAGCTTGTCATAGCCACCGATGACGCCAGCGCGCGGCCCGGTGAAGGGCGCAGCGTCCTGAGCGAAAGCGGGAGCGGAAACGGCGGCAGCAGCAAGGGCTGCGAAAATCACAGTCTTCATATAGTCCTCATATTACGAGAAACGCGCAGTCCATGAACAGGGCAGGCGTTTTGTTCTTTTTACGGGATGACGTTGCGTTTTTATTTCATCGTCACTTGGAAATCCGATTTTATTCGGCTTATCCTCCCGTCCTGCATGCAGCGATATGTGTCGCTGACGGTGCGCATATGTAATGCGATTGTGGTTGTTGCAAGTTGGATATGAATTTTACAGCCGCATGATGTTTTTTCGCAACAGTTTGACTTGCAATGGAAAAGGACCGGGGGTTCGTACCCCAGGCAGCGGCGCTTATGAACCGGCAATCTGGCTCCCACATGAACGGGCTCATGAAAAAAGCTTCATCCGCCCATCATGATCGCCATTTTTGACGCTGTTGATGCAAAAGGGTAACCATCGCCTATGGATCGCGCCTTATCCGAGCCGAGACCCGCCGAACCCAGGCTGGTGCTGCGCCACAAATGGCCGACGCGCCTGTGGCACTGGCTGAATGCGCTGCTGCTCTATGCGTTGTTCACCAGCGGCCTGGGCATCTTCAACGCGCATCCCCGGCTTTATTGGGGGCAATATGGCGCGAATTACGACCATGGCTGGCTCGTGCTGGAGCGGTTCGGTAGCTGGATCACCCTGCCCGCTCATTATGATCTGGCGATGTCGCGGCACTGGCACCTGACCGCCGCCCCGATCTTCGCCTTCGCGCTGCTCTTCTACATGCTCTGGAGCCTGCTCGGCGGGCATCTGGGGCGCGACCTCGCCTTTCGGCGCGGGGAACTGGCGCCCCGTTCGATCTGGCAGGACATCAAGGATCATGCGCGGCTGCGCTTTCCGTCCGGGGAGGCGGCGCTGCGCTACAATATGCTGCAAAAGGCGAGCTATATCGGCGTGATCTTCGTCGCGCTGCCGCTCATCATCCTGACGGGCCTCACCATGTCGCCGGGCATGAACGCGGCCTGGCCTTGGCTGGTCGAACTGTTCGGCGGGCGGCAGTCGGCGCGGTCGATCCACTTCATCGCCGCCTTCGCCCTGGCGGCCTTCTTCCTGGTGCATATGTCGATGGTGCTGCTGGCGGGGCCGGTGAACGAGGTCCGGTCGATGATCAGCGGGTGGAAGAAGCCATGACCCTGATCCTCAGCCGCCGGGCGCTGGTGCTGGGCGCCGCGGCGAGCCTGGCGGGCTGCGACCGGCTGGCGAAGAAGGAGGCTGTGCGGGAAGCGCTGTTTTCCGCCGAGAATTTCCACAAATGGGCGCAACGCAGCCTGATGGCGCGGGACGCGCTGGCGCAGGAGTTCCGCCCGGACCAGATTTCCCCCTTCTTCCGGCCCAACGGCACCGCCAATCCCAACACGCCCGAATATAAGGCGCTGTGGCGCAACGGCTTTGCCGACTGGCGGTTGCAGGTGGGTGGGCTGGTCGAACGGCCCTTGTCGCTCTCTCTGGCGGACCTCCATGCCTTTCCCCATCGGGAACAGATCACCCGCCACGATTGCGTCGAGGGGTGGAGCGCCATCGGCAAGTGGCGCGGCGTGCCGTTGAAGCGGGTTCTGGATGCGGCGCGGCTGCGGGACGGGGCGCGATACATCGTCTTTCGCTGCGCCGACGACATGGGCGGCGGGCGTGCCTATTATGAAAGCATCGACCTGATCGACGCCTTTCACCCGCAGACCATCCTCGCCTTCGCGCTCAACGACCAGCCCTTGAGGGTAGCGAACGGCGCACCGCTCAGGCTGCGGGTGGAGCGGCAACTGGGGTACAAGCACGCGAAATATTTGATGCGGATTGAGGCAGTTGCGTCATTGGAGCGCATAGGCGGGGGCAAGGGCGGCTTCTGGGAGGATCATGCCGGTTATGACTGGTATGCGAGTATTTGACGCGGGCCGAATCACCTGACAGGGTGCGCGCATGAAATTGTTCGATCGGGTCATCAAGCGGCTGGTCACGCGGGGCCAACTCAGCATCTACTATCATGACGGCAGGAAGATCACGGTCGGCGCGTCCGAACCGGGCTTTCCGTCGCTGGCGCTGAAATTCCACGATGCGCGGGTGCCGTTCGACATCATCAAGGACCCGCGCCTCGGCATGGCGGAGGCGTTTATCGACGGGCGCGTCGCCATAGAGGGCGGCGGGATCATGGAACTCATCTCGCTGATCCGCAGCAACAATGCGTGGGAAAGCGGCAAGTCGATCAGCGACCTGGGATCGGTCAAGCGCGGGTTCAAGGCGGTCCGGCGCAAATTATGGGCCGCCAACCACCGGGCGCGGGCCAAGGCCAATGTGGCGCATCATTATGATCTTTCAGGGGCGCTCTACGCGCTGTTCCTGGACCGCGACCAGCAATATAGCTGCGCCTATTTCCCCGATGCCGACAATGAGACCGGCATCAGCCTGGAACAGGCGCAGGAAGACAAGAAGGCGCATATCGCCGCCAAGCTGCACCTGAAGCCGGGCATGAAGGTGCTGGACATAGGCTGCGGCTGGGGCGGCATGGCGCTGTACCTGCACCGCACCTGCGGCGTCGACGTGACCGGCATCACCCTGTCGGAGGAGCAGTTGAAGGTGGCGCGGCAACGGGCGCAGGATGCGGGCGTGGCCGATCATGTGCGGTTCGAACTGATCGACTATCGCGATATGGAGGGGCCGTTCGACCGGATCGTGTCCGTCGGCATGTTCGAACATGTCGGGACAAAGGATTACCGGACCTTCTACAACAAATGCCGCGACCTGTTGACGCCTGACGGGGTGATGCTGATCCACACCATCGGGCGGATCGACGGACCGGGCATCACCGACGCCTTCACCCAGAAATATATCTTCCCCGGCGGCTATATCCCCGCACTGTCGGAGATGATCCAGGGCAGCGAGGGCACGCGGCTGATGGTCACGGATGTGGAGGTGCTGCGGCTGCATTACGGCCTCACCATCCGCGATTGGTACAAGCGGACGCTGGCGCACAAGGCGGATATCGTGGCGCTTTATGACGAGCGGTTCTTTCGCCTGTGGACCTTCTATCTGGCCGGGGCGGCAACCGTGTTCGAACATGGCGGAATGGTGAATTATCAGGTCCAATATGTCCGGGATCGCCGTTCGCTGCCGATCACACGCGACTATATGCTGGCGGCGGAAAACGCCCTGCGAGGGCGCTGATCGATCCATGAATATTGGCTGACGGCGCCGTTCGCGGACGGTTCAGTCGGCCATGTGCATCTTTCCCTTCATGGCCCGGCGGCGGGCGCATGTTGAGGAGAGTCGGACATGAATATCTTGTGGAAGGGCGCGGCGGCACTGAGCTTGGCGATCACCGCCATGGGGGTGAGCGCAGCCCCTGCACAGGCGCAATATTATGGCGGTTACGCCTATTGGGACGGCTATCGCGGCGACCGCTACGACGACCGACGCTGGGATGGGCGTCGCGACTGGCGGAATGACGACCGCCGTCACTGGCGGGGCGACCGGCGTTACTGGCGCGGCCATTATCGCCAGCGTTGCTGGACCGAGTGGCGGTATAATCACTATCGCGACCGGCGCGTGAAGGTGCGGGTCTGCAACTAAGCTGATTATTTGGCCAATCCGGGACATTCCCCCTCCCGCAGGCGGGAGGGGGGACGAAGCCACCCCTTTTCCGCCCTTGGACATAGGCCGTCTGCAATTGCGTCCGGCCATGGCTTAGGGCATTTTGACCGGCATGACCGATCCCATGCCCGTCATCCAGAGCCTGCTGTCGGGCCTGCCGATCTTCCTGCTGCATCTGGCGTGCGCGACTCTGGCCTGGGTGGCGGCGCTGGCGCTCTATATGTGGATCACCCCGCATGACGAATTCGCGCTGATCCGGGCGGGCAATGACGCCGCTGCCATTTCGCTGGGCGGCGCGGCAATTGGGCTGGCGGTGCCGCTGGGTTTCTGCCTCGCCGGGTCGGTCAATGTCTGGGACATCATGATCTGGGGCAGCGTGACGCTGATCCTGCAACTCATCGCCTTTCGCGTCGTCGATTTCCTGCTGGGCCAGCTTTCCACCCGGATCGAGTCCAATGAACGCTCGGCCGCCATTTTCCTGGCGATGATGAAGGCCGCCATCGCCTGCCTCACCGCCGGCGCCATAGCGAGTTGATGTCGTGGGCACACGGCGCTTCGGCTGTCTGCCCGGCCTGCTTGGCATCATCCTTGCGCTGCTGTGGATCAGCGAGGTCACGAAACCGACGCCCCTGCATGTCGAGGCGTTCGATCCCCGCACGCCCCGCCGTCCGATGCCGCAATGGAGCGACGAAAGCTTCGTCATCGAGGAACGGGCCGAAGCGCCCGCCGACAGCATGGGCACGACCTTCGCCGTCGATCGCGGCGGGGCATGGCTGACGGCCGAGCATGTCACCCATGGCTGCACCCGCGTCGGCATAGAGCAGGGCGGCTTTGCCCGGCCCGTGTCCCGGCTGGTCGAAAGCCGGGAAGCGGACGCCGCGCTGGTGCGGGGCGGCGTGGCGAGCGACCATGCCCTGCCGCTGTCGGACCAGATGCCGCCGCCGGGATCGGTCGGCTATCATATGGGCTTTCCGGGGGGACAGCCGACGCTGGTCATATCCGAGCTGATCGGCGCCGCCCGCGCCCGGCGCGGCGCGGGGGAGGAGACGCAGCCCGTGCTCGCCTGGGCCGAACATGCGCGCCTTCCGATGGGCGACGGCACGCTGTCGGGCATCAGCGGCGGGCCGGTCTTCGCGGAGGACGGGCATGTGGTCGGCGTCAACAGCGCCGCCACCGACCGGCGCGGGCGGATATTGACCACCGCGCCCGATGCGATGATGCGGCTGGTCGTCGCCAGCCGGGCAGTGAGCGACCGACCGGTGGCCTATCCCTTCCTGGATCTGGCCGATGCGCAGGCGCGCTTCGAATCCTGGCTGGCGCAGGGGGTGATCCGGCGCATCTTCTGCGATGTCGACGATGGACCAGGGCGGTTGACGGCGGGCAGGCCGAAAGGCTAGGTCGCGCCAGATTGACAGGATTTGGACCATCATGAGCGACACGCCCCCCGACCGCCTTTCCACCAACCCGAAAAGCCCCTTTTTCGACATGGACGTGCTTCAGCGCGGCATCGGCATCCGGTTCAAGGACCGGGTGCGCAACGATGTCGAGGAATATTCCATTTCCGAAGGCTGGATTCGCGTCGCGGCGGGCAAGAGCCGCGACCGTCATGGCCAACCGCTGACGATCAAGCTGTCGGGACCGGTCGAGGCCTGGTTCGAGAATTCGGCAGAGGGCGCGGAAGAAACGACGGACAAGGCGGAATAATTTTCGCCTGAGGCAGAGCCGCGTTACACCTTAAAGCGGTTTTCGATCTGATTGAATCAGATCGACCGCTCTATTCCTTTGTTTTACCGCGATTTCTTAAACGTCAGATGATGCCATCTGACTGGAAATCGCTCTAGCGCAACGCCGCATCGCGCTTCACGTCCGCGATGATGTCGCGCAGCGAACGGGCGGAGGGCGTCGCATCGGCATAGCGGATGGCGCGAAGGTCCACCGTCAGTCGCGGCTGCCCACCTGCGTTTCTGCGCGGCGGAACGGCATCCTCCTCCGGATTGTCCCTGGCGACATTCAGGCTGGCGAAGCGCGTGCTGCCGCCCAGCGCCGGATCAGGCCGGAACTCCCGCAATTGCGGTTTGTCGGGATAGATGAAGCCGAAGGTCGGGTTGCTGCGCGCGCCCATCCGATTGGTCGGACTGTGCCAGACGCGCACCTCGCTCCAGTCGCCCTCTTCCGACACGTCGAGCGCCAGCACATCTTCCTCGATTGCGCCGGGCGCCGACCAGTTGGCATGCCGGATCAGCACGCGCCGCTCGTCCAGCACCTTGCTGACCACGGCGACATGACCCAGCACCATCGGTCCCACGGGCCGGAATGCCAGCACCGCGCCCTTGCGGGGCATATGACCGCGCCTGTAGTGATTTTCCGCCTGGTCCCACCAGGTCAGCGCGTCGCCATAGATCTGAACGCCGGACACGATGCGCGCATAGGGCACGCATTGCAGCATGGTCGCGCCCAGCACAGGTGTTGTCGTCAGACTGGTCAGCAGCAAGGCCGCCCAGCGCATCTTTCCCAATTTCATGCGACCCCAAAAATCTTTGAATCGCCCCACTGCCGATGAAATTAGGCAGCGGCCCTTAGGAAATGGTTAAAATGTCAGAAAGCACCTCGGGCGGCGTCGTGATCGGCCATGGCGATCTGCACGGGCGCATCGACGGCCTTATGCGCATAGATGAAGCCCTTGGCGGGGTTGGGACGCAGGCCCAGACCGCCGATGGGACCGTACCAGACGCGCACGTCGGTCCAGTCGTTGTTGGGCGACACGTCGACGGCGCGGACATTGCGCTCGATACCGCCGCGATAGGACCAGTTGGCGTGGGTCAGCAGCACTTCGCGGTCGCTGATCACCTTGCTGACCATGGCGACATGGCCGACCGGCATGGAGCGGCTGGCGGCGAAGGCCAGGACGGCGCCGACGCGCGGTTCATGACCACGGTCGTAGCGGCCCTCGGCCTGGCCCCACCAGCTATTGGCGTTGCCGTATAGTTCGATACCGGAAACCTGGCGGGCGAAGGGCGCGCACTGGAGCGTGCCGGCGGCGGCGGAAGTCGTGATCAGGGCGCCCAGTGCGAGCGTTGCCGCTGCGACAAAAGCGCGAAAACCACCGATCATAGAAATGCGACCCCCGACCATCTTTTTGGAACTAAACCCGTGAAAAGACTTAGGGCAGACGCCGGACGAGTTGAAAAGCAGCCCGCGACGAATCGTTGTTGCAGTGCGTCAACCTGCGGAACGAAAGACTCGTCCCGCCGTTACGCAAAACCGGCTGGCCACAGGTAAATCATTGAAAAGACTGTCTTCCGTGCCGGTCATCCAGACCTGGCCGCCGGTTTCGCACAGCCGGTCGAACAGCGCGGCCCGTCGCGACGGGTCGAGATGCGCCGCCACTTCGTCCAGCAGCAGCACCGGTGGCTGGCCGCGATGGGCCGTGACCAGCGCCGCATGGGCGAGCAGGACGGAGAGCAGCAGCGCCTTCTGCTCGCCGGTCGAGCAAAGCGCGGCGGCCTGGCGCTTGGCGGCGTGGGTGACGGCCAGATCCTGCCGGTGCGGACCGGACAGGCTGCGCCCGGCGGCGGCATCGCGGCGGCGTTCGCGGGCCAGGCGTATCCCCAACGGTTCGTCGCCATCCCCCTCCCCCTCGATCGCCAGCAGCGGGCGGGCGAAGGGATGGTCGGGCTGGTCCTCCAATGCCGTGCCGAGGCGGGCGACCAGATCGGCGCGGGCGGCGGAGAGAGCCGCGCCATGCTCCTCCATCTGCGCTTCGAGGGCGCTCAGCCAGGAAGGATCGGCGGCGGACAGATCGTTCAGCAGCCGGTTGCGCGCCCGCATCGCCGCTTCATAACGGGCGCTGTGCGCGGCATGGGCGGGATGCAGCGCCAGCGTCAGCCGGTCGAGAAAACGCCGCCGCCCGCCGGGACTGTCCATGAACAGCCGGTCCATCGCGGGCGTGAGCCAGACGATGGAGAGATGATCCGCCAGCGCGTTCGCGGAGGAGGAGACGCCGCCGATCCGCACCTGCCGCCGGTCGGGGGCGGCGGCAAGCACGCCGGTTCCCAGCATCACGCCGTCCACTTCCGCCGCTATGCCGAAGCCGCCCGCCCCGCCCTGCCGCACCATGTCGCGCAGGGCCGCGCCGCGCAGGCCCCGGCCGGGGGCCAGCATCGACACGGCTTCCAGGATATTGGTCTTGCCCGCGCCATTGTCGCCAGTCAGCACGATGAAGGCATGATCGGGCAGGATCAGCGCATCCGCATGATTGCGGAAATCGCTCAAGGTAAGACGGCCGATCATGGGGTGGCTCTAGCGATACCAGCGGCAATGGGGAAGCGGTTCAGCTACACCGCTTGCGCGTCACCGCCCGCCCGTCATCGATCACCGTCAATTCGCGACCACCGGCCGAGGGACGCAGTTCCAGTTTCCTGTTCCAGCTCTGCCCTTCGCCGGTAAAGGCGGCGTCGATGCGGATGCGCCCATCCGGGCCGTGAGACACGCCGGTGACCTTGCCTTCGCTTTCCATGAAAACCAGGCTGGTTGGCGTGATCGTCAGTTCCATCTCCGTCGCGCGGTCGGCGCAGCTTTCGTCAAGACCGGCCCAGCGCCCCTGTATGCTGGCGGGGATGGTCGCGCCGACCGGCCCCGATGGCGGCGAAATGTCCGGCGCCGGTTCGGCGGTCTGGATGCCGTTCTCGCCCTGCGGCGCTTCGCGAACGCCCGTCGTCGCCTCATCCACGATGTTGGTCGCGATGCCGGACTGGTCGCCTTGCTGGTCGCCACAGGCCGCAAGGACCATCAGCGGCAGGAGAATCATCGCGCGCATGGAAGAGAAACCGGGGTTTCGCCAATGGGTTCCCGCCACCGCGCATAACTGATCCATCCCTGCTATACTCCTTCCCGACAAGGGAGATATGCCATGGCCGTGCTGGGAATGGGTGGATTTTTCTTTCGCGCCCGCGATCCGGAGGCGCTTTCCGGCTGGTATCGCGCGCATCTGGGCGTCGGCGCGGGCTGTTCGGCCGATCCGCAGGTCGCGGCCAACATCCACACATGGACGGCGCAGGGCGGACCGATGGTCTTCGCTCCCTTCCCCGCCGACAGCGACTATTTCGCCGCCGACAAGGCATTCATGATCAATTTCCGCGTTTCCGATCTGGATGGGCTGCTGGCGGACTTGCGCGCCGCGAACGTTGCAGTCATCACCAGGGCCGAATGGGATCATCCGGAGGTGGGCCGCTTCGCCCGCATCCATGATCCCGAAGGCAATGCCATCGAATTATGGGAGCCGCCGCTATGAAGAGGAAGCCGATGATGAAAAGCGTGAAGATCGCCCTTGCTCTTGCCGCCGCCGCGCTGGGTTCGCAAGCGGCCATGGCGGCACTGGCCATCGGGGCCAAGGCGCCCGACTTCACCACCCGCGGCGCGTTGGCGGGCAAGACCTTCACCCTGACCCTGTCGCACCAGTTGAAGCGCGGGCCGGTGGTGCTCTATTTCTTCCCCAAGGCGTTCACGCCGGGCTGCTCCGCCGAGGCGCGCGAGTTTGCCGAACATATCGAGGATTTCAAGAAGGCGGGCGCCACGGTGATCGGCATGTCGGCCGATCCGGTGGAGGATCTGGTCGCCTTCTCCACCAAGGATTGCGCGGGCAAGTTCGCCGTGGCGTCGGCCGGGCCGAATATCGTGTCGGGCTATGACGTGGCGTTGAAGATGCGGCCGGGCATGACCGACCGCACCTCCTATGTCATCGCGCCCAGCGGCCGCATCGCCTTCGTCCATAGCGAGATGAACTATGCCGGCCATGTGAAGAGCACGCTGGCCGCCGTGGAGGCGATGAAACAGAAATAGTCACTTCACATATTTGCCGAACCAGCCAAGCGTCGCCTCCCAGGCGGCCTTTGCGGCGGCTTCGTTATAGCTGGGGCGATAGTCGGCCATGAAGCCATGGTCGGCGCCGGGATGGACGGTGATCGTATCCGGCGGCGCCTTGCCCGCGATCTTCAGCGCGGCCTGCATCTTTTCGACATCCGCGACCGGAATACCCTTGTCCAGCGCGCCATATTGGCCAAGCACCGGGGCCTTGAGCGCGCTCACCTGCTCGATGACGTTCAGCGGTTGCAATTGCGTCTTGTCGCTGATCAGGCGGCCGTAAAAGGCGACGCCCGCGTCCAGCGCCGCGCTGTGGGCGGCATAGAGCCACACGACCCGCCCGCCCCAGCAGAATCCGGTGATGCCGCGCCGCTTGCCGTCGCCGCCATGGCTGCCCGCCCAGCCATAGGTGGCGTCGATGTCGTTCAGCACCTGCGCGTCGGGCGCCTTCGACACGATGGTGGCGATCAGTTGCTTGAAATCCGCCACCTTGGTCGCATCGCCATGGCGGGCGAACAGGTCGGGCGCGACGGCATAATAGCCCGCCCTGGCGAAGCGGCGGCAGATGTCGCGAATCCATTCATGCACGCCGAAAATCTCATGCACGACGACGACGATCGGCGCGGCCTTGGCAGCGGCGGGACGAGCGACGAAAGCGGGCATGGCAAAGCCGTCGCTCGCCTCGATCGACACCGTCTCCTCCTTCAGCCCTTCGCCAGGCGTCTGGACGGCGCTGCTCGAAATGGGGCGGCAGGCAGCGGCGAAACCGGCGGCGAACGCCCCGCCCACCAGCAGCTTGCGCCGGTCGAGACCGGTGGAGCCGATCCAGTTGCGGTCTTCGGGTAAGCGGTCGGGCTGATCCTTCGTGCCGGTCATGCGCGTCTCTCCTCAAGCCATGGCGCGGGAGCCTAATCAGGTCCGCGCCGGGCGCAAGTCTTTCTCAGGCAAGGAAATCGCCGCTCTCGATCCGCGCCAGACCGCCGACATCCCGGTTGTAGATATAGGTCCATGCCTCCACCGGACCATTTTCGCTCCGGACGATCAGCCTTTCGCGGCGATATTCATGCGGCTGGGGGAAATGCGCGGCGCATTCCTCATAATCGTCGAGGATGGCGAGGGTCGCCATGGGATCAACCAGCGCGAACAGGTCACCCGTCACCGCATCCGATCGGCCCGGCACGAAGGCGGGATAGCTGTCGACGCGATAGAGCCTGCCCCGCGCCGTCGCCGGCCCCACATGGCGCGCCGCTTCGCGCAACCATAGCGCCATCGGATCGTCAAAGCCGGGACGAAGCGTGCCATAGACGAAGAGCAGCGGCGCGTTCAGAAAATATTCCCCATTAGCGGGGAATTTTCCCAACTGATGGAAATATTTTCACGGGAAAATGGCGCGAGACGGCCTGAAATCCCGGAATTTGCGGGCTGAACGGGAATTGGCACGGCTCCTGCAAATATCCTGGCATCACGGCCGGACGGTCCGGCCCATATATTTTCAGGGAGTATATATCATGTTCGCCAAGCTTCAGAACGCCGCTTTCGCGATGACCGGTGCGCTGCTGGTCGCCGGCCTCTTCATCGGTGCCGCCGTCCCGGTCACGCCGATCGCCTGATCCCATAATTTTTCAAGAAGGCCAGGTTCATGAACAACAGCTTCACCCTCGACCGCCGCAATGGAAAGATCATGGGCGTGTGCGCCGGGCTTTCCAACCGTACCGGCCTGGATGTCACGTTGATCCGCATCGCGGTCGTGCTGCTGACGCTGTGCGCCCTGGGTCCGGTCGGCGTCGTCGCCTATCTGCTGGCGGGTTGGCTGGCGGAAGGCTGATCAGGAACAGCCATAATGAAAAGAGCCGCCCTTGAACATATCCGGGGCGGCTCTTCTGTTGTCCGTCAGTGACGGTATGGATCGGGTCATGTCGCGCTCAGGCAAACAGCACCGAATAGAAGGTCAGCATCTGCGCGCCGACCGCAACCATGAGGGCAACGCCCTGAACCGTGTGTCTCATTTTCTTCGTCCTGCAATCATTTTCTTCTGGTTGCCCCTAGGGCAAGCAGGCCTATGCGCCCGACATGATCTTGTAACAATCGCAAAGGACGATTTCGCAGTTGCAGCAAATGCAACAGTCACCGTTACCCCAAAGCCACAATCATCGCCTGGGCAGCGGCAGGCGCGCGGATTTTCGCGCCGCTGATGAAAAAGGCATAGACGTCGCCCTTCGCGGCCCGCTCCCGCGCATGGTCAGCCCAGCGCTCGATTTCCTGGGGCGAATAGCCGGTCGGCTCCTCCTCCCGCGTGCGCATCAGCCGGGCATAGGAAAAGCCGACATCCGCGCCATGCAGTGCCGGATATTCCGGATGATCGGCATGGACGACCGCCGCCCCCGCCTTACGCGCCAGATCGAAAAAGGCGGGATCGTCAAAACTGTCATGCCGCACCTCCAGCGCGTGGCGCAGCGGCACGCCGTCCACGCTGGCGGGCAGCAATTGCAGGAAAGCGCCGAAATCCTCCGCGTCGAATTTCTTGGTCGGCATGAACTGCCAGAGGATCGGTCCCAGCCGGTCGCCCAGCTCGACCAGCCCCTGATGGGCGAATTTGGCGATGGACTCGCCCGCATCGGCCAGCACCCGGCGATTGGTGCAGAAGCGCGACGCCTTGACCGCGAACTGGAAGCCATCGGGCACCGCCTTGGCCCATCCGGCGAAGGTCGCGGGCTTTTGCGTGCTGTAATAGGTGGCGTTGATTTCCGTCGCGGTCAGATGCTCGCCCACATAGGCCAGTTCGTCCTTCTGCCGCAGCCCTTCAGGATAGAAGGCGCCGCGCCATGGTTCGAAGACCCAACCGCCGATCCCGATCCTGATCTTTCCGCTCATGCCGCATCCTAAGGTTTCCGGTGGAGGCCCAACAACCAGGGCTTCACCCCCCGCGTCGGATGCGGCGTGCCGTCGAGCCTTTTGGCACGGATGATGGCGATAGGCTTGACGATCATCTGCCCGCGCATCGGACCCGATCCGCAACAGGTGGGCACGGCAAGGATTTTCCTCACCACATCCATGCCGCCCACCACATGGCCGAAGGCAGCATAGCCGATATAATCGCCCCGCGCATCCATATTGGGCGTCGGCCCCACGGTGATGAAGAAATTGCCCATGGCCGAATTGGCGCGATTGGGCCGCGCCATGGAAATCGTCGCGTCGAGATGCCTGATCCCGGTCCGCGTCGTCGGCTCATGCCGGATCGGCGGCAGGGATCGGCGAGCATCGGTGTCGATCCCGCCCTGGATCAGCCCCAGCTTCGGATCGCTCTTGCGCCGCGCCGCGCGATAGAAGGTGACGCCATCGAAGCGGCCATCATCGACATAGGTCAGGAAATTGGCGGCGGTGACCGGCGCCCGGCGGTTGTCGGCCGCCACGACGATCCTGCCGACGGAGGTTTCGATCGCCACACGGGTGTAGCCCGGCGTCGGCCGGTTGGCGGGCAGCGCGATGGCAGGACCGGAAACAAGGGCAATCGGCAGGATGAGGCAACGCAGGACGACAGGACGCATCGGCAGGAAGGCACGCTCATGAAAGAGGGATATGACCCAAGGCTAGAGCGCTTGCACGCACGGCGCAACCGGGTGGAAACCCGCTTTTCACCGCTTTCCCATGGAGGAAGGTGGTGACCCCTACGGGAATCGAACCCGTGTTTCAGCCGTGAAAGGGCCGCGTCCTAACCGCTAGACGAAGGGGCCACATGCAGAACCGCGTGGGCGTTGCTGCGAAGTGAGGCGGGCATTAGGCGGTGGCTCCGGAACGGTCAACCCCCTTTTCGTCCTGAAAATGACGCGGAGGAAAAATTTGCAGACCCGCCCGTCAATCGGCCCAGGCGGCATCCTCCAGGTGCAATTCGGCCGCCGGGCGCGGCCCCCAATCGTCGATCTTTGCACGACCTGCGACCCATAGCCGCCGGTCGCGGGGCGCGCCCAATATCGCCTGGCCCAGGTCGGATTCAGCCTGGCGGAAGGCGATGGTCTTGATCGACCGGCCATCGTCCCCCGCCATGATCGCGCGCAAATGGCCGTTACCCACGACATCGGCCTTGATGACCCGCATCGGGCCGGAGACGATCATCGGCGCGGGCCAGCCCGCACCATAGGGGCCGCCCGCATCGATGGCGGCGACGAAGTCCGGATTGACCCCCGCCGGGGCCAGCACCGCGTCGATCAGCAAGGCGCGGTCGTCCCGCGCCCTGGCGACCGCGCCGGAAAGCCGTTCGTCCAGGAAATCGGCCAGCGCATCCAGCTTGTCCGCCGCGACCGTCAACCCCGCCGCCATGGCATGGCCGCCGCCCGCGACCAGCAATCCGCTGTCCTTCGCCGCCAGCACCGCAGCGCCCAGATCGACGCCGGAAATGGAACGGCCCGATCCCTTGCCCACGCCTTCTTCATCGATGGCGACGACGATGGCGGGGCGGCCCGCCTTTTCCTTGATGCGCCCGGCGACGATGCCGATCACGCCCGGATGCCAGCCCGCGCCCGACACGATCGCAACGGCGCGGTTGCCCTGCGCGGCGAGCAGTTGCTCCGCCTCCGCCTGAACGGCGGCCTCTATGGCGCGGCGTTCTTCGTTGAGCAGATCGAGTTCGGCGGCGATCTTCGCGGCCTCCGCCGGGTCTTCGGTGGTGAGCAGCCGCACGCCGAGGTCCGCCTTCCCCACGCGCCCGCCCGCATTGATGCGCGGGCCGAGCGCAAAGCCAAGGTCGTGGCAGAGCGGCGCCCGCGTCAGGCGGCTGGCGTCGATCAGGGCAGAGAGGCCGATATTGCGGCGCTTGGCCATGATCCTCAGGCCCTGCGCGACGAAGGCGCGGTTCAGGCCCTTCAATTGCGCCACATCCGCCACCGTGCCCAAGGCAACGATGTCGAGCAGTTCCATCAGCGCCGGCTCCGCCCGCGCGGCGAACCAGTTGCGTTGGCGCAGCACCCGGATCAACGCCGCGCCCAGCAGGAAAGCGACCCCCACCGCCGCCAGATGGCCATGGGCGGCGGCTTCCTCCCCTTCATCGAGGCGATTGGGATTCACCAGCGCCAGGGCTTCGGGAAGCAGGGTGGTGCATTTATGATGGTCGACCACCACCACATCGACGCCCGCCGCCTTCGCCTGCGCCAGCGCGTCGAAAGCCTGCGCGCCGCAATCGACCGTGACGATCAATGTCGCCCCCTCGCCCGCCAGCCGCACCAGCGCTTCGCCCGACGGGCCGTAACCCTCCATCAGCCGGTCGGGAATATAGGGCCGGGCCGCCAGCCCCAGATCGCGCAGCAGGCGGATCAGCAGCGCCGCGCTGGTCGCGCCGTCCACGTCATAATCGCCGAAGATGCGCACATCCTCCCCGCGCACCACCGCGTCGGCCAGCCGTTCGGCGGCGGCGTCCATGTCGCGGAACAGGCTGGGGTCGGGCATGAAGTGGCGGATGGTGGGGTTGCGATGCGCCTCCACCCCATCACGCGGACAGCCGCGCGCCAACAGCAATTGCGTCACCAGATCGTCGGGCCGATAGCCCGGATCGCGCCCATCACCATTACCCCCGCGCCACCGCCACGGCTGGCCAAGGATCGAACGGGTGACGTTGAGCGCAATAGTCATCCCGCCGGTCTAGACGCATTGGGATTCGAGGGGAAGCGCCCCTGTCATGGCGCGGGCGGGAACCGAAACAACCGCTTGCGCGTATTGATTGCTCCCGCCCGAATGGGCGCCGGACAAAAAAAGGGGCACGGCGGTTTCCATGGGTTCCAGGCAGGCGAAGCGGGTTCGGCAAGCCTTGGGTCTGATGATGTTGGCGGCCTCCCCCCTCCCCCTGATGGCCCAGTCGCCCCCCGCGCCTTCGCCGCCTCCGCAGGAGGAGCCGATCCTGCCCGACGGCGAGTTCGAGGCGCGGCTGCCCAAGCCCGGCGAAGCGGACGCCCCCCTGCCCTCCATCGATGAATGGATCGACCGGCAGATGCCGCCACCAGGCGCGGCGCAGCAACTGCCGCCCGCGGTCGAACCGCTGGAGGAACGCGAACTGGCGCAGCCGCTACCGCCGCTCGACAGCGTGCAGGTGCCGTTGCAGGTCGCGACCGACAATGATCCCGGGGAAAAGACCGAAGCGGTCCGCTATTCGGTGGCGATAGAGGGTTTCGGCAGGACGGGGCTGGAGGATGCGTTCCGCGATTCCTCTTCGCTGGTCGACGGCGGGGGCAAGGCGGACACGGCGGCCATGCTCCAGGCCCGCGCCCATGAGGATGAGGCGCTGGCCGTGCGGCTGCTTTATTCGGAGGGCTATTATGACGGGACCGCCCTCGCCTCTCTGGATCAGGCTGGCGACGGGACGCTGAAGGCCATCGTCTCCGTCACGCCGGGCAAGCGCTACAAGATCGGCGATATCGTCATCCATGCCGGGCCGACCGTGCCGCCGGGCCTGATCCGCGACAGCCTGCCGCTCAGGACGGGCGATTTCATCATCGCCGCGGCGGTCGAGGGCGCGGAAGCCAATGTCGGCGTCAAGCTGCCGGAAAAGGGCTATCCCTTCGCCCAGGTGGGGCAGCGCGACATATTGCTCGATCCCGCGACGGCGACGGGCGACTATAGCCTGCCGGTCGAAACGGGGCCGCGCGGGTCGTTCCGGGGGATCACGACGACCGGCGGCAAGCAGGCCTTCGGCGCCGACCATATGAAGGTCATCAGCCGCTTCAAGCCGGGCGAGTTGTACGACAGCCGCAAGGTGGACGATCTGCGCCGGGCGCTGGTGGCGACGGGGCTGTTTTCCAGCATTGCGGTCGACCCGGTCAGAACCAATGAACCCGGCCCGGACGGCACCGAATATGTCGACCTGAACGTCGTGCAGGAGGCGGGCAAGCCGCGCACGCTGGCGGGGGAACTGGGCTATGGCACGGGACAGGGCTTCCGCGCCGAGGGGACATGGACGCACCGCAACCTCTTCCCGCCCGAAGGCGCGGTGATCGCCAGCGTCGTCGCCGGGACGCAGGAACAGGGCGCGTCCGGCACCTTCCGCCGGTCCAATGCGGGCAAGCGCGACAAGAGCTTCCAGACCGGCATTGCGGTCAACCACCAGAATTACGACGCCTATGAAGCCTATACCGTCGGGCTGAATATCGGCTGGTCGCGCCAGTCGACGCCGATCTTCCAGAAACGCTGGACCTACAGCTATGGGGCGGAGGTGCTGCTGACCAACGAGCAGGTGGTGGTCGATCCGGCGACGGCGGACAAGACGCGGCGGACCTATTTCATCGGCGGCCTGCCGGTGCAGATCGGCTATGACCGATCCAACGATCTGCTGAACCCGACCAGGGGATTCCGCGCCAATTTGCGGGCAGAGCCGGAGGGGTCGTTGCAGGGCAGCTTTTCCCCCTATTTGCGGGCGACCTTCGACCTGACGGGCTATTATCCGCTGTCCGACGCGCTGGTGATCGCCGGGCGGACGCGGGTCGGCACGATCAGCGGGGCGAAGCGGGACGATGTGGCGCCGTCGCGGCGCATCTATGCGGGCGGCGGCGGGTCGGTGCGCGGCTATGGCTATCAGGAACTGGGGCCGAAGGACGTGAACAACGATCCCATCGGCGGCCGGTCCGTCAATGAATTCGCGGTCGAGGGCCGCTACCGCTTCGGCGATTATGGCGTGGTCGCCTTCGTCGATGCGGGCCAGGTCTATGAAAGTTCGATGCCGCAATTTTCCAATATCCGGTACGGCGTCGGCGTAGGCGGGCGCTTCTACACCAATTTCGGGCCGTTCCGCGCCGACATCGCCATGCCGATCAACCGGCAGCCGGGCGAATCCAAATTCGCGCTCTATATCGGCATCGGGCAGGCATTCTGATGGCTGAGGAAACCCCCACCACCATCATCCGCGAAGGGCGGCCCCTCTGGCAAAGGATCGCGCTGGGCGTCGTCGGCCTTGCCGTCGCGCTGGTGGTGCTGACGGCGGGCCTGCTGCTGTTCCTCAACACCCAGCCGGGCAAGACATTCCTCATTCGCCAGATCGCCGCGCTGAAGCTGGAATCCGGCATGGCCATAGAGGTCGGCCGGATCGACGGGTCGATCTACAGCGACATGACCATCCGCAATCTGGTGCTGCGCGACCCCAAGGGCATCTTCGCGGTCAGCCCGGAAGTGCATGTGGTGTGGAACCCCTTCCGCTACATCGACAACCATATTTCGGTGCGGCTGCTGGAAAGCCCGCTGGTGGTGCTGGCCCGCAGCCCGCAGTTCAACATCACGAAGACCGATCCCAACGCCCCCATCCTGCCCGACCTGGACATCGACGTCGACCGGCTGAAAATCGCCAAATTCCTGGTCGCAAGGCCGGTCATCGGCCAGAAGCGCGAAATCGCCATCGACGGCGTGACGCACATCGCCGATGGCCGGGCGATCCTGTCGGCCGACGCGGTTGTGGACAGCGGCGACCGTTTGCAGGCGAAGCTGGACGCCGTGCCCGCGCAGAACCGCCTGTCCATGCAGGGCACGCTGACCGCGCCCAAAAATGGCGTGATCGCGGCGATGAGCGGCCTGACCGACGGCTTCACCGCGCGGCTGGACGGCAGGGGGACATGGCAGGCCTGGGACGGGCGGCTGGTCGCGACCTCGGCCAGGGGTGAGTTGGCCAACATCGCGCTCGCGGCCCGCGACGGCAATTTCACCGCGAAGGGGCCGGTGCGCCCCGGCCTGGTCCTTGCCGGAACGGTCGACCGGCTGACGACGCCGCAACTGGATGTGGACCTGCTAGCGGGCGTCAACGAACGGCGGGTGAACCTGAAAGGGTCGTTGAAATCGCCTGCCCTTTCCGCCACGGCGAACGGCCTGATCGACCTTGGCAAGAGCCGGTTCAGCGCGCTCAGGATCGACGCCGTTCTGCTCACCCCCGGCGCAATCATGGAGAAGGTGAAGGGACGCGACGTCCGTGCCTCCGTCATTCTGGACGGGCCGATGGCGACGCCCTTCATCGATTATGACCTCACGGCGAAGCAACTCGCCTTCGACGCCACGGGGATAGAGAATCTGAAGGCCAGCGGGCGCGCCGTGATCGACGTCGACCGCATCCGCATTCCGGTCAGCGCCACCGCCAGCCGCGTCACCGGCTTGAACGCGGCGGCGGGCGGCCTGCTGCGCAATCTGCGGGTGAAGGGCGACTTCGCCTATGCCGCCGGCAAGCTGATCAGCGACAATCTGAAGATCGACAGCGACCGGGTGGACGCCACGGCCATCGTGCTGGCCGATCTGGACAACGCCATTTACCGCGGCGCGCTCAAGGGCCGGGTCAATGATTACAGGATCGACGGCGTCGGCATCGTCAACCTCAACACCGATGTGCATCTGGTGCCGGGGCCGAAGGGCGGCTTCGGCCTGGACGGCAGGTTCGGCGTGCGCACGGCGCGGTGGGAGAACGCCTCCGTCCGCGATTTCCTGGGCGGCAACGCGGTCATGTCCGGCCGCATCGGCATGACGCCGCAGGGGAAGTTCACCCTTGCCGGATTGAAAGGCGCGGCCCCCAATTTCCGGGTCCATAGCGGCTCCGGCAGCTACGATACCGATGGCGCCATCGCGTTCGACGCCGCCGCGACATCGAACCGATATGGGCCGCTGGCCCTTACCGTGCGCGGCACGATGGAACGGCCGCAGGCCGTGCTGCGCGCCGCCCGGCCCAATGTCGGCGTGCAGTTGCATGACGTCGTGGCGAAGCTGAACGGCGAGGCGGCGGGCTATCGGCTCGAAACCACCGGCGGGTCGCCCTATGGTCCCTTCTTCGCCAATGTGCTGATCCGCACGGCCAGGGGTCCGCTGACCATCGACATCAGCAAGGCGCGCTTCGCCGGGGTCGACATGCATGGCACCGTGCAGCAGAGCGCCGCCGGTCCCTTCACCGGGCAACTGGCGATGAACGGGTCCGGCATTACCGGCACGGCCCGGCTGACGGCTGTGGGCAAGGCCCAGGGCGCGCGGATCGACGCCACCGCCAGCAACGCCAGGCTGCCGGGCGAGGCCGATGTGATGATCGGCCGGGCACTGCTCACGGCCAACATGGTGCTGACAGACCAGCCGCGGATCACCGCCGACCTGCAAATGGCCAACGCCGCCTATGGCGACTATGTCGTGCGCAAGGCGCGGGGGCGGATCGACTATCAGGGCGGGCGCGGGCGGGCGCAACTGGTCGCCGACGGATCGACCGGCGTGCCCTTCTCCCTCGCGGTGAACGCGGCGCTACGCCCCACCCTCTATGCCGTCGCGCTGGAGGGCAAGGCGAGCAACATCCCCTTCCGCTTCGCCCAGCCCGCCATAATCCGCATCGAAAAGGCGGGCTATCGTCTCGAACCCGCAACCCTGGTGCTGCCGCAGGGCCGGGTCGATCTGGCGGGCCGTTTCGGCCAGCAGACCGCGATGCAGGCGCGCTTCAAGGATTTCGACCTGGCCATCGTCAACATGGCGACGCCGGGCCTGGGCGTCAGCGGCAAGGCGACCGGCACGCTGGACTTCGCCCAGAGCGGCAGCGACTTTCCCACCGCGACCACGCGCCTTGCGATCAGCGGCTTCCGCCGATCCAGCCTGACCACCGTGTCCGATCCGGTGTCGATGGCGGTCGAGGGCAAACTGTCCGGCGCGGGCGGCGACATGCGCGGCCTCATCCGGCGCGGCAATGCGACGCTGGGCCGCTTCGTCGCGACGCTGGCCCCGCCGGGACCGGGGGCGAGTTGGGTCGAACGGCTGCAATCGGCGCCCTTGGGCGGCGGCATCCGCTATGCCGGGCCGGCCGAGGTGCTTTTCTCCTTTGCGGGGCTGGCGGGGCAGCAATTATCCGGGCCGGTCGCGGTCGCGGCGGATTTCGGCGGACGGCTGGGCGCGCCGCGCCTCAACGGTATCGTGCGCGCCAAAGCGCTGACCTATGAAAATGAAAGCTTCGGCACCCGCGTCACGCAGATGCGGCTGGACGGGCGCTTCACCAACGACCGGCTCGACCTGCGCGACTTTTCCGGGCGCGCTGGCGACGGCACGGTGCAGGCCAGCGGCACTGTGGGGCTGGCGGCGGAGAACGGCTATCCCATGGACATCGCCGTGAAGCTGGACCGCGCCCGCATCGCCCGCAGCGAGGCGATCACCAGCGTCGTCAGCGGCACGCTGAATATCAGCAACAGCCCGGCCAATGGCGGCCTTATCAAGGGCGATCTGTGGTTGCCCGAAACCCGCTATCGCGTCGCCTGGCAGGGGGGCAGCGACATCCGCCAGCTTACCGGGGTGCGGCGCAGGGGCGAGGGCGCCGACCTGCTCGACCAGCGTCTCGCCACGCGGCAGGCGGCGGCCAGGCCCACGGCATGGAAACTCGACATCCGCCTGCGCGCCGATAATGAGATCTACGTGACCGGCATGGGACTCGATTCCGAATGGAAGACGAACATGCGCGTCACCGGAACCGCCACCGATCCTCGCGTGGTCGGCAAGATAGAGGTGATCCGGGGCCGGTACAGCTTCTCCGGCCATCAGTTCGATTTGCAGCAGGGCATCATCACCTTCAACGGGCCGATGATGAACCCGACGCTGGCGATCCGCGCCGATACGAAGATCAGCGAGGTGACGGCGGGCATAGCAGTGGGCGGCACGGCGCAACGGCCGGACATCGCCTTCGTTTCCACCCCGACGCTGCCGCAGGATGAGATATTGGCGCGCATCCTGTTCGGGGACAATGTGGCGAACCTCTCCGCGACCCAGGCGATCCAGTTGGCGGCGGCGCTCAACGGGCTGCGCGGCGGCGGCGGCGGGCTCAATCCGATGGGCAAGCTGCAAAACGCCTCCGGCGTCGACCGCATCGGCATCGTCGGCGGCGACGAAGCCACCGGGCGCGGCACATCGCTGGCGGTCGGGCAGCACATCTCGAACAATATCTATGTGGAGGTGATCACCGATCCCAAGGGCTTCACGGCGACCCAGTTGGAAATCTCGCTCTCCAAGACGCTCAGCCTGCTGTCGAAGACCGGCACTAACGCGGGATCGTCTGCCAATCTGCGCTATTCGAAGGATTATTGAACCTTCCCGATGATTTTGGGTGGTTAGCCATTCCCGCTACCGCCTGCGGGAGGGGAATGTCTTGGGTTGGCCAAAAATCAGTCAGTCCACCCAAAACAAAAGGGCCAGCGTCACCGCCGGCCCTTCTTCCCCTATCGCGACAACCGATCAGCCGACGAAAGCACGCTCGATCACATAGGCGCCCGGCGCCGCATTGGAGCCTTCGGCAAAGCCATGCTCCTCGAACCAGGCGCCGAACTGCTTGATCATTTCCATGCTGCCGCACATCATGATCCGGTCGGTTTCCGGGTTGAACTTCGCCTCGCCCGCTATGCCCTCGAACAGCGCGCCCGTTTCGACCAGCTTGTCGATGCGCACATTGTTCCGGAACGGCTCGCGCGTCACGGTCGGCACATAATGGAATTGCGCCGCCGCCTGCTCGGCCACCAGCGGGTCTTCCGCCAGCTTGCCCGACAATTCGTCGTGGAAGGCCAGGTCGCTCACCCGGCGAACCGAATGCACCACCACGACCTGCTCGTAAAATTCATAGACGTCCGGATCGCGCGCCAGGCTGAGGAAAGGCGCGAGGCCCGTGCCGGTCGACAGCATGAACAGCCGCTTGCCCGGCAACAGCGCGTCGGTCACCAGCGTGCCGGTCGGCTTGCGGCCCAGGTAAATCTGGTCGCCCGGCTGGATCAATTGCAGCTTCGATGTCAGCGGACCGTCCTGCACCTTGATCGACAGGAATTCCAGTTCCTCGTCCCAGGCGGGGCTGGCGACCGAATAGGCGCGCAGCAGCGGCTTGCCATTGTCGCCCTGAAGCCCGATCATCACGAATTCGCCCGAACGGAAGCGGAAGCTCGCCGGGCGGGTGATGCGGAAGCTGAAAAGATGCTCGTTCCAATGCCGCACGGACAGCACGGTTTCCACTGAAAGCGCGCCGGTCGGTTCCAGTACCGGCTTTTCGATCGTCACGTCGTTCAAACCTTTTCCCCTGCCAAATCCAGGGCGACCGCCGCCTGAAAGGACGTCAGTTGCGTGGGCTTCGCAATAAGCTGTGCAGCGCGAATGCCCCCTGGGACGTTCCAAGGCAAGGCGAAAAAAACTTGTCGGCGGGAAAGCTGGCGATCATCCCGGCGAAAGCCGGGATGATGGAGGTCAGCCGAACAGGCCCTTGGCCAGGCGGCCCAGTTCATTGAGCGGATTGCCGTCGCCGTCGCGGTCGAACAGGCCGCCTATCTTCGACAATATGGCTTCGGGTCCGCCGAATTGCGCGAACAGTTCCTGCAACTTGTCCGCCGACACGCCATATTCGGCCGCCGTGGTCGCCAGGGCGGCGACATCGGTTTCGCCCGAAGCGATCTTGCCGCCGATTTCGCTCATCAGCGCCTGCATCTGTTCGGGCTGAAGGCCGATCTTCGCGGCGACCGCCTCCAGACCACCCAGATTGCCCAGCAAATCGTCAAACTGTGCCATAGCTTATATCCCGCTGAAAATTCGATGCAGGATAGCATTGCGCGCCGCCGACAGAAAGCGAAAGAGGCCAGGAGATCGCTCCCCCGGCCCCTTTCGTTGCGTATCGCTATAAAATCAGGCGGCCGTCAGCGCGGCGCTGCGCACCGAAGCGTCGACATGGTCCTCGAACTGCGCGAAATTGTCGACGAACTGCTTCACCAGCTTGCCGGCGGTCTCGTCATAGGCCGCCTTGTCGGCCCAGGTCGCCCGCGGATCCAGGATCGTCGCCTCGACGCCCGGCACCGCCACCGGCACCTGGAAACCGAAATTCGGATCGGTGCGGAATTCGGCGCTGTTGAGGCTGCCGTCCAGCGCCGCGTTCAGCAGGGCGCGAGTCACCTTGATCGGCATGCGCTTGCCGACGCCATATTTGCCGCCGGTCCAGCCGGTGTTGACCAGCCAGCAGGTGACGCCGCCCTTGTTGATCCGCTCCTTCAGCAGATTGCCGTAGACGGAGGGGTGACGCGGCATGAACGGCGCGCCGAAGCAGGTGGAGAAGGTCGCCGTCGGCTCCGTCACGCCGATTTCGGTGCCCGCGACACGCGCGGTATAACCCGAAAGGAAGTGGTACATGGCCTGTTCCGGCGTCAGACGCGCAATCGGCGGCAGGACGCCGTAAGCATCGGCGGTCAGGAAGATGATGTTCTTCGGCACCGGACCCAGATTCTTTTCCGATGCGTTCGGGATGAAATCGATCGGGTAGGAACCGCGGCTGTTTTCCGCCAGGCTGTTGTCGTCCAGGTCGATCTCGCGGGTTTCCTCGTCGATCACGACATTTTCCAGCACCGTGCCGAACCGCTTGGTGGTGGCGAAGATCTCCGGCTCGGCCTCGGCCGACAGGTTGATCATCTTGGCGTAGCAGCCGCCCTCGAAATTGAAGACGGCGGTGTCCGACCAGCCATGCTCGTCGTCACCGATCAGCGTGCGGCTGGCGTCGGCGGACAGGGTGGTCTTGCCCGTGCCCGACAGGCCGAAGAAGACGGCGGTGTCGCCGTTCGGGCCGATATTGGCCGAACAATGCATCGGCATCACGCCCTGCGTCGGCAGCAGATAGTTGAGGATGCCGAACACCGACTTCTTCATCTCTCCGGCATAGCGGGTGCCGCCGATCAGGATCAGCTTCTCGGTGAAGTTGACCGCGATCACGGTTTCGCTGCGGCTGCCATGGCGGGCCGGATCGGCCTGGAAGGTCGGCAGGTCGATGATCGTATATTCAGGCGCAAAGCCGGCCAGCTCGTCCGCGCCGGGACGAACCAGCAGCGTGCGGATGAACAGGTTATGCCAGGCGAATTCGTTGATGACGCGCACGTTGACGCGATGTTCAGGCTGCGATCCGCCGAACAGGTCGGCGACGTAGAGCTTGTCCTTCTGACCCAGGGCGGCGAAGAAATCGGCCTTCAGCGCGGCGAAATGCTCCGGCGTCATGGGCACGTTGGTCTTGCCCCACCAGACGGCGGATTCGGTTTCCGCGTCGCGCACGATGAACTTGTCGCTTGCCGACCGGCCGGTATGCTTGCCGGTCTTGACGACCAGCGGGCCGTCCTTCGCCAAAATGCCTTCGCCATTGGCGAGCGCGGCTTCGACCAGCGGAGCGGTGCCCAGATTCCAATATTGAACAGCGCTTGTGGAAATGCCCTGCTGATCGAGGGTGAAAGAGGATTTGGCCTGCACGCCTTTGCTCCTGAATATCATTATGTCCGGCCGCCATCTTATCATGTTCACGACCGGTCCGCCTCCTGGCGCCGCGATTCTTCACGCCGCGGGGCGCCGTCTGCTGCAGACAGAGGGGGCATAAGGCTTTGGACAAGGTGCGTCAAACCCCGGAAAAGGCCATGTCCCCGGCGTTAATCCCGAATTCCCACGGCTACGCCGCATAACCCGCACTGGCGGACCTTCCTTGCGGGGGGAGCCGCCATCGTCTAACGCAGGAGCATTCCCATGCCGACGATTTCCCGGGACACAGCATGACCGCAACCATCGCTCTGGTGGATGATGACAAGAATATCCTGACCTCCGTCTCCATCGCCTTGCAGACGGAGGGGTTTCTGACGCGCCTCTATTCGGACCCGGAGGCGGCGCTGAAGGCGCTGGTCGAAAACCCCGCCGACCTGGCCGTATTCGACATCAAGATGCCGCGCATGGACGGCCTGGAACTGCTGCGACGGCTGCGCGAGAAGAGCCATATGCCGGTCATCTTCCTGACGTCCAAGGCCGATGAACTGGACGAGGCGCTGGGCCTGGCCATGGGCGCGGACGATTATATCAGCAAGCCATTCTCCCAACGGCTGCTGATCGCGCGCATCCGGGCGATCCTGCGCCGGTCGGAGGCCCGCAAGGTGGACGCCACACCGGACGAGCCGGTCGCCGAACCCATCGTGCGCGGGCGGCTGGAGATGGACCCGGCCCGCCACCGGGTGAAATGGATGGGCCGGGACGTGACGCTGACCGTCACCGAATTCCTGATCCTGGAAACGCTCGCCGCGCGCCCCGGCGTGGTCAAGAACCGCAACCAGTTGATGGATGCCGCCTATCAGGATGACGTCTATGTCGACGACCGCACCATCGACAGCCACATCAAGCGCCTTCGCCGCAAGTTCCGCGAAGCCGACCCCGAATTCAACGCGATCGACACCCTCTATGGCGCCGGCTACCGCTTCTCAGAAGAAGTCTGACGCGGGTCCGGGGTTGAGCTGGTCCGGCCGGATCAGCCTGACCCCGCGCATCCTGGCGGTCAATGTGTTCGCGCTGGCGCTGCTGGCGGGCGGCTTCTTCTATCTCGACAGCTATCGCACGCGCATCGTCGACGACCGGCTGCAACAGTCGGCCCGCGAACTCCAGTTGCTGGCCATCGGCCTGGAAAATGCGCCCGCCGACCGGCAGAACGCGCTGATCGCCGCCTATGCGCGGCAGACCCAGGATCGCGTCCGCCGTTATGACCCGGAAGGACGGCTGATCGCGGACAGCTTCGCCATGGACGTCCCCCGCTATCGCCTGCGCCTGCCGGAGGAGGAGGAATGGCAGCGCCATGTCGCCCGCTTCCTCGACAAGCTGATCGACCGCATCGTATCCGCCGACCGACCGCCCAATTTCAGGGAACCGGCGGTCGACCGGGCGCAGGCCTGGCCCGAACTGGTGGTGGCGCGAAAAAGCGGCCGGACCCAGGCGGTGAACCGCTATGCGCCCGACCGCACCTTCATGATTTCGGCCGCCGTCAATGTGCAGGACGGCTCCAGCCTGCTCGCGACCGAAAACGCCCGCGACATCACCCGCATCGTCCGGGCCGAACGCTTTCGCCTGGGCATGGTGCTGGCGGCGGCGGTGCTGGCGTCGGTATTGCTTTCGCTGTTCCTGGCCCGGACCATCGTGCAGCCGTTGCAGCGGCTGGCCCGCGCGGCGGTGCGGGTGCGCCTCGGCCGGGCGCGCGAAGTCACCGTGCCGCGCCTGCCCGACCGGCGCGACGAGATCGGCATGCTGGCCCGCGCTTTGTCGGACATGAGCCATGCGCTGCGCCAGCGGATCGACGCCACCGACGCCTTCGCCGCCGACGTCAGCCATGAACTGAAGAACCCCATCGCCTCGCTGCGCTCCGCGCTGGACGCGCTGGACCGGGTGGACAAGCCGGAACTGCGCGCCCAGTTGATGGCCATCGCGCAGGACGATGTGCGGCGGCTCGACCGGCTGGTCACCGACATTGCCGAAGCGTCCCGCATCGACGCCCAATTGTCGCGCACCCGGTTCGAACCGATCGACCTTGGCCTGCTGATCGAGAGGATGGTCGTCGCCCGCGAGGCGCGGGGCGTCCCCCGCGGCGTGCGCCTGGCCTTCGCCCGCCCGCGCAAGAATGTGGCGGTGGTGCTGGGCGAGGAACAGCGGATCATCCGCGTGCTCGACAATCTGATCGACAATGCCGTGTCCTTCTCCCCCGAAGGCGGACTGGTCCAGATCGTCGCGACGGTGGCGGACAATGAAGTGCTGGTCAGCGTCGAGGATCAGGGACCGGGCGTCCCCGAATCCGAACGCGAACATGTCTTCCGCCGCTTCCACAGCGTCCGCCCGGAAGATGAGGCGTTCGGCAAGCATAGCGGCCTGGGCCTGGCCATCGCCCGCTCCATCGTCGAGGGGCATCAGGGCAAGATCAGCATCGCCGACCGCCAGGACGCGCAAAGCGGCGCCTGCTTCATCATGCGCCTGCCCATGGCGGTGGAACGCGATCCGGGCATCGTTTCGGAGTAAGGCGGCGCAGGGTAGAGCGAACCCATCCAAATCCTCCCCATCGAAAGATGGGGAGGATTAATGACCGCACCATAATGAGACCTCCCCCCGGTTAATTCGATTTCCACCAGCGCCAACAAGAGCTAATATGACGTCAAAGCGATAAGGCGATATGGCGTCGACACCTTCTTCCGAAACCCTGCATGCGACCAGCGTGGCGATCGATGGCCAGGCCGTCCTGCTCTGCGGCCCCAGCGGCATGGGCAAGTCCGATCTGGCGCTGCGCCTGATCGATCGCGGCGCCGTGCTGGTCAGCGACGATTATACCCGCCTGCTTGAGATCGAGGGCAGGCTGTTCGCCCGCGCCCCGGACCGCATCGTCGGCATGATGGAAGTGCGCGGCCTGGGCCTGGTCGACATGCCCCATGCGGACAACGCCCCTGTCGCCCTGGCCGTCGACCTCAGCGACGCGGTGGAGCGCATGCCGCTGGAACCGGCGCGACGGTCGATCGCGGGCGTCGACGTCCCCGTCGTCCGCCTGGCCCCGTTCGAAGCCTCCGCCCCGATCAAGGTGGAACTTGCCGTCAGGACCATGGGCCTGAAGAGCGTGAGCCTGTCGTGAGTTTCAAGACGCCGAAGACCATATTGCTCGTTTCAGGCCTGGCGGGCGCGGGCAAGACCACCGCGCTCAAGACGCTGGAGGATATGGGCTGGGAAGTGGTCGACAATCTGCCGCTGGTGCTGCTCGACCGGTTGCTGGACACCCCGCTGCCGGAGGGGCATGACGAGGGGACGGACCGTCCGCTGGCGCTGGGCATCGATGCGCGCACCCGCGGCTTTGACGCCGCCGCCATCGTCCAGCGGATCAAGGCGCTGCGGTCCCGCCACGGCCATGATGTGGAAACGCTGTTCCTCGACTGCTCCGGCGCGGAACTGGAGCGCCGCTTCGCCGAGACCCGCCGCCGCCACCCGCTGGCCACCGACCGCCCCGCCCGCCACGGCATCGCCCGCGAACGGGAACTGACCGAACCGCTGCGCCGCTGGGCCAGCCAGGTGATCGACACCAGCAGCCTGACCAGCAACGGGTTGCAGCAGGAAATCCGCAACCGCTTCTCCCGCGAGGGGCTGTCGGACCCGGTGCTGACCATCCTGTCCTTCGGCTATTCGCGGGGCGTCCCGCTGAACGCCGACCTGATGTTCGACATGCGCTTCCTGCGCAATCCGCATTGGGAGGAGGAATTGCGGCCGAAGACCGGTCTCGACCCCGATGTCGCTGCCTATATCGTGGAAGATCCGGCCTATGAGGAGGCCATTCAGCGGATCGAACAATTGCTGACCCTGCTGCTGCCCCGCTATGCGGAGGGCGGAAAAAGCTACATTACCGTGGCCTTTGGCTGCACCGGGGGCCGCCATCGTTCGGTCCATGTCGCCGAACGCATCGCCAGAGACTTGCATGATGCGGGCTTTTCGCCCACGGTCTCGCACCGCAATATGGAATCAGCGCCCCAGGACGCCCTGGAGAAGCGCAGACCGGGAGGCCCGAAAGCGTAATCCATGAAAAACAGGTGGGCCACGTAAGCAAGATGATTGGATTGGTACTCGTCACCCATGGGGCGCTGGCGACGGAATTCGTCGTCGCGATGGAACATGTGGTCGGTCCGCAGCAGCAGATCGAAACCATCTGCATCGGTCCTGAGGACGACATGGAGATGCGCCGCGCCGACATTGCGGACGCGGTCGCCCGCGTCAATGACGGGGCGGGCGTGATCCTGCTGACCGACCTGTTCGGCGGCACCCCGTCCAACCTGGCCATTTCCCTGCTGAAGGCGGGCGAGATAGAGGTGATCGCGGGCATCAACCTGCCCATGCTGATCCGCCTGGAAAGCGCGCGCAAGGTCATGGACGTGCGCCAGGCCGTCGCCGCCGCGCGGGAAGCGGGCCAGAAATATATCAGCGTCGCATCCGAACTGTTGGGCAGCACCACATGAGCGAAATCAGCCAGGAAGTCAGGATCAGCAACCGGCGTGGCCTGCATGCCCGCGCCAGCGCGAAGTTCGTGACCTTGGCCAGCGGCCTGCCCGCGCAGATCACCGTGCGCAAGGACGGCAGCGAAGTCACGGGAACCTCCATCATGGGCCTGATGATGCTGGGCGCGGCGATGGGCGACAGCATCACCATCAGCGCCACCGGTCCCGAAGCGGTCGATTCGCTGGGCAAGCTGGTCACGCTGGTCGAAGACAAGTTCGGCGAGGAATAAGGCGGCCGCGTCCGCCAAACCTTTGTTAAGTATCGCCAAGCCATTATCGCGGGACAAGGTTTAACGAAAAACGCGGGCGCAGGACGGGGTGCGCCGCCCCATTGAGGTGCATTGGCAATGGTCGATCCCAAGCTGACGGACGAACCGGCGCGCATGGCCGCGCTCGATCGCTACGATGTTCTGGACACGCCGAGCGAAACCGGCTTCGACCGGATCACCGAACTGGTCCGCAGCATATTGGGCGTGCCGATTTCCGCCGTGTCGCTGATCGACAAGGACCGGCAATGGTTCAAGTCGCATCCCGGCCTCGCCGTCAGCGAAACGCCGCGCGACGTCGCCTTTTGCGACCATAGCATCCGGCAGCGCGCGCCGATGGTCGTCAACGACGCCCGTGAAGATGCGCGGTTCAGCGACAATCCCCTCGTCACGGGCGATCCCAATATCCGCAGCTATGCGGGCATCCCGCTGGAGACGCCCGACGGCTATAATATCGGATCGCTCTGCGCGATCGACACCGTGCCGCGCCAGTTCGATCCCGGCCAGATCGCCATCCTGAAGAATCTCGCCGCGCTGGTGGTCGAACAACTGGAACTGCGCCGCATCGCCGAACGCGACCATCTGACCGGCGCGCTCAGCCGCCGCGCCTTCCTGAGCGAAATGAACCGCGCCATCGCCCTGTTCGAACGCCATGAGCGGCCCGCCAGCCTGCTGCTGTTCGACATCGATCATTTCAAGCGGATCAACGATACGCATGGCCACCCCGCCGGCGATCAGGTGATCCGCGGCATCGCCCAACTCTGCACCGGCCTGCAACGGCCCAGCGATTCGCTTGGCCGATTGGGCGGCGAGGAATTCGGCATATTGCTGCCCGAAACCGCCGAGGAAGATGCCGCCAGCGCGGCGCAACGTTTCTGCGAGGCGATTGCCGCGACCGAAATCCCCGGCACGCCGCCGCTGCGCGTCACGGTCAGCTTCGGCGTGGCGGAACTGCGCGGCGACTGGCCGACCAGCGAAAGCTGGCTCGCGGTGGCGGACATGGCGCTTTACGAAGCCAAGCGATCCGGCCGCAATTGGATCGCGGTGGCGCGGCATGACGCATCCCACGCGACTTAGGGGGCAAGCCCGGCTGATTTGGGTGTGGGGCGGACGTTCAGTTTTCCGTTCGGGCTGAGCCCTTCTACTGCCTGCCAGGGCAGGCGCTCAGGATAAACTTGCCTTCGGCAAGTCGAAGCCTTCAGCCGAGCGGAGCGAGGCTTCCATGCTTCGCCTCCGCTCAGCAGAGCCCTTCGACTTCGCTCAGGGCGAACGGATATCTAATGTCCGCCATTGGCCAAATTCTGCTCCCCCTCCCCACCCAAGCCCCCTACCCTTTTCCGCGCTCCCCCTATAGAGAGGCCGCTTCTGTGGACCTTCGAAAAAGGCAAGAGACGGGATCGTGGCGCGAGAAATCACCGGATTTTCCAACCCGCTGGTGAAGCGCGTCCGTTCCTTGCGGGAAAAGAAATTCCGCAAGGCCGAGGGGCTGTTCCTGGCCGAAGGACTCCGCATCCTGACCGAAGCGCGCGAGGAAGGCGTGCTGCCGGAAATGCTTTTCCACGCCGGTTCGACCCATCCCCTCGCCACCGACCTGATCGCGGCGATGGAGGCGGCGGGCGGCGACGTCATCGAAACCACGCCCGACATCCTCTCCAAAATCTCCGGCAAGGACAATGCGCAGGCGGTGGTCGGCGTCTATCGCGACCGGCTGACCCCGCTGGCGAAGCTGGACCGCGGCAAGGCCGACATCTGGATCGTCGCCCAGTCGCTGCGCGATCCCGGCAACCTGGGCACCATATTGCGCACCGGCGATGCCGTGGGCGCGGGCGGGCTGATCCTGATCGACGATTGCGTCGACCCCTTCTCCGTCGAATCCGTGCGCGCCAGCATGGGCGCCCTCTTCACCCAGAGCATCACCCAGGCGCGCTGGGGCGAGTTCATGCATTGGCTGCGGCAGGGCCCGGGCGAACTGATCGGCACCAGCCTGAAGGCGACCCATGACTATCAGGAGCCGCGCTATCAAAGCCCCAGCTTCCTGCTGGTCGGCAATGAAGCGCAGGGTCTGCCCGAAAGCTATGAGGCCGAATGCGACCTGTTGGTGAAGATGCCGATGCTGGGCAAGGCCGACAGCCTGAACGCAGCGGTCGCCTGCGCGGTCATGGCCTATGAATTGCTGAACCAGAAAAGAGCGAAATGATGGCGACGGGGGCGACGCACGCAGTGGAAGCATCTTCAGCGGAAATGCGCGGGATCGACGCGATGCTGCGCCACAAGCGGGTGCTGGCGGCCAGCCTGATCGGCACGGCGGTCGAATTTTACGACTTCTATATCTACGCCACCGCCGCCAGCCTTGTCTTCGGGCCGCTCTTCTTCCCCGCCTCCTCCCCCTCCGCGCAATTGCTGGCCGCCTATGGCAGCCTGGCCCTCGCCTTCTTCGCCCGGCCTTTGGGCGCGGCGGTGTTCGGCCATTATGGCGACCGCATCGGGCGCAAGGCGACGCTGGTGACGTCGCTGATGCTGATGGGCGGATCGACGCTGGCGATAGGGTTCCTGCCCACCTATCAGAGCATCGGCTGGTGGGCGCCGCTGATCCTCTGCGCCCTGCGCTTCGGTCAGGGCCTCGGCCTGGGCGGCGAATGGGGCGGCGCGGCGCTGCTGGCGGTGGAGAACGCCCCGCCGGGCTGGCGCGCGCGCTTCGGCATGTTCCCGCAACTGGGCGCGCCGGTCGGATTTCTCGCCGCCAATGGGCTGTTCCTGATCCTCGGCACCTTCCTCACCGAAAAGGATTTCTTCGCCTGGGGCTGGCGCCTGCCCTTCCTGGGCAGCGCGGTGCTGGTGTTGCTGGGCCTGTGGATTCGCCTGAAACTCACCGAGACGCCGGAATTCGCCGCCGCCAGAGCCGAAGCCCCGCCGCCCGCCGTGCCGCTCGCGACGCTGTTCCAGAACCATCTGGGCGCGGCGGTCGCCGGCACCTTCGCCTGCGCCGCCTGCTTCGCCGTCTATTATATCGCGACCGCCTTTGCCCTCGGCTACGGCACCACCACGCTCAAGATCGACCGCGAAACCTTCCTGGCGATCCAGTTGGGCGCGATCCTGTTCATGGCGCTCAGCATCGTCATCGCCGGCTGGTGGGCGGACAAGAGCAGCCCGACCCGCGTGCTGGTCGCGGGCTGCATCGGCACGGTGGCGATGGGCATCGTCTTCGGTCCCGCCATGGGCACCGGGCAATTGCTGCCGATCTTCCTGATCCTCAGCCTCGCCTTGCTCATGATGGGCTTCGTCTATGGCCCGCTGGGCGCCTATCTGCCGCATCTTTTCCCGGTGCAGCTTCGCTATACCGGCGCGTCCTTCGCCTTCAACATGGGCGGGATCATCGGCGGCGCGCTGGCGCCCATCGTCGCGACCTGGCTGATCCAGGTCCAGGGCGTCGAACTGGTCGGCCTCTATATGTCGGCGGCGGCGGCGCTCAGCCTGATCGGCCTGTGGTTCACGAGTCGGGACTCTGGCCGGAAATAGCTTTGCGCATCAGGATCAGCGGCACGCCGCGATCCTCGAAGGCCCGTATGTCGACAAAGCCGAAGCTGCGGTAAAGCGGCACGCCAGCCATGGTGGCGGACAGTTCCAGTGCCACGAAACCCTCGGCCCGCGCCGCCGCTTCGCACAGCGACAGGATCAGCGTGCCGACACCTTTGCGCACATGATCGGGATGGGTGTACATCGCCCGCACCTTCGCGGCTTCTGTCGCCGGATCGAGCAGCCGGTCGTCGCGTCCGTCGCTATGATTGCCGCCATAGGCCGTCGCGCGCCGGCTCCAGCCCCCGCAACCGGCGATGCGTCCCTGGGCCTCGATGACGAAATAAGTGCCGTCCGCGATCAGGCGGCTGTCCAGCCCCATGAAGGCGTGGCTTGCCCGCACCTGTTCCGGCGTCAGGAAGCCCGATTGCAGGCGGTCGATGGCCAGCGCCATGACATGGGCAAGCGCCGGTTCATCCGCGGCGATGGCGAGACGATGCAGAAGCGGCATAGGTTGATGCATCACTTGATGAAGGAAAAGGCGGCGATGGACTATGCCGTTCGCCGCCTCTCCTGTCGAATAAGGGCGGATCAAGCGACCCGCCCCTGTGCCCTTAGAAGGTCACGTTCACGCGTGCATAATAATAACCGCCATTGATGCCATAGGGCGAGAAGGTCGGATATTTGCTTGTCGAATAGCCGCGTTCATTATTGGCCAGTTCGGCGTTGCGGATGAACTCCCGGGACCGCTGGGTCGGATATTTGTTGAACAGATTGTTCGCGCCAATGGAGATCTTGATCGGCTTTGCGATCTGATAGCCGAGTTCAAGATCGGTGATGAACGCCTCTTTGACCGGCACCTTGATCAAATCGCCCGCATCCGGGCCGCTACGCGCGGTTTCCAGCGTGTAGACTTCCGAATAATAGCTTTCGCGCAGGTTGGCAGTGAACTTGCCCCAGGTCCAGAAGGCGTTGAACGTGGCCCGGAAGCGTGGCGTGCTATGTTCCAGTTCCACCTCGCTCGTCGCGTCGATAAGGCGGGTCAGCTCGGGATTGATGGTGCTGGAGTAGAGCGCCGAGGGGAGCGGATTGATGCCCAGTACCTTATTCTCGTTGTAATTGGCGGTCAGGGTCAGGTCCAGCTTGCCCATCTCACCCAGATCGCCAAGGTAGCTCGCCACCAGATCGACGCCGCGGGTCCGCATCTTCACGCCGTTGACGAAGCTCTGCACCGACACACCGCCTTCGGTGTTCCGGTCGACGCCATTGTCCGCGAACAGCACATAGGCCGGGATCGCATCAGCCGTCCGCCAATCCGTCACCGTGCTGCTGCCGCCCAGCGCCGCATTCACCGCGCTCAGCACCGCTAGCTGGTTGTAGATGGCATATTGGTCCGCATCGAAGGGCAAACAGGCGGCCGCATTGCCGCCGGCATAACCCGAAGGGCAGCGATTGCCCGTGAACCCCGAAAAGGCCGTCGAGGTCATGATGCGGTTGCGGATCGTGATCTGATAGGCGTCGAGCGTGAGGGTGAAGTTGCGCGCCGGGTTGAAGACGGTGCCCAGGCTGAAGTTGGTCGATTTTTCGGGCTTGAGTCCCCCGAAGCCCAGCGCGCCCGCCGCAGCCGAAGCGGGCGGCAGCACGCCGCCGACAAAGCCCGGCCCGACGTTCAGGCCCGAATAGCCCCCCTCCGCCAGTGTAGGCGCGCGGAAACCGGTGCTGACCGTGCCGCGCAACGCGAAGGCATCGGAAAAGTCGTAGCGGGTGGTCAGCTTGAAGACGGTCGTGTCGCCGAAATCGCTATAATGTTCGTGACGCACCGCACCGTCGACCAGCCAGTTTTCGACCGGCTTCAAACTGATGTCCAGATATTGCGAGAAATTGTCCCGCTTGTACTTGCCCGCGTCATTGGGGCTATAGCCGAAGAAGGACTGAGCGCCGCCGCCATAATAGGACGCCGGATCGCCCGACCGAATCCCGAAGGTTTCATGCCGGAATTCCAGGCCCGCCGCGACGTTGACCGGCTCCGACAGCCCGACGTCGAACGCATGCGTCAGGTCAAGCGTGTTGCTCCACTGGGTATTGAAGAAATCGCCATTGTGGAAGGTTTCTGGCGTGAAGCCGGTATCGGCGTAGAGCTGGGCGTTGGCCGAGTGGTAGACATAGACCTCGACCACATCCTTGCCGTAGGTGGAGGCAAGGTCGAAGGTCGTGTCGCCGATCGCGCCTCGGAAGCCGCCGGTCACCGAATAGTCGGTTTCGTCGATCCGCTCCTGCGGCTGGAAACCGCCCGCATAATAGGGCACACCGCTGGCGCTGACGACCGTCGTCGGCGGGCGGGTGTTTTCATAGGCGGCGGCCTTTTTGTGGCCATAGCTGCCGAAGCTGTAGATTTCATAATCGCCGAATTCATAGCCGGCATTGTAGTTCACGACGGTCTGGTCGATGTGCGGATCGCCGATGATCCGGTTGGTATAGGGATAGCCGGGCAGATTCCTGATTTCGGGATAGGTCGAAGACAGCCGGATCGCCTGCGGGTTGATGTCGCCCCGGAAGCTGAACCCCTTGTGCTTCTTCTGCGCGGAGATGTTCAGATAGGCGCCGTCGAAGGGGGCCAAGCCGATATTGCCGCCGATCGCGTAGGTCTTGCCGCCCTGGTCGTAATATTCGCCGCCCGTCAGGTTGATCGACCCGCCATGATCGGCCTTCTTCTGAAGGAAGTTGATGACGCCCGCGATCGCGTCCGTGCCATATTGCGCGGCTGCGCCGTCCTGCAACACTTCGACGCGCTCGATCGATTCAGGCAGGATGAAGCTGACGTCCGGCGCCGCGCTGCCGCCATAAGGGCCACCCGCGACAGATACGTTGGCGGTGCCGTGGCGGCGCTTGCCGTTGACCAGGATCAGCGTGTGGTTCGGACTGAGGCCGCGCAGCTTCATCTGCAGGTTATGCGCCTGAAGGTCACCGCCGAAGGATTGCGCCTGAACCGAGGGAAGCTGCTGCGCCAGGCTCTGCATCAGGTCCGGAGACCCCGTGCGCTGCAACGTTTCCGCGCTCAAAAGCTGGATCGGCGCTGGGCTGTCGACCGCCCGCATGCCGGTGAGGCGGGTGCCGGTGACGATGATCGCCGCTCCGTCCGTGGTGGAGGCCGCCTGCGGATCACCGGTCTGGGCCAGAGCGGCCGCCGGAGACGATAGCGCAATAATCATGGCGGCACGAGAAACGAAACTCTTTGAGTTCATGAACAGGCCCCTTGCTTTTGCTATTAAAAGAGCCTCTCCCGACAGATATTTTCTTGTTTAACTGACTCTACTTCTCCAAATCTCTTCGAGACACACTTCCCTTGCGCCAGACCCACAGGTCTGATCGTTCGAAATATTGAGCAATCTCTGGAAACGGAACGCTGACACAAAGCCGCTATCGAGCAAAAACGAATTTCGATGAGCATGCGTAATCATTTCCGGCAAGGCATGGAGAAAGGCCGCCAGGATCGGATCAAACCATTGAAATATAAAGAAAAAGGCGACACCCGCACGAGGTGCCGCCTGTATCTTTTTTACAACTGTCAAGGATAGTTTTGAAGCGATTAACCCTCGCTGCGCACGTCGCGGCGCTCGGCGATGCGAGCGCGCTTGCCGGTGCGGCCGCGCAGATAATAGAGCTTCGCGCGACGCACCACGCCCTTGCGGACGACGGTGATCGAATCGATGTTCGGGGAATAGAGCGGGAAGACGCGCTCCACACCTTCACCGAAGCTGATCTTGCGCACGGTGAAGTTGCTGCCCATGCCCTTGTTCGAGCGGGCGATGCAGACGCCTTCATAATTCTGGACGCGGCTGCGGTCACCTTCGATGACCTTCACGCCGACGCGCAGCGTGTCACCCGGACGGAATTCCGGAATATCCTTGGCCAGGGCCGCGATGTTCTCGGCCTCGATCTGCTGGATCAAGTTCATAACTCAAGTCCTACTTTTCGCGTTGCGCACCAGAGGGCGACTGGTCCCGAACGCCGATATGGCGTTCCCAAAGGTCCGGCCGCCTTAGCCGTGTGTCCTCTTCCGCCCTTTGTTTCCGCCAGGCGGCGATCTTCGCATGATCCCCCGATCGCAACACTTCAGGGATCGCGCGCCCTTCCCACTCAGCGGGCCGGGTATAGTGCGGATATTCGAGAAGGCCGCTTTCGAAGCTCTCTTCATCCCCACTGGAAGCGGCGCCCATTACCCCAGGAAGCAGGCGGATGCAAGCATCCAGCAGCATCAAAGCGCCCATTTCCCCGCCGGACAGGATGATGTCGCCCATGCTGATCTGCTCGATGGGCCGAGCGTCGAAAATCCGCTCGTCAAAACCCTCGAACCGGCCGCAGAGGATGGTGGCTCCCGGACCGGCGGCAAGCTGGCGAATCCGTCCCTGTGTAATCGGCGCGCCACGCGGCGTCATGGCGATGACGGGCAGGTCTGGGCGCCTTTCCAGCGCATGATCGACGGCAAGGGCAAGGATGTCGGCGCGCAGCACCATGCCCGCGCCGCCGCCCGCAGGCGTATCGTCCACGGTGCGATGCCTGTCGGTGGCGAAGTCGCGGATATGGATGGGATCGCAGGCCCATTTGCCTTCGACCAGCGCCCGTCCCGCAAGCGACAGGCCGAGCGGCCCTGGAAACATCTCCGGATAAAGCGTCAATATCTGCGCCTGAAAGCTCACGCTCTGCGCGCCTTGAGCCACGCCCCCGCCGCGCCACCCAGCAGCGACACGCCGCCGCCGAGCATCAGGGCAACGCCGATCGCGCGCAGCAAGTCCGCGAATGGCCGGTCCGGCTGCATCAGGGCGGGAACCAGGAACAGCATCGGGATGGGAATGATGAGCGCCACCGCCGCCCCGACCTTCCATCCGCGCGCCCAGGGCATGGTGAACAACCGCCAGCCAGCGGCGACCATCAGCAACAAATAAAGGGCGGCAAGGATTTTCGGCATGGCTCGGCCCTTCACTATGGCGTTCAACTATGCGTGCTCCTGCGCAGGCGGGAGCCGGGTTCCACCGTCTCATCCGGCCTCCCGCCAGCGCAGGAGCACGATCTTCTATGCTTACCTAAAGCTGATCGATCAAACGGCGAATGCCGCCTCGATCACCGCCCGCCCCTCCGCAATCGTCACCGCATGCATCGGCGCCATGAAGCGTTTGCCGCTCTTGCCGCCCATAGCCGGCCGTTCGACTTCGATGATGTCGCCCGCGCCGAAATTTTCGACCGCGACGATATGGCCCACCCCCTCGCCATCGCCGGAAAAGCAAGGCAAGCCAATGAGATCGGCATGATAATATTCGCCCTCCCCCAGTGGAGGCAGGGCGGAACGGGGCACGGTGAGCTCGGTCCCGCGCAGCGCTTCGGCGGCGCTCCGGTCGCCAATCTCGGCGAAGCGCGCGACGGCGCCATTGGGGCCGGGGCGCACCGACTTCAGCGTCAGCCTGCGCCCCGCCGCATCGAAGCCCTCATAGGATTTGAGGGCCTCAGCCCCCTCCCCGAAAAGCTTCAGACGGACTTCTCCCGTCACTCCGTGCGCACCAATGATCACGGCGAGAGTGACGGGCGTGTCGGTCAAAGGATTCAGCCTTCAGCCTGTTCTTCAGCCGGAGCGGCTTCTTCAGCGGCCGGGGCTTCCTCAACGACCGGAGCGGCAGCCGCTTCAGCAGCAGCCTTCGCGGCTTCTTCCGCTTCCGCGGCCTTGGCGGCGCGGTCTTCGGCGCGATCCTTGGCCTTCTGACCCGGCTCGGCCTTCTTCGGGTTGTTGCGGGCGGCGCGCTCCTTCACGCCCGCGGCGTCCAGGAAACGGGCGACGCGGTCGGTCGCCTGGGCGCCGGCGGCGACCCAGTGCTTGGCGCGCTCGACGTCGATCACGACGCGCTTCTCGTCGCCCTTGGGCAGGACGGGGTTGTAGCTGCCGATGCGCTCGATGAACTTGCCGTCACGCGGGGCGCGGCTATCGGCCACGACGATGCGATAATAAGGGCGCTTCTTGGAGCCGCCACGCGACAGACGGATGGACGTTGCCATGGAAATTGACCTTTCTACTCTAAACCAGATTGTCGGATTTGCTTATTTCTTCATGAAATTCTGAAAACCGGGCGGCAGGTTGGGCATATTGCCCCCCAGCCCCGGCAAGCCCTGCGGCGGCGCGCCGCCACCGCCCAGCATGCCGTCCAGCCCACCGCCGGTGAACATCTTGGCCAACCCTTTCAGGCCGCCCATCTTGCGGATCTTCTTCATCGCCGTTTCCATTTCCTGATGCATTTTCAGGAGACGGTTCACTTCCTGCACGGTCGTGCCGGAACCCTTGGCGATGCGGATCTTGCGCTTGGCGTTGATGAGGGCTGGCTTCTCCCGCTCCTTGAGCGTCATCGACCCGATCATCGCGTCCAGATGGATCAGCGTCTTGTCGTTGGCGCCGCTGTTCGCCATCGCCGCCTGCGCCTTCTTCAGGCCCGGCAGCATCCCGGCCAGCGCGCCAAGGCCGCCCATGCGGCGCATCTGACCGAGCTGGGCGCGCAGGTCGTTCATGTCGAACTGACCCTTGGCCATCTTCTTGGCGAGCTTGTCGGCTTCCTCGGCGTCGATCGACTCGGCCGCCTTCTCGACCAGCGACACGACGTCGCCCATGCCCAATATGCGCTGCGCTACACGCGCCGGATGGAATGGCTCGATCGCGTCGAGCTTTTCGCCCGTACCCGCGAACTTGATCGGACGGCCGGTCACGGCCCGCATCGAAAGCGCCGCGCCGCCACGGGCATCGCCGTCCATGCGGGTCAGCACCACGCCGGTCAGCGGCACCTGCTGGGTGAAGCTGGTCGCGACATTCACCGCATCCTGACCGGTCAGCGAGTCGACCACCAGCAGGATCTCCGCCGGGTTGGAGACGTCGGCCACCGCCTTCATCTCGTCCATCAGCGCCTGATCGACGTGCAGGCGGCCTGCGGTATCGAGCATCACCACGTCGAAGCCCTGGAGCTTCGCCGCCTGCAACGCCCGCCTGGCGATGTCGACCGGCTGCTGGCCCGGCACGATGGGCAGGGTCGCCACATCGGCCTGGGTGCCGAGCACCGCCAACTGCTCCTGCGCGGCGGGGCGCTGCACGTCGAGCGACGCCATCAGCACCTTCTTGCGCTCTTTTTCCTTCAGGCGCTTGGCGATCTTCGCGGTGGAGGTGGTCTTGCCCGACCCCTGCAAGCCGACCATCATGATGACGGCGGGCGGGGTCACGTCGATCAGCAGGTCGCTGGTTTCGGAACCCAGCGTCTCGGTCAGCGTGTCGGAGACGATCTTGACGACCATCTGCCCCGGCGTGACCGACCGCAGCACGTCGCTGCCGACTGCCCGTTCCGTCGCCTGCTCGACGAACTGACGCACCACCGGCAGCGCGACGTCGGCCTCCAGCAGCGCGATTCGCACCTCGCGCATCGCGGCGCGGACATCGTCCTCCGTAAGCGCACCGCGCCCACGCAGCTTGTCGAATACCCCACCGAGACGATCGCTTAGCGAATCGAACATCATCACCTCATTTGGGCCGAAAGGCCCGGAAAACTGCGCTTACCCCGCCAAACGACAAAATCGCCGGCGGGCGAAACCTCGCCGGCCAGCGTCCATCCGGTGTCCCATCTGGGCGCCATGGATCTGTCAGGGTATCGGACGGCGGACCGCCCGATTGCAGGGCGCCCTTAGCGCAAGCACGCCCCGGACGCAACCGAAAGCGGCTTCAACCGGCCAGGGCGGATGCCAGCCAAAGGATCGGCGGCGTCGCGGCCAGGATCGGCACAGCCAGCCCTTCGGCCAGGATAACCGCCGCGCCCACCCCATAGGCCGGATGCATCCGGCCCCGCGAAACAAGATCATGGGCCATGCCGACCGCCACGAACAGCATCTGCCCACCCATCACCGCCAGCCCGCCCAAAGGCCCCAACAGCGGCATCGGCAGAAGGCGTCCAAAGGCCGGCCCGATGATCGCAACCATCGCGCACAGCATCAGTCGCCTATGCCATTGGGTTCGCCGCCGCAGCCGGATCGCGCCCGTCAGCAGCCCGGCGAAGGCAATCAGCTCCAGCGCGCTCAACGCCAGAAATTCCGGCGTCGTGAAGAAAGGCGGCACGCGATCGAGGACCACCGCCATACAGGCGGTGAAGGCGCCGAGCGGCACCATCGCCGTCGCCAGCCCGACGGCGGCCCATCCCATGCGCCGATGCAGGGCCATCGACCCGCGATGGGCGAAGGCGTTCTGCATCACGAACAGCAAAGTCCAACTCACGAACATCGCGCCATGGACATGCACCCAATAGGGCGCGCGTCCCACATCCACCAGACCGCGCAACGCGAAGGAGCCGAAGCCCCCGATCACCGCCACCGCAATGGCGACCGACATTCCCAGATAAAAGCCGTTATCCCGAACCGATGCCGGGACCGTCGACGCAGCAGCATCCATGGGACGCCCCCCCCCAGAAGATTAAAGCCCTCGCGACCTTTGTTTACGCCCCTGTAACAGAATATCCCAGAAGTCGCGAGGGGGGGGGGAGGGGCGGCTGCCACAGCCTTACGCCTGTACAATTCCCCTTGCCAGCCGCACCCGCGTCGGCAAGTTGCTCGCCAGAAGGGAAGAACCAGAAGGGAAGAAGACGATATGAGCTGGACGCGCCGCAAGCCGATGGAGGCGATGATGCCCGCGCAGGAAGGGCGCCGGCTGGCGCGCACCTTGTCCTGGCCGCACCTTCTGGCGCTCGGCGTGGGCGCGATCGTCGGGACCGGCATCCTGACGCTGATCGGCGTGGGCGCGGACCGGGCGGGACCGGCCGTGCTGCTGTCCTTCGCCATTGCGGGCGCGATCTGCGCCTGCGCGGCGCTGGCCTATGCCGAACTGTCCACCATGATGCCCGCCGCCGGAAGCGCCTACAGCTACAGCTATGCGGTGCTGGGCGAGGGCTTCGCCTGGATCGTGGGATGGAGCCTGATCCTGGAATATTCGCTGGTGGTGTCGACGGTGGCGGTGGGCTGGTCGGGCTATGCCGCGCCCTTGCTGACCTCCATGGGGTTTCCGGACCTGCTGACCAGGGGGCCGGAACTGGGCGGCATCGTCAACCTGCCCGCCATCTTCATCATCGCCGTGGTCGCCGGGCTGCTGATGATGGGCACGCATGAGAGCGCGCGGCTGAACTCCCTGCTGGTCCTCATCAAGATCGCGACGCTCAGCCTGTTCGTCGCCGTCGCCCTGCCCGCCTTCGACGCGCAGCACCTGCACCCCTTCATGCCCTTCGGCTTCGCCAAGTCGATGGGACCGGACGGGGTGGAACGCGGCGTCATGGCGGCGGCGGCGATCATCTTCTTCGCCTTCTACGGCTTCGACGCCATCTCCACGGCGGCGGAGGAGGCGAAGAATCCGGAGCGCGACCTGGCCATCGGCATCGTCGGATCGCTGGTCGTCTGTACGCTGATCTATGTGGCTGTCGCCGCGGCAGCGGTGGGGGCAATGCCCTTCACCCGCTTCGCCGACAGCCCGGAGCCGCTGGCGCTGATCCTGCGCGAAATGGGCCAGGGACAGGTGGCCCGGATCGTCGCCATCGCGGCGGTGATCGCCCTGCCCACGGTCCTGCTGGGCTTCCTCTACGGGCAAAGCCGCATCTTCCTGGTCATGGCCCGCGACGGTTTCCTGCCGCGGCGGCTGGCGCTGATTTCAAAACGCGGAACGCCCTCCCGGATCACCGCCGTCACCGCCGTGCTGGTCGCCATCATCGCGGGCGTGCTGCCCATCGACGAGATCGCGGCGCTGGCCAATGCGGGAACGCTGATCGCCTTCACCGCCGTGGGCGCCTGCCTGCTGATCCTGCGGCGGCGCATGCCCGACATGAAACGCCCCTTCCGCACGCCTGCCGGATGGCTGGTCGGCCTCGGCGCCATCAGCGGCTGCGCCTATCTGTTCGTCAGCCTGCCGGTGAAGACCATCCTCGCCTGCCTCCTGTGGAACGCCGTCGGGCTGGCCGTCTATTTCCTCTACGGGCGCAAGCGGGCGGCGCTTGGCGCGGCATAGGCTGGTCTTTTCGCCTCGCAAGCCTTACATGCGCCGCGCTATGGGCCGTTTTTCGAAAATGCATGGTTTGGGCAACGACTTTGTCGTGATCGATGCGCGGGACACCCCGCTCGACATGACGGAGGCGCGCGCCATGGCCATTGCCGACCGCCATGCCGGAATCGGCTGCGACCAGTTGATCCTGATCGGCCATTCGGATCGCGCCGACGTGTCGATGCGCATCTTCAACAGCGACGGCAGCGAGGTCGAGGCCTGCGGCAACGCGACCCGCTGCGTGCCCCTGTTCGTCGGCCGCGACGTGCTGATCGAAACCAAAGCAGGCCTGCTCGACGCAAAGGCCGTCGACGGCGGGGCCAGCGTCGACATGGGCGAACCCCGGCTGGAATGGGACGCGATTCCCCTTTCCTACGCCATGGACACGCTGACCATGCCGGTGAGTTGGGAAGACCTTCCCGCCCCGGTCGCGGTCAATGTCGGCAATCCGCACGTGATCTTCTTCGTGGACGATCTGAACGGTGTGAACTTCGACCGTCTGGGCCCGCTGATAGAGCATGATCCGCTCTTCCCCGCCCGCGTGAACGTCAATTTCGCGCAGATGGTCGGCGCAAATCACATCCGCCTGATCGTCTGGGAACGCGGCGCGGGCCTGACGCGGGCGTGCGGTACGGGCGCCTGCGCGACGGCGGTGGCGGCGGTGCGGCGCAAGCTGGTGAGCGGGCCGACCACGGTCAGCCTGCCGGGCGGCGATCTGGTGATCGACTGGGCGCCGGGCGGGCATATCATGATGACCGGCCCCGCCACCCATGTCTTCGACGGCGAGGCTGACTGGGCGCGCTTCTGATGAGCGGCCCGCAGATCATCACCCTCGGCTGCCGCCTCAACATCGCGGAGAGCGAGGCGATCCGCGAAATGGCGGACGGGCAGGATGATCTGATCGTCGTCAATAGCTGCGCCGTGACGGCGGAGGCTGTGCGCCAGACCCGCCAGGCCATCCGCCGCGCTCGCCGGGACCGCCCCAATGCCCGGATCATGGTGACGGGCTGCGCGGCGCAGACCGAGCCGGAGACTTTCGCAGCCATGGCCGAAGTCGACGCTGTGATCGGCAATCGGGAGAAGATGGACCCCACCCATTATCCGTCGTCCCAGCGAAGGCTGGGATCTCAGGCAAGAGGGCGCGGCGTTGGACCTGAGATCCCAGCCTTCGCTGGGATGACGGGTGGGGGCGTGACGGAAAAGGTCCAGGTCTCCGACATCATGGCCGTACGCGAGACCGCCCCCCATATGGCGAGCGCCTTCGCCGAACATGCCCGCGCCTTCCTGGAGGTGCAGAATGGCTGCGACCATCGCTGCACCTTCTGCGTCATCCCCTATGGCCGGGGCAACAGCCGCTCCATTCCCGCAGGCGCGGTGATCGACAAGGCCCGACAACTGGTCGATGCGGGCTATAAGGAAATCGTCCTGACCGGCGTGGACGTCACCAGCTACGGCCCCGACCTGCCCGGAGCACCCTCGCTCGGCCTGCTGATCGAGCGCATATTGAAGGGCGTCCCCAGCCTCCCCCGCCTGCGCCTCTCCTCGCTCGACAGCGTGGAGATCGATGAGCGCCTGTTCGACCTCATCGCCCATGAGCCGCGCATGATGCCGCACCTCCACCTCTCGCTCCAGGCGGGCGACGACATGATCCTCAAGCGGATGAAACGCCGCCACAGCCGCGCCGACGCCGTCCGCATCGTGCAACGGCTCAAGGCCGCCCGCCCCGACATCAGCATCGGCGCGGACATCATCGCCGGTTTCCCGACCGAGGACGACGCGATGTTCGAAAACAGCCTGAAGCTGGTGGAGGAATGCACCATCGTCCACGGCCATATCTTCCCCTATTCCCCCCGCACAGGCACCCCCGCCGCCCGCATGCCGCAGGTCGACCGCGCCGTGATCAAGGCCCGCGCCGCCCGCCTCCGCGCGGCCTGCGAGTCGCAACGGGAGGGCTGGCTCCAAAGCCTCATCGGCTCGACCCAATCCGTGCTGGTCGAGCGCAACGGCCTTTCCGGCCACGCCGAAAATTTCGCCCCGGTACGGTTCGCGCAGCCGCAATCCCCCTCCTCCATCGTCCGCGCAGCCATCACGGGCCTTGAGAATGGCGCGCTGATCGCGCAAGAGGCACAGCAATGACTGAACCCGGCACAAGTTGGCGCGATCGTCTTTTCGGCGGCCTGAAGCGCACTTCCGACAAGCTCGGCGAGAATCTGACCGGCCTCTTCACCAAGGCCGCGCTGGACGAGCAGACACTGGACGAGATCGAGGAAGCGCTGATCGTCAGCGACCTTGGCCCCGCCATGGCCGCCCGCGTGCGCGACCGCCTGTCCGAAGGGCGCTTCAACCGCGAACTGACCGAAGACTATCTGCGTGAGATCATCGCGGAAGAGATAGAGAAGACGCTCGCACCGGTCGCCCGCCCGCTGGAAATAGAGGCTTTCCCGCGCCCGCAGGTCATCCTCGTCATCGGCGTCAACGGTTCCGGCAAGACCACCACCATCGCCAAGCTCGCCAATAATTTCCTGGAGCAGGATTATGGCGTGATGCTGGCGGCGGGCGACACCTTCCGCGCCGCCGCCATCGGCCAATTGAAGGTCTGGGCGGACCGGCTGGGCATCCCCATCGTCGCGGGCAAGGAAGGCGGCGACGCGGCGGGCATCGTGTTCGACGCCGTCAAGCAGGCGACGGCGACCGGCATCGACGTGCTGATCGTCGACACGGCGGGCCGGCTCCAGAACAAGACCGAACTGATGGACGAACTGGCGAAGATCCGCCGCGTGCTGGGCCGATTGAACCCGGCGGCGCCGCATGACGTTGTCCTGGTGCTGGATGCCACCACGGGACAGAATGCGTTGAGCCAGATCGAGGTGTTCAAGGAAGTCGCGCAGGTGACGGGGCTGGTGATGACCAAGCTGGACGGCACGGCGCGCGGCGGCGTGCTGGTCGCCGCGGCGGAGAAATACCGCCTGCCCATCCATGCCATCGGCGTGGGCGAGAAGATCGAGGATCTGCGCCCCTTCGATCCGGGCGACATGGCGCGGGCGATTGCGGGGACGGCCTATGCGCGGTGATCGCACATCATTCGTCATCCTGGCGGAGTGAACATATATGGCTGACCCGAAAAAACCCGCCCATGGCGGCAATCTCAGCCTCGCGCTCGATTTCGGGCCGCTGCTGGTCTTCTTCCTGACCTACAAGGGCGCGGGCTGGCTCTGGGGGCCGGGCAATCCGATCACCGCCATGACATTCGGCACATCCGCCTTCATGGCCGCCATCGTCATCGCCGTCATCGTCTCGAAGGTGAAGCTGGGCCGGGTGTCGCCGATGCTCTGGCTTTCCGCGCTGCTGATCCTCTTCTTCGGCGGCCTGACCATCTATTTTCGCGACCAGAGCTTCATCCAATTGAAGCCGACCATCATCTACAGCTTCTTCGCGCTGATGCTGTTCGCGGGACTGATGCGCGGCAAGGCGCTGCTCAAATATCTGCTTCAGGCGGCCTATGACGGGCTGACCGAAGAGGGTTGGCGCAAGCTGTCGCGCAACTGGGCCTTTTTCTTCGTCGCCATGGCGCTCGCCAACGAAATCATGCGCCGGACGATGAGCTTCGATAGCTGGCTAGCCGTCAAGGTGTGGGGCGTGACCATCGTGTCGGTCGTCTTCGCGGGCGCCAACATCCCGATGCTGATGCGCCACGGCCTCGATCTGGGCGACAAGCTGGACAGCGAAGAGATCGGCGAAACCACCCCGCCGCAGGGTTGAAGGGCGGACGCGCCTGGCGCCCACCCCTGTCCATTCAACTGAAATTGACCATGCAATAGAGCATCGCCAGCGACAGCAGGGTGTTGATGCGGCTGAACATCATCGCGGTGGTCGCCGCCTTCGCCTTCACATCATCCTCCGCCGGAACGATGCCCAACGCCTTCTTCTGGTTCGGCCAGATCACGAACCAGACGTTGAACGCCATGATCAGCGCCAGCCACATGCCGATGCCGATCAGCGTATAGGGCGACTGCACCAGCAACGCCTGATGGATATAACCCGCCAGCCAGGCGACGATCAGGCCCGTCAGAACCGTAAAGGCCGCCGCCCAGCGAAAGTAGAACAAAGCGGCGGGCGCGATATGCTTGGAAACGCCCGGTTTCAATTCTGCCGGGATTTTCGGCATGGTCGGGATCTGGACGAAGTTGAAATAATAAAGCAGCCCGATCCAGGTGATGCCGAAGAAGAGGTGCAGCCAGCGGAAGATGCCGTTGGCGTCGACCAGCCCAGCATGCGCGCCGAACATGACCGCGATCGCGAGCAACAGCCCCGCGACCAGCACAAGATTCAGATTGCCGAAGAATTTTGCCATTGGACCCTTCCCCCAAGTTCCGACCGCCGCATTCTCCGGGCGACCTGACCGGTGATGCTATGCCATCGTTACGCCGCTGTCACATGGATATTTCCGCATCTTGGACGAAAATATCCTGTTTTCTGTGAGCCGATAACACTGCTAGGGGCGGGGAGCCTTCCGGCCGCATCATCGTTATGCGGCCATCCGACCCAAGAATCCGAGGAGTTCCGACATGGCCTTTGTTCTGCCCCCCCTGCCCTACCCCAAGGACGCCTTTGGCGACATATTGACAGCCGAAACCTTCGATTTTCACCATGGCAAGCATCACAACGCCTATGTCGTGAAGGCCAATGAACTGGTCGCCGCCGACGCCTCGCTCCAGGGCAAGTCGCTGGTCGAGCTGATCAAGTCCAGCAAGGGCGGCCTGTTCAACCAGGTCGGCCAGATCTGGAACCACACATTCTACTGGCAGTCGCTCTCGCCCACCAAGACCGCGCCCAGCGGCGAACTGCTGGCCAAGATCGAAGAGGCTTTCGGTTCGGTCGACGCCCTGATCGAGAAGCTGAAGGCCGAGGCCGTCGGCCATTTCGCCAGCGGCTGGGCCGCGCTGATCCTGAAGGACGGCAAGCTGGAAGTCACCAGCTACCACGACGCCGACACGCCGGTCGCGCATGAAGGCCATGCGCCGCTGCTGATCCTCGATGTATGGGAACATGCCTATTATATCGACTATCGCAACGCCCGCCCCAACTATGCCGACCGCGTCCTCAAGGAAGCGATCAACTGGGATTTCGCCGCGCAGAATCTGGACGGCCAGGGCGTCAGCCGCGCCGACCAGCCGGCCTGAACGACGAATCGCCCGCCGCGCGGGACGCGCGGCGGGCGATCCACCCAAATCCTCGCGAAGCCGATCGGGCGCTTGGTTTAGCGCCCATCCATCATGCTAATCCAGGGTGATCGCCGGAGCCAGTTCCAGCGCCGCGGCCAGTTCATCCAGATCGGCGCCCGGCTGTACCAGCAACCAGTCTCGCGCCCGCGCGCCATTCACGACCGTCACGGCGCCCTTGGGACAGACGCCAAGGCAATTGACCTCCACGATCCCCGCCGCCGCCTTGCGTCCCTTTTTCAGCGAGAGATGCCGGCGCAGCGCCTTGGCCAGCCGCTCGCCGCCGTCCGGACCGAAACCGCCGTCCAGCTTCTTCGAACATTTGCGGCAGACCAGCACCGCATGGTCCCAGTTGGACCGGACGCGATCCTTCAATCCGCCCGCTCCCGCGGTTTCCATGTCCGCCGTTCCTCCGCTGCGCGCAGCACTTCATAGGCGGCCTGGATCGTCTGGAAGCGCACAGCCGCCTGCGCGTCGCCGGGCTTCACATCGGGATGATATTCCTTGGCGAGGCGGCGCCAGCTTTTCTTCACCGCCTCGAAATCGGCGTCGTCCTCCAGTTCCAGCGCCTGGAGCGCGTGCATCTCGTCCCGCGACCGCGTGCCGTCGCCCGGCCCGCCCCAGCCATGATAGGCGCTGTTCTGATAGCCGCCCGCATCGCGCCGCTCATTGCGTTCCCGCTGCTCGCGCTCCTCCTGGTCGAGGCCCTGAAAATAATCCCAGTTGCGGTTATATTCCCCCGCATGATCGGTGCAGAAATACCAGCGCTCCGGGCTGTTGGGCGATTTGGGCGCGGGGCAGTCGCCGGGCCGGTCGCAGCCATAGCGGTCGCACAGGCGCACCTGCTGCGCCTCACGCGATGCGCCATAGCTGCGCCAGCGGGGAAAGCCCCAGTCATTTGATCGGCTGCTTCTTGCCATTGGCCCTAGTTAGGCAAGCGACAGCCGGAACGCCACCCCGGCAACGATGAAATTGCGGTTATGGGTGTGGGGCGGACATTCAATTTCCGTTCGCCCTGAGCCTGTCGAAGGGTCCTGCTGAGCGAAGGCGAAGCAAAGGGAGCCTCGCTCCGCTCGGCTGAAGGCTTCGACTTGCCGAAGGCAAGTTTATCCTGAGCGCCTGCCTTGGCAGGCAGACGAAGGGCTCAGCCCGAACGGATATCTCACGTCAGCAATTGGCCAAAAGCCGAAATCCGGGTTCATCCGGTCAAAATGCCAGAGGGCCTGTAAGCCGGGTTCTGTCCTCCCCGTAAAGGAGAGTGGCGACCATTCCTCTAGGGGACGGATTGCTCCGTCCCTCAAGCAACCAACCCGGGCGATCTCAGCCGAAACTTAGCCTAGCAGTCAAGCTGCGCGCCGCCCCTATTCGGTCTTGCTCCCGGTGGGGTTTACCGTGCCGCCTTCCGTTGCCGGAGACGCGGTGCGCTCTTACCGCACCCTTTCAATTTCGCTTAGCCGAAGCTGTAGCGACCTGCTTTCTGTTGCACTGTCCCTTGGATCACTCCAGCCGGCCGTTAGCCGGCACCGTCATTTCGTGGAGCCCGGACTTTCCTCGCCGTGGAAGTTACCCGCCACGCCGCGGCCGCCCGGCCCTCTGGCACAGGGGCCTATACACAGGTCGATCCTCCCCGTCATCCCCGTTCAATCATCCCCTGTCGGCTTGGGCAGCAACAGCGCCAGCAGGATCGCCCGGCACTCGCCATCGATGATCCCGTCGATCAGTTCGGGCCGGAACCGCCGCTGGAAAGCCACCACCGCCGCCTGCGGCTCGGCAATGTCATAGCCGAAGCGCTCCAGCGCCAGCATGAAGCCGCCATCGCTCCAATGCGGGTCCATGAGGTTTTTCGTCGGGCGCGGCAGGGCCAGCCGCAACCGCGCCAACTGCCCCCAGGGGAAAAGCTCGCCCGGATCCTGCTTGCGCGCAGGGGCGACGTCACTATGCCCGACGATGTTGCCGCGCGTGATCCTGTGCCGCTGGACGATCTGATGGATCAGCGGGATCAGCGACCCCATCTGCGCGTCCGGAAAGGGCCGATAGCCCCATTCATGGCCCGGATTGACGATCTCTATGCCGATGCTGGCGGAATTGATGTCGTCGATGCCGCGCCAGTGCGCCCGCCCCGCATGCCAGGCGCGCTTCTCCTCATCGACCATGCGGATGACCTGCCCATCCTCCGTCACGACATAATGGGCGGACACCTTGGATTCCGGACTGACCAGCCAGTTGATCGCGGTCGCCGCGTCGACCATGCCGGTATAGTGCAGCACCAGCATCGAAATGGGCAGGCTGCGCTCGTCGAAATTGGGCGACGGCGTATCGATCATCGGAAAGTCGTTCATCGCGAAGGGCCAGTCACTCGCACTCGTCTGTCAGCGCCGCCGGGGCGGCAGGCAGACCATGACCGACAGCGGCAGGCCAATCAAGCGGCGCGCTGCATTTTCCAGCCGGAGGGATCAGAGCGCCCGGCGCATCGCCCCGTCCTGCCGCGCCGTCGCGTCGGCACGGCGTCCATAACCGCCGCGGAAATCGGCATGGGGGACAAAGTCGTCGCTATGCCCGATCACCGTCTCCCCCGCGCCCAGCAGCAGGACGGACCCGGCATGGCTGTGCCGGGCCAGCAGGCGCAGCACGCTCTGGCGGCGCTCCGGCGTGAAATAGAGCAGCACGTTGCGGCAGAGTAGCAGATCATATTCACCCATGGGCGCCCGCGCATCGAACAGATTGTCGGTGCGGAAATCGATCATCTGGCGCAGCGCCCCATTGGCGCACCAGTCGTCGCCCGAAGGCTCGAACCATTTGAGCAGGTCGCCCACCGGCAGACCCCGCTGCACGTCCATCTGGGTGAAGATGCCCGCTTTCGCCTGGGCGATGGCGGCGGTTGAGATGTCGGTCGCCAATATCTCGATCCGCCAGCCGCGCCAGCGCGCCATGTCGTTGCAAAGCTGGATCGCCAGCGAATAGACTTCCTGCCCCGTCGAACAGCCCGCGCTCCAGATGCGCAGCGTCCGGTCCGACCGCTGCGCTTGGATGTGCGGCAGGATATGGCGATGGATCATGTCGAAAATCTGGAGATCGCGGAAAAAGCTGCTTTCATTGTTGAGCAGCGCGTTGACCACGTCATTTTCCAGCGCCGCGTCCTTGCGCGTCATCAGCCGGGATGCCAGCGCGTCCATGTCCGGCAAGCCCTGGGCGCGCAGCACCGGCTTCAGCGCCGTTTCCATTCGCCAGGCGCGGCTTTCCGACAGAATCTGCCCGGTGCGCGCCTCCAGCAGGCCGGAAAAGATGCGCGCCGCCCCGCGAGAGGAGGAAGGGGAACCGGACGGGATGGGGTGGGCCGAAGGGGGCAATGCCATCAGTTTCCGTTCTTTCCTCTTCGCGCCACGAAATCCATGATCGCATGGGGTTCCAGCAGGGCGCAGTGCAATCCTTCGCTCGCGATCGATCCGGGCATGCCCCAGACGACGCTGCTTGGCTGGTCCTGCGCCACGATCCAGCCGCCCGCCGCCACGATATCCCGCCCGCCGACCGTGCCGTCCCGGCCCATGCCGGTCAGCACCACGCCCGCCGCCCCCGCGCCATAGACATGCGCCATGCTGGCGAACATCGGGTCCACCCCGGGCAGGTTGCCCGCCGGGGTGCGATCCGGATTCAGCATCACGGACACCCGGCCGTAAAGACCCGCCCGCAACTGGAGATTGGCGTCGCCCGGCGCGACATAGACGATGTCGGGGGCCAGTATCTCGCCCTGTTCCGCCACTTTGACGCGCAGGGCGGTCATGCGGCCCAATTGCTGGACGAAATAATGGGTGAAGCTGGCCGGCAGATGCTGGGTCAACAGGATCGGGACCCCCAGCGGCGCGGCCAGACCGGCAAAAAGCCGTCCCAGCGCATGAATGCCGCCAGTCGACGCGCCGATGCCCAGACAGGCGAGCGGTTGGGCAGCCTGTTCCGGTTCGATTCGCAACGCGGACCGCATGACGGGCGCCCCCCCGCTGGACAGGCGGGACAGCCGCTCGATCAAGGCCTGGGGGAATTGTTCGCCAAAGCTGCCGCTGCCGGGCTTGGCCAATATATCGCTTGCGCCCAGCGCCAGCGCCTCGACCGCCGCGGCGCTGCCCTCCTCGCAATTGCCGGACAGGATCACGACCTTGGCGCGTGGGTTGATCCGCAGGATCGCGGGCAGCGCCATCAGCCCGCTCTGCCCCGCCAGTTCGATGTCCAGCAGGATCAGATCGACCTCATGCTCGCTCAGATAGGCCAGCGCATGTTCGGCGCTGTTGGTCTTGTGGGAGACGGAAAATCTCCGGTCTGCGTTCAATATCCGTTCGATGACCGTCCTGACCACGACCGAATCGTCGACGATCAGGACGCGCAACGCCCTGTCCTCGTCACGGTTGCTGGCCATGATCGGCACGTGAACACTCATCTGGGGCAGTCTTTCTTAACGAAGGCGGGTAACGGGTCAGGCGAAGGGCGACGAAGCCGGGCGGGCGTCAGATCACGCCGACGATCGACAATTTGCTTTCCAGCGTTTCCCGGTCGAACGGCTTCATCACATATTCGTCCGCCCCCGCCTCGACCGCGGCCTTGATATGGCCGATGCCGTTTTCGGTGGTGCAGAAGATGATCTTGGGCCGCCCGGTCAGCTTGGCGCCGGGCAGCGCCTGCAGGAATTCCATGCCGGTCATCACCGGCATGTTCCAGTCGAGCAGCACCACATCGGGCAGGGACGATTCGCATTGGGTCAGGGCGTCACGGCCATCCACCGCCTCGCTCACCGCAAGATCGAGCGATTCCAATATATGACGGGCAACTTTGCGGATAACTTTCGAATCATCCACGACCAGGCAGTTTTTCATAGAGCGTCCCTTGTTTTGCGTCCCATCTTCAACAGCCTTAACCGGCAAAGGCGAGGAATTGGTAAACGCCGGCACAAGATCGTCAGGCGGCCTGGGCCACGGCGCCGGCCTCGATGAAGCCGCTCAGCGACACGAGCAGATAGGGCTGGCCTTCATGCTCCACCAGGCCGCGGGCATAGGGCGACCAGACGGGATCGAGCTGGCCGCGCAGCGGCAGTTCGCCTTCCGGCACCTGACAGATGTCATAGACGGCATCGACCATCAGGCCGTAGCTGTGGCCGCTGATGTCCGCGATGATCGCGAAGCTCCTCTGGTCCACCGGCGTCGGCCGTCCCCGGACCAGCGCCGCGACGTCGATGATGGTCAGCACCCGGCTGCGCAGCGCGGAAAGCCCGGCGACATGCGCGCCCATGCCCGGCACCGGCGAGATGTCGGTGAGCTTGACCACCGCCTCGACTTCCCGGGCCTCCACGGCCACCCTGATGCCCGCCAGAGTGGCGAAGAGATAAAGCTGGTTCATATCCTTATTCCCCTTACCGCCGCGATCCGGCGAGCGCCGCCATCAGCGCGTCCTGATCATAGCGGTAGATGCTGCCGTCCTGCGGACCGTTGGGCCGGGGCGTGGCGCGCAGATGGACCACGCGGCATCCCAGCAATTCGCTCGCCTGCGACGCTTCCGTTCCGGTGAACAGCACGACGTCCTGCGGGTCGACCGCCGCATCGGCTGGCAGGCCCATCACCACCTCATGCCCTGCCTGGCGCAGCAGCGGCGCCAATATCTCCCGCGTCCAGCCATCCTCGCTGTCGGCCAGCAGGCAGCGGCCACCGCTCCGTTCGACAATCGGCGCATCCGGCAGGGCGGCGAACAGGGCGAAGGGATTGATCACCTCCAGATGCTCGCCATCGATGACGGCGACGCCGCTCAGCAGGCCATGCATCGCCACCATGTCCGGCACGGCGGGCATGTCCACTATGTCCAGCACCGCCGCGACCGGATAGCAGGCCTCCCGCGTGCCGTCGCGCAGGCGCAGCGCGGCGATCTTCTCTCCGGCAAAATCATGATGGCCGTTGACGACCGGCACCAGCCGCCCGTCCAACCGCACGAAATTATGCCCGCCCGACCGGCCGAACATCTGCGCGTCGATATCCTCGACCCGCTCGATCAGCGACAGCTTGAGCAGCCGCCGTTCGCCCGAATATTCCTCGAACCGCAGGGCGGACACCATTTCGACGCCGCCCTGCTCCTCCTGAGTCTCTTCCGCCTGGCGCGCTGCCCGATCGTCGATAATAGTGGGCAGGCCCGCCGCATTGGCCAGGCCCGCCGCATCCAGCAGCAGCATCGGCCTGCCATTGTCGGGCAGGGTCATGCCCGCATAAACGCCCGATGCCATCACCAGCGGCGATGCGGGACGGATCACCAGCTCCTCATGATTTTCGACCGCCGCCACGCCCATGGCGAAGGGAATGCCGCTCGCCGAACGCACGACCATGATCGCGCGCGGGCCGGGCTGCGCGATCCGCTCCATGCCCAGCACCTCCTCCAGATCGATCATCGAATGGCGGACGGACCGGATCGTCGCGATCTTGGCGCCGCCGACTTCCGCTATGTTCAGCGTTTCATTATTGTCGTGCAGGATTTCCACCACGGCGGCGCGGGGAATCGCGAAATGCACCCCGCCCGCCCGCACGATCAGCCCGGGAATGATCGTCAGCGTCAGCGGCACGCGCAGCATGATCGTCAACCCACGGCCTGGCCGGTTGTCGAGCGCGATGATGCCGCCGATCCGTTCCACATTGGCGCGGACCACGTCCATGCCGACGCCCCGCCCGGAAATCGCCGTCACCGCGCTGGCCGTCGAAAGGCCGGGATGGAAGATCAGGTCCAGCTTCTCCGCCTCGCTCATGCGCGCCGCCGATTCCGGCGTCAGGCGGCCCGCCGCGATCGCCTTTTCGGCCAGGCGGCCCGTGTCGATGCCCTGCCCGTCGTCGGAAATCTCGATGACGATCTGGTTGCCCGACTGGCGCGCCTCCAGCTTCAGCCGCCCCGCTTCGGGCTTGCCCAGCGCAAGGCGTTTTTCCGGCGTCTCTATGCCATGGTCGATGCTGTTGCGGACGATATGGGTGAGCGGATCGACCACCATCTCCACCATTTCGCGGTCCATCTCGACATCGCCGCCCTCCAGCGTCAGGTCGATGCGCTTGCCCAGATCCCGGCCCAGGTCGCGGACCATGCGCGGGATCGCGGTGAACAGGCGGTCGACCCGCTGCATCCGCGTCTTGGAAATGGCGTCGCGCATGTCCGCGACGCAGGTCGAAAGCCGTTCGAAGGCGCTTTCCAGTTCAGGGTCCGCCGATCGCTCGCGCAGCTTGCGCGACAGTTCGTTGCGGGCCAGCACCATGTCGGACACGCCATTCATCAACTGGTCTATCAGCGACAACGGCAGGCGGATGGTGCGCGGCGCCGCCTGCCCGCCGGATGTTCGCGCCACGGCGACCGGGGCTGCCGCGGCCTCACCTTCCTCCGATGCGGCCACCTCCTTCTCGGTCAGGGCGGCGATCAGATAATCGTCATTTTCCTGCGGCAGCGCGGCGCCGATAGAGACCGCTTCGGCCAGTTCGGCGATGCGGTCCATGATGCCCAGAACGGCGCTGACAGTGGCGGGGTCGGCGATGCGCTTGTCCGCGCGTATCTCGGCCAGCACGTCCTCGGCCGCGTGGCTCAGCCGTTCGAAACGCGGCAGGTTCAGGAAACCGCAGCTTCCCTTCACGGTATGGAAGAAGCGGAAAATGGCGTCCAGCCGGTCGCGATCCGTGGGATCGGCCTCCCACGCGACGACTTCGCCGGCCAACGCCTCCAGCGTTTCCTGCGTTTCGGATATGAATTCCTGGAGTAACTCGTCCATTCCCGCGCCTCATGGATTGCGGGCGGACAATGGCGGACCGTGGTTAAATCCCCGTTAAAGGCCGGAAATCCGTAATGAAAGGGGCGCCGCGACCGCTCGTCGCGACGCCCCTTGCGGTTCGGCTGGCAGCCCTGGATTATTGTTTTTCGGTCTTTTCGACCGCATCAGCGGCCCTTTCGCCAGCCTCGCGGGTGGCTTCAGCCTTGTTCTCCAGCGCGTCGGCGGCGTTTTCGGCTGCGTTTTCGGCATTGCCGCTCAGATTGTCGGCCATCGCTTCCATATTGCCGGCTTGGTTGTCGATGGCGTCCGCCTGATTCTCATATGCGTTCTCGACTTTGTCTTCCTGCTTGGAATCGCACGCGGCAAGCGCGATCAGGCTGGCAAGGCCAAGGACTGATACGAAGGTTTTCACGGCGTTTTCTCCTGTTGCGCCCCCATGGGCTGACGTCATGCGGCAAGGGGACCGGAAGCCCGGAACCCTGACGCCCATCAACCGGTCGCGCGAAGGATGGTTCCCACCGCACGCTCCTTTCGTCGCGGAAACGATTTATTTTTTCAGGGAATCGCGGATTTCCCGAAGCAGCAACACATCTTCCGGCGTCGCCTCCGGCGCCGGTTCAGGCTTTGCCGTCAGCTTGTTCACGGCCTTGACCAGCAGGAAGATGACGAAGGCCAGGATCAGGAAATTGACGAACACGGTCAGGAATTCACCCCAGCCGAACATGGCGACGCCCGCCGCCTTCAGATCGGCATAGCTTTCCGGATCGCCCTTGAACCCGGCGGGCAGATCGCCCAGCCGGATGAAATAGCGCGAAAAGTCCGCGCCGCCGAAGACATAGCCGACAACCGGCATGATCAGGTCGTCGGTCAGCGATTTGGTGATGGTGGCGAAAGCGCCGCCGATGATTACGCCGACGGCCAGGTCCATGACGTTGCCGCGGTTGATGAAGGTCTTGAATTCGGAAATCAGCCCCATGGTGAACCCCTTGTCCCGATGGCAATAATGAAAGCATGGCCCGTTGCGCGGGGTTCGACAACCGCCTATTTCCATCGGCGTAACAATGACGAGGATGCTCCATGACGATCCTACGCCGCTTCCGCCTGATCCTTCTGCCGCTGCTGGGCGCCTTTGCGCTCAGCGCCTGCGGCATCAACAGCGTCCCCGCCGCCGAGGAGGTCGCGAAGGCCAAATGGGCCGACGTGCAGGCGCAATATCAGCGCCGTTCCAATCTGGTCGGCAATCTCGTCGCCACGGTGAAGGCGGCGGGCAAGCAGGAACAGGATACGCTGGTCAAGGTGACGGAGGCCCGCGCCAGGGCGACCTCCGTCCAGGTCAATGCGGAGGATCTGTCGGACCCCGCCAAGGTGCAGCAGTTCCAGCAGGCGCAGGCGCAATTGTCGCAAGGCCTGGGCCGCCTGCTCGCTTCGGTGGAAGCCTATCCGGACCTCAAGACCAACCAGAATTTCCTCGACCTGCAATCGCAGCTCGAAGGGACGGAAAACCGCATCGCTGTCGCCATCCGCGACTATAATGAGGCGGTGCGGGCCTATAACACCCGCATCCGCACCTTCCCCGACGCGATCGGCGCCAAGATCATCCATGGCGCCAAGCCGATGACCCCGTTCCAGGCCACCACGCCCGGCGCGGAAGAAGCGCCGAAGGTCGATTTCGGCAATTGATCCGGTGATGTTTCGCCGCCTGTTCCTGATCCTGTCGCTGCTGCTGTTCATCCCGGCGGCGGCAGCGCTTTTGGGTTTTCCGCCTCCGGCTCAGGCGCAAACCTTTCCCAAGCTGACGGGGCGGGTGGTGGATGACGCCGCCCTGCTCTCCCCCCAGCAGGAACAGGCCCTCACCGACAAGCTCGCCGCGCTGGAGCGGCAGAGCGGACGGCAACTGGTCGTCGCGACCCTTCCCGACCTCCAGGGCTATGACATATCCGATTATGGCTACCAGCTTGGCCGCGCCTGGGGGATCGGCGACAAGGAAAAGAACAATGGCGCGCTGCTGATCGTCGCACCCAATGAGCGCAAGCTGCGGATCGAGGTCGGCTACGGCCTGGAGGGCATCATGACCGATGCCCTGTCGTCCCAGATTATCCGCAACGACATCACGCCCCATTTCAAGGCGGGCGACATGCCCGGCGGAATCGATGCGGGCGTGGACGCGATCGGCAAGTTGCTGACGCTTCCGCCCGAAGAGGCAAAGGCATTGGCGGCGCAGGCGGCGGCCAAGGCCCGCGATGCGTCGGACGATGGCGGCGGCTTCATGGTCGTCTTCTGGCTGTTCGTCGTGGCGATCATCGTCCTTTCCATGTTTTCCAGCCGGGGCAAGGGACGGCGCTATCGCGGGGGTTCCGGCCCGATCATCCTCTGGGGACCGGGCGATTCCGGCTGGGGCGGCGGCGGTGGATCAAGCTGGGGTGGCGGAAACGGCGGTGGCTTTTCGGGCGGCGGCGGCAGCTTCGGCGGCGGCGGCGCTTCGGGGGACTGGTGATGCGTCTGCATTTGAACGAAGCCGATCATGACCGCGTGACCGCCGCGGTGGCGGAAGCGGAGAAGGCTACCGATGGCGAAATCGTCACCATCGTCGCCCGCCGGTCGGACGCCTATCATGACGCGGGGCTGCACTGGGCCATCGGCATAGTGTTTCTCGCCCTGTCGGCGGCGGCGGCCTTTCCGCAATATTTCCGGGCGCTTTGCTCCTGGCTGCTGCAAAGCTGGGAGCATGAGGTCGAGGACTGGAAGCTGCTGACGGTCCTGCTGGGCGTGCTGATCCTCAAATTCCTGATCGTCCGCTATGCGCTGGCCTGGATGCCGCTGCGCATGGCGCTGACCCCGAAAGCCACCAAGGCGCGCCGCGTGCGCCGCCGCGCCATCACCCTGTTCCGCGCCGTCGCCCAGGGGCGCACGCGCGGGCGAACCGGCGTGCTCATCTACCTTTCGCTGGACGAGCATCGGGCGGAACTGGTCGCGGATGCCGCCATCAACGCAAAGGTCGCGCCCGAAATCTGGGGCGAGGCCATGGCCGCGCTGATCGACGGCGTGCGGGAAGGCCGCGCCGCCGACGGCATGGCGCAGGCAGTGCATCAGGTCGGCCTGGTGCTGGCCCAACATTTCCCGGGGACGAGCGACAATCCCAATGAATTGCCCGACAGGTTGATCGAATTATGAGTGAACGGGACATGATCTCGCCTGAAGAAATCATGTGGGAGGGCCGCTTCATCACCGCCAAGCGGAGAGGCAAGTGGGAATATGTCGGCCGGGCGCGGGGCATCCAGGCCGCCGTCATACTGGCCGTCGACGAAGCCGCCGATGGCCGCCATGTGCTGCTGGTCGACCAGTATCGCGTACCGCTGGGCCGCCGCTGCATCGAACTGCCTGCGGGACTGGTGGGCGACCATGACGAGGGCGAGGAAGCCATTCTCGCCGCCACCCGCGAACTGGAGGAGGAAACCGGCTATCTTCCGGGCCGGATGGAGCCGCTGGGGGAGTTCTACAGCTCGCCCGGCATGGTGTCGGAAAGCTTCACCCTATTCCGCGCCCATGAGTTGGTGAAAACCGGGGAAGGCGGCGGCGTCGAGGAGGAGGATATCCGCGTCCACCGCGTGCCGCTGAATGGGATTCAGGAGCAGATCGCGGCTTGGCGGGCCGAAGGCTTTGCCATCGACGTGAAACTGCTGTTGCTGCTGGGCGCCAATATCGTCGGCTAGGGGTGGAGAGCGGACGTTCCAAATCCCTCTCCCTTGAGGGAGAGGGTTGCGCAGACTTGGCAGCTTGCTGCCTTAGTCGTAGCTGGGTGAGGGGAGCGAACAGGTCGATCATGCCCCCGGCATGATCTAAGGGCTGCGGGGCAGCCCTTACCTGTTCGCTCGATCCACAGGATCGCGCGGGCCGCAGGCCCGCTCCCCCTCATCCAACTCCGCCTAGGCTCCTTCGTCGCCAAGGCTTCGTATCCTTCTCCCTCAAGGGAGAAGGAATGTCCGCCATTGGCCACCAGCCGCCGCATACCACTACCCCACCCGATACCACCCCGCCACCCGATCCAGCGCCAACGTCAGCACCAGCTTGCCAGCGCGGCTTGGCCAGCCCAGCGCCTTTTCCGCGGCGACCAGCCCCTCCCCCGCGCAGACGACGCGCCACAACACATCGGCCAGCCCCGGCCCCGCCGCACGGATCGCGCCGTCGAACCGCTTCCGCGCCGACAGTTGCGCCAGGCCCGGCTCGACAGCCCCCGCGCCTCCGCCCCGCCGCTGCCCCGGCGCCGCATCCCAGCGCATGGTGATTCGCGGCCCCAGCCCGGCCTTTTCCCAATCGGCGCGCAGCCTGTCCCCGGCGAGATAATGCCGCTCGCTCAAATGCCCCCGCGCATGCAGCCAGGCGAGCGGCGACTCATGCAGATTGACCGCCACCTTCTGCGCCCGGCCGAATGGGTCTTCTATGATCTGCTCGACAAATTGCGTGGCCATGACGTGCCTCCCTGCTGGAATCGGATGCAAGGGGACTTGCCATGCATGCTGCTTTGTAGGAAAGCATAAAAACCAAATAGGTGAAAACAGGACAAGATATGATCACCCGCATCCGGGAGGTACGCAAAGCCAAGGGACTAACGCTGGAACAGGTCGGCGCATTATGCGTACCACCCACCACCGCCCAGACCATCGGCCGGCTGGAAACCGGTACCCGAACCGTATCGGTCAACTGGCTGAATCGCATCGCCAGGGCATTGGGCGTCGCTTCTTCCGAACTGGTGGCCCTGCCCGGCCAGAATGTCGTGCCGGTTGCCGCGCTGCTGGGTCCGGAGGGCGCCCGCGCGCCAACCCGGCCGCTCTCCCTTCCCCCGCCGGCGCCTGTCGATGCGATGGTCGGCGTGCAGGTATCCGGCAGTATCGGCGATTACCGCAGCGGTGATGAAATCTGGTGCCGCCGCATCATGCCGGACGAATTTTCCAGCGTGCTCAACCGCGACCTGCTGCTGCCGCGCCACGCCGGACGCTTCCTGTTCGGGCGACTGATCGGACGCGAAGACGACCGGCTGCACATCCTTCCCCTGGGCATGGGCAGCCGCCAGCAGGTGATAAGTGACCCACCCTGGGGCGCCGTGGCGGTCCAACTGGTGAGACGACTGTAGACAAAGGCGGTTTCATCCTTAACCCTGCATTGACGATGGCTACCGGAAAGAGAGTTTCTAGGAAGATGCGATGACGTTGAACGTCCTGATGCTGTCGACCCTGTTCCCGGATATGAGCCGTCCCAATTTCGGCGTGTTCGTCGAACGGCAGGCACGCGAACTGGCGAGCCGGGACGGCGTCCGGGTCACGGTGGTCGCGCCGCTCGGCATTCCGCCCTGGCCACTGTCGAAGGCGAAGCGCTACGCCCCCCTGCGCGCCCTGCCCGCCACGGAACGGTGGAAGGATCTGACCGTCCACCGCCCGGTCTTTCCGATCATCCCCAAATTCGGCGGGCGCTTCAACGTCCACAGCATGACCCGCGCCATCCTGCCGCTGGTCAGACGCCTGCATGCGCAGCGCCCCTTCGACGTCATCGACGCCAGCTTCTTCTTCCCTGACGGCCCGGTGGCGCAGCGGCTTTCGCGCGCGCTCGGCATCCCCTATTCGGTGAAGGCGCGCGGCGCGGACATCCATTATTGGGGCATGCGCAGGGGCACGCGCAAAATGGTGAAGCACGCCGCCGATGACGCCGCCGGGCTGCTCGCCGTGTCGGACGCGATGCGCCGTTCGATGGCGCGCATGGGCATCGATGCGGACAAGATCCGCGTCCATTATACCGGCGTCGACCTCGACCGCTTCGAACCGGCCGACCGCGCTTCGGCAAAGGAAAGCCTGGGTTTCGAAGGGCCGGTGGTGCTGTGCGTCGGCGCGCTGATCCCCCGTAAGGGGCAGGAATTGCTGGTGCGGGCGCTGCCGCAACTCCATGGCGTCACGCTGCTGTTCGCCGGACAGGGACAATATCGCCGCGCATTGGAAAAGCAGGCGGAGGAACTGGGCGTGGACCGGCGCATCGGTTTCCTGGGGTCCGTGCCGCACGACCGGCTGCCGCGCATCTATGCCGCCGCCGACGTCATGGCGCTGCCCTCCTCCTCCGAAGGGCTGGCCAATGCCTGGGTGGAGGCGCTGGCCTGCGGCACCCCCATCGTGATCAGCGATGTCGGCGGCGCGCGCGAACTGCTCGACCGGCCCGAAGCGGGGCAGATCGTGGCCCGCGAACCCGAAGCCCTTGCCGCCGCCATCAGCGCAATTTTGGTCAACCCGCCCGAACGGGAAGCCGTTCGCGAAGCCGCGCTGCGCTTTACCTGGGCCGCCAATGGGGACACGCTGCTGGACCATCTCCGCGCAATCGCCGGTCAGGAATCCTGATCCCAAAAGGCGACCAGCCGCGCTTTCCCGTCCGGCGTCGGAAAACGCCCTTCATCGAACGGCACCTCCCCCCAGCGCCATGGCGTCAATTCGTCATAGGCCGGGTTTGAAATGGGCGCATGCCGCCTGAGATTCAGCAGCCGCGCCCCCTGATTGCGATAGGCGGTCAGGCGCACATGCTCGCGATAGATTTCCGCCGGCCGTTCATAATGAAAGGCGTCGCGCCAGCCCATGGCCTGGGCGATGCGGGTCCATATCCACCAGTCGGGCTTCGCTTCTCCGGGCAGCGGGAACAGCCAGCGCTGCCTGCTGATCAACCGGTCCGCTCCCGTCAGCGTCCCATCCTTCTCGATCCACACCGGCGACGGCAGCGCGATCATGCGCAGCGCCTCCATCTCCGGCTCGCTCCACGGCGTGGTCAGGATGATAAGCGGCACCTGCTCCAGCAAGCTCCGGATCGGATGCGAAGACGGCGGCAACCCCCCCGGCATCAACATCGCCTTGATGCGCCCCGCCTCGATGGCGTCCGCCAGCGCGGCGCCGGACAGGCCCGGTGTGTCCGCCAGCGCCGCCGCCCCCCAGAAGCGACCGACCTGCGCCAAATCCTCCGCTGAAAAATCCCGATGCGCGGCCAGTTCCCCGGCCCGGCATCCCACTTCCCGCTGGCCCATGCCATTGGCGGCATCCGTTACCGCGAAGGGGGCGGCGCCCGGCCTGCCGATCCGCCCGGTCGCCAGATGGAGATTGAGGACGGCAGCCGACAGGCGGGCCGCCGCCTCACCCGCGCCTTGCGGACTGAACAGCGTCACCAGCCGGGGCGTGGCCGCCACCTGCTCGTAAAAGCCCCGCACCTCGCCCGGCGCCAGCCCGCAGGCCCGCGCCACCGACCAGAGATCATGGTCCCGCCGCAACCCGGCCCAAAAGCCCGGCGGCGGCGCCAGACTCCGGTCCAGCACGCCATTGTCATGACAATGCAGCAGCAGTCCGCTCAGCAGCACCGCCTCGCTGCCCGGCGCGACCGTCAGCCGCTCATCGGCCTCGACCTCCTGCCCCTCATCCCGGCCCGCGATCAGGACAAGGCGCGCGCCCTGCTCCGCGCGCGCCTCCGCGATGCGCTCATGCAGCACCGGATGACGGCGGGCCGTCGCTTCGCCCACCAGCAGCAACATGTCCGCCTGCGCCAGATCCTCATAGACGGCGGGCATCACATCCTCGCCAAAGGCGGCCCGCTGCGCCGCCGCCATGCCGCCCGCCTCGCTGGAAGGCGCGTCGATATGGGCGGAGCCGATGAAACCCTTCATCAGCTTGTTGGCGACATAATAATCCTCTGTCAGCAGGCCGCCAGGCACATGCATCGCCACGCTGCCGGGGCCATGGCGGGCCATGACGTCGGACAAACGGCGCGCAGCCTGATCGACGGCGCGATCCCACCCGGCCGCCCGGCCATCCACCATCGGCCGCAGCAACCGGCCGTCCAGCGCCAGCAAATCCCTCAACGCCTCGCTGCGGGTGCAGAGCAGGCCGCCATTCGCCGGATGCACCGGATCGCCTTCGATCCGGACATCCCGCCCTTCGCCGGTCACGGCACGGATGCCGCATCCCACGCCGCATTGACCACAAAGCGAACGGATGACCGCCACGATGCGATCAGGCCAGGGCCGGCGGGGTCGGACGAAATGTCATGGACACCGCTTAACCCAAGGCGGAGCAAGACAAAAGGGCGCGAAGCTGGCAGAAGCAAAGCCATGCTGAAAGTGATTCTCCGTGCCGTCGCGTTCGTCGCTATATTCATTCATATATTGCTGGCCCCGACCATGGCGCAGCAGCGCGGCCCGTTGGTGCTCGCCGCCTCCAGCATGCAGGAGGCGATGAACGCCGCCGCCGACGCCTGGGCCGCGCAGCGCCATGCCCGTCCGGTCCTGTCCTTCGCCGCCTCATCCGCCCTCGCACGCCAGATCAGGAGCGGCGCTCCGGCCGATTTGTTCGTATCGGCGGATGAAGGCTGGATGGACGATGTCGAAAAGGCGGGATTGCTCCAGCGCGGCACCAGGGCAAATCTGGCGGGCAACCGGCTGGTGCTGGTCGCCCCGGCGCGCGCGCCGCTGCGGCTGCGCATCGCGCGCGGCATGCCGATCGCCAGGGCGCTGGGCGATTCCCGGCTCGCCATGGCCAATCCCGACAGCGTGCCTGCGGGCAAATATGGCAAGGCGGTGCTCACCGCGCTGGGCGTCTGGCCCGGTGTCGCGAACCGGCTGGCGCTGGGCGACAATGTGCGGTCGGCCCTGACCCTGGTGGAGCGTGGCGAAGCGCGGCTGGGCATCGTCTATGCGACGGACGCCCGCGCATCGAAGGATGTGATCGTGGCGGGCATCTTCCCGGCGGGCAGCCATGCGCCGATCCGCTACCCCATCGCCCGCCTGAGCGCGAACCGGAACCCGGAAGCGGAGGGTTTCCGCCGCTTCCTGCTGTCACGGACCGGGCAGGCGATTCTCGCCCGCTACGGTTTCAGCCGGCCTTGATCTTCACCTCTGGCAAGCCACAATGGCGTCGATCACCGCCAACGTCTCCTGCGGATCGCGCACCCGCACCGTATCCAGCCCCAATTGCTTCGCCGGATAATCATTGCCACCGGGGAAGATCGCATCGCCAATGAACATCATCGCGTCCAGCGCGATCCCGCTCGCATCCCGCAGCTTCTTCAGGCCATAGGCCTTGTCCACCCCCTCCCGCGTGATGTCGATGGAGGTCGCCCCGCCCATGTTGATCGACAGTCCCGGCAACCGCTCGCGCAGATCGGCCTGGATCACCTTGCGCTTGGCGAAATCGGGATCCCACACCTCCTTGGCGTGGATCGGCGCCTGCTGGCCGAGGGCGGAGAAGGTGATCTGGCTGCCGCGATCCTCGATCCGCTCGCCCCACACCTGCTCCGGCACGAAGCCGGTCGCCTCCAGCGAAGCGTCGAACGCCGCCAGGATCGCCTGCTTCTGCGCCTCCTCGAACAGTTCGGCATAGACCGGCGTCCATTGCCCGTCGCGATGGGTGTAGAGCTTCGTCCCTGTCGTGGGCATCAGCCAGAGCCGCGAGCGGTCCGCCCGATCCGGCAGGCGGCTCGCCACCTGCTTGTCGAACTGCGGCCAGTCGCCGCCGGAGATCACCGCGACATGCGCAACCTCCAGCAGCCGCGCCAATGCTTCCCCCATAGCCTCGCCCAAGGGCTGTTTGCTCTCGGCCAGGGTTCCATCAAGGTCGAAGGCGATCAACAATTTCATGCGCAATGCTCCGGATGGGACAGAGTGCGGCTTTGCCCTGTGAACCGGCGCGATGCAATGCGCATGACGGGGGCTGGCCTTTTCCATTCTCCTGTCCGAAAGAGGTCGGCATGATCCTGTCTCCCGAAGAATGGGGCATCGTCGCGCTGTCGCTCCAAGTCAGCCTGGTCGCGGTGGGGCTGATGCTGCCGGTCGCCTTCGCGCTGGCCTGGCTGCTGGCCCGGTCGCGCTTTCCGGGCAAGCTGCTCGTCGACGCCCTGGTGCACCTGCCCCTGGTGGTGCCGCCGGTCGTGACCGGATGGCTGCTGCTGCTGCTGTTCGGCGCGAACGGGCCGCTTGGCAGGTGGTTCGAACAGGCGCTGGGCGTCAGTTTCATGTTCCGCTGGACCGGCGCCGCGCTCGCCTCCGCGATCATGGCGATGCCGCTGATGGTGCGCGCCATGCGCCTGTCGATCGAGGGCATCGACCGGCGGCTGGAACAGGCCGCCCAGACCCTGGGCGCCAGGCCCCGCCGCGTCTTCCTCACCATCTCCCTTCCGCTGGCGCTGCCCGGCATATTGGCCGGACTGGTCCTTGGCTTCGCCCGGTCCATCGGGGAATTCGGCGCGACCATCACCTTCGTGTCCGACGTCCCCGGCGAAACCCGCACCCTGCCCATCGCCATCTATTCCGCGCTGCAAATGCCCGGTGCGGAAACCGCGGTGACGCGCCTTGCCGTCATTTCGATCCTGCTGTCGCTGGCCGCGCTGGTCGCTTCCGAAGCGCTCGCCCGCCGGGCCGGAGGCGGAAGGACCAACCATGTCCTTTGACCTGGAGATCGACCACCGCATCGGTGAACGCCACATCGTCCTGAACGCCCGCGCGGGCGCGGGGCTCATCGCCCTGTTCGGCCCGTCCGGCGCGGGCAAGACCAGCATCCTCAACATGGTCGCAGGCATCATCACCCCGGACCGGGGCCGGATCGCGGTCGCAGGCGAAACGCTGTTCGACAGCGCGGTCGCCATCAATATTCCCGCCGCCCAGCGCCGGGCAGGCTATGTCTTCCAGGACGGACGCCTTTTCCCCCATATGCCGGTGCGCGCCAACCTGCTCTATGGGCGGCATGGCGACGCGCCCCTGCCGTTCGAGGCGGTGCTCGATTTCCTGGGCATCGGCCATTTGCTCGACCGCTGGCCCACCACGCTTTCCGGCGGCGAGGCGCAACGTGTCGCCATCGGCCGGGCGCTGCTGTCAGGCCCCAGATTCCTGCTGCTGGACGAACCGCTTTCCTCGCTCGACCCGGCCAGGCGGGAGGAAATATTGACCGTCATCGAACGGATGAAGCGCGACCTTGCCATGCCGATGCTCTATGTCAGCCACGACCGGGCGGAGGTCGAACGGCTCGCCGATCACGTCATCGCGCTATAAGCAGGCAGGCCCGCCTCCGCCAGCGCGCGATTGAGATAGGCCAGAAAAGCCCGCTGCCGCACCGGCGCTCGCGCCCGCAGCCAGGCCAGCGCGACCACCGCCCGCCACTGCGCCACCTGCGCGAAATGCCCCGGCGAAATCCGGCGATAATGGTCCGCATAGCAACGCGCCGCCCAATCCCGCACCCTGTTGGTCAGCCAATCCTGCGGCCCCTCGCCAAAGCGCATCAGCATTTCCGTGCGCATGATATCCGGCGTGACCGGCCCCCGCGCCGCCTTCGACCAGTCAATCGCAACCGGCCCGCCATCCGCCATCAGGATATTCTTCACATGGAAATCGCCATGCAGCAGCCGGTCGCCATCGGGCAGCCCGTCGAGCAGCCGAAGCGCCGCCTGCTGCAAGCCCCCATCCGCCGGGCCATAGACGATGTCCGTCCGCAACACCTCCCGCAAGGAACGCAGCCCTGGCGCCGCGCAATCGTGAATCCGCCGATGAAATGCCGCCATTTCCCGCAGCATCGCGCCGCTGCGCAACGGGCGCAGGCGCAGTTGCCGCATCATCGTCGGCCCCTCGACCTCCGGATAGAGGATCGCCCGCCCCGCACTCAGCCGCAGTTGCTCGACCGGCCGGGCGACCGCGATGCCGCACTCCGCCGCCAGCGTCGCGGCCGCAAATTCGCGGTCGATCATCTCCTCAGACACGGCGGCGTGGAAGATCTTGACGACCAACCGCTCCCCGACACGACAAACCCGCGCGCTGGCGCCCGACGCCAGCGTCGCCAGATTGTCCTCCACTATCCCCGAAAGCGTCGGCGGCACCCCCGCCATGCTAGCGAACGGCTGAGCGGGCGCTGTTCAGATCATGGACCACCGGCCCGCGCCGGACAGGCGCCTGCGCCGGCGGTCTGCGGGTCAGCCGCTCTACCGCATTGTCGACCAGCAGGCGCAGCCCTTCCTCGCTCAGCAATCCGCCCCGGATCAGGCATCGGTCGATCAGCACCCGGCGGAAGGCCGAATAAAGCGCCATGTCGGGCGCACCCGGCGCGGACCAGAATTCGTCCAGCGACCGTTTATGCACCACGCCCGGCACCTTGTAGACCGCATGGCCCAGCACGACGACAGGCTTCCCCGCGTTCAGCGCCAGCGTGCCCACCGTGCTGTTGACGGTCACCACGCCCAGCGAATTGCCGACCACCTCCGCAATGTCCCAGTCCGCAAGGTAGAAGACCCGGTCACCCACGCCATATTGCGCCGCCAGCCGCCGCGTCAGCCGCCCCCAGGCGACCAGCCCCGGATCGAGCGGATGGCGCTTCACCACCAGCGCGGTATTGGCCGGGGCGTGGGCGGCGAAGCTCTTGATCACGAAACGCAGCGCCGCCCGCATCGTGCCGAAGGGCGAATGGAGCCGGATCTGATAGTCCGAATCCAGTTGCAGCGGCAAAGTGAAATAGGGCCGGTCCGCGACCTTGGCCCATTCCTCCCGCGACTTGCGCCGCTCGGCCTGACGCAGGTTCAGCTTCTTGAACCAGCCCACCGTTTCCCAAAGGAAGCTGTTGGGCCGGTGCGTCCGGTAGAAGGGAAAGGCCGGCCGCATCAGCGCCGACGCCATGCCATTGCGCCCGGTGTTGAAGGCGCGCTGGCGGAAGGTGGATGGGATTTGCGGTTGCAGCCCATTCTCCTCGGGCGGCAGGCTTTTCGCCTGTTCCAGAAACCAGTCGGGATCGAGCGGCAGGGTCGAATTGCCGTTCACCCCATCGTCCTGCAACGTCAGGAAATCGGGGCGGATATAGCCTTCCTCCACCACATGGACGCGCAGGTTGCGCAGCCGCGCCATCTTGTGCGCAGAGGCATGATAGGGGCGGCAGTCGCCATAGAGGATCAGGTCGGTCACGCCATGGTTGACGATATAATCGTCGAAGAAGAGCGGCCAGTTACGGAACGTGCCCCGATAGTCGGTCGCGCCCTCGCCCGGCCAGTCGACCTTGTCGCCGCCATTGAGGTTGATCCGCAGCGCCCGATGCCCCCGCACCCGCAGCGCATCGGCCAGCATGGCGAAATAGGGTCCATGCGGTCCCTGGAGAAACAGGAAGGATTTGGGGGACGCATCAACCATGGAAATACTCGGCGGACAAGGTCATAAATCTCTGCAACTTCCCCTGTAAAGTGCGCAGTCGGATCAACCATGACACCGGCCATGACATGGACGACGGCGCCCCGCTTGCCAAACGTTCGACCATGATTTCAGGTCCGCAAGGCAGGCGAGTGACCGGGTCCAGATAGCGTGGATAGAGAATCAAGGCGCCCGCGACAAGCTGATCCAGGGTGAGCTGACGCCCACGCCGCCCATTGGGTGCGGCGAGATCCCGGGTCAGCCCCCAGCCCGCATAAAAGGGCATGCCATGGACCGTGACCGGCCGATCTCGCATCAGCGCCTCGAACCCGGTGAGGGAGGAAAGCACATGCACCTCGTCCACCGCCTGCACCAGGTCCATCAGCGGCGACCCGGTGTCGATGGCGTCGGCCTGTTCCAGCACCGCCGCGTCACTCAGATGCCCCTTGCGCAGCCCCGCCTGCACATCGGGATGGGGGCGGTAGACGATGAAGGCGTCCGGCTCCGCGGCGCGCACCCGCTTCAGCAGGTCCAGATTGCCCGTCACGCCCGCGCCGCCATATTCAACCGACAGATCATCCTCGACCTGCCCCACGGCCAATATCGTCCGGCGGCCCTGGGGCAGAGCGATCATCTGCCCCATATCCTTGCCATATTTGGTGACGCCGGAGGCCCTGATCATCGCCCTCAGGCGCGCCGCACGCTGCTCCAGCGCCGGGGTAAAGCCGTGGGTCGCCAGCAGTTTTTCCATGTCGCTGGGGAAGCGCGCATCATAATAGATGCCCGACCGGTCGACCACCACCGACCCCGGCGGATGCAAAGCGGCCCCCAACCCCTTCGACCGGAGGAAGCCGTCCTCGACCTTGGCGACGGTCACGCCCTGCCGCCGCGCTTCGTCCATCGCGGCGGAGGACACGCGGGAAGGCCAAACCGCCAGCGCGCCGCCTCGCCTGACCGCTAGTCTCAACCCCTTCTCCGCCGACAGGAAGGGTGGCGAGCAAACCCCGTCCCAGAGGAAATGACGGATCGCCTCCCGCTTCCAGAAGGCCATGCCGCTGGCCGCAGCGATTCCATGATTGCCGTCCAGATGCCGCCGCCAGTCGGAAAGCTGCGCCACCGCATGCAGGACATCGACCGGCTCGCCGCTGAAACAATCGCGATAGCGGGCCGCCGCCACGGCAGACCGGGCCGCCTCCCGCAGCGTCTCCGCCGCAACCGGGCGCAAGTCTGGCCCATAGACCGGAACCCCCAGCAAGCCCGCGACGATCGCCAGCTCATCGTCCGCCGCCGCATGCACAGACCGCGCACCGGCAATCACCGTCCAAAGGTCTGCGGGCCAGGGCAGATCGCGCCTCGCGACGCCATTACCGTGCCGACCGCCGCCGACTATGCCGATTTCCTGCGGAGAAAGCCCGTCCAGCGCTTCCGGCGGCACGGCGATCCCGGCCCGCGCCACCAGCCTGATTCCTTCCGGCCTGTGGCCCCAGAAAGCGCCGCCCACCCGCGCATCGGCAATGGCATCCAGCACGGCGTCGGTCACCGCGACAGGCGCGTCCCCGGTCTGCCGTGCATGGCTGATCGCGGCCGTCGCGGACTTGATTCCCGGAAAGGGTGGAGAGCGCAGAAAAGCTGGCGCGTTCACGTAAAAAGCCGTCCCCTGCCCCGTCCAGTCCCTGCGCGCATGGAGCGATGCTTACAGCCGCCAAAAAACGCAATCACATCAGCTTCTTGCGCGCCCGATGGGAAGACGTCAAGCAAGGGCGGAAGCCGTCATCTCTTCCAGCATGTCGGTTACGATGTCGAAATAGGCTTCCCAGGTGGGCGCCCGCCAGCCCGCGATCCGCGCCAGTTGCGCCGCCCGTTCCGGCGAATCCGGCCTGCTGTAAGCCTCGATAGCCCTGAGCCAGCCCAGACCATCCAGCGGATCGAGATAATCCGGCGCATCGCCGCCGACCTCCCGATGCGCGACGATATCGCTGCAAATCACCGGCACGCCTGCCGACAGGGTCTCGATCACCGGCATGCCATAGCCTTCCTCGAAGGAGGGCATCAGCATCGCCCGCGCGCCCGCGACCAGCGCGTTCATTTCATTGTCGGGCACGCTGCCCGCCTCGATCACATGGCCGCGCAATATTTCGGCGCGCTCCAGCATGTCGACGACATTCTCATTTTCCCAGCCGCGCCGGCCGATCAGCACCAGGACCGGCGCCCGATCGCCCAGCCTTTCCACCAGCCGCCGCCAGATATTCAGCAGCAGCAGATGGTTCTTCCGCGGTTCGATGGTAGAGATATAGACGAAATAGGGCCGATCCGGCACGGCATGGCTGCCCTCCACCACCATGTCCGGCGCATCCGCGCCGAAATGCGCCACCCGGATCACGCGCCCGTCCAGGCCCCGCGTCAGATGCGGCGCCAGCGCGTCGATCGTCGCCTGGCTGTTGCCGATGATGCCGTCGGCATAGCGGTCGATCGTCCGCACCCGCTTCAGATGCTCCTGTGCGCCCTGGGGCCGGGCGAATTCCGGGTGGGTGAGCGGGATCACGTCATGCACCAGCGTCACGAAGCGCGCGCCTTCCGCCCGCAGGATCGCGCCGACCTGCTCCGCATCGTCCAGATGATGCGGCGACACCTGCAAATAGATGCGCGGCCCCTGCGCCACCGGCACCGGGCGGGGCCGCAGCGCGATCAGATGGCGGATGACGGCCGCCTTGCTTTCCTTGTCATCCACCGGCCCCTTGTTGCGCCAGCGCGCCGCCGTGAAGGCCAGGAACTGGCGCACAGCCGCGTCCTTCAACCGCCCATAATAGCCGCCCGCCGGATGCACGGCGGCAAAGGCCAGCCGGTCGGGCATCCGCTCCAGCAATTCGCGGGCATAGGTGAATTCCACCCGGTCAATCCCGGTCGGCGCGGCATGGAAGCTGCGCGAGAGCAGCCGCGAAATGTCGAGGATCACTTCCGCAGGCCGTTCGCCGCCAACAAAGCGGCGGCTCTCCCGCTTGGAACGCAAGGCTATCCGCGCACCAGGGGCCTTGAAGGGCTTGAGCGCCATGTCAGAGCGCTTTTACAGGGGATTGGCGCATCAGAACTGAGCGCGAATCTCTTCGGCCATCGCCTGCAAGGCCGCCGGATCTGCAAAATCGCCCTGCGCATGCGCGACGAAGCCACGCGGCTGCCCTTCCCAGCGCGGCACGATATGGAAGTGCAGGTGGAACACGGTCTGCCCGGCGGGCGTGCCGTTGAACTGCGCGACATGGATGCCATCGGGGTCCAGCGCCTTGCGGGTGGCGTTGGCGACCTTCTTCACCGTCGCCATGACCTGCGCCAGCGCTTCGTCCTCGGCCTCCAGGATGTTGCGCGCCTTCGACCATTTGGAAATGACCAGGCTATGCCCCTTGGACTGCGGCTGGATGTCGAGGAAGGCATATGTATGCTCGTCCTCATAAAGCTTGGTCGAAGGGATTTTCCCAGCCAGGATCAGGGCAAAGACATTGCCCTCGTCATAGGTGCCGTCGAGGCTCATCGCGCTTCCTCAAACAAGATATTGCGCGCTTGTCTTAGCGGCGACTTTCCCCGCCGTCACGCCCGGAGCGAGCCTGATGAGCGGAAGCGACAGATGCGAAATGTCAGGAAGTGGCCAGACCAGGACATTCCTTCTCCCTTGAGGGAGAAGGATACGAAGCCTTGGCGACGAAGGAGCCTAGGCGGAGTTGGATGAGGGGGAGCGGGCCTGCGGCCCGCGCGATCCTGTGGATCGCACCCCCCTCACCCAGCTACGACTAAGGCAGCAAGCTGCCAAGTCTGCGCAACCCTCTCCCTCAAGGGAGAGGGATTTGGAACGTCCGCCCTCCACCCAAATCGGCCCTAGATCAGCCCAGCCAGAGGACTGGACGGGTCGGCATACATGCGCTTGCCCATGCGCCCGGCGCGATAGGCCATGCGGCCCGCCTCAACCCCCGCCTTCATCGCGGCGGCCATCAGCACCGGGTCTTTCGCTTCGGCAATGGCGGTGTTCATCAGGACGCCCGTGCAGCCCAATTCCATCGCCTGCGCCGCTTCCGAAGCCGTGCCCACGCCCGCATCGACCAGCACCGGGAGCTTCGTGCCCTCGACGATCAGCCGAATCGTCACGCGGTTCTGGATGCCCAGCCCCGAACCGATCGGCGCGCCCAGCGGCATGATCGCCACCGCGCCCGCATCCTCCAGCCGCTTCGCCGCGATCGGATCGTCGACGCAATAGACCATCGGCTTGAAGCCTTCCTTCGCAAGGATTTCGGTCGCTCGCAGCGTCTCCACCATGTCGGGATAGAGCGTCCGCGCCTCACCCAGCACTTCCAGCTTGACGAGATCCCAACCACCCGCCTCGCGCGCCAGGCGCAGCGTGCGGATCGCTTCCTCCCCGGTATAGCAGCCCGCCGTATTGGGCAGATAGGTGATCTTCCTGGGATCGATAAAATCCGTCAGCATCGGCGCCTTGGGGTCCGACACGTTGACGCGCCGCACCGCCACGGTGACGATCTCCGCCCCCGAAGCCGCGACCGCCGCCGCATTCTGCTCGAAATCCCTATATTTGCCCGTGCCGACGATCAACCGCGAGCGGAAGGTCTGGCCCGCAACGGTCCAGCTATCCTCGACCGAAGACAAATCGCCACCCCCCACAAAATGCACGATCTCCAGCTCATCGCCGTCCTCCACCCGCACGTCCGCCAGCGTCGAACGCGGCACCACCTCCAGATTGCGCTCCACCGCCACCTTTTCCGGCGCGAAGCCCAGTTCGCTCGCCAGTTCCGCCAGAGTCATGCCGCCGCGCACCCGGCGATGCTCGCCATTGATGTGGATCGATATAGTTCCGTCGACGCTCAAATGCTCTGTCCTGTCAAACAAGGTGTCTCGACTTGGCGCGACACGAAGGGCTAAAGATCAGCGCGCATATAGGGGCTGCAGTGCCCCGCTCGCAACCATAAGGGGACCGCCATGGCCGAAACGCGCAAAATCTATGTCCTGAACGGTCCCAATCTCAACATGCTGGGCACGCGCGAGCCGGAAATCTACGGCTACGACACGCTGGACGACATCGCCGAGCGGATGGAGGACGCCGCTGGCCGCGCCCATGTCGAGATCGATTTCCGCCAGTCCAACCATGAAGGCCATCTGATCGACTGGCTGCAGGAGGCGCATGCGGAGGGTGCCCATGCCGTGCTCATCAATCCCGGCGGCCTTACCCACACCTCCATCGCGCTGCACGATGCGATCAAGGGCATCACGGTTCCGGTGATCGAAATCCACCTTTCCAACCCTCACGCGCGCGAGCCTTTTCGCCACAAAAGCTATGTCGGCATGGCGGCGAAGGGAACCATCGCGGGCTTCGGCGCGATGTCCTATATGCTGGCGCTGGAGGCTGCCCTCGAACTGTAGCTCATCGCTCAAAAGTTGCGCTTCGCCTGAAATGCGCATAGGCGCGACCGTCAGAAACGAAATTCACCGTCCAGGGACACATAATGAACGACAAGGCTGAAAAGGGCGCAATGCAGGTGGATGTTCAACTGGTGCGCGATCTCGCCGCCCTTCTCGATGACACCAACCTGACGGAAATCGAGGTGGAGGACGGCGACCGCAAGATTCGCGTCGCGCGGAAGGCCGGCAACGGCCATGGCGCGCCGGCCTATATCGCCGCGCCCGCTCCGGTGACCGCCGCCCCGGTCGCCGCCGCCGCTCCTGCGGAGGCCGCCACCCCTGCCGCGGCCGCCAATGCGATCCGCTCGCCCATCGTCGGCACCGCCTATCTCGCCGCCGAACCCGGCGCCGCGCCCTATGCCGCCATCGGTTCGACCGTGAAGGCGGGCGATACCGTCCTGATCGTCGAAGCCATGAAGGTCATGAACGCCATCACCGCGCCCCATGCCGGCACGGTAAAGGCCGTGCTGGTCGATAACGGCCAGCCGGTCGAATATGACCAGCCGCTGATCGTCATCGAATAAGGCCGCGCAATCTTATGGCCATCGAAAAGCTGCTGATCGCAAACCGGGGCGAAATCGCCCTGCGCATCCATCGCGCCTGCCATGAAATGGGCATCAAGACGGTGGCGGTCCATTCGACCGCCGACGCCGACGCCATGCATGTGCGCCTTGCCGACGAGGCGATCTGCATCGGCCCGCCCGCGGCCAAGGACAGCTATCTGAACGTCGCCGCGATCATCTCCGCCGCCGAAATCTCCGGCGCGGACGCGATCCATCCGGGCTACGGCTTCCTGTCGGAAAATGCCCAGTTCGCGGAAATCGTGGAGGCGCACAACATCGCCTTCGTAGGGCCGAAGCCCGAACATATCCGCATCATGGGCGACAAGGTGGAGGCGAAGCGCACCGCGGGCGCGCTCGGCCTGCCGCTGGTCCCCGGCTCCGACGGCGCGCTCAGCAGCATCGAGGAAGCGAAGGAAGTGGCCGCGAAGATCGGCTATCCCGTCCTCATCAAGGCCGCGTCGGGCGGCGGCGGTCGCGGCATGAAGGTCGTGCCATCCGAAGACCTGCTCGAAACGTCGATGAAGCAGGCGGGTTCGGAAGCGAAGGCAGCCTTTGGCGACGACACCGTCTATATGGAAAAATATCTGGGCAACCCCCGGCATATCGAATTCCAGGTCTTCGGCGACGGCAACGGCAATGCGATCCATCTGGGCGAGCGCGACTGCTCGCTCCAGCGCCGCCACCAGAAGGTGCTGGAGGAAGCGCCTTCCCCCGTCCTTTCCGCCGCCGAGCGCGACCGGATGGGCGAAGTGGTGCGCAAGGCGATGGCCGACATGGGCTATCGCGGCGCGGGCACGATCGAATTCCTGTGGGAAGATGGCGAATTCTACTTCATCGAGATGAACACCCGCCTGCAGGTGGAACATCCGGTGACGGAGATGATCACCGGCGTCGACCTGGTCCGCGAACAGATCCGCGTGGCGGAGGGCAGGCCGCTGTCGGTCGAGCAGAAGGATCTGGTCTTCTCCGGCCACGCCATCGAATGCCGCATCAATGCCGAAGATCCCCGCACCTTCGCGCCGTCGCCGGGAACCGTCACCAGCTATCATGTGCCGGGCGGCATGCATGTCCGCGTCGATAGCGGGTTGTATCAGGGCTATAAGGTGCCGCCTTATTATGACAGCATGATCGGCAAGCTGATCGTCTATGGCCGCACCCGCGAAGGCTGCATCATGCGCCTCAAGCGCGCGCTGGAGGAATATGTGATCGAGGGCATGAAGACCACGATCCCGCTCCACCAGAAGCTGCTGACCGACCCGGATTTCCTCAACGGCGACTATACGATCAAGTGGCTGGAGGATTGGCTGGCGAAGGACGAGCAGGCGTGAAGGCCACCATCTGGCACAACCCACGCTGCTCGAAATCGAGGGCCGCGCTGGCGATCCTGGAAGGGACGCCGGGGGTTGAGGTCGAGGTGGTGGAATATCTGAAGACCCCGCCCAGCCGCGCCGAAATCGAAACGGTGCTGGCCAAGGCGGGCGTCCGCCCCTCCGAAGCCGTCCGGAAGGGCGAAGCTGTGGTGAAGGAAATCGGCCTTGACGTCACGAACGACAAGGCTGTCCTCGACGCGATGGCGCAGCGCCCGATCCTGATCGAACGCGCCATCGTCATCACGGAGAAGGGCGCAGTGATTGCGCGGCCGCCGGAACGGGTGAGCGAAGTCCTCTAAGGGATATGTTCTGCGGCTCCCAGTCTACATAGCTTCTGCCGATCAGTTAGAGCCTTCGGTGAATAGATTGAATTGCGGGATTTCCAAGGCTGTTTGGATGTGATTCAAGCTGAGGGCTGGGTATGGAGGCCAGCCCTTATGCCACGATCCTATTCTCAAGATTTGCGAGATCGGGTGGTCGACGCTGTGGTGCGGGGCGGCGAGAGCCGACGCTCGGCCTCACGCCGTTTTGGCGTGAGCGAGGCATCAGCGATCAAGTGGGCGCAGCGCTACGAGCGCGTTGGTGACCGGCGCTGTGCGGGAACGGGCGGGCATCGTCCATCGAAGGTGAAGCCCGAACGAGACTGGCTTCTGGCGGCGATCGCGACCGAGCCGGACATCACGCTGTCGGCCCTGTCAGCAAAGCTTTTGGTCGAGCGGGGGGTCCGTGCGGACACGAGCATGCTATCGCGCTTCTTCATCGGCGAAGGTATCAGCTTCAAAAAAAGCGTGCTGCCCAGCGAACAGGATCGGCGTGACGTTGCCCGCCGACGGGCGAGCTGGAAACGATATCAGGGTCGGCTCGATCCGCGCAGGCTCGTCTTCATCGATGAGACGTGGGCCAAAACCAACATGACCCGCACGCATGGCCGCTGCCGCCGGGGCGAGATGCCGTGACGTTGGAGACAGCGGTGCAGTGACGAGCGCGTCAGGTGCGGAATGCTGGCCTGCAGGGCATAGAGGCAGTCGTCCAGCGGAAGCAGCGTGTGCCGGCGGAAGGCGACGATCACCGCTTCCTCCTCGATTGACAGCACGGTCGATCTCGCGACCTTGGGGCCGGTGGGTAGATCGGCGGGGGCAGTCCGCTTCTTCCTACTTGGCGACGGTCTTCTGGTTGATGCCGTAGCGCTTGGCCAGCGTCCTTAGGCTCGCTTGACTATGCTGTATCGCTCGACGCACTGCCTCAGTCGTTGTGGCGCTCCCATGGAGTACCTGGCCCATAGCGCTTCCTGCCAGATGACAGTGAATAATGCACCATTAAACCCTGGGATCAAACACCTAGGACATCCCTTAACGGGAGGCAGGAGTAGTTTGGCGCCTTGTCCAAGAGGGTACGGGATCAACCAGAAGAGCGTCGCCAAGGGGAAAAAGCGCACGGCAGTCGAGGATTTTCCCAACTGGCCCCACCGATGTTCATTCGACGGTGCTGAGTATCGAGAATGAGGCGATTATCGTCACGTCCGCAAGCACATATTGCTCCCATAGGACGACTGTCTCCACGTCTTGCAGGCGAATATCCCGCGCCTGCCGCGCTCGTCCCTGCATCACTGCCTGCCTTACGCCATTCACACCGTGCTGACAGACAATGGCACCCCGTTCACCAACCAGCCCGCCACGAAATCGCATTCGACCGCAACGGTAAAAGGCCCGCTACGCCAGTCGCGCAGCGGGCCTTTTCAGTGCGTGAAGCAGCAGGCGGGCAGTGCCGCGCTGGAACTCTCCGGCTGATCTGGCCGAAGGGCTGTCAGTGCTTATTCGCCATCATCCTCCGCTTCGGGTCCGGCCATCATCCCTTCGGCGACTTCCTCGGTCTTGCCGCGGATCGCCTTTTCCAGGCGTTCCGCCATTTCGGGATGTTCTTTCAGATAGGTTTTCGCATTTTCCCGACCCTGGCCGATGCGGACCGAGTCATAGGAGAACCAGGCACCCGACTTCTCGACCAGCCCGGCCTTCACGCCGATGTCGAGCAGTTCGCCGATCTTGGACACGCCCTCGCCATACATGATGTCGAATTCGACCTGCTTGAAGGGTGGGGCAACCTTGTTCTTGACCACCTTCACACGGGTCGCATTGCCGACAATGTCCTCGCGGTCCTTGATCTGGCCGGTGCGGCGGATGTCGAGGCGAACCGAGGCGTAGAATTTGAGCGCATTGCCGCCGGTCGTCGTTTCCGGATTGCCGTACATGACGCCGATCTTCATGCGAACCTGGTTGATGAAGATCACCAGACAGCGCGAGCGGGAGATGGAGCCGGTCAGCTTGCGCAGCGCCTGGCTCATCAGGCGGGCCTGCAGGCCGACATGGCTGTCGCCCATCTCGCCCTCGATTTCGGCGCGCGGCACCAGCGCCGCGACCGAGTCGATCACCAGCACGTCGATCGCATTCGACCGCACCAGCGTGTCCACGATCTCCAGCGCCTGTTCGCCGGTGTCGGGCTGCGATACGATCAGTTCGTCGATATCGACGCCCAGCTTCTTGGCATAACCGGGGTCGAGCGCATGTTCCGCGTCAACGAAGGCCGCGATGCCGCCGATCTTCTGCGCTTCGGCAATGGCGTGCAACGCCAGGGTGGTCTTGCCCGAACTTTCCGGGCCGTAAATTTCCACGATGCGCCCACGCGGCAGGCCGCCGATGCCGAGCGCGATGTCCAGCCCCAACGATCCGGTCGAGATCGATTCGATCTCAATCTTCTCGCGGCTGCCCAGCTTCATCGCCGAACCCTTGCCAAAGGCACGGTCGATCTGGGAAAGGGCCGCTTCCAATGCTTTCTGTCTGTCCATTGTCCCTGTCTTCTTGGAATCGATGAGTGAGAGCATTGCGGTCATCGGCCTATCCCCTGTCAAGCGGAACACGCCGATTCATGTGGCGCGTGGCCACCATGTATCCTGTTTGTTCTAATGGAACAAGAGGGGAACGGAAATTTCTTATCCGACCCCCAGGGCCTTGTTCAGCGCCCGTTCGACCGCGCCGATCGTGAAGGGCTTGGCCAAGGTCGGCCGGGTCGCGTGACCGGTGGGCAGATCGTCGGCCATGCCGCCCGTCGCGAAGATGAAGGGGATGCCGCTCTGCGCCAATATGTCCGCCACCGGCCAGCTTTTCTCGCCATGCAGGTTGCAGTCGAGCAGCGCCGCGTCGAACCCGCCCTCTCGCGCCTTGGCGCAAGCCTCATCGACCGACTCGGCAATGGCGTGCAGCCGGTATCCCAACGTGTCGAGATAATCCTCCAGCATCATGCCGATCATTGCTTCATCTTCGACGATCAGGATGGTCTTGCCGTCAGACATGCTTGCGGTCCCCAATTATGCCTCCCATCGCCCCTGACGCGGTTTCCCCCAGCATAATCGCCGAAGGGACGGAGAAGTTCATTCCCCACTTCATTCCGCCGTCGGTCGCGTCGCCAGTGCATCCCGTGCCGCTTCCGCCAACTGACTGACGGAAAAGGGTTTTGGCAGAAAAGCGACATTGGCGATGTCGATCGATTTGCGCAACTGTTCCTCCGCATATCCCGACATGAAAAGCACCGGCAGGTCGGGATGGGCGGCCCTGGCCCGCGCCACCATGGACGGGCCGTCCATGTTCGGCATCACCACGTCGGAAATGAGCAGGTCGATCTTCTCCCCGCCATTGAGCACCTCCAGCCCCTGCTCGCCGTCATTGGCGGTCAGCACCTTATAGCCCTGCCGCGTCAAAGCGCGTTCGGCGACGGCGCGCACCATATCCTCATCCTCCACCAGCAGCACCGTGCCGGTGCCCCAGGTTTCGCTGCGACGGACAGGCGCCTTGGGCTGGGCGGCCTGATCGGCATCGGCGCCCTGATAGACCGGCAGGTAGATGACGAAGCTCGCCCCGCGCCCCAGTTCCGACTCCGCGAAGATGAACCCGCCCGACTGCTTGACGATGCCGTAGACGGTGGAGAGGCCAAGGCCCGTCCCCTTGCCCAGTTCCTTGGTGGTGAAGAAAGGCTCGAAAATCTTCGACAGGATGTCGGGCGGAATGCCCAGGCCCGTGTCCGACACCCGCACCGCCGTATAGTCGGCGGGCGGCAATATGTCCGACCGCATCTCCCGCACCTTGGCGGCAGGCACGGCATAGGTCTGGATGTTGAGCGTGCCCCCGTCCGGCATGGCGTCACGGGCGTTGACGGCCAGATTGACGATCACCTGCTCCAACTGGCCGGGATCCGCCCGTACCGCGCCCAGGTTGCGGCCATGGGTGACTTCCAGCTTCACGCTCTCGCCCAGCAGGCGCTTCAGCAGGTTGGAGACGTCCGCGACGATGTCGGGCAATTGCAATATCTGCGGCCGCAACGTCTGCTGGCGGGAAAAGGCCAGCAATTGCCGCGTCAGCCCCGCCGCCCGGTTGCTGTTCGACTTGATCTGCTGAATGTCGTCATAGTCGCTGTCGCCGGGCGTATGGCGCATCAGCATCAGGTCGCAATGGCCGATGATCGCGGTCAGGATATTGTTGAAGTCATGCGCCACGCCGCCCGCAAGCTGGCCGATGGCCTGCATCTTGGTCGCCTGCGCCACCTGTCGCTTGAGCTTGCTCTCCTCGCTATTGTCCTTGAGGGACAGCAGCACTGCCGCCTCCCCCAGCCCGCGCACGCCCGCCAGGCTGAGCGCGATCGGCTCGTCGGGCTGCTCGCGCATGCGCACGGCCACGTCGCCCGACATTTGCGGGCCCACGGCAAAGCGCCGCACCGCGTCGGCCACCGCCGCCTGATCCTCCCGCACGACCAGATCGCCCGGATAGCTCGGCTTCTCGCCTTCCTTGAGGCCCGCCGCCCGCGAAAAGGCCTTGTTGAGGAACAGCACCCGCCCGTCGCGATCCGCCATGGCCAGACCAAAGGGCAGCAGCGACAGCAGCGTCTCGATATAGGAAAGCGCCGATGTCCCGCCCGCATTGCCCGCCGGTTCATCGATCAACAGCAGCAGCATCGGTCCATCCTGCGCGCCCGATTGCGCACCGACCGGCTGAGCCGCGCGCTTCAACGGCACTTGCAACAGCCGCAGCGGAATGCCGCCCGATTCCTCCCGCGCCAGGAACAGCCGGGCCTTGTCGTCCACTCGCATATGCGCGGCGAAATCGCGCCCGGTGATGTTGGCATCGATCCGTCCGGCGGCGCGCAGCAGGAAGGCGCCATTGGCCGCCCGGATGCGCCCTTCGCCGCCGATCATCACCGCCATGATGCCCGCTTCGCCCAATTGGCGCCCGGCCTCCCCGGTCAGCAGGCGATACACGTCGTCCAGCGCGCTGGGCTGGCGCACCGGCGAAAAGCGCCACAGCAGATAATCCTCCGACCGGCCCGTGCGGCCGATGAAGGCGTCCAGCCGCAACGCGCCCTGAACGATCCCCTCGACCCGCGCCTCGCCATCGCGCCAGGCGGCGCGGGCGGCATTGCCCAGATGGTCGGCCAGGGCGGCATCGCCGGTGATGAGCGGCGGCGTGGGAAATCCGGGGAACCACTCCCCGAACAAATCGCTGGCGCAGACCAGCCGTCCGGCGCGGTCGGTGACGGCGATCGCCATGCTGGATGCGTCCGCCGCCGCCCGCGCCACTGTCCAGTCAGGCACCGCCTCTCCCACCGCCGCTTCCTGCGGATGGAGCTTGCGATACCAGCTCAGCAGAGCCGCCCCGGCCAACACCGCGGCGCCGAATCCAGCGCCCAGCGTCCAGTTCCCGACGGCATAGACGACCAGCCCGGCGGAAATCAGCGCCAATCCGATCAGCAGGGGCAGACCCAGAGGCGATGGCCGGTCAGCCGCCCAAGCGTCTCCATCCCTGATCACACGCGCCCCCTGCATTCACAATGGATTGCCTCGTCCCCGGCATCAGGCCGAAGCGATTTCCTCCAATGCGCTGCTTTCGCGTGCCTTGCCAATCCTCAATTTGCGCGCATGCCATTTCCGGCCCATGCGATGGCGCCAGATCCAGTCGGCCAGGAAATAGCCGACCACCGCGAAAGCCAGCGAAATCAGCGCCAGCCCCACCAGCATCGCCGGCGCCGCTTCGGAAAAGAGCCAGGCGCACCAGTCGCGGATGGAGGCATGCTTGTCGACCAGCGCCATGAAGCCGGAGGCATCCGCCGTCCGCCCCAGCATCCAGTTGCCCATCCAGACCGATGCCATCAGGAACAGCGGTGTCGTCGCCGGATTGGAAAGAAAGGTCATCGCCGCCGCCAGCGGGATATTCGCCCGAAACGGCAGCGCCAGCAGCGCCGCGCCCGCAATCTGCACGCCGGGGATCAGCAGGAAGATGCCGACCAGCAACCCCAGCGCCACGCCACGCGGCACCGACCGCCGGGTAAAACGCCACAAGGAAGGCTCCAGCACCCGATGCGCGACCGGGGCCAAAAAGCGGTTTTCCTCCAGAGACTCGCGGGTCGGGGCATTGGCATGCCACCAGCGACTGAGCCTGTTATCCATCAGCCATGCGCCTTCATGATGCGCTGCTGATCGCGCTTCCAGTCGCGTTCCTTGATCGTTTCGCGCTTGTCATGGGTCTTCTTGCCCTTGGCCAGCGCCAGTTCGACCTTCGCCTTGCCCCGGCTGTTGAAATAGATCGACAGCGGCACCAGCGTCATGCCCTTGCGCTCCACCGCGCCGTGCATGCGGGCGATCTCCCGCTCGTGCAGCAACAGCTTGCGGGGGCGCTTCGGTTCATGATTGAAGCGGTTCCCATGACTGAATTCGGGGATGTTGCTGTTGACCAGCCACACCTGCTCGCCCTTCACCTCGGCATAGCTTTCCGCGATATTGCCCTCGCCAAAGCGCAGCGATTTGACCTCGGTTCCTTGCAGGGCGATGCCCGCCTCGAACACATCCTCCAGGAAATATTCGAAACGCGCACGCCGGTTTTCGGCGACGATCTTCTTCTTGTCGAAGGCTTCGGGACGGGGACGGGCCATCAGTCTTTTCTAAACTTCCGTTCGTGTCGAGCGCAGTTGCATCCCGGACGCACCGCGCCCGGTCCTTATTCCAGGCACGCGTCCCGAAAGGACAGGATATGGGGACGGCGCGGCCTTATACCAGTCCGGCGATCTCCAAAGCCCGGTCGACAGCGGCGCGGCTCGATTCCGTCGGCCAGGTGATCGGCAGTCGGACGTCGCCGGGCATGTCGGGCCGGACGCGCGTAAGGGCATATTTGACCGGGCCGGGTGAAGAGTCGCTGAACAGGGCATCGTGCAGCGGATAGAGACGATCCTGGAGCGCCAAGGCACCATCCCAATCGCCGCTCGCAATCGCTTTCTGGAAATCGGCGCACAGGCGCGGCGCGACATTGGCCGTGACCGAAATGCAGCCCTTCCCCCCCATGGCGTTGAATCCCAGCGCGGTTTCGTCATTCCCGGAAAGCTGGCAGAAGTCGGGACGGCAGGCGAGACGCTGCGCGGTGACCCGCCCCAGATTCCCGGTGGCGTCCTTGATGCCGACGATAGTCTGAAATTCCTCCGACAGGCGGTGGATCACCGGCACGCCGATATCGGTGATGGTGCGGCTGGGCACATTGTAGAGCAGGATCGGCAGGGAGCAGCGCTCCGCCAGATAGGCGAAATGCTGATAGACCCCCTCCTGATTGGGCTTGTTGTAATAGGGCGCGACCACCAGCGCCGCATCGGCGCCCGCCGCCTGCGCCGCGAACATATGTTCCAGCGCGATTCGCGTGTCGTTCGACCCGCAGCCCGCAATCACCGGCACGCGGCCCGCCGCCTGGTCAACGCAGATGGCGATGACGCGATTATGCTCCTCGACCGTCATGGTCGCGCTTTCCCCGGTGGTGCCGCAGGGAACGAGCGCGCTGCTGCCTTCCTCGATCTGCCAGTCGACAAAGGCGCGAAAAGCCGCCTCATCCACCGCCCCGTCGCGAAAGGGTGTGATCAGCGCCGGAATCGACCCGGAAAACATGGCAAAGAAACTCCTTCAATTCACCGGGATTCCGGGGCATCATAGCGTCAAATACACGAACGGCGCGCTATAGCGCGTCATTCATGGCCTGATAAGGATGCATTTGCGATCATGTCTAGTAGGCTGTCGCCCTCCTCTTCTGAAACTGTCATGATTCGTATGCCCTTGATTGCCCTTCTCCTTTTCACCGCAGGTGCCAGCGCCCAGACGGAGACGCCCGCGCCTCCGCCCGCTTCGGCCTATCCGCGGGGCGCGGTCGTGCAGCCGATTCCCCGCTCTACGGAGCCGAGTCCCTGGCAGCAGGCGCAAAGCCGAATCGGCGTGGCGAGCGATCCCGCCATCTCCGGCACGATCAGCCAGTGGCGCGCGCTTCAGCAGAGCGACGGGCTGGGGGCTTCGACCTATATGAGTTTCATCATGGCGAACCCCGGCTGGCCGGGCGAGGACCGGATGCGGCGGCTGGCGGAAACGGGCATCAACCCCAACAGCTACGATCCGGGGCAAGTCGTCGCCTTCTTCGCCCGCTTCCCGCCGCGCACCGCGACCGGCAACGCCCGTTACGCGCTGGCGTTGTTGCAGCAGGGCCGCACCGGCGAAGCCCGGATCGCGGCGCGCAACGCCTGGGTCGGCGGCACGCTCTCGCCCGATGACGAAACGCGGCTGCTCTCGCTCTTCGGCTCCGGCTGGACCTCGGTGGAGCATGACCTGCGCGCCGACGCCCTGCTGTGGAAGGGCGACATGTTCGGCGCGCAGCGGATGCTGGCCTATGTCTCCCCCGCCCGCCGCCCGGTCTATGATGCGCGCATCGCCCTCCGCCAGAAGGCGCCCGACGCCGCGGCGAAGATGCAACTGGCCGAAGCCGTGGGCGCGACCGACGCGGGCTTCATTGCGGACAAGGCAAGCTGGCTGCTCAACACCGGCAACTGGATCGCCGGACGCCAATATCTCGCCAACCGCCCGGCGTTGACCTTCCGGCCGGGCGATGCGGAAAAATGGTATGAGGTGCTGCTGACCCAGGCCCGCGCCGCCGCGAACGACAGCCAGTGGAGCTTCGCCTACGGCATCGCCAGCAAGCTGGACGACGCCTATCTGCCCGGCACCGACGTCAACACGCGGCCCATCGGCGAGCGCGACGATTATACCAGCCTCGCCTGGCTGGCAGGGTCGACGGCCTTCTACAATCTCAACAAGCCGAAGGACGCGGTGGAGATGTTCCGCCGCTACGCCACCGCCGCCAAATCGCCGCAGACCCAGTCCAAGGGCTTCTATTGGGCGGGCCGCGCCGCGCTCCAGGCGGGCGACGCCGCAACGGCGAACAGCTATTTCACCCGTGCCGGCGCCTTCCCGGACCAGTTTTACGGCCAACTCGCGCTTGAGCGGCTGGGCAGCCCCATCCCCGCCCCTGCCGCTGTCGAGCGCCCGGTCGAAATCTCCGCGGCGGAGCGCGCCGCCTTCGCCAATCGCTCGGTCGTCCGCGCGGTGAAGGCGCTGGGCCAGATGGGTTATTGGGAGGATCAGAGCAAATTCGCCCGCGCCATCGCGAACAATGCCGACAGCGACGCCGACCATTATCTGGCGGTGGAACTGGCGCAGAGCATCGGCCGCCCCGACATGGGCGTTATGGTCGGCCGCCGCGCCGTGTCGAGCGGCCTCACCGGCTATGGGGAAAGCGCCTTCCCCCGCGTGCCCGTGCCATCCGAAGCGCAATCCAACTGGACCATGGTGCACGCCATCGCCCGGCAGGAAAGCCAGTTCGACCGGCAGATCGTCAGCCATGCGGGCGCCCGCGGCCTGATGCAGTTGATGCCCGGCACGGCGCGCGAGCAGGCGGGCAAGCTGGGCTTGAGCTATGATGCCAGCGCGCTCAACGATCCCAGCTACAACATCATGCTCGGCTCCTCCTATTTCCAGCGGATGCTCAACTATTATGGCGGCAGCTATCCGCTGGCGGTCGCGGCCTATAATGCCGGGCCGGGCAATGTGAACCGCTGGATCGCCGCCAATGGCGACCCCCGCTTGCCGGGCGCCGACATGCTGCGCTGGATCGAGCAGATCCCGCTCTTCGAGACGCGCAACTATGTCCAGCGCGTGCTGGAAAATGCGGTGGTCTATGAGGCGATGAACCCTGGGCGCGCCCGTTTCCGGGGAACGTCGACGCCGCTGTCCAGATATCTCGGCAAGCAGACACCGGGCTGAACTTGGTTTATGGGCTGGGCATGAGCACCGCCCACCCCAATTACATCACCCCCGAAGGCTTCGCGAAGCTGCGCGCCGAATATGACCAGTTGCTCGGCGTCGAGCGTCCGAAGATCGTGGAAGTGGTAAGCTGGGCCGCGGGCAATGGCGACCGCAGCGAAAATGGCGACTATCTCTACGGCCGCAAGCGGATGCGCGAGATCGACGGGCAATTGAAGCGCCTGTCCCGCAAGATGAAGGACGCCAAGGTCGTCGATCCGCGCCAGCAGCCCGACAAGAGCAAGGTCTATTTCGGCGCCACCGTCACCATCGCGGACGAGGACGACAAGCACCGCACCGTCACCCTGGTCGGCAATGACGAGACGGAGGCCAGCGCAGGCCGCATCGGCTGGACCACCCCCATCGCCCGCGCCCTGCGCGGCGCGGCAGTCGGCGACCTGCGCCGCGTGACGCTCCCGGCGGGGGAGAAGGAATATGAGGTGATGGCGATCAGCTATCCGGAGTGATGACGGGCCAATCCAAGGCATTCCCCTCCCGTAAACGGGAGGGGGAACGACGGCTGACTACCCAAAACCGTCGAAGCATCCCCGCTAATCATCCCGCCGCAATATCACGTTGAGCCGCTCCATCACCTCGGCGATCGGTTCGACCACCGTCACGCTGCGTCCCTCTCCGAAACGAATGCGTGTCCCGTCTGTGACCGATGAAACGAAGGTGACCTGCGCGGCATTGACGGCGGTTTCGGTCCGGTCGGCGCCAACGAACATGACGAGCATGCATCCTCTCCTTCTTGATGGAAGGAGAGCCTAACCCGAAACCCGTCCGAAGCCAGCCCTTTTCCGGTTACGCCGCCTGAATCGCCCGGATGAACGCGCTGGCGCGATCATCCAGCCGGTGCGCTTCGTCCGACAGACGGCTCGCCGCGTCACGCATGGCCCGTGCACCTTCCACCGCCGCGCCCGCATTGACGCTGATCTGGCTGGCGCTGGCGCGGATGTGCCCGCTGGCCTCCCCCGCCTCCTCCACGCTGCCTGCGATCGCCCGGCTGAAAGCGCCGTGGCGCGCCACCGCCTGGAATACGGAAGCCGACAGCCGGTCGGCCGTCGCGATCGCCGCATCCATGTGCGCATGGCCCTGCGCCACATGGCAGACCGTGGCGCGGATATGGTCGATCCGCCGCGCAATCTCCGCCGCCGCGTCGCGAGTCTGCCCGGCGAGCGATTTCACTTCCCGCGCGACCACTGCAAAACCCCGCCCGGCATCCCCTGCGCGCGCCGCCTCGATCCCCGCATTGAGCGCCAAGGTCGTCGTCGCCCGCGCAATCGCGTCGATCAGCGCGGTCACTTCACCGATCCCGTCGGCCTGCGCACTCAGCGTCCGCGTCTGCGCCGCGCCCGATTGCGTCTGGTCGACGGCGTCGCGAATGGCGGCTCCCGCCTCGCGCACTTCCTCCTCCATCGACTGGAACAGCAGCCCCAATTCCCGTCCGGACGCCGCGATGCCTGACAGATTGTCCGCCGTCTGGGCCGCCGCCACCGCCATGCCCGCCGAAGCATGGCCATTATGCGCCGACCGCTCCGCCGCATCCTCCGCCAGCCGTGAGAGCATGTCCGCCATGGACACAAGGTCCGCGATCAGAGTCTGGATATCGCCCCGGAAGGTCGCACTCTCACGTGTCACCATTTCCAGCCGTTCGACCCGCGCCAGCGCCACCTGCGCATCCCGCTCCGCCGCCAGCTTGAGCAGAAGCTGCCCTCCGGCAATCCCGGCATAGCAGTCGCCATCCACCACGATCAGCCCTTCGCAACCCTGCCCCTGCGCGGCATAAAGGTCGATCAGCGTCTCTATGCTGGCGCGCCGCTCGACCGTCGCGCAAGGCCGCACATGATCGTCCAGCCGCCCGCCGAAACTGGGATTGCGCAACAGCGCATGACCGAAGGGATTGAACAGGATGCGCCGCATGTCACGCTCGTATATCGCGCCCACCGGCCGGTCCGCCCCATCCAGCACCGGCAGCAGCCGCAGCGCGGGGTCATGCTGGAAATGATCGACCGCCTCGCTGAGCGGCCGCCCCAACCGGATCGCCGGACTGGGCGTCACGGGAACAAGGCCCGTCCCATGGGGCGGGATCGGCGTCCGCGGGGATCGGTCGAGCATTGGCGGCGCGTACATAAACGCCGAATAAGCCCCTAATGGTAAACGAGCCGTTAGGATTTGATGACAATTTTGTTACAAATGATTGTTTTTACGATATTTTCTTATAACCATAGGCCTTGGCGGCCAGCTTCACGACTTCCGGGTCGGCCTCCGGAAAATCCATCGGGACCAGCTTTTCCAATCGCCTGGCCACATGATCCAGGGCCGCGATCCGCCCGGCGCCGCGATGATTATTGTCGATCGCCTGCCAGGGCGCCGCCTTCGTATCGGTCTTGCGGAACATGTCGTGCATGGCGCCCAGATAGTCCGCCCGCTTCGCCCGGTTGCGATAATCTTCAGCACCCGTTTTCCACCGCTTCCAGGGTGTGTCGAGCCGCTGCGCAAGCTGTTCGTCCTGCACCTCCTGCGTAATGTGGACGAACAGTTTGACGATGTTGGTCCCGGCATCGACCTGCTGCTTTTCGAAGGCGTTGATCTCCTCATAGGCGCGCTTCCATTCGCCCTTGGAGCAGAAGCCCTCCACCCGCTCGACCAGCACCCGGCCATACCAGCTCCGGTCGAAGATCGCGATGTTGCGCCCCGCCGGCAGCCGTGTCCAGAAACGCCAGAGGAAATGCCGGTCGCCCTCCTCCTCGGTCGGCGCGGAGATCGGATGGACCCTGTAATAGCGCGGATCCCATTGCGCGGTCATGCGCTTGATGATGCCGCCCTTGCCCGCCGCGTCCCACCCTTCGAGCAGGATGACGCTGCGCCGGTCGTGGATGATGTGCGCGACCTGAATCTTGGCGAGCCGTTTCTGCAATTCGGCCAATGTCGCCTCATAGTCGCCCTTGAACTTCGCGCCCTTCTCATAATCGGCAAGGTCGATGGCCATCCGTCCCTCCGGCAAAAGCAAAGCCCCGCCCCCGTTAGACTATGGGGGCGGGGCTTTAACAAGGGACGAATGAAAGCGGTCAGGCCTTCGTCTGCGGCTCCACGACCCGGATGCTCAGTTCCCGCAACTGCTTGAACTCCGCCGCGCTGGGCGCGCCCATCAGCAGGTCTTCTGCGCGCTGGTTCATTGGGAACAGCGTGACCTCCCGCAGATTCTGCGCCCCGCAGAGCAGCATCACGATGCGGTCGACACCTGCCGCCATCCCGCCATGCGGCGGCGCGCCATATTGGAACGCCCGGTAAAGCCCGCCGAAACGTTCCTCCACATCGGCCTGGCTGAGACCCACCTTCTCGAACGCCTTGACCATCAGTTCCGGCGACTGGTTGCGGATCGAACCCGAAGCGATTTCATAACCATTGCAGACCATGTCGTACTGATAGGCGTTGATCGTCAGCGGATCCTGATCGTTCAGCGCGTCAAGCCCGCCCTGCGGCATGGAGAAGGGGTTATGCGCGAAGTCGATCGACTTGGTGTCCTCATCATATTCGTAGAAGGGGAAGTCGACGATCCAGCACAGTTCGAACCGGTCCTTGTCGATCAGGTCGAGCTGCTCGCCCACCCGAATCCGCGCCAGACCCGCCAGCTTCGCCGCCTGGCTTTCCTTGCCCGCCGCGAAGAACACGCCGTCATTCGGTCCCAGCCCCAGCGCCTCGATCAGCTTGGCCGTCCGCTCCTCGCCATGATTCTTGGCGATGGGGCCGCCGGGCACGCCATCCTTGATGTTGATATAGCCAAGGCCCGAATAACCTTCGGTCCGCGCCCAATTGTTCATGTCGTCGAAGAATTTCCGGCTGCCAGCGCCAGCACCCGGCGCCGGGATGGCGCGGATCACGCTGCCGCTCTCCACCAGCGAGGCGAAGATGCCGAAGCCCGACTCCACGAAATGATCGGTGACGTCGGTGATCAGGATCGGGTTGCGCAGATCGGGCTTGTCGCTGCCATATTTCAGCATCGCTTCGGCATGGGGGATGCGCGGGAAGCTGCCGGCGGGAGTCACCGGCTTGCCGTCGGCGAACTGCTCGAACACCTGCGCGATCACCGGTTCCATGGTGTTCCACACATCTTCCTGCGTGACGAAGCTCATCTCGAGGTCGAGCTGGTAGAATTCGCCCGGCAGGCGGTCGGCGCGGGGGTCTTCGTCGCGGAAGCAGGGCGCGATCTGGAAATAGCGGTCGAAGCCCGCGACCATCAGCAACTGCTTATATTGCTGCGGCGCCTGCGGCAGGGCGTAGAATTTCCCCGGATGGATGCGGCTGGGCACCAGGAAGTCGCGTGCGCCTTCGGGGCTGCTCGCGGTCAGGATCGGCGTCGAATATTCGGTGAAGCCGATGCCTTCCATGCGGCGGCGCATGTCGGAAATGATCTTCGTCCGCTTGACGATGTTCGCGTGCAACGTCTCGCGCCGCAGGTCGAGGAAGCGGTAGCGCAGGCGGATGTCCTCGGGATATTCCTGCTCCCCCGCCACCGGCAGCGGCAGGTCGGCGGCGGCGGAAAGCACCACGGCGTCCAGAGCGCGAATCTCGATCTCCCCGGTGGGCAGATTCGGGTTCACGGCCTCCCTGGCGCGGGCGACGACCCTGCCGGTCACGGTCACGACGCTTTCGGCGCGCAGCGATTCGATCACCTGGAACACCGGCCCGTCGACTTCGGTGACGATCTGCACCATGCCATAATGGTCGCGCAGGTCGATGAAGACCAGATCGCCATGGTCGCGCTTGCGGTGCACCCAGCCGGACACGCGCACCTCGTCGCCGACTTCGGCCGAGGTCAGGGCGCCGCAATTATGGGTGCGATAGGCATGCATGGCGATCTATTCTTTCAGCTACGTTTTACGGAAATGACAAATTGTTGCAGCGCCGCTATGGGCAGTCTTGTCAAGCATTGACCAGCCCGTGCGCGACGGGCCAGCCCATAATAAGATCGAAGACCATATGCAAATCCATCCGCTGATTACCGACAGCAAGACTCTCGCTTCATTCTGCGCCCGGATCGCCAAGTCGCCCTACATCGCGGTCGATACCGAGTTCATGCGCGAAAACAGCTATTGGCCCGACCTCTGCCTGGTGCAGGTCGCGGATTCGAACGAAGCCGCCGCCATCGATCCCAAGGCGCCGGGGCTGGACCTTTCCCCCCTGCTCGACCTGATGGTCGACAATGAGGATGTGCTGAAGGTCTTTCACGCCGGTGGGCAGGATCTGGAGATCATCTATAATCTGACCGGCAAGACGCCGCACCCGATGTTCGACACGCAGATCGCGGCGATGGCGCTAGGGCTGGGCGAGCAGATCGGCTACGGCAACCTGGTCGACGCCTGGCTGGGGGTGCAGCTCGACAAGGGCGCGCGCTTCACCGACTGGGCGCGCCGCCCGCTGGACAAGCGGCAGATCGATTACGCCATCGGCGACGTCACCTATCTGATCCAGATTTTCCCCAAGATGCTGGAGGAACTGCGGCGCACCGGGCGCGGCGACTGGCTGGACCAGGAGATGGAGCGGATCAGCGATCCCTCCAATTACGAGAACGACCCCCAGGAAGCATGGCAGCGCGTCCGCATCGCCAGCCGCAAGGCCGATGTCCTTGGCCGCCTGAAGGCCCTTGCCGCCTGGCGCGAGATAGAGGCGCGGGACAAGAACCTGCCACGCGGCCGCATCGTCAAGGACGAGACGCTGGCCGACATCGCCAGCCACCCGCCGCGTAGCCAGGAAGATTTGGGCAAAGTACGCGGCCTCTCCGCCACCTGGAAGACCAACGATATCGGCAACCGCCTGATGCTCGCGCTCGCAAGCCACACGCCGCTCGCCAAGGAGGAGATGCCTGAGCGCGATCCCAAGCGCCCCGGCCTGGGCAAGGACGGCGCGCTGGTGGCCGACCTTTTGAAGCTGCTCCTCAAAATCCGCTCACGCGACATCAATGTCGCGGCGCGCCTGATCGCCCGCAGCGACGATATCGACGCGCTGGCGGCGGGCGTGCGCGAGGATCTCTCGATCCTGGAGGGCTGGCGCTATGAGCAATTTGGGCGCGATGCCGTCGATCTGGTCGAAGGCCGCCTCGCCTTCGCAGTCCGGAACGGTCGCCTCAAGATGACCCGCACGGAATAGGAGCCAGGACGGATGCGGACGACGGGGCTGATTTTGCTTCCTCTGCTGGCCGCCTGCACAGGCGCCCAAGGCCCCGCCACGCCACCGCCGCCCACAGCCGAAAGATCGTGCCGCGACGAAGGGCTGGACCGGTTCGTGGGCCAGACCGCCAGCGCGGATCTTGGCGCGCGATTGCTCAAGGCGTCGGGCGCCCGCACCCTTCGCTGGGGCGCGCCCGGCATGGCGATGACCATGGATTTCCGCCCCGACCGGCTGACCGTCAGCTATGATGGGAACATGGCGATCACCTCCGCCCGCTGCGGCTGAATCCTCCCCCGTCCGAAACGACGCGGATCACGGAGAGATGCTTGGGCATATCCGCGCCGCCGTCGCGCTCAACACTCCAGCCCGATCAACGTCCCGCTGCCGATCCGCCCGACATAGCGCTTGCCGTCGATCTCCAGCCAGTCGGGCGTCACCTCCAGCCGCCGTCCCCTGATGGTGGTGCGCAGATGCTCCACCGCGATCCGGTTGCGCGCCACGATGCGCAGCACCGCCAACCCCTCGCCCCGCGCCGCCATCATGCTGTAGCGGTCGCCGCGCAGCAGGAAGTGCCAGCTACCGTCGACCGGCATCCATTCATTGCCGTTCACGACCTGCACCGGCTCGCCATCGGGGCCGCCCATGCGCACGCTGATTCGCGTCGCCCCATTGCTCCGGCGCGGCGGGGCGAAGATCAGGATCGGCTCCCCATCCAGCATCAGCGGGATCGGCGTGTCCCTCAGCAATTGCGAACCGCCCATGATCAGCGTCGGCAATTCCGGCGAAAAGGGCAGGCGGTCGCGCGCGAAATGGCGCTGCCGCACGACCGGGTTGGCATGGAAGCCCTGCACCTGCGTCGGCGTCAGCCGCCCTTCCTCGACCAACCCATGGCAGGTCGGGCAAAGCAGCGTCACGCCATGGCTTTCAGGCAGTTGCAGATAACGGTAAATGGTCACGCCGCAGCGGACACAAGCGAAACCGCAAGTCTGACGGACTTCGTCCTGCTGCTGCACGGTCAGTTCCGGCAGCGACGGCATCACACGAAAGCCCATGCACGACGACCCCTTGCACGCCTGCCCGCGCCACTGCGGACCGGCTTTCCTCCGGCGTCCTTCCTGCTGGTCTGGGGGCGCTCCAAAGCACCCCTTCTCGCTGTTGCACTATCGTTGAAATAAATGCGGACAAGTCAAGAGGCTGTTCACCATTCTCCTATCGCTGGGGCAGCAGATCGAGGTTGCGGGACGCGGCAATCGCCCGGATGCGGTCCGGCCGGGGCATGGATTTGACCGCGATTTCCGCCACATCGCCCGCGCTGAACAGCTCCACATTGCCGACGTTGAATATACGCTGGCCCAACGTCTGGGTAATACGCACGCTGCGGATGCTGGACAGCGCGATCTCCGTCCGCTGCTTGGCCAGCAGCCCGCGCTCCAACAGCACTTCCCGGTCGGAAAGCGCCAGCCGCTCGCCCTTGCGCAACACCCACCACACGCCGATGGCCAGGATGCCGACGACGGAAATCAGCAGCAGGATGAACAGGAAGGGATGCGCACGGAACATCGCGGGATGCTCATCGTACAGCCATGTCTCGCTCACGCCATTCCCCTGTCGCTTACCGCCTGAATAGGCGCAAGCATTGACCATGGAAGCAGCGCCACGGTCAAGCGGGATGCGGCCCTAGAGCGATTTCCAGTCCGATGGCATCATCTGACGTTTAAGAAATCGCGGTAAAACAAAGAAATAGAGCGGTCGATCTGATTCAATCAGATCGAAAACCGCTAGCCCTCATCCCCCATGCGCAGCGCGGCGATGAAGGCCTCCTGCGGGATCTGGACGGACCCATATTCGCGCATCCGTTTCTTGCCCTCTTTCTGCTTCTCCAGCAGCTTCTTCTTGCGGGTGATGTCGCCGCCATAGCATTTGGCGGTCACATCCTTGCGCATCGCCGCGATGGTTTCGCGAGCGATCACCTTGCCCCCGATCGCCGCCTGAATCGGAATCTTGAACAGATGGCGGGGGATCAGATCCTTCAGCCGCTCGCACATGCCGCGTCCGCGCGATTCGGCGGTGCCCCGGTGAACGATCATGGAGAGCGCATCGACCGGCTCGTTATTGACGAGGATGCCCATTTTGACGAGATCGCCCTCTCGCGTGCCGATCTGGTGATAGTCGAAGCTGGCATAGCCGCGCGAGATCGACTTGAGCCGGTCGTAAAAGTCGAACACCACCTCGTTGAGCGGCAGTTCATAGGTCACCTGCGCCCGCCCGCCGACATAGGTCAGATTCTTCTGAATGCCGCGCCGGTCCTGGCAGAGCTTGAGGATGCTACCCAGATATTCGTCGGGGCAGTAGATCACCGCCTCGATCCACGGTTCCTCGATAAAATCGATATGGTTGGCGTCGGGCATGTCGGCCGGGTTGTGGAGGTGCCGCGTCGTCCCGTCATTCATATGGATTTCATAGACCACCGACGGCGCGGTGGTGATGAGGTCCAGATCATATTCGCGCGTCAGCCGCTCCTGGATAATCTCCAGATGCAGCAGCCCCAGGAAACCGCAGCGAAAGCCGAAGCCCAGCGCCGCCGACGTCTCCATTTCGAAGGAAAAGCTGGCGTCGTTCAGCCGAAGCTTGGAAATCGAATCGCGCAGCTTCTCGAAATCATTGGCGTCCACCGGGAACAGGCCGCAGAACACCACCGGCTGCACTTCCTTGAAACCCGGCAGGGCTTCCTTGGCCGGGTTCTTGACCGTGGTGATGGTGTCGCCCACGCGGGTCTGGCTGATGTCCTTGATCTGCGCGGTGATGAAGCCGATCTCGCCCGGCCCCAATTCCGCCAGTTGCTCGATCTTCGGCCGGAAACAGCCGACGCGGTCGATCAGATGCTCGGTGCCGCCGATCATGAACTTGATGTTCTGGCCCTTCTTGATGACGCCGTTCATCACGCGCACCAGGATGACGACGCCCAGATAGGGGTCGTACCAGCTATCGACCAGCATCGCTTCCAGCGGCGCTTCGCGGTCGCCCTTGGGCGCGGGAATCTTGGCGACCACCGCTTCCAATATGTCGTCGATGCCGATGCCCGACTTGGCGCTGGCCAGCACCGCTTCCGATGCGTCGAGGCCGATCACTTCCTCGATCTCCGCCTTCACCTTCTCCGGCTCGGCGGCGGGAAGGTCGATCTTGTTGATCACCGGCACGATCTCATGATCATGCTCGATGGACTGGTAGACGTTCGCCAGCGTCTGCGCTTCCACGCCCTGCGCCGCGTCGACCACCAGCAGCGCGCCCTCGCACGCTGCAAGGCTCCGGCTCACCTCATAGGCGAAGTCGACATGGCCCGGCGTGTCCATCAGGTTCAGCTCATAGGTTTCGCCATTTTTCGCAACATAATCGAGGCGCACGGTCTGCGCCTTGATGGTGATGCCGCGTTCCTTCTCGATATCCATATTGTCGAGAACCTGGGCGCTCATCTCCCGGTCGGTCAGCCCCCCGGTGCGCTGGATCAGGCGGTCGGCCAGGGTCGACTTGCCATGGTCGATATGGGCGATGATCGAGAAATTACGGATGTGCGAGAGATCGGTCATGGCCGCGCCGATAGCAGCCATTTGCGGGCATGTCAGCAGGCACGCGTATCGGCGCGCCCGCTAAGGGCATAGCGATGATAACCATTCGCATTGCTTGCGCGCCCAGACGGTTGTGCTAGAGCTTGGGTCCAATATCGGGGCGCCACAAAAGCAAAACGACTTCCGCAACTTTCAGGGGTGCATGACAATGCGTGTGTTCGCGAAATTCGTCGCTGCCGCAGCCGGGCTGGCTGTCGCGGCTTCTCCGGCGATGGCCGCCGACAAGGGTTCGTCCGCCCGGCAGCAGCAGGCCAAGAAAACCGCCGAAATTCCTCATTGCACCCGCCGCATCGGCACGGTGGCGATTGTCGAGCCGGACAATCAGTGGTGGCGTGAACTGAACCTGGGCAGCCCGGAGGCGATCCTCAAGGTGTTCATCCAGCAGTCGGGCTGCTTCGGCATCGTCAATCGGGGCCGCGCCATGGCCAGCCGCAACCTGGAGCGCGCCATGGCCGACTCCGGCGAATTGCAGGCGGGGTCGAACCTGGGCAAGGGCCAGGTGAAGGCGGCGGATTATTACCTGCAGCCCGACATCGTCTCCTCTAACAAGAATTCGGGCGGCAACGCGCTGGGCGGCATGCTCGGCGGCATGCTCGGCGGCCGGACCTTCGGCGCGCTGGCCGGCGGCATCTCGATCAAGAAGAGCGAGGCCAATGTGACGCTTTCGATCGTCAACGCCCGCACGACCGAGGAAGAGGCGCTGACGGAGGGCTATTCCCGCAAGTCGGACCTCAGCTTCGGCGGCGGTGGCGGTGCAGGCTGGTGGGGCGGTCTCGCTGCGGTCGGCGGCGGTGGCTATCAGAATACGGAGATCGGGCAGGTGATCGTGCTGGCCTATCTCGACGCTTATACCAAGCTGGTGACGCAGCTAGGCGGCCTGCCCGCCAATGCGGCCGCAGCGGCGCCTCGCGCACAGTAAGCGACGTTATTACGGAAAGGGCGCCGCCGGAGATGCCGGCGGCGCCCTTTTTGTGTCGGCCTTAGCTCGATCGATCCGCCTGCTTTTGGCCAATGGCGGACATTAGATATCCGTTCGCCCTGAGCGAAGTCGAAGGGCTCTGCTGAGCGGAGGCGAAGCATGGAAGCCTCGCTCCGCTCGGCTGAAGGCTTCGACTTGCCGAAGGCAAGTTTATCCTGAGCGCCTGCCCTGGCAGGCAGTCGAAGGGCTCAGCCCGAACGGAAACTGAACGTCCGCGCTCCACCCATCTAAGCCACAAGAAGCCCGCTCACACTCGGCCCGACGCCACCTCCGTCAGCACCGCCCGCTCCCGACGCCGCCGCCACCAAGTCAAAATAGCCTCCCCCACCGGTCGTTCGACCGCCCGGTTGATGATCGTCCCCAAAGCCAGCGCCACCGCAAAAGCCGCCGCAAAGCCCGCCCACGGATTATATCCCGCGTCCGCCATTTTCAGCATCACGACAAAGCCGACATGCTGGTGGATCAGATAGAAGGAATAGCTGATCCCGCCCATCCAGACGAGCGGCGGAAAGCGCAGAAACCGCAGCCTCCCGGCGATCAACGCCGCGAAAACCGCCAGCAGGATCAGACCCGTCAGAGTGATGTCCCAACTGTCGACGGTGGCGATCGACAGCAGCGCCAGTGTGGCATGGGGTGCCTGGTCCCGCCAGCGCCGCTGCCCCGCCCAAACGCGATAGGACAATATGCCGATGATGAAGAAGGGCAGATAGCGCAGCACCAGCAGCATCACGATCCGCTCCGGCATGCCCGGCCACAGCGCATAGAGCCAACGCAGCATCAGCCAACCAGCCAGCACCGGCTCCAGCCGCCTGAGGCCCGTCCATTTCCAGATCGACAGCATGCAGAAGTAAAAGGCGATCTCGACCGTCAGCGTCCAATAGGCGCCGTCAACCTCCGGCAGGAAGGCGAAGCCCTGCAACATGGTGAAATTGGCCAGGATCGCGCCCGGCCCGATCAACAGTTGCGACACCCGCGCCAGATATTCGACCCCCAGCGTCAGCAGCATCGCAACCAGATAGGCCGGATATAGCCGGGCGAAGCGGTTGATCAGGAAATCCGCGACGGTCCGGATGCGCTCAAGCGTGAAGAAGATCGCAAAGCCCGAAATGGCGAAGAACAGCAGCACCCGATAATTGCCGCCCAGGAAGTTGAAGGGCACATGGGCCGCCTGCGGGAACAGTTCATGGAAGCGGGTGGAATAATGGAAAACCAGCACGCACAGTGCGCCCAGACCGCGCAAGGCGTCCAGTTCCGTCAAGCGGCGAGTGGAAGGGTGCGCCCCCGTCATGCCCGCGCCATAGCAACAGAACAGCAATCTTTCCGTTAATATCGTGGTTAAGACGGCACTTATCTCTGACGGGCTGACAATGCTCCCGTCCCCCTAAGGCCGCTCCGCCTCCGCCGCCCGCTTCAACCCCTGCAATTGCTCGGCCAGAACCTTGTCGACAAGTGGAGCGATCTTGGCCGCCCCGACCCGCATGTAGCCGCCCACGACATAGCTCATTTCGACCCGCACGCCCTTCCCAGCGGGAGCAATGTCGAAAGTCAGCGTCCCGGTCACGGCTTCCGCCTGCAACGGCCCCAGCGCTCCTGAAAGCCGCAATTGCCTGCCCGGCGCGGCATGGATCACGCGGCCATGCTCGACGCTTCCAGCCTGCCCATCCTTGCCCGGCACCTTTTCGCAGAAACAGCCGCCCGCCACGGGATCAAGGCTGAGATTGGCCGCATCGCCGCTATAGCTATGCTCCCCGTTCCACCAGCGGGCCGGTTGCCCCAACAGCCGGTAAACGGTCGCCGCATCGGCGGCGACATCGACGCTATTCTCCACCGCAAAGCCGATATCGCTGCTACCCGTAACAGCAGAATGGGCCGGCGCGGCCATCGCCACACCAGCCCATATCCAAGATCCATGTCGCTTCATCACGCCCTCCCATGCAGGGGGCAGGATAATGGGGTTCGCCGGATTTTCCGAGTCGTCCGTTATGGCTTCCGACGCGGAAAAATTCGGTTCAGCCGTTCTTGCCGTCCAATATGGCCCCGACGGCGACGGTCACATCGTCCATGTCGGCCATGCCGTCGACCCGCGACACGATGCCGCGCGCTTCGTAGATCGGCAGGATCGGCGCGGTCTTGGCGCGATATTCGGCCATGCGGGTCCGCACGGTTTCCTCATTGTCGTCCGGACGGCGCTTGAACTCATGGCCGCCACATTTGTCGCAGCTACCCTCGACCTTCGGCGTCTTGAACCTGTCGTGATACCCCTCGCCGCAGGTCGCGCAGGTGAAGCGGCCGGTGATGCGCTCGACCAGCGCGTCTTCGTCCACTTCCAACTCGATCACATGGTCGAGCGTGCGATCGCGGTCCGCCAAAATTCCGTCAAGCGAATGGGCCTGCGCCTCGGTCCGGGGATAACCGTCGAAGATCACGCCGGTCTCTGCCGACAGCGCATCCAGCGCCTCGCCAATGATGCCCGACACGATCTCGTCCGACACCAGTTCGCCCGCCTCCATCACGGCCTTGGCCTTAAGGCCGATCGGCGTTCCGGCCTTCACCGCCGCGCGCAGCATGTCGCCCGTCGATAGCTGCACCATGGCCCGGCTGTCTACCAGACGGGTAGCCTGCGTTCCCTTGCCGGCGCCCGGAGGGCCGAGCAATATGATATTCATGTCGCGCATTCTCCCCTGTTTTCGCGCTTCCAACCGCGCTGCATCTTCAGCGCAGACGCCCCTTCAGCTTTGCCTTCTTGATCAGGTCCCCATATTGATGGGCCAGCAAATGGCTCTGAATCTGCGTCACAGTGTCGACCGTAACATTGACCACGATCAACAGGCTAGTCCCGCCAAGGTAGAAGGGAATGCCTGCGCGGGCGATGACGAATTCCGGCACCAGACAGATGAAGGCCAGATAGGCCGCGCCGATCACCGTGATCCGGGTCAGCACATAGTCGAGATAGTTTTCGGTGTTCTTTCCCGGACGAATGCCGGGGATGAAACCGCCGTTGCGCTTCAGATTATCGGCCGTCTCTTCCGGATTGAACACCACGGCGGTGTAGAAGAAGCAGAAGAAGACGATGCCAAGGCCATAAAGCCCCATATAGACCGGGCTGCCATGCGACAGATACTGGTTCAGCGTCAGCACGAAATCGCCCAGCTTGCTCTCACCCGCGACGGTCTGTCCCGCAAATTGGGAGACGGTGAGCGGCATCAGCAACAGCGAACTGGCGAAGATCGGCGGGATCACGCCGGCGGTGTTGACCTTGAGCGGCAGATGGCTGCGGTCCGCCTGCATCAGTCCCTGGCGCGTCTGGCGCTTGGGGTATTGGATCAGCACTCGCCGCTGCGCCCGCTCCATGAAGCAGATGAAGGCGATCAGGCCAAAGCCCAACACAATCACCAGGAAGATGACCAGACCCGAAATCGCGCCCGTGCTGCTCGACTTGAACAGGTTGCTCAGCGTCACCGGCAATTGCGCGACGATGCCCGCCATGATGATGAGCGACACGCCATTGCCGATCCCGCGCGAGGTGATTTGCTCACCCAGCCACATCAGGAACATGGTGCCGCCGATCAGCGATATGACCGCCGCGACGCGGAACAACATGCCCGGATCGACGACCGCCTGCACCCCCGACTGGGCGCCGAAACTCTCCAGCCCCACGGCGATGAAATAGCCTTGAACGGCGGTCAGGCCGACGGTGCCGTAGCGGGTATATTGGTTCAGCTTCTTGCGCCCGCTCTCGCCTTCCTTCTTGATCGCCGCGAGTTGCGGCGAGAGGCTGGCGGCGAGCTGCACCACAATCGACGCCGTGATGTAGGGCATCACGCCGAGCGCGATCAGGCTCATGCGCGAAAGCGACCCGCCGGAGAAGGTGTTGAAGATGTCGAGGATGCCGCCATTGGTCTGCTTGTAAAGCTGCGACAGGGCGGTCGGATCGACGCCCGGCAGCGGCACGAAGCTGAGGAAGCGAAAAACGATCAGCGCGCCCAGCGTGAACCACAGGCGCTTCTTGAGGTCGGTCGCCTGGCTGAACTTCGCCAGGCTGAGATTGGATGCGAGCTGGTCGGCTCTCGATGCCATCTTGGCTGCCCTTCAAAACATCTTGCCGGAGTCACGCTCCAGCCTGAATCGCTAACCCCTTAGCGGGGCCATGGGGCGCTGTCGAACCGGGAATTGCCGCACTTGCGACAAATAGCACCCCCGATGCACATGACCCCGCCGACCCATATCGGGCAGCGGGGTCACGCTTGCAAGACTTGTAAGGCCAGATCAGGCCTTTGCAGCAGCCTTCTTCGCGGCAAGGGCAGTGCCCTTCTTGGCCTTGGCCTTCTCCGCCGCCGGAACGACTTCGATCACGTCGACCTTGCCGCCAGCCTTCTCGACCGCTTCGACGGCGCCCTTCGACACGCCCGCGACCAGGAAGCTGACCTTCGCGGTCAGTTCACCCTTGGCGAGCAGACGCACGCCGTCCTTGCCGCCACGGGCCAGGGCAGCAGCCTTCAGCGCCGCATGGTCGATGGTGGCGTTGGCGTCCAGCTTCCCGGCGTCGATCGCCTTCTGCACCGCGCCCAGGTTCACGATCGCGTAATCCTTTGCGAAGATGTTGTTGAAGCCGCGCTTCGGCAGACGCATGTGGAGCGGCATCTGGCCACCCTCGAAACCGTTGATGGCAACGCCCGAACGTGCCTTCGCACCCTTCTGGCCGCGACCGGCGGTCTTGCCCTTGCCCGAGCCGATACCACGGCCGACGCGCATCCGGCCCTTGCGGGCGCCGGCATTGTCGTTGAGTTCGTTAAGCTTCGTCATTGTGCACTCGCTTTCGCTATGTTCGCGCGGAGGTTCGATCCTCTCGGATCGAACCGAAGCCCCAGCGAAAGCTGGGGCCGGGTTGATCTGGACGCTTCCTCGCGGAAGTCATCCTGCGGCCAGGGGTCTCCTCATCGAGGACGCGCCATCTGGCCTGAGATCCCGGCCTCCGCCGGGATGACGAAAGTGGGCATATTGCCCGCTTTCATAAAACGAAAGAGGGGTTCCCCCCTCTCCCGCTTCATTCCTTGATGATCGAAAGGCTCAGTCTTCGACCACCGCCACCATATGGGGCAGCTTGGCGATGGCGCCGCGGACTTCCGCAGTGTCTTCCAGCTCCACCACGCGGTGCATCTTGCCAAGGCCGAGGCCGATCAGAATCTTCTTCTGGGCTTCGGGACGGCGGATCGGCGAACCGATCTGCTTGATCTTGATCTTCGCCATATCAGTTACTCCGCAATCGCTTCGGCGTCGGCCTGAGCGACTTCGGCCGAGGCCCCACCGCGACGAAGCAGGTCGGCGACCTTCTTGCCGCGACGCTGCGCCACCGACTTGGGGCTGGTCTGCTCGCCCAGCGCCGCGAAGGTCGCCCGGATCATGTTATAGGGGTTCGACGTGCCGTTCGACTTGGTCACGACGTCCGCGACGCCGAGGCTTTCGAACACGGCGCGCATCGGACCGCCGGCGATGATGCCCGTACCGGCAGGCGCCGAACGAACCGTCACCTTGCCCGCACCGAAATGGCCCAGGCCGTCATGGTGCAGCGTGCGGCCTTCCTTCAGCGGAACGCGAACCATCGCCTTCTTGGCCGAAGCGGTCGCCTTGCTGATGGCTTCAGGCACTTCGCGCGCCTTGCCATGGCCGAAGCCCGCGCGGCCCTTGCCGTCGCCGACGACGACCAGAGCGGCGAAACCGAAGCGCTTACCGCCCTTGACGGTCTTCGAAACGCGGTTGATGTGAACCAGCTTCTCGATCAGCTCTTCGCCCTGTTCCTCGTCGCGGTTGCCGCGACGGTCGTCGCGACGGCCACGGCCGCCACGCTCGCCACGGTTGCGATCGCCGCCACGACCACGGCCACGGCCGGGACCACGACCTTCGGTCGGTGCCGCTTCAACGCCCTCGACGGGCGCGACGACTTCGTTGGTGTTTTCGTCAGCCATGATCAGAACTCCAGCCCGGCTTCACGGGCCGCATCGGCCAGCGCCTTGACGCGGCCATGGAACAGGAAACCACCACGGTCGAACACGACCTTGGTGACGCCGGCAGCGGTCGCCGCGGCGGCGACGCGCTTGCCGACTTCGGCGGCGGCCTGCGAGGTGGCGCCGGTCTGGCCACGCACATCCTTGTCCAGGGTCGACGCGGCGGCCAGGGTCTTGCCCTGCGCATCGTCGATGACCTGGGCGTAGATGTGACGGCCCGAACGGTGGACGCTGAGGCGGGGCTTGTGGCCCGACACTGCCTTGAGCGAGGTGCGAACGCGGCGGCGACGCCGCGCGAAGAGGGAAAGCTTTGCCATCTTACTTCTTCTTCCCTTCCTTGCGGAAGATGAACTCGCCGGCGTATTTGATGCCCTTGCCCTTATAGGGTTCGGGCTTGCGCCAGCGGCGGATTTCGGCAGCAACCTGACCCACCTTCTGCTTGTCGATGCCGCTGATCTCGACCGTGGTGTTATCCGGGGTCTTGATCTCGATCCCTTCGGGGATCTCGAAATCGACGTCATGCGAATAGCCGAGCTGCAGCTTCAGGGTCTTGCCCTGCGAGTTGGCACGGTAACCGACACCGGTGATCAGCAGCTTCTTGGAAAAGCCTTCGGTCACGCCAGTGATCAGGTTCGCGATCAGCGTGCGCTGCATGCCCCAGAAAGCGCGGGCGCGCTTGCTGTCGTTTGCAGGCTGCACGGCGATCGAGCCGTCTTCGATGCTGTAGGTCACTTCGTCGGCCAGCGGCAGCGACAGGGTACCCTTGGGGCCCTTCACCGACAGCGCACCGTCAGCGATGGCAGCGGTCACGCCCGCAGGGACGGCGACCGGCTTTTTACCAGTACGGCTCATCAGAACACCTCCGCCAGCACTTCGCCGCCGACATTCTGTTCCCGCGCTTCCGCGTCGGACAGAACGCCACGGGGCGTCGAGACAATCGTGATGCCCAGACCGTTGCGGATCACCGGCAGTTCCTTGGAACCCGAATAAACGCGGCGGCCCGGCTTGGACACGCGGGCGACATGCTTGATCGCCGGCTGGCCTTCGAAATATTTCAGCTCGATGCGCAGGCCGGGATGGTTGCCGAGCAATTCCTCCGAATAGCCACGGATGTAACCTTCGCGCTGCAGCACGTCGAGCACGCGGGCGCGCAGCTTCGAAGCGGGGGACATCACGCTGTCCTTCTTCGCCTGCTGCCCGTTGCGGATGCGGGTGAGCATATCACCCAGGGGATCGGTCAATGCCATTTCAAATGATCCTTACCAGCTCGACTTGGTGACGCCGGGGATCAGGCCCTTGTTGGCCAGATCACGCAACTGCACGCGGCAGAGACGGAATTTGCGGTAATATGCGCGGGGACGCCCCGTCAGTTCGCAGCGGTTCCGAACGCGGGTCGGATTGCCGTTGCGGGGGATCTCCGCCATCTTCAGACGCGCGATCAGACGATCGCTGTCATCGGCCGCGGTATCATTCGCGATCGCCTTGAGCTTCGCATAACGGCCGGCATATTTCTTCACCAGCTTCTTGCGACGCTCGTTCTTGTTGATCGAACTCAGTTTCGCCATGACTTAAGTTCTCTTCCTTAGCTTAAGCGTTTGGGAGAGAAGCGGGGCCCTTTCAGGCCGCCTGCTTCTCTTCGAGCGGGAAGGGGAAACCGAAGAGGCGCAGCAGTTCGCGCGCTTCATCGTCCGTCTTCGCCGTGGTGGTCACGATGATGTCCATGCCGCGCACCTTGTCGATGCGGTCATAGTTGATCTCGGGGAAGATGATCTGCTCCTTGATGCCGAAGGCATAATTGCCACGGCCGTCGAAGCTCTTCGGGTTGAGACCGCGGAAGTCGCGCACGCGGGGCAGAGCAACGTTGATCAGACGATCAAGAAACTCGTACATGCGCTCACGACGCAGCGTGACCTTGGCGCCGATCGGCATGCCTTCACGCAGCTTGAACTGCGCGATCGACTTGCGGGCCTTGGTGATGACCGGCTTCTGGCCGGCGATCAGTTCCATCTCCTCGGCGGCCGAAGTGACCTTCTTCTTGTCCTGGGTCGCTTCGCCCACGCCCATGTTGAGCGTGATCTTCTCGATCTTGGGCACCTGCATGACGTTCTCATAACCGAACTTCTCGGTCATCGCCTTGACGATTTCGGCGTCATACTGCGCCTTCGAGCGCGGAATGTACTTGTCGCTCATTACAGCACCTCACCGGACTTGACGGCGACGCGGACCTTCTTGCCGTCGCGATCCTCGAAACGGACGCGGGTCGGCTTGCCATCCTTGTCGGCGACAGCGACGTTCGAAATGTGGAGCGGCGCGGGCTTGCGCTCGATGCCGCCCTGCGGGTTCGCCTGGTCGGGCTTGCGGTGACGCGCATGCACGTTGATGCCTTCGACGAGAACCTTGTCGTCCTTGGGCAGCACCTGCAGGACGGCGCCGGTGCGGCCCTTGTCCTTGCCGGCCAGGACGACGACCTTGTCGCCCTTCTTGATCTTCGCAGCGCTCATTACAGCACCTCGGGGGCAAGCGAGATGATCTTCATGTGCTTCTTAGCGCGCAGTTCGCGAACGACCGGGCCAAAAATACGGGTGCCGATCGGCTCCTCGTTCTTGTTGATGAGCACAGCGGCATTGCCGTCGAAGCGAATCACGCTGCCATCAGCGCGACGCACGTCCTTGGCGGTGCGCACGATGACGGCGCGATGCACGTCACCCTTCTTCACCTTGCCACGAGGCGCAGCTTCCTTGATCGAGACGACGATGATGTCGCCTACGCTCGCGAAGCGACGCTTCGAGCCGCCCAGCACCTTGATGCACTGGACGCGCTTGGCGCCGCTGTTGTCAGCGACGTCAAGATTGGATTGCATCTGGATCATGGATCCGGTTCCTTCTTATTTGGCCTACCGGGGCAATTCCCGGCGGTTCCGAATTTCACTGCCTAGAGTCCCCTAAGCCGAACCTTTGACTCTACGCGAAGCGCGGGCCTGTACCCTTTCCATGAGAAAAAGGCCAGCCCCGCGCCGCATTTTTAGTTCAAAGGCTCAACGAGCCTCCCTCAAGCCGCCGTTTCCGGCGACTTGTGGGTGTCCACGCGCTCGATGACCTTCCAGGTCTTGAGCTTGGAAATCGGAGCGGTCTCTTCGATGCGGACCGTTTCGCCTTCCTTGTAGACATTGCCCTCGTCATGGGCATGGTACTTCTTCGAACGGCGGATGATCTTGCCATAGAGCGCATGTTTTACCTTGCGCTCTACGCGAACCACCACCGTCTTGTCGGTCTTGTCGGAAACCACCGTTCCCGTCAGCACGCGCTTGGGCATCGTGTGTTCCCTTCTTACTTCGCGGCCGAGCGCGAACGCTCGGTCTGCAGCGTCTTGATCTGCGCGATCGACCGGCGGACTTCCTTCACGCGGCTGGGCTTTTCCAGCTGGTTGGTGGCCGCCTGGAAACGCAGGTTGAACTGCTCGCGCTTCAGGTTGTTCAGTTCGGTCGACAGTTCGTCGTCCGACTTGGTCTTGAGGTCAGCTACATTCGCCACGGATTAACCCTCCAGGTGGGAGGTGTCGCCGAGGCGAGCGACAACCTTCGTCTTGATCGGCAGCTTCATCGCGGCGCGCGAGAAAGCCTCTGCTGCGAGCGGGCCGGGCACGCCGTCCAGTTCGAACAGGATGCGGCCGGGCTTTACGCGCGCCGCCCAATATTCGACCGAACCCTTACCCTTGCCCTGACGGACTTCGGCAGGCTTCTTGGAAACCGGAACGTCGGGGAACACGCGGATCCACAGACGGCCCTGACGGCGAATGTGGCGAGTGATCGCGCGGCGAGCCGCTTCGATCTGACGTGCGGTGACGCGCTCGGGTTCCAGGGCCTTCAGACCATAGGAGCCGAAATTCAGGTCCGAACCGCCCTTGGCGTCGCCCTTGATCCGACCCTTGAAGGTCTTACGGAACTTCATTTTCTTCGGTTGCAGCATGACGCTATTACCTTCTTATCTTCAGCGCGCCGAAATCAGCGAGCAGGCCGCACGCCGGAGGTCTGAGCCTCCAGCATCAGCCGATCGGTGGCCATCGGATCGTGACCAAGGATTTCACCCTTGAAGATCCAGACCTTGATGCCGCACACGCCATAAGCGGTGTGGGCCTCGGCTTCGGCATAGTCTACATTCGCGCGCAGCGTGTGCAGCGGAACGCGGCCTTCGCGATACCATTCCACGCGGGCGATCTCCGCGCCGCCCAGACGGCCGCCGCAGGTGATCTTGATGCCTTCGGCGCCCAGACGAAGAGCCGACTGCACCGCACGCTTCATCGCGCGGCGGAACGCCACGCGGCGCTCCAACTGATCGGCGATGCCCTGCGCCACGAGCTTGGAATCGACTTCCGGCTTGCGGATTTCGACGATGTTCAGGCTGACGTCCGAAGAGGTCAGGCTGCCCAGCTTCTTGCGCAGCTTTTCAATGTCCGCGCCCTTCTTGCCGATAATGACGCCCGGACGGGCGGCATAGATCGAAATGCGGCACAGCTTGGCCGGACGCTCGATCACGACCTTGGAGATCGCGGCCTGCGGCAGGTTCTTCATGATAAACTGGCGGATCTTCAGATCCTCCAGCAGCAGGCGGCCGTAATCGGCGCCTTCCGCGAACCAGCGGCTGTCCCAGGTGCGGTTGATCTGCAGGCGCAGACCGATCGGATTGCTCTTGTGACCCATAGTCTTACGCCTCCGCTTCTTCAGCAGCTTCACGCACCACGATGCGCACGCGGCTGAAGGGCTTCAGGATCCGGGTCGACTTGCCGCGGCCGCGGGCGTGGAAGCGCTTCAGGGTGAAGCTCTTGCCCACCGATGCTTCCGCCACGACCAGCGCGTCGACGTCCAGATTGTGATTGTTTTCCGCATTGGCGATGGCCGAAGCCAGCACCTTGCGCACGTCGACCGCCATCGCCTTTTTGGAGAAGGCGAGGATGTTCAGCGCGTCCTCGACCTTGCGGCCGCGGATGAGCGTGGCGACCAGGTTCAGCTTCTGGGCCGAACCGCGGATCTGCGTGCCAACGGCCAGCGCTTCATTGTCGGCGACGCGACGGGGAGCCTTTTCCTTGCTCATTAGCGCTTGCCCTTCTTGTCGGCGGCATGGCCGGGGAAGTAGCGGGTCGGGGCGAATTCACCCAGCTTGTGACCCACCATATCCTCGTTCACCGAGACCGGCACATGCTTGCGGCCATTATAGACGTTGAACGTCAGGCCAACGAACTGCGGCAGGATGGTGGAACGGCGCGACCAGGTCTTGATCGGACCCGAACGGCCACCGGCGTCCTGCGCCACTTCCGCCTTCTTCAGAAGGCTGAGGTCCACGAACGGACCTTTCCAGACGGAACGAGCCATCTCGCTTACCTCTTCTTCTTCGCGTGGCGGCTACGGATGATGAACTTGTCCGTCGCCTTGTTGTGGCGGGTGCGCGCACCCTTGGTCGGCTTGCCCCAGGGCGTGACCGGATGACGGCCGCCCGAGGTCCGGCCTTCACCACCGCCATGCGGGTGATCGACCGGGTTCTTCGCCACACCGCGCGTCAGCGGACGCTTGCCGAGCCAGCGGTTACGGCCGGCCTTGGCAAGGTTGGTGTTGGCATTGTCCGGGTTCGACACGGCACCGACGGTGCCCATGCAGTCCGAACGGATGTAACGCTGCTCGCCCGAGGACAGGCGGACCATCACCATGCCACGATCGCGGCCGACCAACTGGGCGTAGGTGCCAGCCGAACGGCAGAGCTGACCGCCCTTGCCGGGCTTCATCTCGATATTGTGGATGATGGTGCCGACCGGCATCTGGCCCAGTTCCATCGCATTGCCCGGCTTCACGTCGGTCTTCTTGCCCGCGACGACCTTGTCGCCGGGCGCCAGACGCTGCGGCGCCAGGATATAGGCCTGGGTGCCGTCGGGATAGTTTACCAGCGCGATGAAGGCGGTGCGGTTAGGGTCATATTCCAGACGCTCGACCGTGCCCTCGACGTCCCACAAGCGACGCTTGAAGTCGATGATGCGGTAGCGCTGCTTGTGACCGCCGGCGATGCCGCGCGAGGTCACATGGCCCTTGTTGTTGCGGCCGCCGGTCTTGCGCTTGCCTTCGGTCAGCGCCTTGACGGGCTTGCCCTTGTGCAGGCCGCTGCGGTCGACGAGGATCAGGCCGCGCTGCGCCGGGCTCGTCGGATTATAGCTCTTAAGCGCCATGGTCAGCGCACTCCTTCGGTGATGTCGATCGACTGGCCATCAGCCAGGCGAACGATCGCCTTCTTGACGTCCGAGCGAGTGTAGGGCTTGCCCTTCCACTTCTTCGTCTTGCCCTTGACGACCAGCGTGTTCACGCTCTTGACGGTCACGCCCCAGAGCGCTTCGACGGCAGCCTTGATCTCCGGCTTGGTCGCGTCATTGGCAACCTTGAAGACGACGGCGTTATTCTCTGAGAGAAGGGTCGACTTCTCGGTGATGACCGGCGCTACAACCACATCGTAATGACGGTTGCTCACAGTCGCGGCTTCTTTCTTAGCCATTGAAACGGGCCTCCAGCTTTTCGACCGCGGCGCGGGTGAGCACCAGCGAGTCGGCCTTCAGTATGTCGTATACGTTGGCGCCAACGGCCGGCAGCAGGTTCACGCCGACGATGTTGGCCGAAGCCTTCGCGAAGCTGACGTTGACCGCGTCGCCGTCGATGAACAGGGCCTTGGTCAGGTTCAGCTTGGCAAGGTGGGCGACCAGAGCCTTGGTCTTGCCTTCCGCCACATCAAGATTGTCGAGAACGATCAGCGAACCGTCCTTCGCCTTCGACGACAGGGCCATTTTCAGGCCTAGCGCACGAATTTTCTTGTTGAGGTCGTGACCGAAGTCGCGGGCGCGGGCGCCGTGAGCCTTACCACCGCCGATGAAGACGGGAGCGCGGCGATCGCCGTGACGAGCCGTACCCCCGCCCTTCTGACGACCGAACTTCTTGCCGGTGCGGGCAACGTCCGAACGTTCACGGGTAGCACGGGCAGGCGCACGACGCTTTTCCAGCTGCCAGGTGACGACGCGGTGCAGAATGTCGGTGCGGGGCTCAACGCCGAACACGGCATCGTTCAGCTCCAGCTCACCGGCGGCTGCGGCATCGAGGGTCTGTACATTGACCTTCATGATTAGCCCTCCTGGCCTTCGGTCGCTTCGGGAGCGACTGCTTCTTCAGCAGGCGTTTCGGCCGGAGCGTTGTTGCTGTTGGCGGCCTGCTTCAGGCTCGCCGGATACGGGGCATCCGCCGGACGCTTCACCTTGACGGCGTCGCTGACGGTCAGCCAGGTGCCCTTGGCGCCCGGAACGCTGCCCTTCACGAACAGCAGACCGCGTTCGACGTCCGTCCGGACGATTTCGAGATTCTGCTGGGTCCGCTCACGGTCACCCATGTGACCCGCCATCTTCTTGTTCTTGAAGACGCGGCCCGGATCCTGACGGTTACCCGTCGAACCATGGGCACGGTGGCTGATGGACACGCCGTGGGTGGCGCGCATGCCGCCGAAGCCCCAGCGCTTCATGGCGCCAGCAAAACCCTTACCCTGGGTGTGACCGGCGACGTCGACCAACTGGCCGGCGATGAAATGATCGGCCGCGATCTCGGCGCCGACATCGAGGAGCGCGTCCTCGGCGACACGGAATTCGACCAGGCGCGCCTTCGGCTCCACTTCCGCCTTGGCGAAGTGGCCGCGCTGCGGCTTGGCGACATTCTTGACCTTCGCGACACCCGCACCGAGCTGAACCGCGACATAACCGTCACGATCGACTTCCTTGCGGGCCACGACCTGATTGCCCTCAAGGGCCAGAACCGTAACCGGAATATGACGTCCGTCCTCCTGGAACAGACGGGTCATCCCGACTTTCTTAGCGATCACGCCTGTGCGCATCACCGATTACTCCCATAGAGGCCCGCCTTAGCAGCGGGCGTATCCAACGAAAAAACCGCTCAGGATCTCTCCTTCGCGGCCCAACCCAAGTATAGATCACCCCGTCCGGGTTGGATGCCGACCCCTCACCGGGACCAGCGACGGGGGACCAGGACCACGCGCCTTTCCGGTTCACCGGAAGGGCCGTGCGGTATCCCTTGTGTCGTTTGAGCTTCCGATTGCCCGGAATGCCCGATACCCTGCCCTCCTTGAGGAAAGCAGGGACTTGCTGACTTAAGCCAGCTTGATCTCGACGTTGACGCCGGCCGCGAGGTCCAGCTTCATCAGCGCGTCGACCGTCTGCGGCGTCGGCTGCACAATGTCAAGCATACGCTTGTAGGTGCGGACCTCGAACTGCTCGCGCGACTTCTTGTCGATGTGCGGACCACGGTTGACCGTGAACTTTTCGATGCGCGTCGGAAGGGGAATCGGACCGCGAATAAGGGCGCCGGTGCGGCGGGCGGTGTCGGCGATATCGCCGGTCGCCTGATCAAGCACGCGATGATCGAACGCCTTGAGGCGAATGCGGATGTTGCTGTCCATTGTTCCTGTACCGATGCGAAAGAGCCAAAAACTCAGAGCATTTTCAAAAATCAGCCGGAGCAGCCGATGATTTGTGAAAATGCGCCAACCAAAAAATATCCGCCCCGTTCATTGCCCTTCTAGCTCATGCGAGCCGGAGAAAGGCGATCCGGGGCGGTAAAAAACTCAGCGGCGCGAATCAGGCGATTCGCGCCGCTGCGGTCCTATATTACTTCGAGATCGTGCCGACAACCCCTGCGCCGACGGTCCGGCCGCCTTCGCGGATCGCGAAGCGCAGACCCTGGTCCATAGCGATCGGAGCGATCAGCTTGACGCCGAGCTTCACATTGTCGCCGGGCATGACCATCTCGGTGCCCTCGGGGAGGATCACTTCGCCGGTCACGTCGGTGGTGCGGAAGTAGAACTGCGGACGATAGTTCGCGAAGAACGGGGTGTGACGGCCGCCTTCTTCCTTCGACAGAACATAGACTTCCGCGTCGAACTCGGTGTGCGGGGTGATGGTGCCGGGCTTGGCCAGAACCTGGCCGCGCTCGACTTCTTCACGGCCCACGCCACGGATCAGCGCGCCGATGTTGTCGCCCGCACGACCTTCGTCGAGCAGCTTGCGGAACATCTCGACGCCGGTGACGGTGGTCTTGCGGGTATCCTTGATACCGACGATCTCGACTTCTTCACCAACCTTGACGATGCCGGTTTCGACACGACCGGTCACGACGGTGCCGCGGCCCGAGATCGAGAACACGTCTTCGATCGGCATCAGGAAGGGCTTGTCGATCGGACGCTCCGGCTGCGGGATGAAGGTGTCGACCGCCTCCATCAGCTTCAGAACGGCCTGCTTGCCGATTTCGTCGTTCGTGCCGTCCAGCGCCTTCACGGCCGAGCCGGGGATGACGGGGATGTTGTCGCCGTCGAAGTCGTAGGACGACAGCAGCTCGCGGATTTCCAGCTCGACCAGCTCGAGGATTTCGGCGTCGTCGACCAGGTCGACCTTGTTCATGAACACGACGAGCTGCGGCACGCCGACCTGGCGGGCGAGCAGGATGTGCTCACGGGTCTGCGGCATCGGGCCGTCGGTGGCCGAAACGACGAGGATGGCGCCGTCCATCTGGGCCGCACCGGTGATCATGTTCTTGACGTAGTCGGCGTGACCCGGGCAGTCGACGTGCGCGTAGTGACGGGCTTCGGTCTCATATTCGACGTGGGCGGTCGAGATGGTGATGCCGCGCTCGCGCTCTTCGGGAGCCTTGTCGATATTGGCATAGTCAACGAAGGTCGCGCCGCCGGTTTCGGCGAGAACCTTGGTGATCGCCGCGGTCAGCGAGGTCTTGCCATGGTCGACGTGACCGATGGTGCCGATGTTGCAGTGCGGCTTGTTCCGCTCAAACTTAGCCTTAGCCATTTTATCCTACCTTCTAATCAAATCAGCTTTGGTCTGACCGCTCGGCCGCGCCTCGCGAAGGCGCGTCCATAGCAGCAAATTTACAGATTACCAGCCCTAACCGAACCGGTTGCCCGGTTCGGCCAGAGGATTCTTCAGGCCATCTTCGCCTTGACTTCGTCCGCCACATTCTGCGGCACTTCGTCATAGTGCGAGAAGATCATCGAATAGTTCGCGCGCCCCTGAGTGAAGGACCGCAGCGAGTTCACGTAGCCGAACATGTTGGCCAACGGCACCATCGCCTCGACCACCTGCGCGTTGCCGCGGGTGTCGGTGCCCTGGATCTGGCCACGACGGCTGTTCATGTCGCCGATGACGTCGCCCAGATATTCCTCCGGGGTGACGACTTCGACCTTCATGACCGGTTCAAGCAGCGTGATGCCCGACTTCTGAGCCGCTTCGCGCATCGCGGCGCGGCCCGTGATTTCGAAAGCCAGAGCCGACGAGTCGACGTCGTGATAGGCGCCGTCATACAGGTTGATTTCGAAGTCGATGATCGGGAAGCCGATGAGCGAGCCGGTGGCCGCCGTTTCGCGCATGCCCTTTTCGATCGCGGGGATATATTCCTTGGGAATATTGCCGCCCTTGATCTCGTCCTTGAAGATGATGCCAGCGCCGCGCTCGCCCGGCGTCAGCTTCACCTTGATGCGGCCGAACTGGCCGGTGCCGCCCGACTGCTTTTTGTGGGTGTAGTCGATGTCGACGGGCTTCTTGAGATATTCGCGATAGGCCACCTGCGGCGCGCCGACATTCGCCTCGACCTTGAACTCGCGCTTCATGCGGTCGACCAGGATTTCGAGGTGAAGTTCGCCCATGCCCTTGATGATGGTCTGGCCCGATTCGTGATCGGTCGTGACGCGGAAGGACGGATCCTCGGCAGCCAGGCGGTTGAGCGCGACACCCATCTTTTCCTGGTCGGCCTTGGTCTTGGGTTCCACCGACAGTTCGATCACCGGCTCGGGGAATTCCATCCGCTCCAGAATGATCGGCTGGCGCTCCGCGCACAGCGTATCGCCGGTGGTGGTTTCCTTCATGCCGGCCAGCGCGACGATGTCGCCCGCATAGGCGGCTTCGACGTCTTCACGGCTGTTGGCATGCATCAGCAGCATGCGGCCGATCTTTTCCTTCTTGTCCTTGACCGAGTTCAGATAGGTGCCCTTGGTCAGGGTGCCCGAGTAGACGCGCAGGAAGGTCAGCGATCCAACGAACGGGTCGTTCATGATCTTGAACGCCAGACCGGCGAAGGGCGCGTCATCCGCGGTCTTGCGGCTGTCGGGTTCTTCGGTGTCGGGATTGATGCCCTGCACGTCGGGAATGTCCAGCGGCGAAGGCAGATAGTCGACCACCGCGTCGAGCAGCGGCTGAACGCCCTTGTTCTTGAATGCCGAACCGCACAGCACCGGCACGAAGGCCTGCTCCAGCGTACCCTTGCGGATCAGCTTCTTGAGCGTGGCGGTATCGGGTAGATTACCTTCCAGATAGGCTTCCATCGCCTCATCGTCCTGTTCGACGGCGAGTTCGATCAGCTTTTCGCGATATTCGGCAGCCTTGTCGGCGAGGTCGGCCGGGATTTCCTCATAGCTGAACTCGGCGCCCAGATTCTCATCCTTCCAGATGATGGCGCGGTTCTCGACCAGATCGACCAGGCCCTTGAAGTCCGACTCTGCACCGATGGGCAGATAGAGGACGGCCGGGGTGGCGCCCAGACGGTCGATGATCGTCTGCACGCAATAATAGAAATTGGCGCCGGTGCGGTCGAGCTTGTTGATGAAGCACATCCGCGGCACCTTGTACTTGTCCGCCTGGCGCCACACGGTTTCCGACTGCGGCTCCACGCCCGCGACGCCGTCGAACGCGGCGACCGCGCCGTCCAGCACGCGCAGCGAACGCTCGACTTCGATGGTGAAGTCGACGTGGCCGGGGGTGTCGATGATGTTCAGCCGGTGGTCGTTCCAGAAACAGGTCGTCGCGGCCGAGGTGATGGTGATGCCCCGCTCCTGCTCCTGCTCCATCCAGTCCATGGTGGCGGCGCCGTCATGGACTTCGCCGATCTTGTAGGACTTGCCGGTATAATAAAGGATACGCTCGGTCGTGGTGGTCTTGCCGGCGTCGATATGCGCCATGATACCGAAATTGCGATAGCGTTCGAGCGGATGGCTGCGGGCCATGATGCTTCTCCGTTGCCGGCACGCCGGCGGTGAGTGAATGAGTCTTGCGGCTGGCCCCTAAACCAATCCGTCCGCCATGGGTAGCCCCACGGCGAACGGACCGATATTCAAAACCAGAAAGGCGAAGCGGGCGCCGGAGCGCCCGCCCCGATTACCAGCGGTAGTGCGAGAAGGCGCGGTTCGCTTCCGCCATGCGGTGCGTGTCTTCGCGCTTCTTGACCGCATTGCCGCGGTTGTTGGCGGCGTCCAGCAGCTCACCCGACAGGCGGGCGGCCATGGTGGTTTCGCTGCGGTTGCGCGAAGCCGTGATCAGCCAACGGATCGCCAGCGCCTGGGCGCGCTCGGGGCGCACTTCGACGGGAACCTGGTAGGTCGCACCGCCGACGCGGCGGCTGCGGACTTCGATGCCGGGCTTCACATTGTTCAGCGCGTCATGGAACATGCCGATCGGGTCCTTCTTGGACTTCGTCTCGACAGTTTCGAGCGCACCGTAAACGATGGACTCGGCGACGGCTTTCTTGCCATCCTGCATGATGCTGTTCATGAACTTCGACAGCACGATATCACCGAATTTGGGATCGGGCAGGATAACGCGCTTTTCGGGGCGACGACGACGTGACATGCTTTAGTCTCCCTTACTTCGGACGCTTGGCGCCGTACTTCGAACGGCTCTGCTTGCGGTCCTTGACGCCCTGGGTATCCAGAACGCCGCGCAGCACGTGATAACGCACACCGGGAAGGTCGCGCACGCGGCCGCCGCGGATCAGCACGACGCTGTGCTCCTGAAGGTTGTGGCCTTCACCCGGAATGTAGGTGATGACTTCGCGCTGGTTGACCAGACGCACCTTCGCCACCTTGCGGAGAGCCGAGTTCGGCTTCTTCGGGGTCGTCGTGTAGACACGGGTGCAAACGCCGCGCTTCTGCGGGTTCGCTTCCATGGCAGGGACCTTCGACTTGGTCTTCTGCAGTTCGCGGCCCTTGCGGACCAACTGGTTGATCGTTGGCATGAAGCCCTTCACCTTTTTCAGTTACTTTACCTGCATTCCCGCGTTCCTTGCTCCCGAAGCGACCCGCCTCAAACGAATCGCCTCCAAACAGCAAAGGCCCCGGCGGAAACCCGCCCGGAGCCGCAAGAGCACCGGCAATGTTCAGCTCTGATGCCCCCAGAACCGGATAGGGTGCGAACGAATCCGTCCATTCCGGGCCTTCGGGCTGGCGCGCCTATAGCCATGGCCGTCCCACGGGTCAAGGACGAGGCCAACCGGGGCCTTCCGCTCCCGAAAATTTTTGAATCGGCCGGAACCAAAATCACGGCTCCACGTTTCGTCCCGCTCATCTTTCGATTCGTCACGAGTCCGCTCTCCAGGATTCGCGCGACTCGATTCCTTTTGTTAGCGCCCCGTTCACTAAAAGAACGGGGTCGCAATTGTCGCAACAGAATAAGATGGGGACAGCCGTCCTCCGGGCCAGGATGATTGCCCTGTGGTCGAAACTGTGCCCGGAGCGGGAGATTTTTCTGCGCTCCGGCGGCCAGGTGAAGTTCATTCGCATCTCGCGCAAGGCGCAGTTCGCCGCCGCCATCGCCTCCTCCGCGCTGATCGGCTGGGTGGGCCTCACCTTGTCCATGGCCATCGGCAGCGCGAAGGTCGAACAGGATCGCGCCGCCCTCACCGCACAGGGGAAGGCCGTCGCCAGCACCGCCAGTCAGGTCGCCAGCTATCGCAAGTCCGTCGACCAACTCGCCCATGAACTGGAAGAGCGGCAGGATTTCATGGACGATCTCTACCGCACCCATTTCGGCAAGGAGGACGCGGCGCCCGCCCAGAATGTGATCGGCAAGCCCGATGCGGGGACCGGAACGGGCGCGCCCAAGCTGGACACCAAGATCAGCGCCGCCCCCGAAGCGGCCCCGCTGCTCAAGATCGACGCGCGCCAGCGCCGCTTCGCCGCCCTGCTGACCGGCGCGGTCGAGCAGCGCGCCGACAAGGCGGCCGCCGCGATCCGCAGCTTCGGTCTCAACCCCGACAGCCTTGCGCGCAGCGCCGCCCGCGCCCAGGGCGGCCCCTTCGTCCCGTGGGAAGGGCAGGACGCCATGCCGGACGAATTTGAAAAGCTGGCCAAGGCGCTGTCCCGTATGGAATTTCTGGAAGCCAGCCTGCTCGCCATCCCTTCCGGCAAGCCCACCGCGACGCCGATGCTGAGCAGCAGCTACGGTTATCGCAGCGATCCCTTCAACGGCCATGCCGCCTTCCATGCGGGCCTCGATTTCCCCGGCAGCATGGGCCAGCCGATCCTGGCCGCCGCATCAGGCAAGGTCAGCTTCGTCGGCCAGCGCAGCGGCTATGGCAATGTGGTGGAGGTCACGCACGGCAACGGCCTGATGACCCGCTATGCCCATTTGTCCGGCTTCGAACGGCGCGTCGGCCAGCAAGTCGCACGCGGCGAAAAGATCGCCCGCATGGGTTCGACCGGACGCTCTACCGGCCCGCATCTTCATTTCGAGGTGCGCGTGAACGGCAATGCCATCAATCCCCGCCGCTTCCTAGAGGCCCGCAAAGATGTTCTCCAGATCCAGCAAATCGCCACGGCGCGCCTCGCAGATGTCGGCGACCGGGGCTAAGAACACCCCCTTCTCCCTGATCGGCGGCGACGTGATGATCAGCGGCAACCTGACCGCCAGCGTCGACCTGCATATCGACGGCATGGTGGAGGGCGACATACGCTGCGCCGCCCTGGTGCAGGGGCCGGACAGCCGCATCACCGGCCATGTCGTGGCGCAGAGCGCGCGGCTTGCGGGACTGGTCGACGGATCCATCACGGCGGAGGAACTGGTGGTGGAAAGCAGCGCGCGGATCACCGGCGACGTCATTTATGACAGCATCTCGATCGCACCGGGCAGCCGCATCGAAGGGCGCTTCACCCACAAGGAAAATGGGCCTATGGCGGTGAGTGAACTCAAGCTGATCACGAGCGAGAGCGCCGGCTGAGGATTCGACCGGTCCTACGACCAGTTTTGGCCAATTGCGGGCACAGGTCTCATTAGCCGAGCGGAGCGAGACTTCCATGCTTCGCCTCTGCTCAGCATGGCCCTTCGACTTCGCTCAGGGCGAACGGAAATTGAATGTCCGCCTTCCAACCCAGCCCGATCAATTCACCGGCGCCCGACGCCTGTAGCTCAGCGCCTCCGCCACATGCACGCGCCCGACCCGCTCGGCCCCGGCAAGATCGGCAATGGTCCGCGCCACCCGCAACACCCGCGTATAGCCCCGCGCCGACAGCTTCATCGCCGCCGCGGCCTGCGCCAGCAACTCACGCCCCGCCTGATCCGGCCCGGCGACATCCTCCAGCCGCTCGCCATCCACCTCCGCATTGGTCCGCACGCGCGTTCCCTCATAACGCCGCGTCTGCACATGCCGCGCCACCGCGACCCGCGCGGCAACCTCGGCCGAACCTTCGGCGGGGGGCGGCAACACCAGGTCCGCCGCCGTCACCGCCTGAACCTCGACATGCAGATCGATACGGTCCAGCAAAGGCCCCGACACCTTCGCCTGATAATCCGCCGCACAACGCGGCGCCCTTGAGCAAGCCAGCGCCGGATCGCCCAGATGCCCGCAACGGCACGGATTCATCGCCGCCACCAACTGCACCCGCGCCGGAAAGGTCACATGCGCATTGGCCCGCGCCACCGTAACCTCGCCCGACTCCAGCGGCTGTCGCAGCGAATCCAGCACAGTCCGCTGAAACTCCGGCAATTCGTCGAGGAACAGCACGCCCAGATGCGCCATGCTGACCTCGCCCGGCCGCGCCTTCTGCCCGCCGCCGACCAACGCCGCCATCGACGCGCTATGATGCGGATTGCGGAAAGGCCGGGACCGGCTGATCCGCCCGCCCTCCAGCGTTCCGGCAACGCTCGCCACCATGGAGGTTTCCAGCGCCTCACCCGGCGTCAGCTCGGGCAGGATGCCGGGCAGGCAACTCGCCATCAGCGACTTGCCCGCACCCGGCGGACCGATCATCAGCAGATTATGACCGCCCGCCGCCGCAATCTCCAGCGCCCGCTTGGCCGTCTACTGCCCCTTCACCTGGCGAAGGTCGGCGGTCCGCACCGGCGGTTCCACCTCGCCCGGCTGCGGGGGCGAAAGCGCGGCTGTCCCCTTGAAATGGTTGAGGATGGTCAACAGGTCCGGCGCGGCGACGACCTCGACCTGCCCCGCCCAGGCCGCCTCCGCGCCCTGCGCCACTGGACAGACGAGGCCCAATTCCCGCTCCCCGGCATGCAACGCCGCAAGCAGCACGCCGGGCGTCGGCGCGATGCGGCCGTCCAGCCCCAACTCCCCGACGACGACATAGCCCGCCAGCGTCTCGGCATCGATCACCCCCATCGCGCCCAGCAAGGCCAGCGCGATCGGCAGGTCGAAATGCGACCCTTCCTTGGGCAGATCGGCCGGCGACAGGTTCACCGTGATCCGCTTGGGCGGCAGCGAAAGGCCGATGGCGGCGATGGCGTTACGCACCCGTTCGCGGCTCTCGGCCACCGCCTTGTCAGGCAGGCCGACGACGATGAAATTGGGCAGCCCCGGAACAAGCTGGCACTGAACCTCTACGCCCCGCGCTTCCAGTCCCAGATAGGCGACCGTCGATACCGTCGAAACCAATTCCAAATCCCCCTGCGCCCATTCCGCCTACGCCGCCCTGTTCCTGCCTTCGCAGGAACAGGCAGCCATTTCAATCTCTTGGCATGGGAAGATAGAAGGCCGATCAGCCTTCTTCAGGCCGCCCCTTGAACCCCTGCGCCACGACATACCATTCGACGCTGCCCTTCCGGCTGGCTGGCGGCTTGGCATGCTTGATCGTCGTGAAATGCTTCTTGAGGATGGCGAGCAGGTCTGCATCCGTACCGCCCGCAAACACCTTGGCGACGAAGGTACCGCCCTTGCGCAGATTCTCGACAGCGAACATCGCCGCTGCCTCGACCAGACCCATGGTGCGCAGATGGTCCGTCGCCGCATGGCCGACCGTGTTCGCCGCCATGTCGGAAATCACCAGGTCCGGCGCATCGCCCAGAGCCTCCGCCAACAGGACGGGCGCCTTGTCGTCCATGAAGTCCATCTGGAACAGGGTGACGCCCGGAATCGGATCGGTGGGCAGCAGGTCGATGCCCACCACCTTCGCCTTGGGGCAAAGCTTGCGCACCACCTGCGCCCAGCCGCCGGGCGCCACGCCCAGGTCGACCACCGCCCGCGATCCCTTCACGAAGTGGAATTTCTCGTCCAGTTCGATCAGCTTGAAGGCGGCGCGGCTGCGCCACCCTTCCGCCTTGGCGCGGCGGACATAGGGGTCGTTCAACTGCCGTTCGAGCCAGCGGGTGGACTGCGCCGTCCGTCCCTTCGCCGTCTTGACGCGCACCTTGCCGGCGCCAGTGCCTCTCAAAGCCTACCCCTCACATCTTCACTCCGTCGCGGTCCATCAGACCGCGCAATATGCCTTCGCGAATGCCCCGGTCGGCCACGCCCAGTCGCTGCGCGGGCCAGATGTCGAGGATCGATTCCAATATGGCGCAGCCCGCCACGACCAGATCTGCCCGTTCCGTCCCGATGCAGGGCAGCTTCTGCCGCTCCGCCAAAGGCATGGAGGAAAGCCGCGCCGAAATCGATCGCATCGACGTCGACGGCACGATCAGCCCGTCTATCGCCTGCCGGTCATAGCGCGGCAGGTCAAGGTGCAGGCTGGCCAGCGTCGTCACCGTCCCCGATGTGCCGAGCAGACGAATATCCGCCCGCGAATCAGGCAGGCGCCGGGCAAGAGGCGCGAAAGCCTCCGCCACCCGCGCACGCATCCGCCCATAGGCCGACAGCCGGTCCATCGGATCGGCATGATCGAAAGGCTCGCTTTCGGTCAGCGACACGACGCCCCAGGGCGCGCTCACCCAATCGACGATATGCGGCGCACCTTCGCGATTGGCGTCCACCAGCACCAATTCGGTCGATCCGCCGCCAATGTCGAAGATCAACGCCGGGCCGTCGCCCGGCTCCAGCAGCGCATGGCAGCCCAGCACCGCCAGCCGCGCCTCTTCCTGCGCACTGATGATGTCCAGCGCGATGCCGGTTTCGCGATAGACGCGCTGGATGAAATCGGCGCCGTTGGACGCCCGGCGACAGGCTTCGGTCGCGACCGACCGGGCCAGGGTGACATGACGGCGGCGCAGCTTGTCGGCGCAGACCGACAGTGCCGAAATGGCCCGATCGATGGCTTCGTCGCTGATCCGGCCCGAAGCGGCAAGCCCCTCCCCCAACCGCACGATTCGGGAAAAGGCGTCGATGACGACGAAACCGTCAGCCGATGGCTTGGCGATCAGCAGGCGGCAATTATTGGTGCCAAGATCAATGGCCGCATAAGAACGGCGTCCGCGCAGCGGATGAGGCGAAAGGCCCCGCGATTTCAACGGGGGAGTGAGGGCCGCAGCCTTGCTCCCATTGCCCTGACCGGAACGGACCCCTTTGTCCGAAACGCCGCCGGCCGGGCCGGAACTCTGCGGCGATGGGCGGCTTTGCTGCACCATGGCCGTATCTCTTTTCTTCTTCGCCAGCGCCGAAAGGCGCCGGAACTTGCCCCAAGATTAGGCAAAGGAAAAAGAAAGCGCAAGAAGGCGCGGAAAAGCCCTCAGGTGATCGGCATCAGCGCGGCCACGATCCAGCGTTCCTCGGCACGCAATACGCCCCAGGCGCGGGCGGCGGCTCGGCTGTCCATGACTTCGACGCCAATGCCCCTCGCCTCCAGTTCGCGCACGAAGGGACGCGGCGGCTGGCGCAGGCCCGCGCCCGTGCCGACCAGCAGAAATTCGGGCAACGGATCAAGATCGAACAGATCGCCCAGGTCCGCCACCGTCAACGCATCGATGGCCGGCGCGCCTTGCCAGGCCAGCGCCCGCACCGGGGAGAGCAGCAGACCGTCGGGAAAGACATCGTCCCTGACCCGAAAGCCCCGCCCCTGAAAGCCAGTGACGATCGGCCCCTGCCCCGATTCATCGCGGCGCAGTTCGATGCCTGTCCCTTTGCCGTTCAGGGCCGCGCTCCATCATCGCGCGGTCCGGTGCGCTCGGCCTGGGCGGCGATATTTGCCCTGGCCGCCGCCTTCTTCTCGGCCGTGGCGGGCGACAGGCCCAAGGTGATCAGCAGCGAGGAGGACACATAGACCGACGAATAAGTGCCGACGATGATGCCCAGCATCATGGCCGCCGTGAAGCCGCGCAGCACATGGCCGCCCAGCAGCAGCAGCGCGCCCAACGCCAGCAGCACCGTGACGGAAGTCATGACCGTGCGCGGCAAGGTTTCGTTGACCGACAGGTCGATCAGCGCCTTCATGTCCATCTTGCGATATTTGCGCATATTTTCGCGGATGCGGTCGTCGATCACCATCTTGTCGTTGATCGAATAGCCCACGATCGTCAGTACGGCGGCGACGATGTTGAGGTCGAATTCCAACTGGGTGATGGCGAAAAAGCCCAGCGTCATCAGCACGTCGTGCATGATCGCGACAAAAGTCGAGATGCCGAACTGCCATTCATAGCGGAACCAGGAGAAGATCGCGATGCCGATCACCGCCAGCATCACCGCCAGAACGCCATTCTGGATCAGTTCGCCTGACACCTTGCCCGACACCGTGTCGTAGCGGGAGAAGGTGACGCCGGGAAATTCCGCCGTCATCGCCTTGCGCACCTTTTCGACGATGGCGTTGGATGCGCCCGCGCCGCCCTGCTCAGGCAGGGGCAGGCGGATCTGCACCGTCCTGGGATCGCCGAATTGCTGGAGCGAGCCATCGCCCACGCCCAGCCGGTCGATCACCGCGCGCACCTTGTCGGTTTGCGGCGGAGCCGAGAACTTCGCCTCGATCATCAGACCGCCGACGAAATCGACGCCCAGGTTCAGCCCCTTGTAAAAGGTGGCGCCGACCGCCAGCACCGTCAGCAGCGCCGTCAGGCCGAAGGCCCAATGGCGCAGCTTGACGAAGCCGAGATTCGTATTGTCGGGGACGAGCTTAAGCAGTTTCATGAGATTACCCTAACCCGTTCGGGCTGAGCGAAGTCAAAGCCCGGCGCAGAGCGAAGCGAAGTGGCTTCGCCTGCGGCTCAGCCAGGCCCTTCGACAAGCTCAGGGCGAACGGAAACGAGGTGGACGCCCCCATCATATGTGGATTTCGGTCGGGCGCTTGGCGCGGACCCAGTAGGAAACCAGCAGGCGCGTGAAGGTGACGGCGGTGAACACGCTGGTCGCGATGCCGATCAGCAGCACGATGGCAAAGCCCTTCACCGGACCCGACCCAAGAGCGAGCATGATCCCGCCCGCGATGGCGTGGGTCACATTCGCCTCGAAAATGGTGCGGCTGGCTTCTTTATAGCCATGTTCGATCGATTGGATCACGTTCCGGCCACGGCGGCGTTCCTCGCGGATACGCTCATAGATCAGCACGTTCGCGTCGACCGCAGTACCTATGGTCAGCACGAAACCGGCGATGCCGGGCAAGGTCAGCGTCGCGCCCAATATGCCCATCACGCCCAGGATCACCAGCACGTTGATGGCGACCGCGATGTTGGCATAGATGCCGAAACGGCCGTAGCTGAGGAACATGAAGGCCGCGACGGCCACGACCGCGATGATCGATGCGGTAAGCCCCGCCTTGATCGAATCGGCGCCGAGCTGCGGCCCGACCGTGCGTTCCTCGACAACCGTCAGATCGACCGGCAGCTTGCCCGACCGCAGCGCGATGGCGAGCTGATTGGCGCTTTCCACGGTGAAACTGCCACTGATCTGGGCGCTGCCGCCCAGAATCGGCTCGTTGATGTTCGGCGCCGACAACACCTTTCCGTCCAGGATGATGGCGAACGGCCGGTTGACATTCTGCGACGTCACCTGGCCGAATTTGCGCCCGCCCGCCCCGTTGAAGCGGATGTTGACGATCGGCTCGTTGCCCTGCTGGTCATAGCCCTGGGTCGCGTCGGTCAGGTCTTCGCCCGACACCATGACCTGCCGGTAGACGGCGATCACCGGCGGCCCGGCTGGATTGGTCGGATAGGGCAGCACCTCGCTGCCCACCGGTGCGCGGCCCTGCGCCACCTCGGATGGATTGGCGTTGACGTCGACCAGCTTGAATTCCAGCTTCGCGGTCTGGCCCAGCAGATCCTTCAGCGCCTGGGGATTTTGAAGCCCCGGCACCTGCACGACGATGCGGTTGTCGCCCTGCTGTTGGATGGTCGGCTCTCGCGTGCCCATTTCGTCGATGCGCTTGCGGATGACCTCGGTCGCGACTTCCATCGCGCCCTTCACCGCATTGTCGATGCCTGCCTTGGTCGGGGTGATGACGATGGTGGAGCTGTTCACCACCTCGACATTGAAATCGCGCTGGCCGGTCAGGCCCGCTCCCTGGGTCAGCGGCCGGATGCGTTCGACTGCGGCATCGACCTCCGACGGATTGCGGATCATGAAGCTGAGCTTCCCGTCGCGGCTGGAAATATCCCCGATCGCGATCTTGGTGTCGCCGCGGCGCAGTTCCGTGCGGACCTGCTCCTCCATATTGGCGATCCGCTGCTTGGCCACGTCCTGGGTCGAGGCTTCCAGCAGCAAATGGCTGCCGCCTGACAGGTCGAGGCCCAGATTCACGCGGGTCTGCATGAATTTGGGCATGTGCTCGACCATGCGGTCCGGCAGGAAGCTCGGCACGGCGCAGGCGATGCCGATCAGCAGCGGCAGCAGGATCGCGGCGACCGCCCAGCGAGGGAAGTTCAGCATCGGGCCACTCAGTCGTTCGCGGGCTTGGCGGTCGCGGGGTCGATCACGTCGGTCAGAGTCGACTTCACCGCCTTGACCTTCATGTTCGGGGCCAGTTCGACTTCGGCGTAGAATTCGTCGACGCGGACCACCTTGCCCACCAGACCGCCGCCGGTCACGACCTGATCGCCCTTCTTCACAGCGTCGATCTTGGCCTTATGTTGCTTCATCTTCTTTTGCTGCGGACGGATCAGCAGGAAATAGAAGACGACGAAGATGAGGACCAGCGGGGCCATCTGAACCAGCATCGAGGCGCCGGACGATTCCCCGCCCGCAGTCTGGGCAAAGGCTGAAGATATGAACATGCTTGGGACTTTCGCCTTTTTGTCTTGTCCAGCAGACGCGAAGCGCCTGCAAACCAAGGGGGCGCGGCTAACACAGATGGGCCGGGGGAGGCAACATGATTAGGGTTTCGGGCGAAAGCGCAAAAAGCGTTCATCGACGGGGTTGCATAAAGTGCAAACTGCTTCTAATTGCGCCGCTCCGGTCGGGACGTAGCGCAGCCTGGTAGCGCATCACACTGGGGGTGTGGGGGTCGGAGGTTCGAATCCTCTCGTCCCGACCAATATTTCTAGCTTTTACAAGCACTTAGCGGGCAGCGAAAGCTGCCCGTTTTGCTTTGCGCGCTTCGTGTAAGAGGCTTGTAAGAGTTGCCCGTGAATCGCCGCATTCATATGCTTGCTCCCATGTCCCATCGCGCTCCCATGCCCGCAGGGCAGCGACGACCGCCACCATGTCCCGCCGGTCCAGCGCACCGCTTTGGATACCGGGCAGCACCTCGCGCTCAACCCATGCGTCAAACGACCCGAACAGAAGCGTGAACGGCGATGGTCTCGGCTTCTCCGCTTCCTCTAATCACTACGAATACATCTGCAAAATCTGGACTTCTGACCCAGATCGATTCAGCATCAATCCGATCCACCAGATGCCGGGACTAAACAACTAGCGCCAGGCGGGCGCCTGCGAGTCCACTATGCTCGCGCGCCGGAAACCCGGTCGTGCGCACGCCCTCTCGAGGTAAGCGCGGACGTGCGGTCCGAAATTGCCGCCGAGGCCAACAACGCGGTCTGCGAGATACAATGCGTAGCCGATCGCGATGTCGGCGATCGTGAACCGCCCGGCGCAGAGCCACTCCCGATCCGCCAGCGCTGACTCGACAGCCTTGAGCCGGCCACTGAACCACCTTTCGTAATCCGCCGCCGGCTGTTCAGCTCGGTTTTCAGGCGCTTCGAGCTGCCGGTATCTCAAGACGATGGTTTGCGGGAAGGTCAGCGTTGCGTCGCTGTAGAACAACCAATTCAGGAACAACGGATAGTCTCCTTCATCCGGAGATACCGCCAGCGGCGTCGGACCATAGCGCGTAGCCAAGTATAGGCAGATCGCAGTCGACTCCGTCATCCGGACCTCGCCGTCCACCAAAAACGGTATGGTGCCGATAGGATTGATGGCCAGATACTCCCTCGCAAGGGCTCTGGGCGGGAAGGGAAGCAGGACCGGCTCATACGGGACCCCCATCTCCTCCAGAGTCCAAAGCGGGCGCAGGGAACGCGCCTCCCGGCAATGATAGAGCTTAAGCATGAACAGCCTTTCAGCACTCCCCGAGATCAGCGATCATTGCCTCGCGCAGCAGGTATTTCTGGACCTTGCCGGAAACGGTCATCGGGAAGGATTCTACGAAGCGGACATAACGCGGAACCTTATAGTGGGCGATCTGCCCGCGGCAGAAGGCGATGATTTCGTCGGCATCCGCCGACGCTCCGACGCGGAGCTTGACGCAGGCGAGAACCTCCTCGCCGAACTTCGCATCGGGCACGCCGATCACCTGCACGTCCTCGACCGATGGGTGGGTGTAGATGAACTCCTCGATCTCGCGCGGGTAGATGTTCTCGCCTCCGCGAATGATCATGTCCTTGATGCGTCCAACAATGCGGCCGTACCCGGCCTCATCGATGACGGCGAGGTCGCCGGTGTGCATCCAGCCGTCGCGGACAGCGTCGGCGGTTTTGTCAGCGTCGTCCCAGTAGCCGAGCATGACCGAGTAACCGCGCGTGCACAGCTCGCCCGGCTGGCCCCGCGGCACGGTCTCGCCCGTGCCCGGGTGGACGATCTTCACCTCGAGGTGCGGTTGGACGCGTCCGATCGTGCCGACCCGCCGCTCGATGGAGTCATCTAGCGCCGTCTGGAAGCTGACCGGGCTGGTCTCAGTCATGCCGTAAGCAATTCCGATGTCGCGCATGTGCATGCGGGTCATGACCTTGCGCATCACCTCGACCGGGCATGGCGAGCCGGCCATGAGGCCGGTGCGCAGGCTCGACAGGTCGAAGCGGCCGAACTCGGGATGCTCGAGCGCGGCGATGAACATGGTCGGCACGCCGTGCAGCGCCGTGCAGCGCTCGGTCTCGACCGCCTCGAGGACGGCGAGCGGCTCGAAGCCCGCCGACGGATAGACCATCGTCGCTCCGTGTACCAGGCAGGCCAGGTTGCTCATCACCATCCCGAAGCAATGATAGAGCGGCACCGGGATGCACAGCCGATCGCCCTCTCCCAACCCCATACCAAGGCCGACAAAATAGGCATTGTTGAGCACATTGCGGTGCGACAGCGTCGCGCCCTTGGGCGAACCGGTGGTCCCGCTGGTGAACTGGATGTTGATGGGATCGTCCGGCTGAAGGCCCGCGGTGATGGTGGCGAGTTCCCGCTCTGATGCGTCCTTCCGCAGCGCAGCGACCTCGTCGAACTCGAGCCAACCAGGGCGCCGGTCGCCGCCGATCTTGATGATATGGGACAGTGCCGGCAGACTGTCTGACCGGACCTCGCTCGGCGAGCCTGCGCCCGTTGGGATCAGCGTCTCCACCATCGCGACATAGTCGCTCGTCTTGAACGAGGCTGCGCAAATAAGCGCCTTCACCCCAACTTTCCGCAGCGTGTATTCAAGCTCGGATGCGCGGTAGGCCGGGTTGATGTTGACCTGGATCATGCCCGCGCGCGCAGTGGCGAACTGAGCGATGGTCCACTCAGCGCAATTCGGCGCCCAAACCCCGACCCGGTCGCCGGGACGAAGTCCGAGCGCCAGCAGCCCCGCCGCAAATGCATCGGCCGCCGCCTTGAGCCCAGCCCAGGTGAGGCGGACGTTCTGGTGGCGCGATACCAGCGCCTCGGCCGCGGGCCAGCGCTGTGCCGCCAGTTCCAGCGCGGCGCCGATCGTGTGGTCGATCAGCGGCGGCTCAGTGGCGCCGACGACGTGGCTGAGTTGCTCTACCTTCATCCAATTGACACCTATCCCCTGAGGTCGTTGAGCTCTCATCGAGAGCTCTGAAAGTTATGGCGGCGCGCTTACCGTTTTGACAAGTGCGCCGCCACCATTTTGGAGGTCTCCTTATTCCCCCGGGCGCTGCGACCAAATTGCTACCCGGGAAAACGTACCTCCGGTAATCATAGAAGCTCACGTCCAAGGTCTTCGCTGCGATCGGGGCTGGCCGGGATCAGCCCCAGCACCCCGCTTCCATTGGTCGTTTCATACCGCATCTCGATCGTTTCGTGCGTGAGGCGCGCACCAGCGGTCAGCCGCAGTTTGTCCGTGAGCCGATAGGTGCCCTGCCCATAGGCGGCATAGCTGCCCAGCTGCTGTTGCCAGAAACTGTCCGATCCCAGGAACGTCGTGAATCCGGGAGGGGGCGATTGTCCGAGCGTGGCCGCCAACAGGGCATCCTCCCGGACGCGCGCCTTCAGGAAGAACAGTCCGGCCTGATATTCGAAAGCACCTCCGGTCGGCGACGTCAGGCGAAGCTCATCGGAAAACTGCTTCGTCGTGATACCTCCGCCAAAAAACAGGACAAGCGGAAGCGGGCTATAGTCGGCATCGAATGCCTGCGATGTTTTGAAACCGCGATAAGCCGCGATGCTCGTAAGGCTCAGGCCACTGTCGAATTGGTACGATATCTTCAGGCGGCCGCCCCCGACCTTCAGATCATAGAAGGTCAGCCCATCATACGCACTCTTCGAATTATCCACGCCAGGGTTGATCATCACGGATACTCTAAGCGGTCATTGCCGCTCTCGCGAGCAGTTCCTCGAGGCGCTCAACAACGGCGGCCGTCGCTTTGGCGGCAGCCGGCACGAGCGCGGACAGATTGGGGAATCCATGCGTCAGATGCTCGAACTCGACGAGATCGACCACCACCCCCGCCTCCCGCAGCCGATCGGCATAGGCGACAGCCTCGTCGCGCAGCGGATCGACGGTCAGCACGACGACCACAGCCGGAGGCAAGCTGTCGAGGCGTTCCGCGGCAAGCGGTGAAATGCGCGGGTCGGCGCGATCATGGCCGCCGCAATAACTTCCCATCATCTGCGGGAAAGTCTCGGTGCGCAGGCTCGGATCCGCGTTGGCGAGGCGAGACGGATAGGCATCCGCTTCGCTGCGAAGATCGACGGCGGGATAGAAGAGCAACTGAGCGTCGAAGTTCTTGCTGGCGCCGCTGCGCAGCTCCAGGGCGATGGCGGCGGCAAGATTGCCGCCCGCACTCTCGCCTCCGATGACGACCGGGTGAGCCGCGCCGCCGAGTTCGCCGACATGATCGAGGACCCATCGGGCGGCGGCGAGCGAGTCCTCGAAGCCTGCCGGGAATGGATGCTCAGGCGCCAGCCGATACCCGCTCGCGACCACGACCATCGAGAGGTCGCGCGTCAGGCGCCGGGCAAGTGGTTCGATAAAATCGATGCTGCCCATTGCCCAACCACCACCATGAAGGAGGTGCAAAGTGCCCCTGGGCGTGCCCGCCGGACGGAAGATGCGGATCGGCACGCTGCCAGCGAGGCTTGGGAGATCGTTGTTCTCAACATGGCCGATCTCAATTGGTCCCTCCGGCCCATGGAAAAGGGATGTCATGGACAATGTTTGTTTTCTCAACGCTGGAAAGTCGATCTCCCCGGAAGGGATCGGCAGCTGGTCAAGAATTTGCTGGAGTGCTGGATCGAGCGCCATAAAGTTAGTTTCCTTTAGTTGCAGCCGGTTTTGCCGACGAGCGCAAGATCCACTCATGCGCGGGGTCATTGGCGAACACCCAGCTTCGGCGAGGTCCTGCCATCACATTCAGATAGTAGAGATCGTAGCCATGTGGCGCGCCGACCGGGTGGTAGCCACGCGGCACCATGACGACGTCGCCGTCCTCGACTGATATCGTCTCGTCTATCGAGCGATCGTCGGTGTAGACGCGCTGGAATGCGAAGCCCTGCCGCGGCGACAGCCGGTGGTAGTAGGTCTCCTCGAGGAAGGTCTCTTCGGGATAGGCGTCGCGATCATGCTTGTGCGGCGGGTAGCTCGACCAGTGACCGCCGGGCGTGATCACCTCGACCACAAGCAGGCTCTCGGCTTCCGCCTTGTCGTCAAGAATATTGCGTACGAAGCGCGTATTTGTGCCCTGCCCCCGCGTTTCGAGGCCGACATCCTCCGGCCGGATCACGCGAAGCTGGCCCTTGCCCGTAGCGGGTGCGGTGCAGATAGCGATCTCGGCAACGCCGACAGTCTCGATCCGGTAGCGCGTTCCAGCCGGCACATAGACCGAGGTAGGCGGACCGTCGAAGACGCCCGCGCGCGCACCCAGGCCGACGAAGTGCTCCTTGCCGCCGGTTACGCTGATCGTACCCGAAAGGATGACGAGGCAAGCCTCTCGGCCCGGCTCGTTACCCTCGTAAACCCGGCCGGGAGCCAGCCGGACGACGCGAAAACCGACATAGTTCCAGCCGGCGCTTTCGGGCGTGATGTCGAGCACGACGCCGCTTGCGTCGGGCGTTTTACTGCGGACGCGCAGGCTCATGCCACCAGCTCGGCATCGCGGGCGAGACGCTTTAGCGTGTCCAACCCGAGCTGCTGGTAGGAGCGAGGGTTCGCGACCGCAGGGTCCTGCTCCGCCTCGATCACGATCCAGCCCGTATAGTCGATCCGGGCAAGCTCGCGCATGAACGGTGCAAAGTCGTAGTCGCCATCTCCCGGTGTCGTGAACATGCCGCCAACCACTCCATCGAGAAAGCTGGTGCCGTCGGCGAGGAACGCCTTGTACCGGGCGGCGCGCACGTCCTTGCAGTGGACGTGGTTGATGCGTTCGGGCCGCTCGTGCGCGACCGTGACTGGGTCGATCCCGCCGTAAAGTGCGTGGCCGGTGTCGAGCACCAACCCGACATGGTCGCCGGTCACCTCGAAGAAGCGGCGGAGATCGGCATCGGTTTCGACAACGGTGCCGAGATGGTGGTGATAGGCGAAGCGCATGCCCCTTTCGTTGACATAGGCCGCGACCGCATCCAGCCGCTCGCCGAAACGCACCCATGCATCGTCGGCTAGCTGCGGATGCGTGTCGAGCCGGCTTGATCGGTCGCCGTGCACCGCGTTCGAGGTTTCGGCGAGGATGAAGACACTCGACCCCATGGCTTCGAGTAGCGCCAAATGATCCACCATTGCTTCCATCTCGCCATCGGCGGCGCGGACCAGCAGGTTCGACGAGTACCAGCCGCCGACGACGTCGAGGCCGTAACCCGCCATGATCGGCTTCAGCGTGGCGGGATCGCGGGGAAACTTGTTGCCGAGCTCGACACCGTTGAAGCCGATCTCCTTTACATCGGTCAGCAGCTCGTCCAGAGTCGTATCGCCGCCCAGTTCAGGCAGATCGTCATTAGCCCAGGCGATCGGGCTGGCGCCCCAGCGGATCGTCATCGAGATTGTCCCTTTTTCATCTTTTCATAAGTTGCACGGGCAGCAGCGCCCTCGCTGCGGATGGATATTTCCGGCACCGCCACGTCCCACCAGTGGCCACCTTCTTTGGTCGTGATCATCGGATCGGTGTCGATCACGATGACATAGCTCGTCGTCGAGGCTGCCGCGCGGGCGAGCGCCTTTTCCAGTTCGGCGATGCCGGTGACTTTCTCGGCTTCGGCACCAAGGCTGCGGGCGTGGGCGGCGAAGTCGATCGCAGGCAGCTTATCGTGCCGCGTATCAGCGAGCAGGTTGTTGAATGGCCGTCCACCAGTCGCCTGCTGCAACCGGTTGATGCAGCCATAGCCGCGATTGTCGAGCAACACGACGACGATCTTGGCGCCCAGCATCACCGAGGTGGCGAGCTCCGAATTGAGCATGAGGTAGCTGCCATCGCCGACCATGACGAACACGTCGCGATCCGGGCTAGCCATTTTGACGCCGAGTCCGCCGGCGATTTCGTATCCCATGCACGAATAGCCGTATTCGACGTGGTAGCCGCCAGGCGCCTTCGCGCGCCACAGCTTGTGCAACTCGCCCGGCAGTCCGCCGGCCGCGCAGACAACCACCGCATCGTCCGCCGCCTGCCGCCACACCGCGCCGATCACCTGCGCATCGGACGGAAGCTCGCCGCCTGGTGCCGTCGCGACGTCGAAGGCCCGGTTCCACTCTGCAACCGCCGCTGCATTGGCTTCCTGCCATGCCTTCGGAGCCTGCCAGCCCGCCAGCGTCTGTGCCAGCGCAGCCACAACCGTGCGGGCATCGCCCACGACGCATTGTGCCCCATGCTTGGCTGCATCGCCCGGGGCGACATTGACCTGGAACAATGTCCCGTCGAAGAGCGTGCGCGAACCGGTGGTGAAGTCCTGCAGACGGGTGCCGATGCCAATGACGAGATCGGCTTCGCGCGCTGCGCGATTGGCGGCGCTCGTGCCAGTCACGCCGATCGCACCGAGTGCCTGCGGGTGATCCCAGGCGAGCGCGCCCTTCCCTGCCTGGGTCTCGGCGACCGGTATGCCCGCCTGACCCGCCAACGACGCCAACACCGCCTCGGCGCGCGAATAGAGCACGCCCCCGCCGGCAACTATCAGCGGGCGCTGGGCGGAACGGAGCGCCTCAACGACTGCGTCGAACTCCGCCTCATCAGGCCGTACACGCCGCTGCCGCCATAGTCGCGGTTCGAAGAAGCTCACCGGATAGTCAAACGCCTCTGCTTGAACGTCCTGGCAGAGGGCGAGCGTGACCGGGCCGCAGGTGGCCGGGTCAGTCAGAACGGCCATGGCACGCGGCGCAGCATCGAGAATCTGCTCGGGCCGGATGATGCGGTCGAAGTAGCGGCTTATAGGCCGAAAGCAGTCGTTAGCGCTCACCGTTGCATCACCGAAGTCCTCGATCTGCTGGAGGACCGGATCAGGCCGCCGGCTGGCATAGACGTCGCCGGGCAGGAACAGCACCGGTAGCCGGTTGACGTGGGCCAGCGCCGCGGCGGTGACCATGTTCGTCGCGCCAGGTCCGATCGAGCTTGTGCAAGCCATGGCGCGCTCGCGGCGATTGGCCTTGGCAAAGGCTATTGCTGCATGCGCCATACCCTGCTCGTTGTGGGCACGGTAAGTCGGCATCGTGTCGGACATGCCCGCGAGTGCCTCGCCCAGCCCCGCGACGTTGCCGTGGCCAAAGATCGCCCAGACACCGGCGAAATAGGGCAGCTCCTTGCCGTCGATCTCGACGCGCTGCGCCGCCATCCAGCGGACGAGCGCCTGCGCTGTGGTCAGCCGGATGGTTCGCACGCTCATGCCGCCTGCTCCCGGCGCGCCGCGCGCCATCCGCAGACAAGCACGGCGAAGTTGCCCGCCATCTCGCCGACCGCCGCCTCGTCGTCGATCTCGCCCTTCAGCCAGCGCGCCGCCGGCTCGGACCAGATGGTTCGCCCGACCGCGAAGCCCTTGACAAGAGCGCTTGCGGCGGCGGCGGCGAAGCTCTCCAGCAGTTCGGTTTCGGAAGCCGCGAGGCCAAGGAGCACAATACCGCGGCAATGCGGGTCGCGCGCCTCGATTACCCGCTCGATAGCCGCCCACGCACCAGGCTCGGCAGCGGGCTCGAGTTTCCACCAGTCCGGATACACCCCGAGATCATAGATGTGCTCAACGACACGCGCCACCGTGTCGGTGGCGATTGGCCCATGCTTCGAGGCGATGATCTCGAGCAGTAGCTCGTGGCGCGTGTGCCGACAGGCCTCGAACAGCCGGAGGATCTGGCGGTCCTGCTGCGCCCGCAGATCGGCCGGATCGTCGGGGTGGTAGAAGACGAGGCATTTGACGACGTGATCGAGCGGCCAGTCGGCGAGGATCGTCGCCGCCTCGAACCCGCCTTCGAACGTCAGCGGCCGCGACCCGGGCTGCTCAATCGGGCGTCCGATCCAGTAGCGCGTGTCGACCGCCCCCTCCAGCGCACGCATGCCGTAGCGCCCATCCGCCAGCAGCCCGAAGCCCGGGTTGTCGCTCGCCACGCGTTCGAGCGCCTTTAGCGCCAACTCCTTGAAGCGGGGCACCCGGTCGAGATTCGCCGTACCGAGCGTGGACACAAGGTCGTCGAACTGGCTGCGGTGATCGATTGCGAGCACTGTCATTTCGTCGTAGTTCGGATGGCGGTTCGTCGCCCAATGTATATGTTCGAGGGTCGTACTATCCCGCAGCCGGCGCGGCCAGTCGCTGCGCGACAGGAAGCACTGAAGTTCGTCCCAGCTTGGCTGTGCGGGCGCGCAGCCGTGCCGTGACACGACCATGGCGCCGCACGCATTGGCATATGTGCAGCAAAGCTCGATCGGCTCGTCGCGTAGCCAACCGCGCAGGAAGCCAGCCATGAACGCGTCGCCCGCCCCGAGCACGTTGAACACCTCGATCTTGAAGCCTTGGCCTACGACCCCTTCGTTGAGGCTGTCCGGCACCGCGCCGGGGAAGGCGACACAGCCATCGGCTCCGCGCTTGCACACCAGTAGCGCGTTGCTCGCGGCGCGGATCGTGCGGAGCGCCGCGACCGTGTCAGTCGTGCCGCCGAGAATATGGATCTCCTCCTCGGTACCGACGATGAGATCGCACAGCGGAAGGACGCTCTGGAGTTCGGCGGTGACCGCTGCGCTCGCGACAAAGCGATCCTCGCCGTTCTCCTTGGACGCCAATCCCCACAGAACCGGGCGAAAGTCGATATCGAATATGACCCGGCCACCGGCTGCCTTCATTGCCCGTGCCGCCTTGAGACTTGCAGCATAAACATCAGGGCGTGACAGATGGGTGCCATTGATGAGCAGCGCGCCGGCAGATGCGACGAGTCCCGGGTCGATGTCGGCTTCACATAGCGCCATGTCGGCGCAGTTCTCGCGGTAGAAGATCAAAGGAAAGCTGTCGGCATCACGAATTCCCAGGAGCACCAGCGCCGTCAGCCGCTCGGGATCGCTGATCACGCCTGATACGTCCACGCCCTCGCGGAGCAACTCTTCGCGGATGAAGCGGCCCATGTGGTCAGAGCCGACACGCGTTATAAGCCCTGACTTGAGGCCGAGGCGCGCGACCCCGACCGCCGTGTTGGTAGGGCTGCCTCCGATATATTTCGCGAATGACCGCATGCGCTCGAGCCGACCGCCGACCTGCTCGCCATACAGATCGACGCTCGACCGGCCGAGCGTGATCAGATCGAGCACATGTTCCTGGCCATGCTTGCTGGTCACTTCAGTTCCTTCTTCATATCCGCCCCTCTGATTCTGCGTGGCCGCTCGTTCTCGACGACCCGCAAGATTTCACGCGTCTAAAGCTTTCTTGAGCAAAACGTCGTTCGACGCCGTGCAGCTTTGCAGTTGATCTTCGGCCTCACGCAGCATCTCCTGCATGACAGCGACCGTCTTGCGACATGTCGTGGTCGCGACCGCATATCGAAGGTGCCGAACATCCGGCATATTCTGGTTGTTGCGCCATATACTGCCTCCGCGGCTTGGCCATCTCCGCTCGACGAGCTCGAAATTATTCTCGGTCTTCAATCCTGCTGTCCCGCCAGGATGTCAGCCGCCACGTCCCGGCTGCGGAACTGTAGCGACAGCCGTTCTGCATCGGCGAGGAGCTGGACCATGCAGACGAACACCAGGTCGTTGGTCGGGTCGACCCAGAACCAGCAACCGGCTGCACCGTCCCAGAAATAGGTATCGCGTCCCAAGGCCACGCCGGCGGCTTGCGGGTCCGTGATGACCACGCCGTTATACGCATATTCGTAGCCGGGTCGCAGCCAGTGGGGCGCCGTGCCGAAGCCGCCTGTCAACAGATGCCGCGGCGTGTGGCTGCTCATCATCAGCGCGGCCGCCTCGGAGTTTAGAATTCGCCGGCCGTCGAGTTCCCCGCGGCCGAGCAGCATCCGGCCGAAGCGCAGATAATCGGGTGCGGTCGACACCAAACCGCCCCCCCCCGAGGCGAGGACTGGGAGCCTGTCATAGGGAAGCACCAGATCGCTGGGCGACAGCGCTGCGACATTGTCATAGTGGAGGCTGTCGGCGTCCGAACTCATCTCGACGAGTTCGTCGCCGGCCAACGAGTAGAGAGCGGCGAAGCGGTCACGCTTGCTTGCCGGCACCATGAAGTCTGTGTCGACCATGCCGAGCGGTTCGAAGATGCGCTCCAGCATGAAGTCGCGCAAGCGCATGCCACTCAAGCGCTCGACGATGATCCCCTGCACGTCCATGGCCACGCTGTAGCGCCAGCCCGTGCCCGGATCGAAGGCAAGCGGAACCTTCGCCAGTCGAGTCAGATACTCCTCGGCCGTGATATCGTGTGGAATGATGGGAACGCCCGCCGCATGGAAGGCGCCATCGACCGGCTCGTCGGTAAAGCCGTACGAGAAGCCCACCTGGTGTGTCATAAGATGTTCGAGCGTCGGCTGCCTATGGGGCGCAGCGAGCAGGAGGGCACCATCGGGCTCAGACCGGCGTAGCACCTGCAAGCCGGCGAGTTCGGGAAGATGCTTGGCGATCGGATCCGACGGTGACCATTTGCCCTCGCCCCACAATATCATCATCGCGACCGCGGTAACCGGCTTGGTCATCGAAAAGAGCCGGAAAATGCTATCCGCCTGCATCCGCTCGGCAGCCGCCACATCGCGCCGGCCGATGGCCGAGGCGTGCGCGACCGCGCCCTTGTGCCACACCATCGTCACCGCGCCGCTCAGCAGTCGGCGGTCGACCACGTCTTGAACAGGCGCGTCGGCAGCGCACCATGGCCCGGACCTCGCCCGCCCGGGCAAGGCTGATACGGGATTCTCCGCCGCTAACGTCACGAGGCGCTCCTCTAATGGAATGTACTTTCCATTTTATAGCGCCTCAGAATGATGAGTGCAAGCGGTGCTTTGCGCCGCCGCGAGCAGCCCCTATGAGGCGGCCAACGTCGGCTCGGCCTTGCGGGCCGCGAAGCCAATAGCGAGCGACTGCGCCAGACACATCGAAGCGGCGAGCGAACGGAATCCGCGTACCTCCGACTCCCGAACCTGCAGCACGAGGCTCGCGTTCTTGGCTATGGGCCCGATGACGCTGTCGGTGATCGAGATGATGGGGCAGCTTCCTGCGGCCGCTTCGACGAGGCTGATGGTCTCCGAGCTATAGGGCGCGAAGCTGATTGCGACGATCAGGTCACTCGCTTCGAGGCCGCCGGTCTGCTGGAGGTGGAGTCCCGCGACGCCATCTACGAGCACGATGCGCTTGTCGGTTTGCGCCAGCAGATAGGCGAGGTAGCTGGCGACCGGGAAGGATCGACGGAAGCCAGCGATGAACACCGTGCGCGCTCGATCGAGCAGGTCGATGGCCTCGGAGAGTTCACGTTGGCCGAGCGCGTGATTGAGGTTCTCAAGCGCCAATATATTGCCCTCGACGAACTCTGAGAGCAGGTGCCGTGGACCCTCCAGATCCCCGGTAGCTGCATAGCGGTGCTGGCGGATGCGCTCGGCGTAACCGAGCGAGCGGTCCTCCCGCAGCAGCCCCTCCCGGATCAGCCGCTGCATCGGGTTAGCGCCGGAAAAGCCAAAGGCCTGGGCAAAACGGACGATTGCCGAAGGCTGGACCTTGCTTCGCTCGGCGATCACCGCGAGCGTCTCGAACGCCATGTCGTTGGGCTCCTCCAGGACATGGCGGGCGATCCGCTGCAATCGGTCGCTGAGCTCGTCGTAACGCTCGCGGATCGCGGTCAGGAACTCGTCGAGGTCACTAGGGGCCGAAACCGTCTCATTCATCTTGCTATCATTCCTTCCCGCGGCAAGTTCTGCTGAACACCCGTTCCGTTGGATAACGCAATGAGTAACGCGTTCTGAAGAATGTTCCAAGCCACCTAGAATTTCATATCATCTTCATGTAGAATTATCCTTCTATATGACGCGCACGGTTCTCCCGTGCATCTCGGCAGGATTGAGACATTATGACATACAGCGTGGCCCTCTTTGGCGCTGGCAGAATAGGGCGCATCCATGCGACCAACATCGCAGCACACCCTGAACTGAGGCTTGCCTGGGTTTGCGATAGGAATGTGGAGGCTGCTCAGGAACTCGCGTCGCGCTTTGGGGCGCGCGTCGGCGGAGCAAACGAAGCCATCGCCGATTCGGCAGTGACGGGAGTCCTGGTGGCGACCAATACCGACACCCACCTCGATCTCAGCCTGCGCGCGAATCAGGCGGGCAAGGCGGTATTCTGCGAGAAGCCGGTCGATCTAGACCTTACTCGCGCACGCGCCGCCGCAAAAACGCTCGGCGACGCCCCAGTCTTCGTTGGCTTCAATCGCCGATTCGACCCTAACTTCGCCGCGCTGAAGGCGAAGCTCGTCTCGGGCGAGGCGGGTGCGCTCGAGTCGCTGCAAGTCACGAGCAACGACCCGTCGCCACCGCCCGTCGACTATGTACGGACATCGGGCGGACTGTTCGCCGACATGACCATTCATGACTTCGACATGGCACGGTTCCTGCTCGGCGAAGAACCTGTCGAATTGTTCGCCTGGGGAAGCTGCCTGGTCGACCCGGCAATCGGCGAAGCCGGCGACATCGATACGGCGCGCGTTCTGCTGCGCACCGCATCGGGCAAGCTTGCGGTCATTGCCAACAGCCGGCGCAGCGGCTTCGGCTACGACCAGCGCGTGGAGGCCTTTTGCTCCCGGGGCCTCGTCGCGGCCGGCAACATGACCGAGTCAACGGTCCAGGTCTGGCGCGAGGACGGCGCTCGTGCCGCGCCATTCCAGAACTTCTTCCTCGAGCGCTACGCTGCGGCGTTTCGCAATGAACTGAGCCATTTTGCCGACATTCTCGCTGGACGCGCGCTGCCGCTCGTCAATTTTCATGACGGTGTCGCGGCGCTGGCCTTGGCCGACGCGGCGCGGCGTTCGCTGGCCAGGGGCGCATCGGTTGCGGTTTAGAGTATCCGTGATGATCAACCCTGAGATTGTGCCCAGCACCTATCGGCCTTGAGCAGTGCGTTTGCGGTGACGACGAGCTTTCGCATGACGGCGGTGATCGCTAGCCGGATCTTTCGCTGAAGAAAAAAAGCGTGGTGATCCGCACCGGAGCCGTCAGCGCCGCCTTGCCTTCGGCGTGCTCTCCAAGGCCAAGTTGGACTACGGTATTTGCAAAAATATTTCCATATTAACATTGACAGAATATATATTCCATTCTTATAAAAAGGACAGCCGCGCAGAATCGGCAAGGACATGGGAGGATTTAATGAGAAGCAAGGTTGTTCTGCTGGGCAGCGTCGCCCTGGTCGGCACACTTGGAGCAGTCTCTGCTCCTGCGCGAGCGGAAGCGTCCGCCAACTCTGCTCCAGCCGGCGCGGAGCAAACCGAATCGACCAGCCGCAAGGGACTGCAAGACATCATCGTCACGGCGCGGCGCCGCAGTGAGAGCGCCCAGACCGTGCCCGTCGCGGTCAGCGTCGCGTCAGCAGCCAGCCTTGAGCAGCATCAGGTTCTCAACGCCTATCAGCTGGTGAATTTGACCCCTAGCCTTCAGGTGCGATCGACCAATCAGCAGACGGGCGCTCTCAACTTCACGATTCGCGGTATCGGCACGTCCGTTTTTGGTCCGCAGGTCGAATCCAGCGTCGGCGTCGTGATCGACGACGTGGTGATGAGCCGGCCGCAATTCGGCAATGTCCAGTTCTTCGATCTTGACCGGGTCGAGGTGCTGCGTGGTCCGCAAGGCATGCTGTTCGGCAAGAATGCCTCGGCCGGCCTGATCAACATCGTCACGGCCCAGCCCCGGCTGAACCGCACCGAATTCTTGGCAAATATTCAATATGGCAACACGACGGCTCCTGGTGCCGGCAATGTCGCGTCGCTTCAGGTCGCCGGGAATATGCCGATAACCGGCAATTCCGCACTGCGCGTTTCCGGCTTTGTTACGCGGCAGGACGCGGTTGTGCGCGACACCAGTCTCCGCCAGAATCTCGGTAACACGGCGGTCGGCGGCCGCTTGAAATTTCTTTGGGAGCCGAGCGACAGCATCCGTCTGACGGTTGCAGGCGATTACCAGAATTCGAAAGGCCCCGGCGAAGGCGTGCTCGTGCACCGTTTCACCGCGCCCGGCGGGCTGATCTCCACGATCAACGCCAGCAATGGGGTGTTTGCCTCGCCAAAGAACACCAGCATGGCGACCGATATAGCGAACACCAACGGCTCCGATGTGTACGGGGTGTCGCTGAAGGCAGAGATCGAGCTTGGCGGCGGATATACGCTGACGAACGTGCTCGCACACCGCCGTGCCAAGACAAACACCTCGATCGACACCGACACGACGACGGCGGACCTGTTCAGCGTCAATACGGGGGGCTTGCGGCGTCACCAGACTACGGAAGAACTGCGTCTGACCTCACCGGCGGACGGCCGGTTCAGCTATCAGCTCGGCCTTTTCTATCTGGACCTCAACGCGCGCGAGTTTCTCCTGCAAGGGGCAAATCTCGGCCTGCCCTCTCCCGGTCCCGGTCTCTCCTTTTTGGGAGGCTACGCCGACGGTACTGCGCTCATCAAGAGCTATGCCGGTTTCTTTGAAGGACAGTATAAACTTACCGACTCCCTGCGGGTGACCGCAGGCGGCCGTTACACCCATGACGATCTTCGCTACCATCTGGATCTAACGAACCCGGCAGCTCTGCTGCCCCTTTATGGCCCCGACAAGCATTTTTCGGTCCAAACGAAGAAGGACAATTTCTCCTATCGCTTCGGCGCTGACTACACGATTGCGCCTGACGTGCTCGTCTATGCCACCTACTCGCGGGGCTACAAGGGGCCGACTTTCGACCAGTTGACCGGTACTTTAGTGGATCCGGAAATTCCGAAGAGCTACGAGCTTGGCGTCAAATCCACGCTCTTTGATCGCAGGCTCCGGCTCAACATGGCCCTGTTCGACACCACCTTCGACGGGTTCCAGACGCAGGCCCAACGACCCGGTACCGCAGCGGGCTTTATGACCCTGAATGCAGGGCAGTTGAAGTCCCGCGGGGTAGAGGTCGAGTTCACCGCACTGCCGTTCGATGGCCTGACCATAAGCGGTGGGACCACCTTTAACGACACGAAGTACGTCGGTCTCTCTGGCATCCCCTGTACTTACGGGCTTCCGGCAGGCACTGGCAGGAACCAGTGTGATCCCAGTACCAATACAACGGATGTCAGTGGGAACCAGCTCGATAATGCTCCGCGCTGGACCACCTCATTCACCGCGCGGTACGAACGTCCTGTGTCGAGCGAATGGGTCGGCTTCCTGCAGGGGGACGTCTATCATCGCAGCAGCTTCTACTTCGGCCAGACGCGCGATCCACACCTGCGCGTCGGGGCCAACGCGATCTTCGGATTATCGGCTGGCGCCCATACCCAGGACGACCGGCTGTCGATTACCGCTTTCGTGCGCAATCTGTTCGACAAGCGAGTCCCAAGTTACATTCTCCAGGATCCGGTGTCAGCTTTTTACGTGGGTCCGTCGGGCGTTAGCGACGCTGCCTTGGGCGGCAATTACTGGAGCCAGTTCGGACCGAATTCATTTCGCACGGTCGGCGTGACGGTGAATTACCGGATGTAGGTGAAAAGGTGCCGGCATCGTCTGCACGCGTAGTCGGTACTGATCTGCCTACAGCCGATGTCCTCCAGCACTTTGGAGGACGCCCCCCAGCTGGTAAACGGTGTTTCACCGTTTACCAGCTGCCGCGCAGGAAAACATATGAAGTCCATATTCGAAGATAACGTAAAGATCCTCATGCGCGACGGCGTCGGGCTTGCCACGAACGTCTGGCGACCTGAAGGGGGCGAGCGGGTGCCCGCCTTGCTGCTGCGTAGCCCCTATGGAAAAGAAGAGGTGGCGCACGGCCTTGCACCGAACGTGTTTGCCCTCGTGCGCGCCGGCTATGCCGTCGTGATGCAGGATGTGCGGGGGACGTTTAATTCCGACGCCGAGTTCGTACCGCATGTACACGACGTAGACGACGGCGAGGACACGATCCGCTGGCTGGCCGAACAACCATGGTGTGACGGTTCGGTGGGCATGTGGGGAGGATCCTACCTCGGGCTCGTTCAATGGCAGGCGGCCGCGACGGGGACGCCCGCTCTCAAGGCGATTGTTCCGGTTGTCACGAGCGCCGATCTCTACCGCGCGCCCTGGTATTCGCCCGGCGGCGCGCTGTCGCTCCATAGCTTAATCACGTGGAGCGTAGCGATGGCGATGAACGCAGCAGTTCGCAAGCTTTCCCAAGGTGAGGGTGAGCCAGCGGATGTCCAACAGCTCGCCGCCATGCTGCAGAACATCGATCGGATCATGTGGGAGACGCCGGTGGCCGACAAGCCATTGGTCACCAAATATATACCCTGGCTCAACGAGATGTTGGCGCACCCCAGCCGCGACGAGTTTTGGACGTCACAATCAGCGGTCGACAAGGCCCAACAGATCAAGACGCCGGCGCTGTCCATTTCCGGATGGTATGACCTTTTCGTGACGCAGCAGCTTGCCGATTACGTGACGATGCAAGAGCGCGCTGGTTCCGAGGGCGCGCGCAACGGACAACGGCTCATTGTCGGGCCGTGGAGTCACAGCCAGACCGTCGGTTGCAACGGCGTGTTCCCTGATCGCGATTTCGGTGCGGCGGCGAGCGCGATGGCGGCCCAGCTGACACCCGCGCACCTCGCCTTCTTCGACCGGTGGTTGAAAGGAAGGGAGGATGCCCTGGACGGCTCGTCACCGGTGCGCCTCTTCGTCATGGGTGTCGACCAGTGGCGGGACGAGCAGTCCTGGCCGCTCCACGACACGAAGTTCGTCGACTATCATCTGGATGGGGTGGGCGCGGCCAACACCGCCAATGGCAACGGCCTGCTCACTGTCGATCCCGCCACGCGCGACGAGGCCGATCACTATCTCTACGATCCTCGCCGTCCGGTGCCCTCCGTCGGCGGCAACACGCTGGCTTTCGGATTCAACGGACCGGTCGATCAGTCGGCAGTGGAAGCCCGCGACGATGTTCTCTGCTTCAGCAGCGCCGTTCTTGATCGCCCACTCGAAGTCACGGGACCCATCTCGCTCAAGCTCTTCGTGTCATCTTCGGCGGTGGATACGGACTTCACCGCCAAGCTGGTCGACGTGTTCCCGGACGGACGGGTTATCCCGCTCTGTGAGGGCATTCTGCGGATGCGGTACCGCAAGTCGCTTGCGGAGCCGGTAACGATGTCCCCAGGTGAAGTTTTCGAGATCACGATCGATGTGGGCGTGACGTCGAACGTCTTTCTTCCCGGCCACCGCCTCCGGCTCGAAGTCTCGAGCAGCAACTTCCCGCGCTACGACCGCAACAGCAATACCGGAGGCAACATCAGCGCAGAGCGCGAAGCCGACATGGTCGTGGCGGTAAATCGCATCCATCGTGGGCCAACCTGCCCCAGCCGTCTGATCCTGCCGATCATAGAGCGCTAAGCGGAACAGAGTTTCCGCAGCTTTAGTGATGTCCGACGCCATAGGGTTCGCGTCCGCCAGCGCTTTTGACGCCTGCGCCACCAGTAACCGGCAGGATCTGTCCGGGTTGATAGCTAGTCGACCGCCAAGAACGACTAGATGTTTGGTCCCGGGATTTGATGGTGCGGGTCTGATGTGAAGCGCTGGGGTTCTTTTGTCCAGCATTTGCAGATGAACTCGTAGGGGGTAAGGCCCTTGGAGGGTCTTCAGCCGCTTGGCGAAGTTGTAGGCGGCGACGAAGTTGGCAAGATGTTCGCGCAGCTGATCGTGTGTTTGTAGTAGAACCGCTTGACGGTGGCATCCTTGATGGTGCGGTTCATCCGCTCGACTTGGCCATTGGTCCAGGGATGCTTGGGCTTGGTGGTGCGGTGATCGATGTCGCTGAGGGCGCAAGCATATTCGAAGGCATGAGCGCGGAAGATCTCGCCGTTGGCGATGGCCTCCCATTTCGACTGGATGCTCGCCCGGCACCGGCACGGCTGCCTGCAGTTCCAGACTGGTCAGACGGGGATCGAGGCGTTTGTCCAGCAGCACCTTGAACGCGGTCGCCAGCCGGTTGAGGTTTTGCTTATGCGCTTTTTGATTGGCCTTGGCCCAAAGCCCATAGTCGCTAGCGAGAAAGGCGCGGAAGGTCGGCACCTCCCGCTTGGGCTTGCGCGCTTCGATGGGATCAATGCCGCGATAGACTTCGGAGAGAATGACGCGGGCGCTCTCGCGGGCCTCGGACAAACCCACCGCATCGGCCCTGCCCAGCCACACCCGCTTGCCCCGCGCATATTCGCAATAGAAGGACTTCACCCCGGCGGGCGTTATGCGCAGGATCAAGCCTTTCAGCCGGGCATCCCTATAATCTTTGACTTTAACCGATATGGGGAAACTTATCGACCATGGATTGTGTCAAAGCAGTTCGCATTATTCCGGCCTCGCCTGCCAAAAAATCAAATCCCGAATCGCATCGTTCTGGTGGTGCGCTGGTGGTGCAACTTGCTGCAACAGAGCGGAACATAACGGGACAATCTGCACCACCAGACATATCGACAGACTGGCAGAAAGACCACATTTTTCAAGGTTTATTGTTTAGTTCCGGTGTATTATGAGTCATCAAAAAGGCGGGCTGGGGGTGTGGGGGTCGGGAGGTTCAAATCCTCTCGTCCCGACCAAAAATCCATGAACGAAATCGTCAATTGAAACGGTTTCGTCGGATTTTCCCAAAATCCTATTTTTCCTATTTCGCGGGTGGGGCGGTTTTGCGCTGTCCTACAGCGAACCAAATGGGATAAGTGATCCGCCTTTCTGCACTGGGAGGCGGTTTCATGGATATTTCGGCTCTGATCGACGAGGTGATCGCGCGCGAAGGCGGGTATGGCAACCATCCGGCGGATCGCGGCGGGCCTACCAATTTCGGGATCACCCAGGCGGTGGCGCGGGCGAACGGCTTCATGGGCGATATGCGCGCCCTGCCCCGCGGCGTGGCCGTCGCCATCTATCGGCGGCTTTATTGGGAGAGGCCGGGCTTTGCCTTTGTCGCGGAACTGGCGCCCCTCGTCGCGGAGGAACTGTTCGATACGGCGGTGAACATGGGGCCGGGGACCGCCGGCGGCTTTCTCCAGCGGGCGTTGAATGCGTTCAATCGCAATGGGGCCGACTATCCCGATCTGAAGGTCGACCAGGCGGTGGGGGCGAAGACGCTGGCGGCCCTGGGCGCCTTTCTGAAATTTCGCGGACGTTCAGGCGAGAAGGTGCTGCTCAAGGCGCTCGAAGCGCTTCAGGGGGAGCGTTATCTGGCGCTGGCGGAAAGCCGCCCGGCCAACGAGGCCTTTCTCTATGGCTGGCTGGCGAACCGGATCGGTTAGAGGGGAGAATGCCATGACAAGGCGAAACGCGGGGGACCGGTGGACGCGGCGGGCGCGGCCGGCCTTTCTCTACGTCATGTACGGCCTGCTGCTCTGGTCGGTGCCGCTGGGGCTGATCGGAGGGGCGCGGCCCGATGTGGCGGCGGCGATCGTCCGGGCGATGCGGGCCTATTTCAACGCCCTGCCGGAGCCGCTCTACGCGCTCTTCGGCACGGGTTATCTGGGCTATACGGCGGCGCGGGCCTGGGGGAAGGTCAAGGGAGTGGAGCGCTAAAGGCGGATATGCTGTCGGGAAGGACCGCGCCCGGCCCCGGAGAGGCAGCGGCTTCGACAGGCTCGGCCCGCGGGGGAAGAGAGAGAATTACGTCGCCATGGGGTTGTCGGGATTTCGTCCAGGCAGAATCCCGACGACCCCACGCATGAGAGGGGCCGTTGGAGGGTTTCCTCCAACGGCCCGTCATTGACATGGTCAGCGGCCGGAAGCGCCGCCCATGGGAAACGTTGATCGCGCTATTTTCCAGATAGGACATTTCGCCCGCGAAACCGCGGTCGACAATGGCCCTTTTTCTGCAAAACCGACGCTATGGCGTCGCTCAGCGGCGCGTTCCCCGAATGGACTTGACCGACCCCATTGCTGAACCATGAGACATCGGATCACCTCCTTTCGCTAGTTGAAGCCCCTATAGCCGTTCCCGGTACTGGTCCTTCGCCGCCTATGAAAGGAAATGTGAATCAGACGAGCCGCATGATCAAGGCTTGTAAAATTCTTTTTTCGAATCATACTTCTACGTCCGCATTTCCCAGGCGATTTGCTTCGAAATCAGCGGAAATTCCCGGAAATCAAAGGCTTAGGCGCGGCAATCCTCCACGACGCGGCCGACCTCCGCCCAGGCGGGCAGGATCAACATGGGCAAGCCCTGCACCTCGACCGCGAAACGGCCCCGGCTATAGGCGATTTGATCGAGCGCCGCATCGTTGGCGGCGCGGATCGCCTGGGTCGCCGGAACGGTGCCGGAGGGCGCGCTGGCGGGCCAGTTCACCGCGCCATAGCTGGTCCGCACCGTCATCGCCGTGGCCGCGACGCCGGGACGCAGCAGGCTGACGCGCCGCGCCGCCCGGTCGCAGCGGATGACGAACAGGCTGCCCTGCGCATCGGCGCCGAACAGCGCGACCGATCCCGCGCCGTCGACCTGATAGCGCCAGTCGCCGGGCGTGGTGTCGCGGTCCTGCCATTCGACCGGCGCGGGCGGCGCAGGGGCGGGCCTGGGCGCGGGGGCGGGCCTGGGCGCGGGAGCCGGGGCGGGCGCAGGACGGTCGGGCGCGCCGACGCAGGAGGCCAGCAGAAGCGAGGGCGCCAGGACGGCGGAGGGCAGAGGAAAGCGCATCCCCCCTCCATGCCCCAGGGAAAGGGATGGCAGCAACCGGAAAAGGGCGGCCGGAAAGGGCCGGACGCAGCGCCCGGCCGGACCGCGGGAGCGGGAGCGGGGAAGCGCCGGATTTCACCGCTTTTGCGCCGGCTCGTCATTGACAGTGGGGAACCGAATCGGTAAGGGCACCCCTTCCCAATTCGCTGGAGAGCGGCAGTGCAACGGCACTGGCCGTCCTTTTTGCGTCCTGGGGTCTATCGAATCGGCTGCAAGTCCTTATCAAGGGATTTCAGCCCGGACGCTTTGAGATGGGTCGGCGCCAACCGCCCCGTGGAGCAGGAGTACAGATTACCATGGCACGTATTGCGGGTGTCAACATCCCGACCAACAAGCGCGTGATCATCGCGCTCACCTACATTCACGGCATCGGCCGCAAGACCGCCGTCGACATCGCCACCAAGCTGGGCATCGACCACAGCCGCCGCGTTCAGGACCTGTCGGACGCCGAAGTCCTGCAGATCCGCGAAGCCATCGACGCCGACCTGACGGTCGAGGGCGACCTGCGCCGCGAAACCGCGATGAACATCAAGCGCCTGATGGACCTGGCCTGCTATCGCGGCCTGCGTCACCGCAAGGGGCTGCCGGTTCGCGGCCAGCGCACGCACACCAATGCGCGCACCCGCAAGGGCAAGGCGAAGCCGATCGCAGGCAAGAAGAAGTAAGGAATAGTCCGAGGGACTATTTCGTCTTCTTCTCCGCCGGAGGCAGCTCTCCCCAAGCGAGACGCCTCCAGCAACACAAGTTTCAGTAGGATAGAGCAAAAATGGCACGCGAACCCCAGCGCATCAAGCGCCGCGAACGCAAGAACATCTCGGCCGGCGTCGCGCACGTCAACGCCAGCTTCAACAACACCATGGTGACCATCACCGACGCCCAGGGCAACGCGATCTCCTGGTCCTCGGCGGGCATGATGGGCTTCAAGGGCAGCCGCAAGTCGACCCCCTACGCCGCGCAGGTCTGCGCCGAAGACGCGGGCCGCAAGGCCGCCGAACATGGCGTGCGCACCCTGGAAGTCGAAGTGAAGGGTCCGGGTTCGGGCCGTGAATCGGCCCTGCGCGCGTTGCAGGCCGTCGGTTTCCACATCACCTCCATCCGCGACGTGACGCCGATCCCGCACAACGGCGTGCGTCCTTCCAAGCGCCGCCGCGTCTAACCGCCGGCGTCAAGGTTTCGGCGGGCGGCGGACGCGCCGCCCGCTTACCCATCTGCATCGGTCGGAACGTCCTGTCGGGTCAGGATTTTAAGCGTTTCGGCCCCATCCCCAGGGGAAATACATGACTGTCAACATGAAGAACTGGCAGGAATTGAAGAAGCCCAACAGCCTTGAGATCAAGGTATCGGGCGACGGCAAGCGCAAGGCGACGTTCGTCGCCGAACCTCTGGAGCGCGGCTTCGGGCTGACGCTTGGCAATGCGCTGCGCCGGGTTCTTCTGTCCTCGCTCCAGGGCGCGGCGGTCACCTCGATCAAGATCGAGAACGTCCTGCACGAATTTTCCTCGCTCGCCGGCGTCCGCGAAGATGTGACGGACATCGTCCTCAACATCAAGCAGGTCGCGCTGCGCATGGAAGGCGACGGTCCGCGCCGTCTTCAGCTTTCCGCCACCGGCCCCGCCGAAGTGCGCGCGGGCGACATCACCACCGTCGGCGACATCGAAGTGATGAACCCCGACCTGGTGATCTGCCACCTGGACCAGGGCGCGACGCTGAACATGGAACTGACCGCTGACGTCGGCAAGGGCTATGTCCCCGCCGTCGCCAACCGTCCGGCGGACGCCCCGATCGGCCTGATCCCGATCGACGCGCTCTACTCGCCGGTCCGTCAGGTCGCCTACAAGGTCGACAATACCCGCGTCGGCCAGGAACTGGACTATGACAAGCTGTCGCTGACTGTCGAGACCGACGGCACCGTCACGCCGGAAGACGCGGTGGCCTATGCCGCCCGCATCCTGCAGGACCAGCTCCAGCTCTTCGTCCACTTCGAGGACGCGCTGCCCGCCGCCGCTCCGGCTGCCGGCGCCGCCGCCGGCGGTTCGGCCAGCGAGGGCGAGAGCGACGCGAACCAGATCAACCGCTATCTGCTCAAGAAGGTGGACGAACTGGAACTGTCGGTCCGCAGCGCCAACTGCCTCAAGAACGACAACATCATCTATATCGGCGATCTGGTCCAGAAGACCGAGGCCGAGATGCTGCGCACCCCCAATTTCGGCCGCAAGTCGCTGAACGAAATCAAGGAAGTGCTGTCGTCCATGGGTCTGCGCCTGGGCATGGACATCCCCGGCTGGCCGCCGGAAAATATCGAGGAGATGGCCAAGAAGCTCGAACAGGAGCTGCTGGGCTGAAAATAACCGTCACCCCAGCGAAAGCTGGGATGACGAACTGACGGGCTGTTGGGCGGTGGCCCTTATCACCGCCTGGTCTGGGGTACCTGAAACGGCCCCTTAACGAACGGAAGGAAGACATTATGCGTCACAAGGTCGGTCATCGTAAGCTGCAGCGCAGCGCCGGGCATCGTAATTCGCTGCTCCGCAACCTCGCCGCTTCGCTCATCAAGCATGAGCAGATCCTGACGACCACGCCCAAGGCGAAGGAACTGCGTCCCTACGTCGAGAAGCTGATCACCCTCGCCAAGAAGGGTGGCCTGTCGAACCGTCGTCTGGCCCATGCCCGTCTGCAGGACGACACGCAGCTTACCAAGCTGTTCGAAGTCCTGGCCGAGCGCTACAAGGATCGCAACGGCGGCTATACCCGCGTGATCAAGGCCGGCATCCGCGCTTCGGACGCGGCGCCGATCGCGATCATCGAACTGGTCGACCGCGACGTCGACGCCAAGGGCCAGGATTCGGGTCCGGTCCAGAGCGCCGACGCCGACGAGCTGGAAGCGGCTTGATCCGCTGATACCACGGGTTCGCAAGTGGTAACCTGATTTCGGGATGGGCCGTGGCTTGATAAAAGCCGCGGCCCGTTTCATTTATCTTCATGAAAGATAGGGGAAAGGAGAGGATGCGCGCCCTTGGCTGCCTCATATCGGCGGCGCTGTTGCTGGCCGTCCTCCCCGCGCGGGCCGAGCCGGATGCGGCGATCACCGGCGCAAGGGACGGCGCGAAGGCTTCCGGACTGCGCTATCCCGCCGCCCAGCGGATCGATCTGGTCGAGGATCATTTCGGCGTCAAGGCGACCGATCCCTATCGCTGGCTGGAAAACGACCTGCGCGGCGATCCCGCCGTGCGCGACTGGGTGGCGAAGGAAAACGCCCTCACCCGCCGCTTCATCGATGGCCTGCCGGGACGCGACATGCTGAAGAAGCGCATGCAGGCGCTCTTCGCCCATGGCCGCTACACCATCCCGCGCAAGGCGGGCGGGCGCTATTTCTACGGCTTCAACAAGGGGCTGCAGAACCAGACGCCGCTCTATGTGCGCGAGGGGCTGAACGGCGCGCAGCGGCTGCTGATCGACCCCAATGACTGGGCGGAGGACGGGTCGGACGCGCTGGCGGAATGGGCGCCCTCCCCCGACGGAGGCTTCCTGCTCTATGCCGTGCAGGAGGCCGGGAGCGACTGGCGCACGCTGAAGGTGCTGGACGTCGCCACGGCAAAGCCGCTGGAAGACGCGGTGCAATGGGTGAAATTTTCCCAACTCGCCTGGGACGGGCGGGGCCAGGGTTTCTTCTATTCCCGCTTCGCCGCGCCGCGGGACGGGGCGGGCCTGCAATCCTCCACCATGGGGCAGCAGCTTTTCTATCATCGCCTGGGCACGGCGCAGGCGCAGGACCAATTGATCTACGCCACCCCGGACCGGCCCCGGCTGAGCCACACCGCGCAAGTGACGCAGGACGGGCGCTGGCTGGTCATCGGCAGTTTCCAGGGCACTGACCCGCGCCGCGAACTGCATGTCGCGGAACTGACCGGGGGGAAGGTGAAGGTCCGGTCGCTGGTCAAGGGCATGACCAACGACTGGCGGCTGATCGGCAGCCGGGGCCGGACGCTCTATTTCATCACCGATCGATATGCCCCGCATCTGCGCGTCGTCAGCATCGACGCCCGCCATCCCCGCCGCGGCGGCACGCAGGTCGTGGCCGAACGCATGGACACGCTGGCGGGCGGATCGCTGGTCGGGGACCGGCTGATCCTGGCCTATCTGTCCGGCGCGGAAACCGTGGCGGAGCTGGTCGACCTGAACGGGCGCAAGGTCAGCGACGTGCCGCTGCCCGGCATGGGCACGGCGGCCGGTTTCGGCGGGCGCGACGGCGATCCGGAGACGTTCTTCAGCTTTTCCGGCTTCACCGCGCCGTCCAGCATCTACCGCTTCGACACGTCGACGCTGCGGTACGAGCTGTTCGCGCGGCCCGACCTGCCCTTCGACCCCGACGATTACGGCATAGAGCAGGTCAGCTATCCGTCGAAGGACGGCACGATGATCCCGATGACGGTGATCCGCAAGAAGGCGCTGGCGCTGGCCAAGACCCCGGCGCCGACCATCCTCTACGGCTATGGCGGCTTCAACATCGCGTTGACGCCCGGCTATTCGGCGACGCGCATGGCGTGGCTGGAGCAGGGGGGCGTCTATGCCATCGCCAATCTGCGCGGCGGCGGAGAGTTCGGCAAGGCGTGGCACGACGCGGGCCGCCTGGCCAACAAGCAGAATGTGTTCGACGATTTCATCGCGGCGGGCGAATATCTGAAGGCCAATGGCTATGCGACCCGCGACGGGCTGGCGGTCGAGGGGCGGTCCAATGGCGGCCTGCTGGTCGGCGCGGTGGTGAACCAGCGGCCCGACCTGTTCGCCGCCGCCCTGCCCGCCGTGGGGGTGATGGACATGCTGCGCTTCGACCGCTTCACCGCCGGGCGTTACTGGATCGACGATTATGGATCGCCCGACCGGGAGGAGGATTTCCGCCTGCTCTACGCCTATTCGCCCTATCATAACATCACCGGCGGGAAGGAATATCCCGCGATACTGGTGACGACGGGCGATACCGACGACCGGGTGGTTCCGGCGCACAGCTTCAAATATGCTGCGGCGTTGCAGGCGGCGGAACTGGGGCCGAAACCGCGCCTGATCCGCATCGATACCAAGGCCGGCCATGGATCGGGCAAGCCGGTCGACAAGCTGATCGACGAATATGCCGACAGCTATGCCTTCGCCGCGCGGTTCACCGGGCTGCGGATCGGGGATGGGGCGAAATAGGGACGGCTTTGGGCTGAAGGCGTCGTTCAGCCCCCCGACAGCCGAACAGTCCTAGCCATCGGGCCGAACTGGTTGAGGGACGCAGGTCATGAACAAGGCAAGGTGGGTGACGGGATCGCTGATGGCGCTGGTGCTGCTGACCGGCGGCGCGGCGGCGGCGCAGATGCAGCCTCCGCAAAGCTATCCCCAGGAGCAGGACGAGCTGGGGGACGAGGCCCTGCCGCCCGCCGATGAAGCCGATCAGGCCAATCCTGCCCGCGCCGACGATGATTTTTCCGACGTGGTGGGGGCCGACCGGAACGGCGCCGCATCCGGCGACGAGCGCTATGGCCGACGGGACGATCCGGCCGACGCCGCGCCCGGCGCCCCGGAGAGCGAGGAGGCGATCACCCACTGCGCCCTAGCCGCCCGCGACGAGGCCGAGCGCGACGGCGGCTATGCCGAGGTGCGGCAGGTGCAGGAGCCGCGTGAAACCCGCGACGGATATGATGTGGAGGGCGATGTCGAGGTCCGGTCCGGCTGGCGGATGCAGGACGGCGCGTCGCGGCACTTCACCTGTTCGATCCGGAACGGCCGGGTGGCGGACGTGTGGTTCCGTGGGGATCGGGGCAGGCGGCAGGATTGATTGGGTTGGGGGAAGAGCGAAGTCGAGAGCGCAGGCGAAGCATAGGAGCTTCGCTCAGCCCGAACGGATATCTCACGTCCTCATGGCCCTTTCCCGACTTCTCCGAATTTGTCCATGCGGCCGGGGCGATTTCGGGCGGGCGGCCTAGCGCAAATAGCGGGGCCGGAGGCTTCGCTGGACAAGGGCGCGCAAGCGCACTAACCGGGCGCGAATCCCTACCCTCCTCAGGACAAGTAAAGGCGATTCGATGACGCTGCCCCTTCAGGATTCCATCCTTATCGTGGATTTCGGCAGCCAGGTGACGCAGCTCATCGCGCGCCGCGTGCGCGAGGCGGGCGTCTATTCCGAGATCGCGCCCTTCAACAGCGCCGCTGAAGCCTTCGAGCGGCTGAAGCCCAAGGGCATCATCCTTTCCGGCGGGCCATCCTCCGTCATGTGGGAAGACAGCCCCCGCGCCCCGCAGCATTTCTTCGACGCGGGCGTGCCCGTGCTGGGCATATGCTATGGCCAGCAGACGATGATGCAGCAGCTTGGCGGCAATGTCGAAGGCGGCGAGAGCGGGGAGTTCGGCCGCGCCTTCATCGAAGTGAAGAAGGGCTGCGCGCTGTTCGACGGCCTCTGGTCCGAGGGCGAAAAGCATCAGGTCTGGATGAGCCATGGCGACAAGGTGACGCAGCTTGCGCCGGGTTTCGAAGTCGTCGCGGTCAGCGAGGGCGCGCCCTACGCGATCACGGCGAATGAGGAAAAGCGCTTCTACGCGACGCAATTCCACCCGGAGGTCGTGCATACGCCGGACGGCGCGAAGCTGCTCGCCAATTTCGTGCGCCATGTCTGCGGGCTGGCGGGCGACTGGACCATGGCGGAGTTCCGCGCCACCAAGATCGCGGACATTCGCGCGCAGGTGGGCGAAGGCCGGGTGATATGCGGGCTTTCGGGCGGCGTCGACAGCGCCGTGGCCGCCGTGCTGATCCATGAGGCGATTGGCGACCAGTTGACCTGCGTGTTCGTCGACCATGGGCTGATGCGGCTGGGCGAAGCGGAGCAGGTGGTGAGCCTGTTCCGCGAGCATTATGGCATCAAGCTGGTCCATGTGAACGCCGAGGAACGGTTCCTGGGCGGGCTGGCGGGCCTCACCGATCCGGAGAAGAAGCGCAAGTTCATCGGCGGCGAGTTCATCGCCGTGTTCGAGGAAGAGGCGAAGAAGATCGGCGGGGCGGATTTCCTGGCGCAGGGCACGCTTTATCCCGACGTGATCGAGTCGGTGAGCTTCACCGGCGGGCCTTCGGTGACGATCAAGTCGCACCACAATGTCGGCGGCCTGCCCGAACGCATGAATATGAAGCTGGTCGAGCCGTTGCGCGAACTGTTCAAGGACGAGGTGCGCGTGCTGGGCCGGGAACTGGGCCTGCCGGAGATTTTCGTCGGACGGCACCCCTTCCCCGGCCCCGGCCTGGCCATCCGCATTCCGGGCGAGGTGAGCAAGGACCGCTGCGACATATTGCGCAAGGCGGATGCGGTCTATCTGGAGGAAATCCGGAACGCCGGGCTGTACGACGCGATCTGGCAGGCCTTTGCGGTGCTGCTGCCGGTGCGGACCGTGGGCGTGATGGGCGACCATCGCACCTATGACAGCGTGTGCGCATTGCGGGCGGTGACATCGACCGACGGGATGACGGCGGACATCTATCCCTTCGACGCCGCCTTTTTGAGCCGCGTGGCGACCCGGATCATCAATGAGGTGAAGGGCATCAACCGGGTGGTCTATGACTACACGTCGAAGCCGCCGGGGACGATTGAATGGGAATGATTCAGACCCCTCCAAACGCCGCAGAATTCGCGCTGCGATACGACATAACGAACTGAAAACAAAAATAAATTCCTCCTATGCCTATCGACAACTATCGGTGGGCATAGATCGCGTTCGGCGGCCTCGCTGACGGGCCTCGCCCCCATTGATCAACCGGAAAAACGAAAGTACCGTCAGGAGCAATGAGGCTCTTGACGGTACTTTTTTTGATCTAAGACGCTGAACTAAAAGCGTTTTCGACGCCACCAGCCTCTAAAAGCCGCGTGACGGTACTTTTCCGCGAGGAGGCCCGAAATGTTGACCGATTCAGCACTTAAGTGTCTGAAACCAAAAGACAAAATGTATAAGGTATCTGATCGTGACGGCATGTACGTGCGCGTCGCGCCGTCGGGCGCTATCTCGTTCAGGCTCGACTATCGGCTGAACGGCAGGCGGGAGACTGTTTATCTCGGCAGATATGCCCGTGACGGAATATCACTCGCCAGGGCTCGCGAGTTATGCATCGACGCGCGGCGCGCGATCGCCGAGGGGCGGTCCCCCGCCATTGAGAAGCAGCGGGAGAAGCGACGGATCAAGGAAGCAAAGAGCTTCGGCCAGTTCGGCGAGAAATGGCTGACCAACGCGACCATGGCTGATAGCACCCGCGCGATGCGCCGCTCCATCTTCGAGCGCGAACTCATGCCCGTCTGGCGGAATCGCCTCCTGACAGAGATCACACCTGACGATCTGCGCGCTCACTGCGGCAAGATCGTCGAACGGGGTGCGCCTGCGACCGCCATCCACGTGAGGGATATCCTGAAGCAAATCTACGGCTTCGCCATTCTCCACGGTGAGAAGGTCGCCAACCCGGCCGATGACGTCGGTCCGGCCTCGATCGCCACCTTTACGCCGAAGGACCGCGCTCTTTCGCCCGCAGAGATCCGCATCATGTTCAAACAGCTCGAGCATGTCGCGACGCTGCCGACGATCCGCCTCGGCATGAAGCTGTACCTCCTCACCATGGTCCGGAAGAGCGAGCTGCAGGATGCAGTATGGGACGAGATCGATTTCGACAACGCCGTCTGGACGATCCCGAAGGAGCGCATGAAGCGGTCGAAGCCGCACAACGTCTACGCTTCCAACTAGCGGGACGTTCACTCCCAATTAGCCGCCAGCAAGGAGCTGGAGAATCGCGGCGCTATGCAAGCAGGTGCCGCGGCCGGCCTTTCGACACTCCCTCAGCTGGCTCTTGATGAATCTACCAACTAGTCATATATGATAGACAAAGAGAGTTTGTTCTTCGTATATGGATTGTTGCTATGGGCTCCCCGAAGTCGAAAGCTGCACTTGAGAGGCTCGGCCGCGACATCCGTGGCGCGCGTTTGCGGCGTGGAATCGCCGTAGCGGATCTGGCGATACGCGCAGGGACGTCGCCCAGTTCTGTCGGGCGGCTCGAGAAGGGCGACGCTGGCGTCGCCATTGGCACGCTTGCCGATGTCCTGGTCGTCCTGGGCCTGGTGGAGCGGCTGGCTGACCTGATCGACATCCGCAAGGACGATTTGGGGCTGGCGCTGGCCGATGAGCGCCTGCCGCGCCGCGGCCGGACCTTTGCGACTAAGTTGCGCAGACAGAAGGCCAGTGTGGAGCCCCCACAGGATGGCGCAGATATCATCGATCCTGACGGCGCGGCCTTCTGATGGCCGACTTTACCGCGCATGTCGTTCTCGGCGAAAGCCTGATGCCAGTCGGCCAGTTGCGTTTCACGCGGAACGGGCCGCGTCAGTTTTCGACCTTCGCCTATGATCCGGCCTGGATAGAGAACCCGCGTGCCTTTGCCGTGCAGCCGGATTTCCCTCTTGAGGGAGGACCTTTCCATACGTCCGGGCAGCCCGGAAACATGCGCGATGCGCTGGCCGGTGCCTTTGCTGACGCTGCGCCGGATACATGGGGCCGCAGGCTTCTCGAACGCGCTTATGGCAATGGTCTTTCCGAATTCGAGTATCTGACGCTGTCCGACGACAGTTGCCGGCAAGGCGCGCTGCGGTTTCTCGACGACGCAGGAAGGATCATCCGCGGCAGGGCGGCTGACGCGGTGCCACGTCTGGTCGATCTGCAGGCGATCACCGCCATCGCCCGCGCCTATGAGCAGGGCAAGGAGATCGCCGCCGAAGAACTGCAGGCGCTCGCCGGCGCGGGCGGATCCGGTGGCGCGCGTCCCAAGGCCAACGTCCGGGATGGCGATACACTCTGGCTGGCCAAGTTCACGTCGGTTCATGACCAACAGCCGATTGAGCGTGTCGAGGTGGCGACGCTTCGTCTGGCACAGGCTTGTGGTATCCGCACGCCAGCCGTCAGGTTGGAACTGGCTGACACGCCCTTTCCCGTGGCGCTGATCCAGCGATTCGATCGGCGTGGTGCCACACGGATTCCATACATCTCGGCCCGCACTGCTCTAGGCAAGACTGGGACCGAACTTGGCTCCTACACCGAGATCGTCGATTTCATACGGGCGAACGCCGCCGATCCGCAGGCTGATTTCCAGGAACTCTTCCTGCGATTGCTCTTCACGATCCTCGTGTCGAACAAGGATGATCATCTGAAGAACCACGGCTTCCTCTACGTGGGATCGGGCCGCTGGCGGTTATCTCCGGTTTTCGATGTAAATCCGGCGCCGGACCGCAATCCGCATCTCGAAACGGCGATTATCGAAGGCGGTGCGCATGATCGCTCGATCCGCTTGGCTCTTGAGGCGTGCGAGTTTTTCGAGATCGCCGACCACGATGCTCGCCGGATAATCCGGGAGACGGCGCAGCGTGTTTCCGATGGCTGGCGCGAAACGCTGCGATCAGCGGGCGTTCTGGGAAGCCAAGCGCGGGAGTATGAGGGGGCTTTCATCAATGACCAGACGGAGATTGCTCTGGCTCTCTGAGTTTCAAATATGACATATAAAATCACTTAAATGGTCAGATATGATGTATTATCTGAAGGGCGATGCTTATGGTGGTGATTACTGCACGGGCGATGGGGCAGGTTTCGGGCAGTCAGATACCTCACCGATTATGATACGAATCCTAGAATTCCGAGGGCTGAAGTCCGAGGATTTGTATCTGCCAGTCGGGGATTCTTCACTCGCGATCCTCGCTCGAGGATGGAAACGTGCTATAGAGACCGTGGCAGTACTTTTCTGCCAACGTCGGAGCGCGCCATCTGCCTTCAAAAATCAATTTTGAAGGCAATTGGTGCCGATAGATGCCGTAACCGACGAAAAAATTTCCGCGGCGATTTCCCTTTAAAATCAAAAGCGTAACATTTTGACGGCCTTAGGGTCGGAATTTCCTCGGCGTCAGCAAGAATTTGGCAGTAATTTCAAGTGATTATATACTGTTCAAATAATCGAGTGGGGCATCGGGGAATGAAGTGCATCGTGCTCCTGCGCAGGCAGGAGCACGGAGCGTTGATGGTTGGGGAGGCTCTTTCCCCTCAAATCTCATATTCCGGGCGCCATTGCGGGCTGAGATAGGCGGGTTGCCGTTCCGCCAGATCGGGCTGGCGCTGGCGCATCTCGCCGTAGAGGCGCTTGACCGTCGCGCTGCCGGTGCGGGTAAAAAGGGCCGGCACCAGCCCGTGGATCATGCAGGCCAGCCCCGCATCTCTGCTCGCTCATGATCATGGGAAAGCGGCACTTTAAAGCATGGGAAGGCGGAAGCAGAGAGCCGATCTGATGCAACTTGACCGCTCGGCCCAAAAACCGGCATGTCGACCGGCATGAACGCCCGCAATCCCATTGGCCATCCCGTCTATCGGGACATGCCCACCACCATTTTCGAGAAAATGTCGGCCCGCGCACGCGAAACCGGGGCGATCAATCTGGGGCAGGGATTTCCCGATTCGCAGGGGCCGGAGGCAATATTGCGCGCCGCCGCCGATGCGCTGCTGACCCGGTCCAACCAATATCCGCCGATGGCGGGGCTGGCCGAATTGCGGGAGGCGGTGGCGGCGCATTATGCGCGGCACCAGGGGTTGGACCTTTCCGCGCAGGAGGTCATCGTCACCTCCGGCGCGACGGAGGCGATTGCCGACAGCCTGCTCGCGCTGGTCCGGCCCGGCGACGAGGTGCTGGTGCTGGCGCCGCTCTACGATGCCTATCTGCCGCTGATCGAGCGGGCGGGCGGCGTGGCGCGGGTTCTGCGCCTTACCCCGCCCGACTGGCGGATCGGGCGGGAGGCGCTGGAAGCGGCCGTCACTGAAAATACCCGCTTCCTGCTGATGAACAATCCGGTGAACCCGACCGGCATCGCCCTGCGCGACGAGGAGCTGGCGCTGCTGGCCGCGTTTTGCGTGGAGCATGAGCTGATCGCGATCTGCGACGAGGTGTGGGAGCATGTCACCTTCGACAACATCGCGCACAAGCCGCTGATGGGCTTTCCCGGCATGCGGGAACGCACGGTGAAGATCGGGTCGGCGGGGAAGATCTTCTCCGTCACGGGCTGGAAGGTCGGCTGGATGTGCGCCGCGCCGCCCATCGCCACGCTGCTGGCGCGGGCGCATCAGTTCGTCACCTTCACCACGCCGCCTGCGCTGCAATGGGCGGTGGCGGAGGGGTTGGGGAAGCCGGAAAGCTGGTTCGCGGCCATGCGGGCGGGCTATCAGGCGTCGCGGGACCGGCTGGCGGAGGGATTGCGCGGGGCGGGCTATGCCATGAACGCCAGCGCGGCGACCTGGTTCGTGACCGTCGACCTGCCTGCGTCGGGCATCGATATGGACGACGTCAGCTTTTGCGAGCGGATCATCGGTGAGGCGGGGGTCGCGGCGATCCCGATTTCCGCCTTCTATCCCGCAGAGCCGGTGACGCATCTCGTGCGCCTCTGCTTTTCCAAGGGGGACGAGGTGCTGGATCAGGCGGTGGCGCGGCTGGCGGCGTTTCGTTCGTCGCTGGGCTGACCTTGCCGCGCCCCTGCCGCCAGCGGCCAGCCCACGTGGAACGGCGCGATTTCGCAGGCGAAGGGCGCCCGAGAGCGAAGATCAGCTTCCATTACAGATTATTTGGTGCGGTCGAGATGCCTTTACGAGCCCAGGATTTCCGTTAACATATTGTTTTCAATATATTTGCTCTGACAAATTTTTACTCTGAATGACCTGTTCTGACCGCCCCTTGTGCCATTTGTGCCAAGCTGCCTACGCCGAGTCAGGCAAACCGCACCCATTCGGTGGCGTGGCACAAAAATAGCAGGATTTGGCACAATGGCGACCATTCAGAAGCGAAAGAAATCGTGCCGCGTTCAGGTTCGCCGCAAGGACCGGACTATGTCTGCCACCTTCGACACAAAGGCCGAAGCCGAAGCTTGACCCGCAACCCTTGCGCCCTGATCACCAAACCACGCAAACCGATGCCACGCACGCAGCGTGTCACGGTGGCGGACCGCAAGGCCATCATCGCCAAACTCGGCTGGGACGGAACATCCGAGCCAACGACATCGGGGCAATGGGTCGCCTTCGCTTTCTACCTCGCGCTCGAAACCGCTATGCGCAAGGGTGAAATCCTCTCGCTGCGGTGGTCGGACATCGACTTCGACGCCCGCCACGCGCACCTCGACATGACGAAGAATGGTGACGAACGCGACGTGCCGTTGTCCAAGGCCGCAATGACTCTGCTACGAATCGTAAGGAAGCAGGAACCGACGGCGCCGGTCGTCCCTGTGCGGACGGGGCACTTCGACAAGCTGTTTCGCGGCGCAAAGCGGGAAGCCAGTCTGTCCCACATCCACTTTCACGACAGTCGGCGGGAAGCCGCCACGACAATGGCCCCGAAGCTGTCCAACGTGCTCCAGTTGGCGGCGATCACAGGGCACAAGTCCCTTTCGATGCTTCAGGTCTACTATAAACCCAAAGCAGCGGATCTCGCGGCGCGCCTTGACGCTTGAGGCGGAAGCAAGAGGACGGTCAGGCAGTCCAATCTCCGGGCCATTCCGCGCACTGTAAGACGATGGCGACTATGCGGCCTGCAGCCTTCGGGTTCTTCCAAGGATAGAAATCTTACTGATGACGGTTGCAAGCAGGCCAAGGCCGATCAGACCGAAAGTGCCATCCACAATCAGAACCATAGGATCGCCTATTCCCATGAAGGCAGGATGAGCGACTGCAAGGACGATCAAGACAATCCCCGTTCCGGCGCGCCCGATCCGCGAAAGCGCGACCTGCGACAGGAAAACCGCGCTGCCGAGCATCGCGATGCTGACGGCGGCCCAGGTCCAGATCAACGGCGCGATCGACGATGCGAACAGCGCGGCGAGCGCAGCGCCTGCCAGTGCTACCGGCTGCCCCCACACAGTCGCGGTCCATGCGCGCTCCCAGCCCGGTGCCGGTCTGCCCTTGTCCCGCCGCCTCGCCAGCCAGATGTTGACGCCCCCCGCCGCGAGATAGGTGAGGCCAAGGCCCAGCAGGGCGTAGGCGATCTTGATTGCACCGCCGCCAAACCAACCGAAATGCAGAAGCCCGAGCGAACCCAGTATCTGCTGGCCGATATTGTTGTCCGCCGCTTGGTGTTCGTAGTAGAGCCTGCCGTTGCGGTCGAAGGCATAGCTGTCCGCGCTGGCGAGCCGTGTGGAGCCGTCCTCCACCTCGAACATCGCCGCCGCGCCCTGCTCCATCGGATGTTCGACGATGAGGTAATCGATGCGTTTCGATGGTTGGGCCGATGTCCGTTCGGCAACCTTGGCGAACAGCGGCGCCAGGTCGAGCGGTGGGGCCGGGCGCGCGTCCTCTGCCGGATGCGGCGCAACGAAGATGGCGTAGACCTTGTCGGTATCGCCGTTGAACACGGCGAAGCCGATCGCGCCGATGATGACGGTGCTCAGGCCAAGCAGCGCGCCGGTCAGCGATACGGTGAGGTGGAAGGGCAGCGCCCATACGCCGATGCGGTTGTGCAGATCGGCCTCCTGCAAGCGGCGCGAACCGCCCAGCCGCAGGTGGAAGGCGTCGCGGAAGATGCGCGGATGCGCGAGCAGACCGGAGATGAGCGAGGAGAGCAGCGCGACGCCGGTCAACCCGACGATGAAGATGCCCCAGCTTTGCGGCAGGTGCAGGTTGATATGCAGGCGCGTCAGGAACTTGGTCCAGCCCTCGCGGATTTCGCCGGTGATGTGACCCGCGCTGTCGGCGATCCAGGTCGTCTGGGTTGCGTCCTCTGCATCGACCCGCAGCGTCGGCCATGGGCGATCCTCGCTCGGCATCACGATGAGCACATGCTCGACAGGCCCGTTTGTGCGGTCTATCGCGGCGCGATAGGCGGCCTGAACGGCCTTCGCGGAGATCCTCTCCATGCGCTCGACGCCGGGGTTTTCCCAGCGCTGGAACTCGTTGGCAAAGACCGAGATCGCGCCGGTCAGGCAGACCAGATAGAGAATGGCGGCGAAGGCGAGGCCGAGACCGCTATGTCCCTTGAGCACCGCGCGCACGAGATCGGGTGAAGGAAAGCCCGCGCCCTTTTTTGTCTTGGTCATGCGAACCCCCGCAGCATCGCCGCGCCAAAACCGGCGATGGCCGTTCCAACGAGCATGGCGGTCGCACGCAGGATGCGACTGTCCGCCAGCGTCCACGTCATCGCGCCACCCCAAGCGACGGGCACGATCAGCCCGCCGATCAGCAGCCGCGTCTGCGGCACTCCCGGCGCCCAAACGGCGTAGCTGATGCCGAGCGCCATTGCCGCCACCATGCCGATCGGGCCGGCCAGCAACCAGCGCAGCGTGGTCCGCCACGCACTTGGCGCGCGTTCCGCCGGTTCCGGCGCGAGACCTTCACGCGCTGTGCGAGCGGCTTTGGCGGGTCGCAGGGTATGGCCCCACGCAATGACGCCGACGGCTGCAACCGACAGCAGCGTCATCGCGATGAACGGCCCGCGCGCTTCTCCCAATATCCACGCGGGCCAGAAGATATTGAGGGACAGCAGGGAAAGTCCGGTCCATCGCCACGGCGCCTTGCCGGTTTTGAAACTCCAGGCCCGGCGCAGCATCCAGGTTCCTGCGACGGCACCGCCGAAAATGACTGTCATTGCGCTAAGAAGCGCCGCGCCGGTCAAAACCCGGCTTCCAGGATCACGCCGACGCTGCGCGGCGCGCCGATGATGGCGAAGTTGGTGAAGCTGTTGATATACTGGTCGTATTTCTCGTCGAACAGGTTGTTGGCGAACAGCGACAGGCTCCATTGGTCGGCTTCATAGCCGATGCGGGCGTTGACCAGCGTGCGCCCACCGACACGGCTGTCCGATTGCGGGATCGACACGTCGGCATAGACGGCGCTGCGGTAGCTGGCGTTGACATTGGCGTTGAAGCCGCCGCCGAACCGCACATTGGCCCCGCCGGCCAGCGTCCATCTAGGCGCATAGGGGAACTCCAGGCCTGACAGGTCGGTGATCGAGCCAACATCGGTGACGAATTCGTCGAACTTGGTGCGGGTATGGCCCACGCTTGCGTACCAGTCGAAAACCGACGACACACGATGCGCCAGTTCCAGCTCGAACCCATAGAGATGCGACTTGCCGGCGTTGACCGTGTGCGTGTCATAGGTGCCGTTGCCAAAATTGGCGGTGGTCTGCTGGTCGGCCCAGTCGATGTAAAAGGCGTTGGCGTTCACCGTCAGGCGACCGTCGAGCCAGGCCGAGCGCAGCGACAATTCGTAGTTCCAGGTGAACTCGGGATTGTATGGGAAGAGCTGCGAGCGCGCGGTGTTGAAGCCACTGCCACCCGAACGATAGCCGCGCTGCAGAACGAAGGCAGTTGAAAGATTGGGCGTCCACGCCATCTCAACGCCGCCCTTGGGCAGGAAGGCATTGAACGTGCGCGTGCCCACCGGCGCCGAACCATTGGCGTCATCGACCAGACCGAGCACCGCGGCATTGACCCCGGCAAAGGCCGGCGCCAGCGGGCCGTAAGCGGCCGGATCGGGCAAGGTGCCGACGAAGGTGGCGATGGCCTCTCCGCCGATCTTGTTGCGCTCCCGATCGTAGCGGAAACCGCCCAGCAGCGAGAGTCGGTCGGTCAGGCGATAGCGCGCGTCGGCGAACACGGCCATCGTCTCCACCTTGGTCGGGAAATCCGATGTGTAGTCGACCGGGATATTGGGAAGCGCGGCGGTGTAGAGCGCCGCGACCTGCGCTGCCGTCTGGGCACCCAGCGCGGGAGTCAACAGGTTCGCGATCGTCGGGCCGGGCGTCGGCACCAGCGTCACCTGATGCGCGCGCCGATACTGGTCGCGATTATAGTAGAACAGCCCGGCAAGACCGCTCAGCCGATCACCCTCATAGTTGAGCCGCAGTTCCTGCGTGAAGGTTTCCGCGCCACCGGCAATATCGCTATATGCTCTGCTGGCGGCCGAGGAATCGCCGTCATATTTGCGGATGAAGTCGGTGTCTGTCCAGGTGCCGAGCGTACTGAGCGACAGACCGCTACCCAGATCGTAGCGCAGGTTCAGCGTCACCTGATCGTTATCGACATCGCTGCTGTTGGGATAATCCGACGGATTGGTCCGGTTGTCGAAATAATCCCCGACCGACCGGTCGACATAGGTGAAGAGGTAGCCACCCTTCGTCTCGAAATGATGATAGCCGAGGCGCGCTTCGAAACCCGCAAGGGCGGATGGCGTCCAGAGCAGCTTGCCCCGGATCGAGATGGAATCGACCGGGCTTTCCGGTTCGTTGCGGGTGATGTTGCGGATATATCCGTCCGAGTCCCGCTTCTCGGCCGAGACGCGGAAAGCGAGTTCACCGGGCACCAGCGGGCCGCCGCCCGCGACGGCGAATTGCGTCGTGTCGAAAGAGGAGACGAGCGCGCGGCCCTTCAGGCTCCAGTCGAAGGTCGGATCCTGCGTGCGGATGTGCACCGCGCCGGCGAGCGCGTTGAGGCCCTGGATGGTCGATTGTGGTCCGCGGAAGATCTCGATCTGCGCCACATCCCACATATCGGTCGGGCCGTTCGAGAGCACATCCTGCGGCACCGGCGCGCCATCGACGAACACCGTCGCGGTCGCCGCGTCGCCGCCGCCCGAAACGCCGCGCTGGTCAATGCCACGGATCGAGAAGCCGGAGGCGCCGTAGGTTTCCGAGACATTGGCGGTGCGGTTGTAGACGTCCTGGATGGTCAGGATATTCTCTTCAGCCAGCCCCTTGTCGGTCGTGACGCTCACCGAAGCGGTCGTTTCTTGAAGGCTGCGCGATGCCTTTTCGCCAGTGACGATGATCCCATTCTGATCGTTCGTGGGCAGCCCGTCCTCGGCAAACGCGAGCGACGGCGTCGCCATTGCGGCGAACAACGATACGGAATGCAACCAGTGATGTTTCATATTTCCCCCATGCGTTGCGAGACGGCCTAGTTTGATTCGCTATTGATAGTCAATTGCATTTATGCATCGTAGACGCTGCGACGACTGTCCGCGCTTTGGCGCCTTCGGCGCTTGCCGCGCCCGTTATTCCCTGCCGACCCGGTCGTAGCCCGAAGGGTCCAGGCGCTGCAGGTGCTCGATGCGCACCAAGCCGGTGCGGGCCAGCGGGAAACCGTCATCGCCGTTCTGGGACCGAAAATGGCCGACGCGGTGAGCTTCGATTCTTCGCGCAAGAAGATCGGACGGCTGCTGAAACTGGCCGAACAACGTGTCGAGATTGGATATCGAAGATTCCTGTCGGATGAAGATTGGTAGCACGAAGGCTGATTTCCATGGCGTCCCGTCCGCTTGCGGACGGTCGCGCTCTATTCCGCCAGGCTCGCAGGCCCCCGCGTCCTCTCCGGCGCGGGGGCTTCGGCGCATCCAATTTCTGGTTCGCCCGAATCCGGGGGCTGGCTGAAACGGGCCTGCCCGATCGCACCCCGGCGCGCCCAAAGCCGCACCGCCAGAACCAACGCAGCCGTTTCTCCATCTCCGGAGCATACTGCTAGAGCGATTTCCAGTGAGATGGCATCATCTGACGTTTAAGAAATCGCGGTAAGACAAAGGAATAGAGCGGCCGATCTGATTCAATCAGATCGAAAACCGCTCTAGACCGTAAGCGCTAAAACACTCCCACTGGGAGGCGTTAGGCGGCCTGATCGATGACGGCGCTGACGGGGGTGCGGCTATCTAGCCAGTTGTAGGGGAGCAGATCATCGATCGGATCTGCGTCGCCGCGCAGGACGATACGGGCGAGGACGTCGGTGAGGTAAGCCTGCGGGTTGATACCGCTCAGTTTGCAGGTTTCGATGAGGCTGGCGAACGTCGCCCAGTTTTCAGCCCCCAGATCATGACCTGTGAACAGGGCATTTTTCCGCTGGAGGGTAAGCGGCCTGATTGACCGCTCAACGGTGTTGTTGTCCAGCTCGATCCGTCCATCCTCGAGGAAGCGGACGAGGCCTTTCCAGTGGTTGAGGGTGTAGCCGATAGCCTCAGCCGTGTTGGAGCTCCGCGGCAGCTTGGGCAGCATTTCCTCAAGCCAGGGCCGCATGTCGGCGATGATCGGGGCGGATTCAGCCTGGCGCACCGCCAACCTGTGTTCGGGGCTGGAGCCTCGGATACGCGCCTCGATCTTATAGAGGCTGGCGATCCGCCGCAGCGCCTCATCGGCGACCGGAGCGTTGCCACCCTTGGCGTCGTCAAAGAAGCCACGCCTGACATGCGCCCAGCAGAAGGCGAGCGTTCCCGGGCCGCCTTTCCGGTCCGGCGCCTCTATGTGCTTATAGGCACCATAACCATCGCATTGGACGATGCCGGTGAAGTCCCCGAGCAGCTTTTCCGCCCAGACTTTCCCGCGACCCGGCATGTAGGTGTAGGCGACCGCCGGTGGATCGGTGCCGCCATGCGCGCCATCATCACGAGCGATCGCCCAGAGATATCCCGTCTTCACCTTGCCGGTGCCAGGCGCCAGGACCTTGGCGGTGGTCTCATCGACGAACAGCCTCGCGCCCGACAGCAGATCCACTTTCATCCGGCTGGTCAGGCGACCAAGCCAGGCCGCAGCTCGACCCGCCCAGTTGCACATGGTTCCCCGGTCGACCTCGATGCCCTGCCGCCGCAGCGCCTGCGCTTGCCGATAGAAGGGCATGTGATCGGCATATTTCTTGACCAGAACATCGGCGATCAGCGCCTCGGTGGGCAGGCCGCCTGGCACCACATGCTTAGGCGCGGGCGCCTGGAACACGCCCTCGCTGCAGGCGCGGCACGCCATTCTCGGTCGGGACGTGACGATGACGCGATATTGTACCGGGATGACATCAAGCCGGCTCGATATGTCGCTGTCTATGCAGTGCAGCGCGCCTCCACAGCAGGGACATTCCTTCTCGTCTGGAAGGATCACTTCCTCAATGCGGGTCAGGTGCGCGGGCAACGACGCCCGTGCTGTCCCGCTTTCCCTTCGTGCCCGTTCCTTCTTCTGACCGGCCGCCTGCTCGCCAAGCGCCTCCAGTTCAGCACGGGCGACGTCAAGATCATCGAAGGCAAGCGCCAACTGATCTTCGCTCAGCTTCTCCGACCGTTTCCCGAAGGTCGTGCGGGTGATATGGTCGATGATATGCTGCATCCGGGCTTCACGATCGAGGCCGGCCAGGACCATCGCCTTGAGGGTGGCGACATCGTCGGGAAGGTCGGCTGCCGTGGCGGACATGCCCCATTTCTGGCAGTTTTGGATCGGTCCGCAATGGCCTTTCGATCAAGGGAATCAGGCGTGCGACCTATCGCGTCGTCACCGGAACCTGGGTGCGCGGCGTGTGCATTTTCGACCATTGCAGCCCTTCGAACAAGGCCGACGCCTGCGATGCCGACAGCCGCATCACGCCATCGTGCGCCCGCGGCCAATGAAAGCCTCCGGTCTGCAAGACCTTGCTCACAAGCACCAGGCCGGTGCCGTCCCAGACCAGCAGCTTGATCCTGTTCGCCCGCTTCGAGCGGAAGATGAAGACCACCCCCGAGAAGGGCTTGAGTCCGAGTTCATGCTCGACCAGCGCCGCCAGGCTGATCGCGCCTTTTCTGAAGTCGACCGGCTTTGTCGCCACCATCACCTTGAGCGGCCCTGGCGGAATGATCATCCCGACCGGCTCACAGCGGCGAGAACCCGGGCGATATGTTCCTCGCTCGCGCCCGACGGCACGTGGATCGCGATGGCGGCCGTGCGGATCACGATCTCATCGCCTCCACCATCAGCCGAGCTGGGACCACCCGCATCTTCGATCACCGCCGGAACAAAGCCCAGCTTCTTGCTCGCCAGGCGCTTGCCCGGAATGCTGTCATGCCGCCATGCGTAGAGCTGCTGCGGCAGCAGCCCATGCGTTCGCGCAATTTCCGCGATGTTGGCGCCGGGTTCAAAACTCGACGCGATGATCCGTGCCTTGGCCTCGGCCGACCAGCGCCGCCGCATCGGCCCTGCTGGAATGACATCCATACGCGAGGGCCGCTGACCCTCCTGCCTTTCGAAACCTGTTTCGAAGGTTCTTACATCATCAGCCACTACGATACCCCTCGGATGAGGGGCGAAACATAGCCAGATCAGCGCCTACGAAAATGTGGGGAGGTTTTCGCGCTTACTCTAGACCCAGGGGTCGATCGTGATGTGGTCGACTGCGACGCCGCGCTCTGCGAGCATTTCCATCAGATCACGATAGCTGATCGGGTAACGGCGGTACCATCGGACCGCCTAAAGGATCACTTCGCCTTGAAAATGACGCCACTTGAAATCTGTCAACCGTCGGTACGTTCCCACAAAGGAAACGCTTCGCCTCCATTCGGAATTTTTGCAAAAGAGCCATCCCAATTAATGGCAGGTGGTCACGGCAGGACGCCCAGCTCTGTCTCCATGATCCGACGCATTGCGAACTTCTGGGCCTTGCCGGTGACGGTCATTTCGAAGCGCTCGACGATGCGCACGTAGCGAGGCACCTTGAAATGGGCGATCCGTCCGCGGCAGTGATCGAGCACATCCTGCTCCGAGAGGACCGCACCCGGCTTGGGGATCACCCAGGCGCAGACTTCTTCTCCATACTTCTCGTTCGCGACACCGAAGACCTGGGCATCCGCAATCGATGGATGCGCGAGCAGAAACTCCTCGATCTCGCGCGGGTAGATGTTCTCGCCGCCGCGAATAATCATGTCCTTGATCCTGCCGGTAATCCGGACGTAGCCGTGCTCGTCCATCACCGCGAGATCGCCCGAATGCATCCAGCCTTCGGAATCGATGGCCTCGGCAGTGCGTTCCGGATCGTCCCAATAGCCCAGCATCACGGCATAGCCGCGCGAGCAGTATTCGCCCTGTTCGCCGACGGGCAGAGTTGCGCCATCCGGTCCGATGACCTTGGCCTCGGCATGCGGATGAACGCGGCCAACCGTGGAGACGCGCTCTTCCAACGGATCATCGGTGGCGGTCTGGGTAGTGAGCGGGCTGGTCTCGGTCATGCCGTAACCGATCGTCACTTCCCGCATGTTGAGCCGCTCGATCACCTGCCGCATGAGCGCGACCGGGCACGTGGCGCCAGCCATGATCCCGGTGCGCAGGGTGGAGACATCGTAATGCTCGAAATCTGGATGGTTCAGCACGCTGATGAACATCGTGGGCACTCCGTAGAGCGCGGAGCAACCTTCCGCCGCGACGGCCTCGAGCACCAGGCCCGGATCGAACGCCTCGCCGGGATAGACCATGGCCGCGCCGCTGGTGACTGCGGCAAGATTGCCCAGAACCATGCCGAAACAATGATAGAGTGGCACCGGAATGCAGATCCGGTCCGCTGGCGAGAGACCTATGGTCCGAGCCGCGAAGTAGCCGTTGTTCAGGATATTGCGGTGGGTGAGTGTCGCGCCCTTGGGAAAGCCGGTGGTTCCGCTCGTGAACTGGATGTTGATGGGATCGTTGGGGTCGATCCCGAGCGCCATTTCATCAAGGCGCGGCGATTCAGGCTCGGCGCGCAAGGCCGACCAGGGCAAGAATCCTTCGTACACCTCCTCGCCAAGCGACACCAATAGTCGCAGGTGCGGCAGGCGCTCCGGTCCGAGTTCGCGTAGCATCGCGATATAGTCGCTGGATTTGAACCGGGACGCCGTCACCAGCACCGAACAGCCGACCTTGTTGAGGGCGTACTCCACCTCGGACAGCCGATAGGCCGGGTTGATGTTGACGAGGATCGCGCCGATCCTTGCTGTGGCGAACTGGATCACTGCCCATTCGGCGCAGTTGGGTGCCCAGATGCCGACCCGGTCCCCCTTGGCAACGCCGTGGTCGAGCAACCCGCAAGCAACGCGGTCCACCTCGCGGTCCAGTTCGGCCCAGGTCCAGCGCAGGCTTTGGTGACGGGACACCAGCGCCATCGCATCAGGCCATTGTGTGCCGGCCCGGCGCAGGGCTTCGCCTATACTCATTTCCAGAAGCGGGGCATCGACGGGCCCCCTCGCGTAGCCAAGACCAGTCATCGCGCGATGTTCACTCCCTTAAGCTGTGCATATTCGGCTAGCCCTTCGACCGATTGCTCGATCGGCAGGCGCGGATTGGCGGTGTGCAAGACATAATCCACTTCCGGCCCGAGACTCGCAAGCCACTGTGCGCAGGAGGCTGCACGCGTGAGCGCCGTCGCCGCAAACTGGAATATCCGCGAAATGTTGAGCGGCATGTTCTGCATCAATCCTGGGTCGTCATATGTTTTTCGTCCTTGAGCAACGCTGCGCTCAACCGGGTCGTCGCATTCTGCCGAGGCAAGATCGCGCATTATAAAATTCCGCGCTATGGTCTTCTGCTCGACGTACCTCAGAACTGGGCTAAGCGCGTGCACGCTCCCGCCGTCTGATATTCACCGTGCCAAAGCCTGTCGGGTGTGGAGGGCGGAGATTTTTCCCCGCCCTCCTTGCGACCCGCTGGGGGATCTTATTGGAATTCAACATGGCATCGCTGGGGGGAGTCCGCTGTGGGCACCATGTTATTGCAAAGCTCATATGCCATTAAAAAATCGGCGCCGGCGTGCAGGACCGGCGCCGATCACCCGCCCTAGTTGGTGATGACAGGCGGGTTGACTGCTGCAGCACCGCTCGTACCTTGCGCATGCGCCGTATAGGCTGTTGCCAAGGCCGCAGCTGACGCCGCTGAAACCAGAAAATTGATATCCTTCATCCTGTCCTCCCCAATCTACGCATTAAGATTATGCAATCGATTGTGTACCAATAGAACATCTTAGAGCGCGTCCTCCACGCCACATCCAGGCTACTACTCTCCGATATCAGTAGCTTTTCCGCAGCCGGACGCCGACCGTCCGCGGGATCGGACCGTTAACGATGGTCGGCCCGAAATAATCGGTGGGGCCGCGTTGGTCGGTAAGGTTGTTACCGAAAATGGCGAACTCATATGGCCCGTGGCGAACACCGATGCTCGCACCGAGTATCTCGTAGGCCTTGGCTGTTACGTCGTTAATGGTGGGACGTGATGCCGTCTGGCTGAAACTGACATTGGCGAAGGCATTCAGATCGGCGGACACAGCACGCTCGTAGGTGGCGTCCAAACGGAAATTATATTTGGGCGTGCCTGTCAGCTGCGCACCGCGGCGAACTTGTGGGCGCTGCACCTGCAGGCCGGGATTCACCTCATCGAATTTGCTTGAGTTTACATTCGCGATCGCGCTTAGCGTCAGACCTTTCAACGGTGTGCGCCACGTTGCGTCCAGATCGACGCCCGTGCTGTGAGCGCTACCCAGGATCGCGAAGCCGCCGATGCCTGCGGAACTGGTAATGCCCGTCTGAAGCCCCTTGAAGTCGATATGATAGACATTCGCCGCGAGGCTGAGCGAGCCGCCAAACAGGCGCGCCTTGATGCCCGCTTCGTAATTGGTGAGCGAGAGCGGATCGAGCAGGACGGAGGTGCTTATTCCATCAGCTTGCAGAAGTTGGGCCTGCAATGCCGACTGAATGGTGTTCACCCGGAAGCCGGTCGATACCGTTGCGAACATGGTCAGATTGTCGTTCGGGAAATAGGACAGATTCGCGCGCCAGGTCGTCTTTTTCAAAGTCGAGGGAGCGTAGGTCGTGGCGTCCACATAGGCGCGCCGGTCGTGATAGTAGCGAAGCCCAACGAGAGGAACCAGCTTGCCGTCGAACAGATCATAGCTGATCTCGCCAAAGGTCGCCCAATTCTTCGTCTTGGCATTGGTGTCCGCCCCGACGGTTACAACAACGAAGTCGAGGGTGTTGCTCTGCGGCCCTTCGCCGTCCTGATATGTTGCGCCAACGACCCAGTGGAAGGGGCCAGTGCCGTTTGAACGAGCACGCACCTCCTGCCCGAAATTCTTGGGGAAAAAGAAGGAGTCGAATTTGCCGCCAGGAACACCAAGTACGCCAAGCGGCGTGCGGTAGCCGAATGTCCCCTTGAGATAGCTGGTCGAGCTTGTCAGCGTCACACCATCGAGATCGACATCGCCGACCAGGCTGTAGATGGTGTACTTGCCCTCCGTGAACCCTTTGATGCCCGCCGTTTGCTCATATGTGTAGGGTTTGACCGAGCTATATATGGACTGATACCGCTGCTCCGGTCTGAACTGCCAGACCTGACCGCGAAGAGTGATGTTGCTTGCGGGCTTGAACAGAACCGCGATCCGCCAGTCCGTCATCTTCTGGCGGTTGACGTTCGTCTCGTCGGGCGAGCCATCGTTGGCGCCATAATAGACATCGGCATAACCCTGCTGCCGTGAAATTCCTCCGCTGGCCCGAATGGCGAGGACATCCTTGATCAACGGGACCGATACCGCGCCCGAAAAATCCCAGTTCAGGCCGGAAGCATCCCGCGTATTGGATACGGCTGCCTCGCCGATCACCTGCACGGATTCGAGGTCAGGCTGACGCGTGTGAAAGATCATGGTTCCGCCAGCGGAACCCTGCCCATAAAGCGTGCCCTGCGGCCCGCGCAGAACCTCGACGCGCTCGATGTCCAGGAACCGGATCGGCGGCGCGATCCCGAAATTGGTTACGACAAAGGGCGTGTCGTCGAGATAATATCCGATCGGCGCTTCGCCATTCGTCCCATTCGCACCCACCCCCCGGATGCTGTATGATTTGATACCGGCGGCCGTCTCCTGACTGATCGAAGCGCCCGGGATCGCCAAGATCAGATTTCCCACATCGGCGACGCCCTTCTCCTTCAGCATTTCGCCGCTGAATGCCTGAATGGCAAGCGGTGCCTTCAGCAGAGTCTGCGCGCCCTGCTTGGATGCCGTGACGACGATATCCGTGACATCCATGCTCTCAGTCGCGGATTGGGCTGCGTCCGTATTCGCCTCCTTCTGCCCGCTCCCCGTATTCACAACCGGCGCGCTCCCGGCGTCGGCAGCGCTCTCTGTTTCAGCATTCGCCGCCGTAGCCAGTGCCATCACAGACACACAAGCTGTCAGTGTCAGTGCGAGTCGCATCCTACATCTCCCTTGAGAATCTGCCGTAATTCGGCATTGCAATGGATTGCACAATAGTGCTACATGCAATCCATTGCAAGCGGTTTTGTGATCACATTGGATCAAGGGCTCGGACAAGACAGATGGGGTTAGGATGACGGCATCGCGTGGAGACAACGGGGAGGGGGGCACCTCTAACGCGCAGGAGCGGGTCCCGACGCACTGGTCGGACGAGGGCATCGCCGCCGCAGCGGCGCGACCTGGCAGTCGTATACCTCTGATCGATCCGGCCGAGCTGAAGGAGGTGGTCACAGGACTAGACGCGTGGGACATGTGGCACCTTGCCCGGCCTGATGGGTCCACCGTGTCGGTCGGCGACCGCACCTTCTGGTTCTTCCTTGCAGCCGCACGACAAAGCGATCCCGAAGGTCGCCACGACGTCGCGCGCATCCGCCTGACGAGCCGGGCGGCCGAGGGATGGACGGATCACGGATGGGTGCTGCCGGAACACCTTACCCCCGGCACCCGAGAGTGGTCTGGCTGCTCTATCCTCGATGGTGACAGGCTGACATTGTATTTCACTGCCGCAGGCCGCCGGGGCGGCAACCACAGCTTCGAACAACGTCTGTTCGAGGCAAAGTGTCGCTTTCAGCTCGATCGCGATCAGCCGGTTCTTTCGGACTGGACCATGCCTTTGGAATCGGTGGCGGCTGACGGGAACTGGTACAAGATTGCCGATCAGGCCACGGCCCCGGCGCATGGGATATGGGGATTTCGCGATCCGGCATATTTTCAGGATCCAGCGAATGGAGCCGAACATCTGGTTTTCGCGGGCTCAGCGGGCTGGACAGATCGGACGCTCGACGGCGTCATAGGGCTGGCGACGCGCGTTGCCGGAGAATGGAAGCTTCAGCCTCCCATCGTTGAGGCGCTCGGCACGAGCAGCGAGCTTGAGCGGCCCCATATCGTGATCAAAGACGGCCGCTACTATCTGTTCTGGTCCACGCATGCGCGGCGCTTCGCTCCCGCGATCGGCGCGCCTTCCGGCCTATACGGCATGGTTGCCGACAGCCTCGACGCACCCTGGCGACCGATCAACGGGTCGACCCTGGTGGCCGCGAACCCGCCCGCCTCGCCCATGCAGGCCTATTGCTGGTGGGTCACGGGCGAAGGCGAGGTGATGAGCTTCGTCGACTATCCGGGCTTTGCGCAAACCGATCCTCCAACGGATTTGGAGCAGCGCCGAGGAAGTTTTGGCGGCACAATCGCTCCGCGATTCCGGCTGCAATTCGATGGCGATGCAGTCGTGCCGATCTTTGCAACTAGCGGAGCACACCGTGAAGGATAGTCCCAGGCTTCTCTATGGCTGTATCGAGGCGGGCGGAACCAAATTTGTCTGCGGCATTGCCGACAGCTCTGGTAAGTGGCTGGAACAGAAGCGGTTTCCGACAACCGACCCGGTCTCCACGCTGGGTCAGGTGACGCGATTCCTGGCCGGCGGTCAAGCGCGACATGGCGAACTCGCCGCGATCGGCATTGCCAGTTTCGGTCCGATCGAGCTCGATCGCGCCTCGGAACATTGGGGCTCGCTGCTCGCAACCCCGAAGCCAGGCTGGAGCGGAATATCGTTAGTCAGGCCTCTCACGCAGGCCTTTGCAGTTCCGATCGCGCTGGATACGGACGTCAATGCCGCTGCCCTGGCCGAAGCGCAGATGCGAGCGAACTCGTCCATTGACAGCCTTGTCTACATTACGGTCGGAACGGGGATCGGGGGCGGCGCTGTCTTCCGGGGGCAAGCGATTCATGGACGCAGCCATCCGGAAATGGGGCATCTGATTCCGCCACGCCATCCCCTTGACGCAGATTATGCAGGCTGCTGCCCCTATCATGGATCATGCGTCGAAGGCCTTGCCAGTGGCCCCGCAATTGTGGCGCGTTGGGGCAAGCCGCTGTCTGACCTTCCTGACGGGCACCCCGCCCACGAGATCATCGCCTGGTATCTGGGTCATCTCGCCTCCACCATTCTTGCCGTGCTGTCGCCAGAATGCATTGTGTTCGGCGGGGGAGTGATGGCCACCCCGGGCCTGATGGACCGCGTGCGGGCTCAGGCGCTGCGCGTTGCTGGCGACTATCTCATTTCGAGCGGCGGCAATCGCACGAAAATCGAGGAGCCTCGCCTGGGATCCGTCGCCGGATTGGAAGGCGCTCTCCTGCTCGCTCGGCGGGCTGCAGCGGCGGCTAGAGCGATTTCCAGTCAGATGGCATCATCTGACGTTTAAGAAATCGCGGTAAAACAAAGGAATAGAGTTTTCGATCTGATTCAATCAGATCGAAAACTCTAGGTCGAGCTCCTGACGACGAGCTCGGGCGGAAGCAGTATGGAGGAGCAGGGTTCACCCTTCATCCGGTTGAACAGCAGTTCGCACATCAGCGTGGACCCGCGTTCGAGATCCTGGCGAATCGTCGTGAGCGGAGGATTGCTTTGCGCCGCGATCGGGACGTCGTCGAATCCCACCACGGACAAGTCCTCGGGCACCGCTCGACCCACCGCGACCGCAGCGCGGATCACGCTCATGGCGACAACGTCGGAGCCAGCGAAAACGCCGTCTATGTCGGGATGATCGCGAAACAGCCGCTGGGCTGCCGCAAAGGCGTCATGCGAGGTCATGTGGGCGGGGACCAGAACATGAGCGTCATGAGCTTCGGGCGGCAGCACCTTCCTGAAGCCTTCGTACCGTGCGGCGAACTCGGGGGCATCGGTATTGCCGAAGAAGCCGAGCGTACGTCGTCCCCGGCTGAGCAGATGCTCTGCGGCCAGCCGGCCGCCGCCGACATTGTCCGCTCCGACCGAGATGTAGCTCTGGCCGGGCGCCCATTGCCCCCATACAATCATAGGCTCGTAACTGTCGCCCACATCCTGAAGAACCGCCGCCTGGTCCGACTGACCGATTACGAGCACGCCGTCGACACGGCTGGAGTCGATGATCTTGCGGAGCCAGGTGTCCTGGTGCGGTTCGATGCGCTTGAGCAGGAGGTCGTAGCCGCGCTGCGAAACCGCGTCGGCGAGATAGGCGAGCATCGCCATGAAGAAGGGATCACTGAGGTGCTGGCCCTTCTCGTGACCGAGCGGCAGTACGAGCGCGATCGTGTTCGACTGGCGCGTTCGTAGCATACGCGCGGCCGGGTTCACGGTGAAGCCTGTCTGACGCGCCAGTTCCTGGATACGCTGCCGCGTCGTCTCCGATATTAGCTCACTGTTGGCAAGCGCCCGCGAAACCGTCGCTGTCGACACGCCGGCCAGCTTCGCCATCGCCTGCAATGTTCGCGGCCGCTGCTCATCCTTCCCTGGCCCTGCCTCGGGGTCACTGCCCCCGGCAGGACTTTTCGTCGATCGATCGCTCTTTGCCACGTCCGATCAAAACCAGAGGGCGCGGCTGATGGCAACTCGTTTCGACGCCGGGGACATCACGCCGCGCCAAGTAGCTTTTGAAACCGGGCGAGAATCTGATCGCTCGCCTCCGCGGCGGCCGGCACGATCCGGCGGAGATGCGTGAACCCATGCGTCAGATTCGAGAACTCCATCACCTCGGCTTCGACCCCGGCTTCCTGCAGCTTCCGCGCATAGGCGATCGCTTCGTCCCTGACTGGATCGACGGTGAGCACGACCACCAGCGCGGCTGGCAAGTCGGAGAGGTCATCATGCGCCAACGGAGAAATGCGCCAATCGCGCGGATCACTGTCTGCAAGATAGGCCTCAACGGTGGCGCGCATGGCCGCGATGCGTAAGCCGGGGTCTGCGTCCGCCACGCGCGACGGAAGGTTCCAGGAATCGGGTCGCAAATCCACTGCCGGGTACAACAACAGCTGCGCCTTCAGCGGGTGCCCGGCGGAATCGCCACGCTGCGTTGCTTCGTCGCGAAGCGCGATCGCCACTGCTGCGGCGAGGTTGCCGCCGGCACTATCGCCAGCGATGGCGACCCGACGATCGTCGCCGCCAAGCTGCACGGCCTGCGCGATCGTCCAATGCGCTGCGGCTAGGCAATCGTCGAACGCCGCCGGGGCCGGATGTTCCGGCGCGAGGCGATATGTTGTCGAGACGACAACTGCCGGGAGGGCCTCGCACAGATAACGGACCGTATGGTCGACCGTGTCGAGGTCGCCGATCGTCCAGCCTCCGCCATGAATGTAGAGCAGGGTCGTGGAGGTCGGTGTCGTTGGGCGATAGACGCGTAGCCTGACGGGGCCACCAATACCCTCGATCTCCACAGATTCAACGGAGGCGACCTCGGTCGCTGGCTCCGACCCCAGAATGAGCGGTAGGACGGACGCGGCTGCAGCGCGCTGGGCCGGCCAATCGACTGGCAGGGCAACTTCAACAGGAGCGGCTTGCAACAGCGCATTGAGCACAGGGTCGAGCGTCATGGGTCAGGTCACCTTTTCGAGAATGGCGGACAATGCGTCCACGACGGCATAGACCTCGGGATCTCGGACTCCGCCAGAAACGTGGCCGTTGCGGACATAGGCGAAGCTGACGTTTCGCTCAGGATAGGCGAAGGCCAGGCTGCCGCCCATGCCGTCATGGCCGAAGCTCGATCCACCCAGCATCGGCTGCACGCTCCAGGGGATCATGACGCCTGCGCCCCACGACGGCCCGTCCTCCTCAAGTCCGAATTGCGGCCCCGTCGAGACCGGCCGTATCGCGTCGGCAATCACAGCATCCGAAAGCAGTCGCACACCATCGACTTTGTTGAGGCAAGCTGCGTAGAAAGTCGCGAGCGAAGCGGCATCCGTGAGCAGTGCCGCGCCAGCAAGTTCGAGCGCCTGCACAGCGGGATCGTCCAGACTATGCTCCCCCCAATCACTGGCAAAGGACAGGGCACCATTCAGTGTCATCGCTTTCCAAGGGAGGGAACCGGGCGTCAGACTCGCCTCGATACCCTTTGCGGCTTCCAGATCACGGTAGATCAGACGCGCTGCGCGTTCGCGCTCGTGCATAGGCGTACCGAAAAACATCGGCAGGTCGAGCGGAGCGGCAACCTGTTCCGCGAACCAGCGGCCCAGCGTTTTGCCCGTCACCCTGCGGACCAGTTCGCTCGTAATCCAGCCGATCGTCACCGGGTGATATATATGGTGTTTGCCGGGTTCGAAGATCGGTTCTTGCGCGGCAAGTCGAGCTGCCATGTGCATGACGTCGCCTAATTCTGCGAAGTCGATCTTTCCGTCGATGAAGGGGACACCCGCGCGGTGACCCAGAGCCTGCGCAACGGTCACATTATCCTTTCCGTGCTGCGCGAACTCCGGCCAGTATTGAGCGATTGGCTCATTCAGGTCGATAAGTCCCCGTGTAGCCAGTGCGAGAACACAGACCGCCGCGACGCCCTTGGAAACCGAGAAGACAGGCACGATCGTGTCCCGCCGCCATGGCCGTTCGCGATCGCGATCGGCAAACCCGCCCCAAATATCCACCACGAGCCTGCCGCCGACGGTAATGGCGCACCCCGCTCCAATCTCGCCACTTGCGAGATTCGCCTCGAACGCATCGGCACAGGCTTCGAAACCTGGAGCGACTCTCCCTTCAATCGCCGCTTTCGTCATCATGCTTCGACTCCCAGTTCTGCCTGTGCGGTGATGCGACTTGCATAACCACAATCCAACCTTTATGCAATGCATTGCAATATGAGCCCGGCATTGCTGCTGGGATGAGAGGAAAGCATGACCGCCAGTACCCTGCGCCGCTCCGAGGCGGATCGCCTGCCGATCCGGACGAAGCTGCTTTTCGGCTGCGGTCAGGGTGTTGAAGTCTCCGCGACCTTCGTGGCGAACACCTTTCTGCTTTTCTATCTGACCAGTGTCGCAGGCGTCTCTCCGGCGGTCGCTGGCACCATCATCTTCCTGTCGCTCGTTGTCGACGCCATCGCCGATCCGTTCATCGGCTCCTGGTCCGACCGGACGCGGTCGAGGTGGGGTCGACGGCTTCCCTTCATGGTGGTCGGCCTGCCGGTCATCTGCGTCGCCTCAGTCGCACTGTTTTCGATACCGCTGACAGGGGGCGCCGGCTTTACGGTGGTGCTGGCGCTGCTTCTCAACATTCTTCTGCGCGTCGGGACGTCGCTATACGCCCTCCCATATGCCGCGCTCACCGCCGAGTTGACCAGCGATTATGACGAGCGGTCCAGCGTGACCGCCTACCGGATGATCTTCGGATTCCTCGGCACGGTGGTGACCATCGCTCCGGCATTCGGGATTATCTTCGCCACCAAGGAGGCCTATGCCTCGCGTGACGCTTACCTGCAGCTCGGCGGATTGCTGTCCGCCGTGGTGCTGGTCATGGGCTTGATCTGCATCCTTGGCGTTCGCCGTGCCGTCGCCGCGAGCCCGGCCGAACACCTCCCGCCCGCCGCGACCGCGAAGTCGTTCGCGGGCGACTTGCGAGACCTGCTGAAGAATGGCTCCTTCATCCGGCTGTTCATGGCCAGTCTGACCGCCCTGATCATCGGAGGCAGCATGAACGCGCTCAACCTCTATGCGTACAGCTATTTTTGGAAGCTCCCCGCGTCCCTGAACCAGGCCCCACTGCTCGGCTTCCAGATGGGCCTCCTGCTTGGGATCCCGACCACCGCGCTGTTGCTGAACCGTTTCGAAAAGCGCGATGTCGTAATTGGTGGGCTCGCTGTCATCTCGTTGAGCCAGACCTTGTCCGTGCTGCTCGCCTACGCTTTCTTTGGCGATATGCCGAACCTGACGGCGACCACGATCCTGGTGATCGCAAGCGCCATTTTTGGCGGATGCAATTCCCTGTTCTTCATCGCATTCTCGTCAATGATCGCCGATGCGGTCGACGAGCATGAGGCGAGGTTCGGACAACGCTGCGAAGGCTTGTACTTCAGTTCGCTCGTATTCGCCGCGAAAGCCGCTGTCGGCATCGGGTCGCTGATCGCCGGGCTCGTGCTTACCGCTGTCGGCCTCACGACGGCGGGTGGCGCTAGTGCGCGGATCCCTGCGGAATCGGCGACGCTACTCGGCCTTCTCTGGGGCGCCGGGCACGGCGCGGCGTTCCTGCTTGTGCTCCCCTTCCTTGCCGGCCATCGCCTGACCCGCGCACGTCATCAGCAACTGCTGCAGTCGCTTGAACATCTTCGAGCAGCTCGCGCCACCTGAACCGGCCGAAACGGCTCACCAGTTCTCTCGCAAAGAAGAGCATTATTCGTTGAATCAAAGCCTTCTACGGCGGTGGCCAAGCCTCCGCTCTTGCCAAGAGCTGTCTTGCGCCGCCGCCATAGGGAACGGCGGGTAAGTCTAAGGATTTCGGGCGCTTGCGTACGGAATCCTGACATGGAGGTGAGTGCTGACGCTTTGACAGTATCCTCATCACGGTGTTCCCATGAAGAGAGCATCGCGATGCCCCGGTTACGACAATGCCCAGGCGGGGTGACGCTATCAGGATCGGAGGGAGACGCCAAACGCGCTGCACATAGGTGCGCATATCGGGCCGCTACAACGCATGATTTTGGGTGGGCTTGAGGGTGGGCTGGATTTTACCTACCCCGCTAACCACTTGAATTTCTTCGATGAATTCAAGGGATTGGTGCGGTCGAGAAGACTCGAACTTCCACGGCCTTTCGGCCACAACGACCTCAACGTTGCGCGTCTACCAATTCCGCCACGACCGCACATTTTCCGGGAACCGGCGGGGCCGGTGCCTTGGTAGGAGGCGGCCCTTAGCAAAGGCTTTCGGGCCATGCAACAACCTATCTGCATCTGCGTTGTTTTGGGCAGAGAAAGTCGGGGAACGATGGAAGGATAGGGAAGGATCGGCCCATGTCGGCGCGCTTCTGGCTATTTTCATTGGTTTGCGCAGGGACGGCGCTGACCGGGGGTTATGGGCTGGGCCTGTACGCCACGACCCAACCCAGGGCCGGGATGGAGACGCCCCTGCCGGAAGCGGCCGTGCCGGAGGAGGCCGGCCATGATCCGGCGGGGCTGACCGGTCCCGCAACCATCCGCTGCGAAGGGTGCGGCCCGACGCTGGCCGACCGGCAGATGGCCGCGGACATGGCGGGATGGGACGGCGCGGATGATCCGGCATGGCGCGATTATGCGGCGCGGGAGGATGAGGACCGGACCGGCTATGCCGAACCGCCTCCACACGTGCGGATACTGCCTGCATCGGTCGAACGCTTCGCGGCGGGGGAGAGCGAGGGCCGTTTCCAGCCTGTCCGGATCGCCCAGGCCCCGGACGGCAAAACGCCCGCCGAGGAACCCCCGGCGGACGCTGCCATGCCTTATTGAGCCGACCGCTTATTCGGCGGCGACCACCTCTGCGGGGGTGTCGCTGAGCGGGTGCGCGAGGCGGCTGACCATCTCCTTCGGGCAGACCTGCCAGAAATAACGGCGCCAGCGGTCCCAATCGTCCAATATGGTGTTCGACCATTTGCTGTCGGTCGCCACCGCATGCTGGGCGATCAGGGCCTTCAGCTCCGCTTCCCAATGGCTGCTTTCCAGCCGCTGCCAGACGATGCTTTCCGGGTTGGCGCGGGTCGGGAAGCTGCCGTCCTCATCCAGGATGAAGGCCATGCCGCCGGTCATGCCCGCGCCGAAATTCGCGCCGGTCTTGCCCAGGATGACCGCCGTGCCGCCGGTCATATATTCGCAGCCGTTCGCGCCGCAGCCCTCGACCACCACCTGCGCGCCCGAATTGCGGACGGCGAAGCGTTCCCCCGCCTGCCCCGCCGCGAACAGCTTGCCGCTGGTCGCGCCGTAGAGGACGGTGTTGCCGATGATGGTGTTGTCCTTGCTCGACAACGGGCTGGAGACGGTCGTGCGCACGGTGATGATGCCGCCCGACAGGCCCTTGCCCACATAGTCGTTGGCGTCGCCGAAGACTTCCAGCTTGATGCCCTTGCAGAGGAAGGCGCCCAGCGATTGGCCCGCGCTGCCGCGCAGGCGCACGGTCAGGTGGCCGTCCGCCAGCGTCGACATGCCGAACCGTTCGGTCACGGCGGCGGACAGGCGGGTGCCCACGGCGCGATGCGTGTTGCGCACCGTGTAGGTGAGCTGCATCTTCTCGCCGCGTTCGAACACGGCCTTGGCGTCGCGCATCATCTGCGCGTCCAGGCTGTCGGGCACCGCGTTGCGCCATTCGGTCAGCGAAAAGCGGCGCTGATCGTCGGGCGCGTCCACCTTGGCCAGGATCGGGTTGAGGTCGAGATCGTCCAGATGCTCGGCGCCGCGATTGACCTGCTTCAACAGTTCGGTCCGCCCGATCACCTCGTCGAGGCTGCGATAGCCCAGGCGGGCGAGGATTTCGCGAACCTCCTCCGCGATGAAGGTCATGAGGTTGATGACCTTCTCCGGCGTGCCGGTGAACTTCTGGCGCAGGCGTTCATCCTGCACGCAGACGCCCACGGGGCAGGTGTTCGAGTGGCACTGGCGCACCATGATGCAGCCCATGGCGACGAGGCTCAGCGTGCCGATGCCATATTCCTCCGCGCCCAGGATCGCCGCGATCACGATGTCGCGCCCGGTCTTGAGGCCGCCGTCGGTGCGCAGCTTGACGCGATGGCGCAAGCCGTTGAGGGTCAGCACCTGATTGGCTTCCGAAAGGCCCATTTCCCAGGGCGTGCCTGCGTATTTCACCGACGTCTGGGGCGAGGCGCCGGTGCCGCCGACATGGCCCGCGACCAGGATGACGTCGGCATGGGCCTTCGCCACGCCTGCCGCGACCGTGCCGATGCCCGCCTGGCTGACCAGCTTCACGCAGACGCGGGCGCGGGGATTGATCATCTTGCAGTCGTAGATGAGCTGCGCCAGATCCTCGATCGAATAGATGTCGTGATGCGGCGGCGGCGAGATCAGCGTCACGCCGGGCGTCGCATGGCGCAGCCTGGCGATGAACTCGGTCACCTTGAAGCCGGGAAGCTGGCCGCCCTCGCCGGGCTTGGCGCCCTGGGCCACCTTGATCTCGATCTCCTCGGCGGAACCCAGATATTCGGCATGGACGCCGAAGCGGCCCGACGCGATCTGCTTGATCACCGAATTGGCGTTGTCGCCATTCTCATAGGGCTTGAAGCGGTTCGCATCCTCGCCGCCTTCGCCCGACACCGCCTTGGCGCCGATGCGGTTCATGGCGATGGCCAGCGTCTCATGCGCTTCGGGGCTGAGCGCGCCCAGCGACATGCCCGGCGTCACGAAACGCTTGCGGATTTCGGTGGTCGCCTCGACCTCGTCGATGGGTACGGCTTCGCGGGCGAAGTTGAACTCCAGCAGGTCGCGCAGATAGACCGGCGGCAAATCGCGCACGCCGCGCGAGAATTGCAGATAGGTCGAATAGCTGTCGGTCGCGACCGAGGTCTGCAACAGATGCATGAGTTGCGCGGAATAGGCGTGCGTCTCGCCGCCATTGCGCTGGCGGTAGAAGCCGCCGACCGGCAGGCGCACCACGGCGCTGTCATAGGCGGTGTCGTGGCGCAGCTTCGCGCTGTAGTGGAGCGAGGCATAGCCCTCGCCCGAAATCTTCGCGGGCATGCCGGGGAAGAGATCGTTGACCAGGGCGCGGCTGAGGCCGACCGCTTCGAAATTATAGCCGCCGCGATAGCTGCTGATGACCGCAATGCCCATTTTGGACATGATCTTCAGCAGGCCTTCGTTGATGGCGATGCGGTAGCGTTCGAAACACTGGTCGAGCGTCAGGTCGCCGAACAGGCCGCGTGCATGGCGGTCCGCGATGCTGGCTTCGGCCAGATAGGCGTTCACCGTGGTCGCGCCGACGCCGATCAGCACCGCGAAATAATGGGTGTCGAGCGCTTCGGCGCAGCGCACGTTGATGGAGGCGTAGCTGCGCAGCCCCTTGCGGACGAGATGCGTATGCACCGCCGCCGCCGCCAGCACCCCGGCGATGGCGACGCGATCCGCATTCACCCGCTCGTCGGTCAGGAAGATTTCGGTGCGGCCTTCGCGCACGGCCTGTTCCGCTTCCTCCCGGATGCGGGCGATGGCGGCGCGAAGCTGCTCCTGGCTTCCTTCGGCCGGGAAGGTGCAGTCGATTTCGGCCACGGCGGGACCGAAATGCCCCTTGAGCTTCGCCCATTCCGATGAGGTCAGCACCGGCGAATCCAGCACCAGCACATGGCTGTTCTGCGCGTCCTGCTCCAGGATGTTGTGGAGGTTGGAGAAGCGCGTCTTCAGGCTCATGACGTACCGTTCCCGCAACGGATCGATCGGCGGGTTGGTGACCTGGCTGAAATTCTGGCGGAAGAAATGGCTGACCGTGCGCGGCTTGTCGGAAATGACGGCCAGCGGCGTGTCGTCGCCCATGGAGCCGACGGCTTCCTTCGCATCCTCGACCATCGGGGCGAGGATCAGTTCCATATCCTCCAGCGTCATGTTGGCGGCGACCTGACGGCGGGTCAGTTCGGCCTTGTCCCAGGCGGGCAGCGCGCTGGGGGCGTCGGCCAGATCGCCCACCGTCATGAAGTCCTTGATCAGTTCCGAATAGGGGCGCTCGCCCGCAATCTGGTCCTTGATCTCATGATCGTCGTAGATCACGCCTTCGGCCAGGTCGACGGCGATCATCTGGCCCGGACCCATGCGGCCCTTCTTGACGATGGTGGTTTCGGGCACGACGACCATGCCGGTTTCCGAACCCACGATCAGCAGATTGTCGCCGGTCAGCGTGTAGCGCAGGGGGCGCAGCGCGTTGCGGTCCACGCCCGCGACGACCCAGCGGCCATCGGTCATGGCGAGGGCGGCGGGGCCGTCCCACGGCTCCATGACGGAGGCGAGATATTCATACATGTCGACATGCGCCTGCGGCAGTTCGGCGTCCGCCGACTGGTAGGCTTCGGGCACCAGCATCAGCTTCGCGGTCGGCGCGTCGCGGCCCGAACGGCAGATCGCCTCGAACACGGCGTCGAGCGCGGCGGTGTCGGACGCGCCCGCCGGGATCACCGGCTTGATGTCCTCCGACTGCTCGCCGAAGGCGAGGGAGGCCATCTTGATCTCGTGGCTCTTCATCCAGTTCTTGTTGCCGCGGATCGTGTTGATCTCACCATTATGCGCCAGCGTGCGGAAGGGCTGGGCCAGCCACCATTGCGGGAAGGTGTTGGTGGAATAGCGCTGGTGGAAGATGGCGACGCGGCTTTCGAACCGTTCGTCCTGAAGGTCGGGGTAGAAGACCGACAGCGATTCCGCGAGGAACAGGCCCTTGTAGATGATCGACCGGCAGGACAGCGAGCAGACGTAGAAATCCTGGATCTGCGCGGCGATCACATTCTTCTCGATCCGGCGGCGGATGAGGTAGAGATCCTTTTCGAACTCGGCCTGGTCGCGCTCTTCCGGCATGGGACCGGCGATCATGATCTGTTCGATCTCCGGACGGGTGCGCTGCGCCTTTTCCCCGATGACGGAGACGTCGACCGGCACCTGGCGCCAGCCATAGATGGTGTAGCCCGCGTCGATGATCTCCGCCTCGACGATGGTGCGGCAGGTTTCCTGCGCGCTGAGGTCGGTGCGCGGCAGGAAGATCATGCCGACGGCGAGGCGGTTGGGCAGCGGCTTGTGGCCGGAATCGGCGATGGCGTCGTCGAAGAAGCGCACCGGCAGGTCGACATGGATGCCCGCGCCGTCGCCGGTCTTGCCGTCCGCGTCGACCGCGCCACGATGCCACACGGCCTTGAGCGCGTCGATGGCGGAGGCAACCACGCGGCGCGACGGGCGGCCATCGGTGGCGGCGACCAGGCCGACGCCGCAGGCGTCGCCCTCCATCTCCGGATGATACATGCCCTCGGCCGCGATGCGGGCACGTTCTTCGGGGCTGGCCATATAGCTTTGCTGGAGGGTCTGGTCAGTCATCACTTCGTCCCTTCGTCATGCGTGGCGGCGCCGTCATGCAGGTCGCTCGCCTTGACACCCAACAGCTTCGCCAGCCTGCCGCGCTCCTCCTGCGACAGGTCCGCGATCTTGCGCGGCGGCGGCAGGCTCTTCGTCGCCGCCTCCGCCTTGGCCGCCATATCGGGCATCTTCTTCATCATCTCAGGCATCAGGGCCTGCATCTCGCTCATGATCTCCGGGTCCATGAACATCATCATGGACTCGCGGGCATAAAGGTCACCGGTCGGCGTCCGGAAGAAGGCCGCCAGTTCGGAGAGCTGCCCGCCGTCGAACCTGCGCGCATAGGCGCGGGCCAGCGCGTCGCGCACCTTGGGTTCGAAGCCGTCCATCAGGTCGGCCATCGACGCCATCATCGCGTCCATGCCGCGCTTTGTGCGTTCCCGGAAATTCGGGTCGATGATTGCGCTGATCTGCTCCATCGACGTTTCGTCCATGCTGGACAGCTTGCCCTGCGGCACGCCGCCGATGCGGGCGAGTTGGGCGACCGGCATCTTCATGACGCCGTCCATCATCCCGTCCATCATCTTGGACAGGGTGCCGTCCATCATCCGGCGATAGGTGCCGACGGGGAAAATCTTGTCCACGACAGGACGCGCCGCCGCGATGCGCGCCGCGTCGGGCGCGCCTTGCGCCTGCGCGACCTGCGCGGCCAGCAGCGCCAGCCCGATCAGGGATGACCGGAGGGCGCGCATCAGGCCGCCTGCCTTTCCCCGGCCGCAGCCTTCGCCTTGGCCCTGAGATAGCGGTGCATATGTTCGGTCACGTCGCGGCCGTCGCGGATGGCCCAGACGACCAGCGAAGCGCCGCGCACGATGTCGCCAGCGGCGAACACGCCGTCCATGCTGGTCATCATCGTCTTGTGATCGACGCGCAGCGTGCCCCAGCGGGTGACCGACAGATCCTCCGCGCCGAACAGCCTGGGCAGTTCCTCCGGATCGTAGCCCAGCGCCTTGATGACCAGATCGGCCTCCAGCGTGTGTTCCGTGCCCGGATCGGGTTCCGGGGCGCGGCGGCCCGATGCGTCGGGCTGGCCGAGGCGCATCTTCGTCACCTTGACGCCGGTGACATGGTCCGTGCCCTCAAAGGCGATGGGGGCGGAGAGCCAGACGAATTCGACCCCCTCCTCCTCCGCATTGGCGACTTCGCGCTGCGAGCCGGGCATATTGTCGCGGTCGCGGCGGTAGAGGCACTTGACCGAGGTCGCGCCCTGGCGGATCGCCGTGCGGACGCAGTCCATCGCCGTGTCGCCGCCGCCGATGACGACCACCTTCTTGCCGTTGGCGTGCAGCGTGCCGTCCTCATGTTCCGGCACGGCGTCGCCGAAACCGGCCTTGTTGGAGGCGATCAGGAAATCGAGCGCCTTGACCACGCCCGGCGCGCCGACGCCCGGCGCCTTGATGTCGCGGGGCTTGTAGACGCCGGTCGCGATCAGGATGGCGTCGTGGCGGCTGCGCAGTTCCTCCATGGTGGCGTCGCGGCCGACCTCGAAACTTTCATGGAAGGTGATGCCGCCGTCCTTCAGGCGCTGGATGCGGCGCATGACCACGTCCTTTTCCAGCTTGAAGCCGGGAATGCCGTAGGTCAGCAGCCCGCCGGCGCGGTCGTGCCGGTCGTAGACATGCACCTCATAGCCCGCGACCCGCAGATATTCGGCGGTCGTCAGGCCCGCGGGCCCCGCGCCGATCACGCCGACCGACTGGCCGAGCGGCGCGCCGGGGACGAGCGGTTCGACCCAGCCTTCCTTCCAGGCGGTGTCGGTGATGAATTTTTCAACCGATCCGATGGTGACGGAGCCATGGCCGGAAAATTCGATGACGCAATTGCCCTCGCACAGCCGATCCTGCGGGCAGATGCGGCCGCAGATTTCCGGCATGGTGCTGGTCAGGTTGCTGAGTTCATAAGCCTCCCGCAGGCGGCCTTCGGCGGTCAGGCGCAGCCAGTCGGGGATATGGTTGTGCAGAGGGCAATGGGTCGAGCAATAGGGCACGCCGCATTGCGAGCAGCGCGACGCCTGTTCCTCCGCCCTGTCGAGGATGAAGCTGCGGCTGATTTCCAGGAAATCGTCGGCGCGATCGTCGGCCGAACGCTTCTCAGGATAGGCCTGGCCCGTTCCCACGAATTTCAGCATTGGATTGTCAGCCATGGCGAGTCCCTGAAATGAATTGCAGGGTGCCCCATAGCATAAAAGCCCGCAGAGTCACGTGGATTCTGCGCTTTAAGTCAGTATTTATGTCCTAATTTCCGGGGATATTTCGCGAGAATGCGGCGGGCCTGAAATAATCTTGCGCAAATTAGGTCCGGTTCGGACTTACCTGAGGGAAAGCCATGCCAATGCCGTGATTCCCGCGATGATTCGATACCAGGCGAAGGGGGTGAAGCCATGGCGCGACACCAGCCCGACGAACCATTTGATCACCAGCACCGCGACGATGAAGGAAACGACGAATCCCAGCGCGATGCTGTCCCAGCCGACCACGGCGGAGGTCAGCTTGTCGCCGTTTTTCAGCAGTTCCAGCACGGTAGCGCCCAACATGGTCGGGATGGCGAGGAAGAAGCTGAATTCCGCCGCCGTGCGCCGTTCGACGCCCAGGGTCAGCGCGCCCATGATGGTCGCGCCCGACCGGCTGACGCCCGGAATCATGGCGAGGCACTGGATGAAACCGATGCCGACCACCCGGACGAAGGGGATGTCCGCGATGCCGTGGAAGCGGTTTTCCTTCACCATCCGCTCGATCCCCAGGATCGCGATGCCGCCCGCGATCAGCGCCCAGGCGACCACCTTCGGCGCGCCCAGCAGTTCCTCTATATATTTATGCAGCGCCAGGCCGATCACCGCCGCCGGGATGAAGGCGACCAGCAGATTGCGCAGGAAGCGCCAGCTTGTCGGCTCCCTGTGCAGCAGGCCCATGCCGACCGCCCAGAAGGTCCGCCAATAAAGCACCACCACCGCCAGGATCGCGCCCAATTGGATGATGACGTTGAACATCGCCCAGGTGGACGCATCATAACCCAGCAGCTCGCTGGCCAGGATCAGGTGGCCGGTCGAGGATACGGGCAGGAATTCGGTCAACCCCTCCACGATGCCAAGCAGGATGACTGTCAGATAATGCAGGTCCATGGGTAGGTCAGATCCTTAATGGGCAAGCAAAGGGAAAGCCCTCCCCCGGACGGGAGAGGGCGGAGGGATTTGCTGCCATTGTGCAGGTGCGAAGAGGTGAGGCAAGCCGTTGCCGCACGGCCGGTCGCGGTCCGTTGCCGGTCCAGCCTGTCAGGCCTGGACCCGCCCGGCGAAGCGGCCATGCCTGCGATAGCGGATCAGCCATTTTTCCGCGACCGCCGCCATCGGCGTGGCCGCTACGCCCAGATCGGCCAGCCCGTTCGCGCCGGGGGCGACGACATTGTCCCTGCCCAGCATGGCCAGTTGATCCCGCGTGATGGGACCGCCCGGCAGCATCGCGATCAACGAGGCGAGCGAAGCGGGAACCGCGCACAGGCTGCGCTGGCGGCCGATGGCCTTGGCGATCCAGGCGTTGAGTTCCAGCATCGAATAAATCTGCGGCCCGCCCAGTTCATAGGTCTTGCCGCCATGGACGCCGGGTTTTTCGGCGGCGTTGGCGATGGCCTGCGCCACGTCGGCGACATAGACGGGCTGGAATTTGGTGTTCGCGCCGATCACCGGCACCACCGGGGCAAGGCGGATGATTTCGGCGAAGCGGTTGAGGAACTGGTCCTCCGGGCCGAAGACGATCGACGGGCGGATGATGGTGGCGTCGGGGAAGGCGGCCCTGACCGCCGCTTCGCCCGCGGCCTTCGACCGGCCATAGGCGGAGGGGCTTTGCGCGTCCGCGCCGATGGCGGAGATGTGGACCAGCGCCTTGACGCCCGCATCCGCCGCCGCCCTGGCGACATTGGCCGCGCCGTCATGGTGCGACCCTTCGAAATCGCCGGAGAGGACGCCGACCAGATTGATGACGATATCGCTGCCCGAAATGGCGCGGGCGACGCTTTCCGGCTTGCGGATGTCTGCCGCGACGAACTGGGTCTGGCCCAGGCCGCCCAGCGGCTTGACGCGCAGGGCGGTCGCCAGGTCGCGCTGCGCCACGCGCACCCGCGCGCCGCGCGCCATCAGCGCCTGCGCGACCTGCCGGCCCAGAAAGCCGCCGCCGCCGAACACCGTAACCAGACTGTCCTTCATCATGCGTCCCATGCCTGTCTAAAGGGGATGACTCTGCGCATCCCCTTGCAACAGCCGCCGCCCGCTGACAACTGCTTTACCGGCGCTTTACCCGATCCAGCCGCGCAAATCAGCAATCATCCACAGGCCGAGGCCAAGGAACAGCAGGGCGGCGCCGATCTGGAGCGCGCGCATCGGCACCTTCTTCGCCAGCGCGTCGCCGAACAGCACGGCGGGAACGTTCGCGATCATCATGCCCAGAGTCGTCCCGGCGGTGACGGCCAGGATATTGTCGAAGCGCGCGCCCAGCATCACCGTCGCCACCTGCGTCTTGTCGCCCATTTCGACCAGGAAGAAGGCGATCAGGGTGGTCATGAACACGCCCGCTTTGGAGGGGGCCTTCAGCGGTTCGTCCTCGTCCAGCTTGTCGGGGATCAGCGTCCAGGCGGCCATGGCGATGAAGCTGGCCGCGACGGCGTAGCGGAACCAGGGCTGGGTCAGCGCGCCCGCGACCGAATGGCCGACCAGCGCGGCGAGGAAATGATTGGCGAGCGTCGCGAAGAGGATGCCGAGGATGATCGGCGCGGGCTTGCGGAAGCGGGTGGCGAGCAGCATCGCCAGCAATTGCGTCTTGTCGCCCATTTCCGCGAGCGCGACGAGAGCGGTGGAGGTGAGGATGGCTTCCATGCGGGTCGTTCCAGGGCCGGGCGAAGACTGAAGACGCAATGCCACCGCCCTCCCCCGCCCGGCCGGACGAAGAAGGCGATGCCATTGGTCTCGCCCGATGCGGAATATCCTTCCGCATCCCGCCCGCCATGGCCTCTCGGCCAAATATGTTGACGAACGGCCCGTTCCTTATGCGGAACGGCTGGCTACTCCCCAGATGACGAGGGGGGATTTAAGGGAGAAGGGGGAGGATGGCAAGGGTTTGGGAGGAAGGAGGCGCGACCTGCGTATCTTCCCCTCCACCACCGCCTTTGGCGGCGGTCCCCCTCCCCATCTATCGATGGGGAGGATTTAGGGTTCGCCCCTGGATTCCTGCATGCGGCGTTCGGCGAACCATTGTTCCAGCGCCTTGGCGGTGCAGCCGGTGAAGCCGTTGCTGCCGATGGCCGAACAACTGCCCGGCAGGGTCTGGCGCTGCGCCTGTTCCATCGTCGCGACCTGGCTGCCCCAGCCGGGGCCGCCCGCCGGTTCGGGCTTTTCACGCAGCTTCTTCGGGATGCGATAGCGTTCGGATTCGGGCTTGCGGGCGCAGACGATGATCTCGTCGTCCTTCGCCTTGGGACAGGGGTCGTCGCCATAGACGACCAGATTGAAGATTGTCTGCGGCGGCTGAGCATCGGCCGCGCCGCCGACAGACAGCAGCGTCAGCAGCGAAGCGGCCAGGGCAACAGGGAGACGCATCGAATATATCCTTTCGTCCCCTGTTCCGCCGCCCGGATGTCCCGGTTCCGGCGGCCATGTCGTTCAGACGCCGCGTGACGGCAACAGCCGTCAGGGCTGGGGCGTCGTCGTCGGCTGCTGGGCGGGCGGCGCATTTTGCTGGGCCTTTTCCTCGGCCACGGCGCGGGCTTCGATCGCCTTGCTCTCCGCGTCGATGGTGGACAGGCGGCGCGTCCTTTCCGCCTCGACCAGATCCTTCCAGCTTGCATTGTCGGCCGCCTGCCGCTCCGCCTTGGCGAGCCGGGCCAGTTGCGCGAAGCAGCCGGTCGCGCCGCCGCCGCCCACCGGGGAGCAGCTTTCTGTGCCGCTGCGGCCGACATATTCCATGGACCTCACCCGTTCCCCCCAGGCCTGGTGGCTGGGCTGGTTCGGGTCGCCGCGCAGCGGTTCGGGAATGCGATAGCGTTCCTCCTCCCCCTTGCGGGCGCAGACGACGATGTCGCTGCCCTGGCTCTGCGGGCAGGGATCGTCGCCATAGACGATGACCAGATTGACGCGCTCGGACGCGGGCTGCGCCGCAGCGGCGGGCTGTTCCGGCGCGGGGCCCTGCTGCGCCAGCGCGGGCGCAGCCGTGCCCAGCAAAAGCATGGCGGCGATCAGACTGGTCTTCATCATGCTTCTCCTCAGATACGCCTGGAAAGGGCGATGGCGGCGCGACAGCCCAACCGGATGGCGCCGGACAACAAGGGATAGGCCGGAGCCTGCTCCGCCCCATGGGCGATGGCGGCGTCGCGATGTTCCACCTCCTCCGCCTGGAAATCCGCGATGGCGGTGGAGAGTTCCGGATCGTCCTGCCCCAATTGTTCAAGCTGCTGGGCATAATGGCGGTCGATTTCCGTCTCGATCGCGGCGGTGCAGGCCATGGCGGCGCGCGGGCCGATGGCCGCCGTCACCGCGCCCAGCGCGAAGCCCGCCACCTTCCAGATCGGCTGCAACGCCGTCGGCCGCACGCCCCGGCGGGCGATCATCGCGTCGAAATGCTGGCGGTGCCGTTCCTCCTGCGCGGCCATGCCGGCGATGAGGCGGGAGTCGGGATGGCGATCCCCCATCATGGCAAGCTGCCCGGCATAGATGCGGGTCGCGCCGAACTCGCCCGCCTGATCGACGCGCAGCATGGAGGCGCGTTGCCGGTCGGTGACGCGGCGGCCAGGCCTGGGAAAATCGGGCCTGGGAAAATGCTTCACACTCATGCCTTGCTCCCTTTTCCGAGCAGCAGCGCCAAGATGAGGAGCGCGCCCCCTCCCGACAAGAGGCCGTTATAGCCCGCCATCGAAATGCCGAACAGGTTCCACGGCGAAACGTCGCAACGGGTGATCGGGGTCGCCATGATCTGGTTGAGGATATCCGCCGAACTGCCGCCCGTGGGACTGGTGGAGCAGGCGGTCAGCCCCTGCCACCAGCCATATTCGACCCCGGCGTGGAACAGGCCGATGCCGCCGCTGATGCCGATGGCCAGGCCCGCCAGGCCGGTGAACAGCGCGCTGACGCAGGCCCTGCCGCGCATCGCATAGGCGGCCAGCGCCAGCGGGATCGCGGCCATATGGGCATAACGCTGCCACCAGCACATCTCGCATGGGTGCAGGCCGCCGAGATATTGGAACGCATAGGCGCCGGCCAACATGGCGAGGGGAAGGATCAGCGCCAATGCGCGGGCGAGGGGCAGGCTTTTCATGAGCTTCGCTTAGACCGTCCCGGACCTTTCGTCATGCTGAACTTGCGGTGTTCCCGCGCAGGCGGGAAGCCCGTTCGGACGTTGCCCGGCTTTTCGGAGGGCGGGACTGGACTCCTGCCTGCGCAGGAGCGCGTTGGCCTGCAACCTCCAGCCTATTGCAATATCTAGAGCGATTTCCAGTCAGATGGCATCATCTGACGTTTAAGAAATCGCGACAAAACAAAGGAATAGAGCGGTCGATCTGATTCAATCAGATCGAAAACCGCTCTAGGGCGTCGCGGGTTTGCGGGCGGGCTGGGCCTGCGCCATCACCGCGCCGGGTTTGGCCGCGAGGCGGGACAGGGTCTTGAGCGCATAGTCGAGCTGGAAATCCTCTATCCCCTTCTTCTTCAGTTCCTCGGCGGAGGCGGCGAAGCGGGGATCTTCCTTGCTATCCTCTTCCAGCGCGGCATTGTCCGTCTTGATCTCATTGATCAGGTGGCGGCGCAGGTCGCTTTCGCGGAATTTGGGCCGGTTCTTGTAATCGGGGTCGCTGAGCTGCGGCACCCTCACATCCGGTTCGATCCCGCCTTCCTGCACGGAACGGCCCGACGGGGTGTAATAGCGCGCCGTGGTCAGCTTGAGCGCGGTGGTGTTGCTCAAGGGGAGCATGGTCTGCACGCTGCCCTTGCCGAAGCTGCGTTCGCCCATCACCAGCGCGCGATGCTGGTCCTGGAGCGCGCCCGCGACGATTTCGGAGGCCGAAGCGGACCCCGCGTCGACCAGCACGATCATCGGCAGGCCCTTCGCGTCGTCGCCCGGCTTGGCGTAATAGCGTTCGACATCGCCCTTCTGACGGCCGCGCTGCGACACGATCTCGCCGCGTTCCAGGAAGGTGTCGCTGACCGACACGGCTTCGTCCAGCAGGCCGCCGGGGTTGGAGCGCAGGTCGAGGATATAGCCGGTCGGCTTGCGCCCCAGCGACTTGTCGATGCTGCGGATCGCCTGGCGCACGTCGGCGCCGGTATTGGCGGAGAAGCTGACGATGTTGATGACGCCGATGCCGTCCTTCACTTCCCACTTCACCGGCTTCAACTGGATGATCTCACGGGTCAGGGTCAGGTCGATGGGCTTGTCGCGGCCGGGGCGGACGATGGTCAGCTTGATCTGCGTGCCGGGCTGGCCGCGCATCTTGTCGACCGCCTCGTCCAGCGTGCCGCCATAGATGAGCTGCCCGTCGAGATGGGTGATATAGTCGCCCGCCTTGATCCCGGCGCGCCAGGCGGGGGTGTCCTGCGTGGGGGCGATCACCTTGACCGCGCCATCCTCCTGCGTGACGGAGAGGCCCAGGCCGCCATAGCTGCCCTCCGTCTGGGTGCGCAGATTCTGGAAATCGCGGGCGTCGAGGAAGCTGCTGTGCGGGTCCAGGCTGGCGAGCATGCCGTCGATGGCGCCCTTGATCAGCTTTTCGTCGTCGACCTTCTCGACATAGTCGCTGCGGACCTTCTGGAACACGTCCATGAACTCGTCCAGCGCCTTGTAGCTGCTCGCTTCCCCGTCGGCGAGCGCCGCGGTGGTGGCGGGAATGAGCGCGAGCGCGCCGAGGGCGAGCGCGCCCCGGAAGAAATTGGATTTCATGCGTGTCCTGAGTCCTGGCATCGAAGGATGAGTATAGGGCATTTCCGTGCAGACGCAAAAATCTTGGATGGGGTGGCGCAAAATCCCGTCAGCCCAGTCCCACCAGCGGCACGATGTCGACCGGGCGGCCATTGCGGCGCAGTTCGACGGTGATGCTGGGGCGCCCCGGTCCGGCATTGCCGATGGGATCGCCCTGCCGCACGCTGTCCCCCACCGCCGCGTTCAGGCGCAGCAGGCCGGTGATCAGCGTCGTCCAGCCGCCGCCATGGTCGATGATCACGATCTGCCCATAGCCACGATACGGCCCGGCGAAGACGATGCGTCCAGCGGTGGGCGCCACCGCCAGAGCATCCGGCCGGGTAATGATGGTGAGGCCGCGGGAGCGGACGCCGCTTTCCGACACCTCGCCCATGCCGGTCACCAACTGCCCGACGACAGGCAGGCGATAGGGCGGCGGCGCGCCGGGGCCGCGCGGGCGTTCGGGCGCGGGGGCGCGGGTCTGGTCGGGGCGGGCGGGGCGCGGCAGCGGGCCGGACAGGGCGGCCAGCCGGTCGCGCAGGTCGCCCGCTTCCTCCAGCTTGTCCATCAGGTCGACTATGTCCCGCGCCCGCTCGCCCAGGGCCAGGGCGCGGTCGCTTTCCAGATCGGCGTTGGCGCGATAATCCCGGGCGGCGAGGCGCTTTTGCGCCTCCAGCGTCTGGAGAGCGGCCTGCCGCTGTTTCAAGTCCTGCTGGCTTTGGGCGAGGGAAGCCGCCGCTTGTTCGGCGGTAGCACGCAGGGCGCGGCTGCGGTCCAGTTCGGCGCGCAGGCCCGCCGTGCGTTCGCGGATGACGGGCAGCACCTGCCCCAGCACGGCGCGCATATGGATGGCGTCGCCGATCGATCCGGGCTGCACCAGCGCCAGCGCCAGCGGGCGTTGCGCCATCATCTGGAGCGCGGCGGTCAGGCGGACGACGGGTTCCTGTTTGGCGGCGAGGCGGGCCGCCTGGGCGCGCTGGAGCCGGGCGATGATGGCGATGCGGGCCTGTGCGGCCTGGATGTCCGCCTCCGCCTGCTGGATGCGGGCCGCCATGGCGGCGGCGCGGCGGCGGGCCTGATCGGCTTCGTCGCGGGCGGCGGCGGCCTGCCGTTCGAGGCGTTCGGAACGTTCGCGCGCTTCGTCCGACTGGCGGCGGGCGGTCTTGAGCGCGGATTGTTCTTCGGAAAGGCTGGTGCCCGCCGTACCCTGCAGGACGATCGCCTGGCCGTCGGCGGCGGGCAGGCGCGACGCGGCGAGCGCTGCCGCGCCCGCGAGGAATGCCGCGATGATCGCCGTCCGTTTCAAGCCTGGCCCCCGGCCGGTTCCCGGTTGGGACCGACCGGTCCTGACTAGGCCCTGTCCCGGTGGAAGGGAAGAGGGTCACCCCTCCCGATGATAGGGATGGCCCGCCAAAATGGAGCAGGCGCGCCATAATTGTTCCGCCAGCATGGCGCGGGCCATCATATGCGGCCAGGTCATCGCCCCGAAGGCGATCAGCAGGTCGGCGTCGTCCCGCTCCGCATCGTCGAAGCCGTCCGCCGCGCCGATCAGGAACCGGCATTCCCGCTTGCCCGAATCGCGCCAGCCCTCGATGCGGCGGGCGAAGTCCATCGAGCTGAGCTGCTTGCCCTTTTCGTCCAGCATCACGGTGACGGTGCCCGGGGGCGCGGGCGGCAGCCTGCCGCCGCGATCCGGCATTTCGGTGATCCTGAAAGGCATGGTCAGCCGCTTCGCATAGCGATCGACCAGTTCCGCCTCGGGCGAGCGCCCGATCTTTCCGCGCGCGATGATGTGGAGGAGCATGCCTACCCCCCTAAAGGCTCATCGCGCGCTTGTCGAAGGCGCTTTAGGCGGTGCCCGCGACCGGCGCGTCCACGAAGCCCCACATCCGTTCCAGATTGTAGAAGCTGCGCACTTCCGGGCGGAACAGGTGGACGATCACGTCGCCGGCATCGATCAGCACCCAGTCGGCCACGGGAAGCCCCTCTACACGGGCGGAGCGCCCGGTCGACTGCTTGATCCGCTCGGCCAGCTTCTGCGCCATCGATGCGACCTGGCGGGACGAACGCCCGCTGGCGATCACCATATGGTCGGCAATGCTGCTCTTGCCTTCGAGGGGGATGGAAATGGTTTCCTGCGCCTGGTCGTCGTCGAGCGATTTCAGGACAAGGTCATGCAGGGCGGCAACGCTATCGGCATTATGGGCCGTGTCGTTCGCGGGGTTGGGTCTGGTCAAAAGTGCTCCATTCTAGACGATCATCCGGCGCGTGAGCGGGTCGCGCGCACGCATTTCACTATATTCGCGATGCCAGAGGGGGTCCGCCTGCCGCAGCAGGGTCGCCGATCTTGGATCAGGGCGAAAGCGCAAAAGCACGAGCGCCGGAAGTCTCCAATCCGTCCAGTCTGCACTCTGGCGCGCGGGCCGGACGAAGCGCCGCAGCCAGCTCATGGCCGGTGAGCCATGGGCGGCTTCATCATAGCCGGGCCGGGCGATAACGGCAATGGGCATTATCCGGGCTATGCCGCGCCAGTCCCTCCACTGGCCGAACTGGGCCAGATTGTCGGCGCCCATCAGCCAGATGAAGCGATGGCGGGGATAGCGTGGCCTGAGCGCCTTGAGCGTGTCGATGGTGTAGCGGGTGCGAAGGTGCGCTTCGATCGCGGTGGGGCGGATGGGGGCGCGGCGCGCGACTTTTCGGGCGTGGGCGAGGCGGGCGGGGAGAGGCGCCATGCCCGCCTTCGGCTTCAGGGGGTTGCCGGGGGAGACGAGCCACCAGACTTCGTCCAGTCGGAGCGCCTGTGCCGCGAACAGGGAAATGGCGCGGTGCCCGCCATGCGCCGGGTTGAAGGAGCCGCCCAGAAGGCCGATGCGTTTCATGATTCGGCCCATGCCAGTTGATCGGGGTTCGGGCAAATTCGGGGTTTGCGGGATTAACCGATTTGGGTGGAGGGCGGACGTTCAGTTTTCCGTTCGGGCTGAGCGAAGTCGAAGGGCCATGCTGAGCAGAGGCGAAGCATAGAAGCCTCGCCCCGCTCGGCAGATGGCTTCGACTTCGCTCAGCCCGAACGAATATCTCACGTCAGATAATGGCCATTTCCCGACATTTCGAACTTGTCCCATGCGGACGTGGCGGAATCGTAAGAGGGAGATGGTCGGGCCGTTATTCCGCAGCATCCGGCAATGCCCGCACCGCTTCCGGCGAGGCCGGTTCGCGCACCAGCGCTTCCACCGGTTCCAATTCTTCCAGTTCCTTGCCGCCGGTTTCGATATTGAGGTCGCGCAGCTTGCGTCCCGTCACCAATACCCGGCCTTCGAAGCTGCCGATAAAGGCATTATAGTCACCCACCGCGCCGGTGAGGCGATTGCCGAGTTTCTTGAGCGATCCCGCCGCGCCGGCCAGCCGTTCATAGAGTTCCTTGCCCAGCATGCCGATGCGCTTGGCCTCGTCCGCCATCTTTTCCTGCCGCCAGACCGCCGCCACGGTCCGGGCTATGGCGATGAGGTTGGTCGGGGTCGCCAGCAGCACGCGCTTTCCGAAGGCATGGTCCCAAAGCTGCGGATCATGTTCCAGCGCGGCGGACAGGAAATGTTCGCCCGGCACGAACATGATCACATAGTCTGGGGCGTCATCGAACTGGTCGGCATAGCTTTTCCGCCCCAGCGTATCGACATGGGCGCGCATCGCGGCGGCGTGGGCGGAAAGCAGGCGTTTCCTTTCCTCATCCCCCTCCGCCCCATAGGCGTCCTGATAGGCGTTCAATGACACTTTGGCGTCGATCACCAGCGCCCGGCCGCCCGGCACGCGCAGGATGGCGTCGGGACGCAGGCGGCCATCCTCCCCCTCCACGCTGACCTCCGTCTGGAAATCGACATGTTCGGACAGGCCGCAGGTTTCCAGCACGTTGCGCAACTGCTGTTCGCCCCAGCGGCCCCGCGCCTTGGGGGCGTGGCGCAGCGAATCGACGAGCCGCTGGGCCTCTGCGCGCACTGCTTCCTGGCCGCTCTTCATCGATTCGATCTCACCGCGCAAAATGCCATAGGCTTCGGTGCGCTGCTGCTCGATCTGGGTGATCTTCTGGTCGTAGCGCTGGATCGTCTCATTGACCGGGTGCAGCAACTGCTTGAGTTGCGCCTCGCTCTTCTCATGCGCCTGCGTCATGCGCTGGTCGGCGCGTTCCAGGAAATGGCTCTGCGCCTGATGCAGCAGCTTGCCGCCAATCTCGCTGAATTGTGCCGAAAGCTGTTCCTTGGCGTCCTTGAGCGCGGCGATCTGCGCCTCGAAAGCCTCCGCCCGCGCCTGCGTGTCGGACTGGAGCGCCGCCAGTTCCCGTGCCGCCAGTTCCCGCGCCATACGCTCCCCCTCCAGCTTTTGCGCCAGGTCAGCCGCCTGCGCGGCGCGTTCCTGCGCCACCGCCAGTTCCTGGATCGCGCCGTTGCGCTGCGCCGTGGCGATGTCGAGCTTCGCCGCCAGTTCCGCCTTTTCCGCCGCGAGGGGCGCGGCCGCCCTGCCGCGAAACAGCCAGCCCAGGCCAAGGCCCACGGCCAGGGCGACGATGACGAAAATGGCGGACAGACTGTCCATGAAAACCCCTTTATGGAACGAAAGGTGAACATAGCGGCGTGACGGCATCGGCGCAAGCCTCATCCCGCCCGACGGCCGGAACCGGCCCGCGCGACGGCATTGAAAGCGGCTCTGCCTGCCCCATCTAGCATTTTCCCCTTGCCCCGGCGGCTATCCCATGCACAAAGCTTGCCAATTGTCGCGGCCGGGGCAGGATTTACCGGCGATCAACCATGCGGCAGCAAGGATGAATGATGGACGACGTGATGATGCAGGACCGGACAGCACCGGCATCGCCCCTTCCCCCGCAGGAAGTGGGAGAGGGCCTGTCCGTCATCTCCATCGCCAAAAGCTATGACAAGCGCGTCGTGCTGGCCGATGTGTCGCTGACCGTCGGCAAGGGCGAGGTGGTCGGCCTGCTAGGCCCCAATGGCGCGGGCAAGACGACCTGTTTCTATTCGGTGATGGGGCTGGTGCGGCCCGACCATGGCCGCATCGTGCTGGACGGGCAGGATATCACCGGCCTGCCCATGTATCGCCGGTCGATATTGGGGCTGGGCTATCTGCCGCAGGAAACCTCCATTTTTCGCGGGCTGACGGTGGCGCAGAATATCGGCGCGGTGCTGGAACTGGCGGAGCCGGACAAGGCGGCGCGGCAGGCGCGGCTGGAACAGTTGCTGGAGGAATTCGGCCTGACCCGGCTGCGCGATTCGTCGGCCATGGCGCTGTCGGGCGGCGAGCGGCGCCGTTGCGAAATCGCCCGCGCCCTGGCGGCCAATCCGTCGATCGTGCTGCTGGACGAGCCTTTCGCGGGCATCGATCCGCTGTCCATCGCCGATATTCGAGGCCTGGTGAAGCAGTTGAAGACCCGCGGCATCGGCGTGCTGATCACTGACCATAATGTCCGCGAGACGCTGGAGATCGTGGATCGCGCCTGCATCATCTACGACGGCAAGATGCTGTTCGCGGGCAGCCCGACCGAGCTTGTCGCCAATGCCGATGTGCGGCGGCTCTATCTGGGCGAGAATTTCTCGCTCTGACATGATGGAGGAGCAGCCCCTTCCTGACAGCGGCGAGGGGAAGAGCTGATGGCGCTCGCACCCCGTCTCGACCTGCGGCAGAGCCAGTCGCTCGTCATGACGCCGCAGCTTCAGCAGGCGATCAAGCTGCTGGCGCTGTCCAATCTGGAGATCGAGGCGTTCGTCGCGGGCGAGCTGGAGAAAAACCCGCTGCTGGAGGCTGGCGGGGCGGATGATTTCGCGCCGCCCGCCGACGGTGTGGACCGGGCCGCGGAACAGCATGACCTGCGCGCGGAGACGGGCGATGCCGACCGGTTGATCGGCCAGGGGCTGGGCGCTGCGGATTCGCCGCTGGATGTCGATTATGGCGCGGAAACCTTCATCGACGATGGGCCGGGCGACCGGGTGGCGAGCGCCGCCATCGGCTCCGGCGGCATGGACATTCTGTCCGGCAGCGGCGAGGCGCCCGATTTCGACAGCTTCGCCAATCCGGAACAGGGCCTTCAGGAACATCTGATGGATCAGGCCCGCAGCGCCCTGTCGGGCATGGACCTGACCATAGCGACCCAGTTGATAGGGCAGATAGACGAGGCCGGTTATCTGGAGGCCAATCTGCTGGAAACCGCCCATGGCATGGGCGTGGCGCTCTACAGGGTCGAGCAGGTGCTGGCGGTGATCCAGGGCTTCGATCCCACCGGGGTCGGGGCGCGGTCCCTGTCGGAATGCCTGGCTTTGCAGGCCAGGGAGGCGGACCGGTACGACCCCTGCATGGCGAAGCTGCTCGCCAATCTGGACCTGCTCGCCAAGGGGGCGCTGCCGCAGTTGCGGCGGATCTGCGGCGTGGATGAGGAGGATATGGCGGACATGATCCGCGAGTTGCGCGGCTATGATCCCAAGCCCGGCCTGCGCTTTTCCACGGAGAGCGCCGCGCCCGTGACGCCCGACCTGTTCGTGCGGCCGACGCGGGAGGGCTGGTCGATCGAGGTCAACAGCGCCACCCTGCCCCGCGTGCTGATCAACCGGACCTATTATGTCGAACTGGCTTCAGGGCCGCAGGACAGGACGTCGAAAGCCTGGCTGGCGGATTGCCTGGCCAGCGCCAACTGGCTGGTGAAGGCGCTGGACCAGCGGCAGAAGACCATCGTCAAGGTCGCGAGCGAGATCGTCCGCCAGCAGGAGGATTTTTTCCGCAAGGGCGTGGAGCATCTGAAGCCGCTGACGCTGAAGACCGTGGCCGACGCGATCCAGATGCATGAATCGACCGTCAGCCGGGTGACGTCGAACAAATATCTGTCCTGCCCGCGCGGCATGTATGAACTCAAATATTTCTTCACCAGCGGCGTGGCGGCGGCCAGCGGCGACGGCGCGGTGTCGGCCGAGGCGGTGAAGAGCCATATCAAGGCGCTGATCGCGGCGGAGACGCCCGACGCCATATTGTCCGACGACACGCTGGTCGACCTGCTGCGCGCCAAGGGCATGGACATCGCCCGCCGCACCGTGGCCAAATATCGGGAGGCGATGGGGATCGGCTCCTCCGTGCAGCGGCGGCGGCAGAAGGCGTTGCGGGGGCAGGCGGCTTAGGACCAATCGCCATTCAGCCCATGGCGGCCTGCAAATGGCACTTTTCCGTGCTTCCGGTGCTCACGTACTTAAGTACGCTGCGCTCCGGGTCACGAAAAACTACCATTTTCGGCTCGCCCTGAACTGAATGGCGATTGGTCCTAGCGGGGATTCTCTTACTTTCGTCATGCTAAACTTGTTTCAGCATGACGGATGAGGAGGGGACGGAAATCCGTTCATAAGCTTGACCCGACCGACACAAGCGGCGACATCGGGCATTTCTTCACCCTAAGGGATTTCGTCGCCGCCCCATGTCCATCGCCTATCTGAACGGTCGTTTTCTGCCATTGGCCGAAGCCCAGGTCTCCGTGCTGGATCGCGGCTTCCTGTTCGCGGACGGCATTTACGAGGTCGCGGCGGTGATCGACGGCAAGCTGGTCGACAGCGCGTCCCATCTCGCCCGGCTGGAACGGTCGACCGGGGAAATCGGCATCGCCCTACCCCTCTCCCTTGCGGAGATAGAGGCGGCGCAGAAGGAACTGGTGGCGCGCAATACGCTGACGGAAGGGCTGGTCTATCTTCAGATCACGCGGGGCGCCGACGCGACTCGCGATTTCCTGCCCTCGCCCGATATCCAGCCGACGCTGGTGATGTTCGTCCAGGCCAGGCCTTTCCTGGACGTGCCTGCCGCGCGCGACGGCATCGCGGTGGCGACCATGCCCGACCTGCGCTGGGCGCGGCGCGACATCAAGAGCGTGGGCCTGCTCGCCCAGGCCATGGCCAAGCGTGCCGCCGCGCAAGCGGGCGCGCAGGAGGCGTGGATGGTGGAGGACGGCTTCGTCACCGAGGGCGCGTCCTCCACCGCCTTCATCGTGACGGAGGAGGGCATCGTCACCCGGCCCTATAGCCAGGCGGTGCTGGCGGGTTGCACGGGCGCGGCGCTGACCGCGCTGGCGGAGGAAAGCGGCATCGCCATCGTCCGCCGCCCCTTCACCGTCGCGGAGGCATTGGCGGCGAAGGAAGCCTTCATCGCCAGCGCCTCGACGCTCTGCCAGTCGGTGGTGCGGATCGATGGTCAGGCCATCGGCGACGGCACGCCCGGTCCGGTCGCGATGCGGCTGCGCGCTCTTTATATCGACTTTGCCCGGCGCACGGCCGTTTGAGCAAGAGGGCGTTTGAGCAAAAGAGCGCGCAAAACTTGATCCGTTTCGGATGAAAGAACGGAACGCCGCCATTCCCCATTTCGGCGGGGATCGAGCCTCCATTTTGGTGGTTCGTTACGGCGGGACCGGAAAAGACCCGTTTACAAGGCGGTCGATGGACGCGATGGGCGGCCTTTATCTCCATAATGGAGAATGGCCTGGCTGCGTAACGACGGCGTTAAGTTTAGCTGGACCAAACAGGATGGGAGGTTTCGGCGTGGGTTTGGATCATGATGAGATCGGTTTCGGCGCATCCCTGGACCAGCCCTTCGGCGCGCGGGACGACCGGCCGGGCCTGCTGATCCTGGCGGATGACGTCTATCTGGACGACGCCGCGATGCTGAGCCGGGCGGCGGGGCTTCGCCTGCTGGGCACGGTGCCGCTGGACCAGGCGTCGACCCGGCTGGACGTGCAGATCGGCTGCGACATCATCCTGTGCTTCTGCCCGACGCCCGACGCGATGATCGAACGGCTGCTGGTGCAGATCGAGACATTGGCGTTGCAGAACGACATGCCCGTCATCCTGGTGGCGGACCTGGAGACCGTCGACCTAGCCTATGCCTGCCTGCGCAGCGAGCGGACCCAGTTGCTTTGCAGGCCGGGGCATACGGACCTGGCCGCCGCCCTTCTGGCCGCCGCCCGCCAGACCGGCTCCGGCGCGTTCCATGAGGCCAACCGGGACAATGAAGGGCTGCGGCTCCAGCAATTGAGCGACGAGGTGAGCCGCCTGGCCCGCACGCTGGAGGCGCTGACGCTGCGTCCCCGCCATGCGACGCCGTCCTTCGAACTGGGGCCGCGCATATCGGACGAACCCAGCGACTATATCGGCATGCCGTCGCTGGAGCCGATCGGCAGCGCCGACAAGTCCGGCGATGCCGCCGTCGTGGATGCGGCGCAGGTACGCGACCTGCTGCGGGCGCGGCGGCTGCGCGACGATTTCCTGCCCGCCGATCTGTTCGCGGACCCCGCCTGGGACATGTTGCTGGACCTGCTGGCGGCGCGGCTGGAGCATGAGCGCGTGTCCGTGTCCAGCCTGTGCATCGCGTCGGCGGTGCCGCCGACCACGGCGCTGCGCTGGATAAGGACATTGACGGAAAAGGGCTTCGTCGACCGCCAGGCCGATCCGCATGACGGGCGGCGGGTCTTCATCGCGCTGGCCGATCATACGGCAGAGGCGTTGAGCCGATGGTTCACCGCCAGCCGCCGTTTCCTGTGCGCGTGACGAATATCCGGTCATCCCCGCTTGACCGGCGTCCCGATTGCCGTAGATAGGCGCGCACCGGACGCCTGCGGTCAACAAAGGCATCGGGCGATTAGCTCAGTTGGTAGAGCGTCTCGTTTACACCGAGAATGTCGGCGGTTCGAGCCCGTCATCGCCCACCATATCCCCCTTTCCAGAAATCTGTTCCCGCCTGGACCGAAGTGGCGTAGGGTCGCCGCCACCGAACGCTTTTGCGAGGCGCATGGCATCATGTCTCTCACGCTTCTCCTTGCCGGTGCGATAGCGCCTTTCCTGCTGATCCTGTCGCCGGTTTCGCTGGCGACCGCCCGCGATTGCCTGGATTGGGACGCCCCGGCCAAGGCGGTCGACGTCGCGGTGGAAAAGCCCTGCCCGAAAAAGAAGCCGCCGCTCCTGCTGATGTAAACGCCCTTCGCCACGGATATTGCGGCGCGGCGTCAGCGCTGCTAATCGGTGCCGCCATGATCCAGCCGCCTGAAATCATCCGAGTCACCAAGTCCCGCGTCTCCTGCGACGGTTCGGGCGAAATTCCCGCCGCGCTGGGCCATCCGCGCGTCTTCCTTGAGATCGATGAGCATGGCTATGTCGACTGCGGCTATTGCGACCGCCGCTTCGTGCTGGCCGGCGGCGTCGCCGATACGCCGGAAATCGCCGGGCTGCCGGATATTTCTTCGGGCGCCAGCCTTTAATCTTCATTTCATGGGCTGTCGCTCGTCAGAATGGCGTAGCTTCGATTTTTGATTGGGCTTGCCGCCTGCCGCTCCTATATCAGGCGGCATGACCGATGCCGCTCCCCAGTTCACCGATGCCCGTGGCCTGCTTTATCGCCCCGGCCTGCTCGATCCCGACGGCGCCCGCCGCCTGACCGCCGAGGCGCTGAAAAGCTGCGACGATGGCGAGCTTTATCTGCAATATCGGGCGAGCGAGAGTTTCGGATTCGACGATGGGCGTCTGAAGACCGCCGATTATTCGACCGACGCGGGTTTCGGCCTGCGCGGCGTGTCGGGCGAGATGACCGGCTTCGCCCATGCCAACGACATCAGCGAAGCGGCGATCCGCCGCGCCGCCGAGACGCTGACGCTGCTCGATCCGGCCAAGGGCCAGCCCGCGCCGCCGCCGCAGCACACCAACCGCCATCTCTACACCGACGTCAATCCGCTGGAGATCGTGCCCTTTGCCGAGAAGGTGACGCTGTGCGCGGCCATCGACGCCGCCGCCCGCGCCCGCGATCCGCGTGTGGCGCAGGTGTCGGTGAGCCTGGCGGGAAGCTGGTCGGTGGTGGAGATCGTGCGCGCAGACGGCTTCACCGCGACCGACATCCGCCCGCTGGTGCGGCTCAACATCTCCGTCATCCTGGAGGAGAATGGCCGTCGCGAGACGGGCGTGTTCGGGATTGGCGGGCGCTATCTCTACGATGAGGTGATGGACCCGGCGATCTGGAACCGAGCCATCGACGAAGCGCTGGCGCAGGCGCGGGTCAATCTGCGCTCCGTGGCCGCGCCCGCGGGCGAGATGACCGTGCTGCTGGGGCCGGGCTGGCCCGGCGTGCTGGTGCATGAGGCCATTGGGCACGGCCTGGAGGGCGACTTCAACCGCAAGGGCACCAGCGCCTTTTCAGGCCGCGTGGGTCAGCGGGTCGCGGCGTCGGGCGTCACGGTGGTCGATGACGGATCGATCATGAGCCGTCGCGGCTCGCTCTCCATCGATGACGAGGGCACGCCGACGAGGGAAAATGTGCTGATCGAGGACGGCATCCTCAAGGGCTATATGCAGGACCGGCTGAACGCCCGGCTGATGGGCGTGGAGCCGACCGGGAACGGCCGCCGCGAAAGCTATGCCCATGCGCCGATGCCGCGCATGACCAACACCTTCATCAAGGGCGGGAATGACGATCCGGAAGAGCTTCTGTCCCGCATGAAGACGGGCATTTTCGCGAAAAGCTTCGGCGGCGGGCAGGTCGACATCGTGTCGGGCAAGTTCGTCTTTTCCTGTACCGAGGCGTATAAGGTCGAGAATGGCAAGCTGGGCGATCCGATCAAGGGCGCGACGCTGATCGGCGATGGGCCGACGGCGCTGACCAAGGTGATCGGCATCGGCAACGACTGGGCGCTGGACGAAGGCATCGGCATGTGCGGCAAGGGCGGACAGAGCGTGCCCGCGGGCGTGGGCCAGCCGACGCTGCTGATGGAGGGCCTTACGGTTGGCGGTACGGCGACCTGAGCCACTTACGCCATGGGCGGAGGAACCAGCGCCACGGTCCGTCTTTATCCCTTCATGAACATGTTGACCGACAGCCATGATGCGGTGACCGCGGACTGGGCGGCCGCCTTGCTGGATTTCTGGTTCAACCAGACCGGCGAGCAGGGCTGGTGGAGTCACGACCCGGCGTTCGACCGGACGTGCCAGGCGCGCTTCCGGACCTTGTGGGAGGAAAAGCGCCTGTTGCCCGCCGAAGCGTTTCTGGATCGCGCCGACGACGCGCTGGCCGCTGTACTGCTGTTCGACCAGTTGCCGCGCAACATGTTCCGGGGTTCGGCGACCGCATTTTCCACCGATCCGCTGGCCCGCGACGTGGCGCGCGGGGCGATCGCCCATGGTTATGACATACAGATTGGCGGCGCGGGGCGGCTGTTCTTCTATATTCCCTTTCAGCATAGCGAAGCGATGGAGGATCAGAAATTGTCGCTCAGCCTTTTCGCAGGGGCGGGCGACGCGCAATCGCTGGCCTTCGCGCGGGAACATCATGCCGTGATCGAGCGCTTTGGCCGCTTTCCCCATCGCAACGCCGTGCTGGGGCGTCCCACCCTGCCCGAGGAGGCCGAGGCTGCGGCGCGGGGCGCGGGCTGGTAGGCTGCTCAATTTTTAGGCAGATGGCGTTCCGTGCCTGTTTTTTCGGCGGCGTCTTTTGACCCACCGCATCGGAACCCCGCATTAACCCGCCTTTTACGAATTGGCACGCCTCTTGCTGAGTGTGTCCCCGCACACCAGTAATAGGGGGCGACATGAAACTTGTCATGGCTATCATCAAGCCGTTCAAGCTTGACGATGTCCGCGAGGCACTTTCCTCGCTCGGCATCGCCGGCATGACGGTGAGCGAAGTGAAGGGCTTCGGCCGCCAGAAGGGGCAGACCGAAATCTATCGCGGCGCCGAATATTCGACCAACATGGTTCCGAAGATCAAGATCGAGGTGGTCTGCGACGACGACCTCGCGCCGCGTGTGGTGGAAGCCATCCAGGCAGCCGCCAATTCGGGCGCCATCGGCGATGGCAAGATCTTCGTCCTCGATGTCGAGCAGGCGGTGCGTATCCGTACCGGCGAGACCGGCGAAACCGCACTGTAAGAAGGGGGAATTGATGACCTTTTCCAAGAAGCTTTGCGGCGCGATGGGGGCAGTCGGCCTGTCCCTGCTCGCAGCCGCACCGGCGCTGGCCGCGCCGATCAAGGGACCGGACGCCGCCGCCATGGCGGCCATGGTCAACAAGGGCGACGTCGCCTGGATGCTGGTTTCGGCCGCGCTGGTGCTGATGATGTCGGTGCCGGGCCTGGCCCTGTTCTACGGCGGCCTGGTCCGTACCAAGAACATGCTGAGCATCCTGATGCAGGTGTTCATGATCGTTTCCGTCGCCGGCCTGGTCTGGTGCTGCTGGGGCTATTCCATCGCCTTCACGTCGGGCGGCTCGAACCCGTTCTTCGGCGGCCTGTCCAAGGCCTTCCTGATGGGCGTCGACGGCACGACCTATGGCGCGACGTTCAGCAACAACGTCTATCTGCCCGAATTCGTGTTCGTGGTCTTCCAGATGACCTTCGCCATGATCACCCCGGCGCTGATCGTCGGCGCCTTCGCGGAGCGTGTGAAATTCTCTTCGCTGATCGTGTTCGTCGTGCTGTGGCTGACCGTGATCTATTTCCCGATGGCCCACATGGTCTGGTATTGGGCCGGCCCGGACTTCCTGGTCGATGCGCCTACCGACTATGGCCTGCTCTGGGGCTGGGGCGCGCTCGACTTCGCGGGCGGCACCGTGGTGCACATCAACGCCGGTATCGCCGGTCTGGTGGGCGCGTTGATGATCGGCAAGCGCGTCGGCTTCCCCAAGGAACCCATGCCGCCGCACTCGCTGACCATGACCATGATCGGCGCCAGCCTGCTGTGGGTCGGCTGGTTCGGCTTCAACGCCGGTTCCAACCTGGAAGCCAATGCCGTCACCGGCGTCGCCTTCATCAACACCATGGTCGCCACCTGCGCGGCGGCGGTGAGCTGGTCGCTGGTCGAACAGGTCCACCATGGCAAGGCTTCGCTGCTGGGCGCCGTCACCGGTGCGGTGGCTGGTCTGGTCGCGATCACCCCGGCTGCGGGCTTCGCGGCTCCGATGACCTCGATCGCGCTCGGCTTCATCGTCTCCCCGATATGCTACATCTTCGTGGCGTTCGTGAAGGGCAAGGTCGGCTATGACGACAGCCTGGACGTGTTTGGCGTGCACTGCATCGGCGGGATCGTCGGCGCCATCGCGACCGGCATCGTCGCGGCTCCGTCGCTGGGCGGCCAGGGCGTGTTCGACTACACCGTCTTCCCTGCGGCCTTCCATCCGGAAGCCTACAGCATCCCGACCCAGGTCTGGATCCAGGTCAAGGCGGTGGTCTTCACCCTGCTCTTCTCCGGCATCGGCAGCGCGATCCTCTACTTCATCATCGACAAGACCCTGGGTCTGCGTCCGAGCAAGGAAGCCGAAATGGAAGGTCTCGACCTCTCCAGCCACGGCGAACGCGCTTACAACTACTGAGATTGGCAGGGCGGGCCGGAAAGAACGGCCCGTCCGCCTCACCTTGTTCCTCCTGCGAACATGCCTCGGGACCGGTACGAAAGTATCGGTCCCTTTTTTTGTCAGTCGCGGGGACGGGTCCAGAGCCTGTTCGGGCGCGGCGTTCCGGCGGGCCAGCGGCTGGCGCGGCCTGGAATCTGGAGGCCTGCGCTGACGACCCAGCGGATCTTGTCGCTCTTCGCGGTGGCGACGCGGTGGTCCCAGGCATGTTCGCCCCGGCGGGCGACTTCGCGGGCGATGTCGCCATAGATGCCCGCGGCGGCCAGCACCGCCCAGGCGGCGCGCGGCGGCAGGGCGCCGGTGCCGTGGCGGGCGCTTTCCTCATAGGCGGCGGCCATGTCGGCCAGACGGCGGGCCAGGATCGCCAGGCGCGGGCGGACCCAGGGCTTCATATGCTCGCCCGGCGGGATGTCCATTTCGACCAGCCATTCCTCCGGCAGGTAGCAGCGGTCGGCGGCTTCATCCTCGCTGATGTCGCGGGCGATATTGGCGAGTTGGAAGGCGAGGCCCAGGTCGCAGGCACGGTCCAGCGTGGCTTCGTCATCGGGGTCGACGCCCATCAGGATCGCCATCATGCAGCCGACCGTGCCCGCGACATGATAGCAATAGCGCAGCATGTCCGCTGCGCTGCGGGGGCGCCATTCGCGGGCGTCCAGGGCGAAGCCTTCGATCAGGTCATGGGCGTAGCGTTCCGGGATCGCGCATTCGCGCATGACCAGGCCGAAGCCGTCGAAGGCCGGATCGCCTGTGGGTTCGCCCCGAAGCGCGGCAGCGGTGAGGACGCGAATGGAGGACAGGCGCGCCTGACCGTCAGCCACACCGCGCATCGTGCCGCCATGGTCCTGCCCGTCCGCTATGTCGTCGCATTTGCGGCACCAGGCGTAGAGCAGCCAGGCCCGTTCGCGGGTCTGGCGGTCGAAGAGTTTGGAGGCAAGGGCAAAGGATTTGGAGCCGCGAGCGATGCTCTCGCGGGCCTGGGCGATGAGGGTTGCGCGGTCGGGAAAAGAAGAGGAAGAGGGCACATTGCTGACATGCCCTCCCCCGACCCCTCCCGCAAGCGGGAGGAGAGCGAAAAAGTCAGAGGCGGTCCGCCTTCATCGCGAAGATGGTTTCGTGGGGCTGATAGGCCGCCATCCTGTCGAGCAGGGCTTCGATGGCGTTGGCGTGGATCAGGATATTGGCGTGCTGGGCGCGGATGAAGCCAGCCTCCACCATATGCTGGTTGAAGGCGATGAGCTGGTCGTAGAAACCCGCGACGTTGAGCAGGCCGACCGGCTTCTGGTGATAGCCAAGCTGCGCCCAACTGATCGCTTCCCATAATTCGTCCATCGTGCCGACGCCGCCCGGCAGGGTGACGAAGCCGTCGGACAGGTCGGTGAACAGTTGCTTGCGCTGGTGCATCGTCTGGACGACGTGCAGTTCCGTGCAGCCGCGATGGGCGACTTCGGCGCCGACCAGCGCTTCGGGGATGATGCCGATCACTTCGCCGCCCGCTTCCAGCGCCGCGTCGGCCACCGCGCCCATCAGGCCAAGGCGGCCGCCGCCATAGACGACGCCGATGCCGCGCTGGGCCAGGGTGCGCCCGACATGGCGGGCGGATTCGACATAGGCGGGGTCCGCCGGGGTGGCCGAGCCGCAATAGACAGCCAGTCTCTTCATCTTTCCCTACACCAGATCTTCCAGCATCAACGCGGCGGTCGCCTTCGCGCTGCCGACCACGCCGGGGATGCCTGCGCCCGGATGCGTGCCCGCCCCCACCAGATAGAGGTTGGGAATGACGTCGTCGCGATTATGGGCGCGGAACCAGGCGCTTTGGGTGAGCAGCGGCGCCAGGCTGAAGGCGCTGCCGAGATGGGCCGACAAATCCTGGCGGAAATCGGGCGGGGCGTAGTGAAACTGCGTCACGATGCGCGATCGGATGTCGGGGATCAGGCGATGCTGGATTTCGTCCAGTATGCGTTCGGCATAGACCGGCCCGAACCGTTCCCAGTCGATCGGCAGCTTGCCCAGATGCGGCACCGGGGCGAGCGCGTAGAAGGTCGAATGGCCGTCCGGCGCCATGCCGGGATCGGTGACGGTCGGGTGGTGCAGATAGAGCGAGAAATCCTGCGGCAGCACGCCATAATCGTAAATGTCGGTCAGCAGCCCCCTATAGCGCGGGCCGAACAGGATCATATGGTGCGGGATGCCCGGCCAGCTTCCCTTGATGCCGAAATGCAGCACGAACAGGCTGGGCGACCAGCGTTTGCGGGAAAGCTTTTCCGCCTGTTTCTGGCCACGCGGATGGTGGCCGATCAGGTCGCGATAGCTGTGCATCAGGTCGGCGTTGGAGGCGACGGCGTCCGCCTCCCCCCGCCAGCCCGAAGCGGTGCGCACGGCGACGGCGCGGTCGCCATAGGTTTCGATCCTGGTCACCGGATCGGCCAGGCGCAGCGTGCCGCCCAGACGTTCGAAATGCGTCGCCATCGCCTGGACGAGGCGGTTGGTGCCGCCCTTCGCGAACCAGACGCCGCCATCCTTCTCCAGCTTGTGGATCAGGGCGTAGATCGAACTGGTCTGCATCGGATTGCCGCCGACCAGCAACGTGTGGAAGGAAAGCGCCTGGCGCAGCTTCTCATTCTTCACATGGGAAGAGACGACCGAATAGACGGACCGCCACGCCTGATGCTTCATCAACGCCGGGGCGGCGCGCACCATCGAGGCGAAGTCGAGAAAGGCGACCGAGCCGAGCTTGCGATACCCCTCCTGATACACGCCGTCGGCATAGTCCAGGAAGCTCTCATAGCCCGCCACATCTTCCGGGTTGAGCTTGGCGATCTCGGCGCGGAGGGCGGTTTCGTCGTTGGAATAGTCGAAATTCGTGCCGTCGCCCCAGTTGAGCCGGTAAAAGGGGGAGACGGGGATGAGGGTGACATCCTCCGCCATGTCGTGGCCGGACAGGCGCCACAGTTCGCCCAGGCAATCCGGGTCGGTGATGACGGTCGGTCCGGCGTCGAAGACGAAGCCGTCCTTTTCCCACATATAGGCGCGTCCGCCCGGCCGGTCCCGCGCCTCGACCAGCGTGGTGTCGATTCCGGCGGATTGCAGGCGGATGGCGAGCGCGAGGCCGCCAAAGCCCGCGCCGATGACGATCGCTTTCCGGTTCATCGCGGCCTGTTCATCGGGCGGGTGGGCTCAACAATGTTCGCATGGCGTCCCTTATGGGCACGGGGGGCCGCCCGCACAAGATGCGGATGCGATCCCCCAGCGTCGAGCGCCCGGCATAGAAGCGCCCGATCAGCGCAGGGCCAAGCCGATAGAAACGCTCGAAGATGCGCCAGCGCTGTGCGGGCCGGGCCGCGCCGAACAGCATGCGGCCGAGCAGCCGGTAATAGCGCCCCTGCCGCCAGTGGATGGCGGCCCATTCGCGCGTCACATGCGCCAGCAGGCGGCCCTCCATCGGCCATTCGTCCGCCAGGCGCAGCGCGAAGCGCACCGCGTCGGGCAGGGAATAGCCGGTCATGGGCTGGAACATCGCGGCCCTCACCCCCGTCCGCGCCACAGCGTCCGCATCCAGCCAGAAACGGTCGAAATCGCCGCCATGGACGACCGGCAGGACGCCGCTTTCGCTGTGGACGACCCCCTCGACCTGCCAGCCCCGCGCCTGTGCATAGGCGGCGATCCGGGCTTCCAATGCGGGGATGTCGAGGTCCGGCGTGTCGCTGTAATAGGTATCCTCGACGAAGAGGGTGCGGTCGTCCCAGGGCAGCAGATAGACGAAGCGATAGCCGTCCAGTTGATCGACGGTGGCGTCCATGATGACCGGGCGGGTCAGGCCGTGCGGGGCGCGCAGGCGCAGCGTCTGGCCGACGAATTTCTGCCAGCCGCAGCGCAGGGCGGACAGATCGCCCCCTCCCCTGGCGTCGAGCACCGCCCTGGCGCGGATGATGCGGCCGTCGGACAGGGTGACGGCGGTGGGCGTCAATTCGGCGGCCTGCGCGCCGGTCAGCACGGCGTCGCCCAGCACCTGGCGGACATGGGCGTCGAGGCGCGTCGAGGTGATGCTGTTATAGGGCATGGCAAGTCGACGGCTGTGACCGGGGAAGCGAACCTCATAGCCTTCGGCCCAGCGATGGGCGATCAGCGGGTCGACAAGCCAGCGATCCCCGGCATCCACATCGCTGTCGAAAAAGGACCAGATATGATTGCCGCCCAGCGTGTCGCCGCTTTCCAGCAGCAGCAGCGCCGCGTCGGGATGGCGCGCCGCGAAGGCAAGCGCCGTCAGGCTGCCGGCCAGGCCGCCGCCCACTATCGCCAGATCGAAATCGGTCATGGTCGCCATCGCATCCTTGTTAGAGCGCATGCGGGGAAATGCACGGATTGATTTCCGGCCCATTATAGGGTAGGGGGGTATCCTATGCATATCGTGGCGGACCGGGACAAGCTGTTGGCGCGGGTGCGGCGCATCGCCGGGCAGATCGGCGCCGTCGAACGGCAATTGTCGGGCGATGCGGGCTGTTCGGAAACGCTGCAACTGGTCGCGTCCGTCCGGGGGGCCGTGGGCAGCCTGATGGAAGAATTGATCGAGCAGCATATGCGGGAACATGTCGCCCGCCCGGATATCAGCGACGAAACGCGACAGGCCGCGGCGGAGGAAATGCTGGCGCTGATCCGGCGCTACGGGAAGTGAGCATGCATGACGATCACGACCATGGCGGCCACCCGCATCCTGGGCATGATCATGCGCATGCCCTGCCGGCAGTCGGCGGGGACGAGGAAAACCATTATTTCGACCATATCTACCTGACCCATGGGCATGACGAAAATGCCCGCAAGACGATGTGGGTGGTGTGGCTGACTGCGGCGACCATGGTGGTGGAGATCGTCTTCGGCTGGCTGACCGGGTCGATGGCGTTGCTGGCCGACGGCTTCCACATGGCGACCCATGCGGGCGCGCTGGCGGTGGCGGCGGCGGCCTATGGCTATGCGCGGAGGCATGCGCGCAATCCGCGCTATACCTTCGGCACCGGGAAGGTGGGGGATCTGTCCGGCTTCGCATCGGCGCTGATCCTGGCCTTCACCGCCCTGTTCATCGCCGTCGAATCGGTGATGCGCTTGTTCGAACCGGTGAAGGTGGCCTTTGGCGAAGCGACTTTGGTCGCGGTGACCGGCCTGGTCATCAACCTGATCAGCGCCGTGCTGCTGCGGCATGACCATAGCCATGATCATAGCCGCGACGATGGGCATGGGCATGACCCCAAACAGGGCCATGCCGACAATAATCTGCGCGCCGCCTATGTCCATGTGCTGACCGATGCGCTGACATCGGTGCTGGCGATCGTGGCGTTGCTGGCGGGGCGCTTTATCGGCTGGTGGTGGCTGGACCCCGCGGTGGGCCTGCTGGGCGCGGTGGTGATCGCGCGCTGGGCCTGGGGGCTGATGCGGGATACCGCCGCGATCCTGCTCGACACCGCCGAACCGGCGCTGACGGCGCGGATCAAGGGGCTGGCCGAGGCGGAAGGGGCCACCATCCGCGACCTGCACGTCTGGCGCATCGGGCCGCATGCCCATGCCGCGATCGTCAGCCTGGCCCCCGGCGCGGACGTCGCTGCCGTGCGCCGCCAGGTCCGCGCCCTGCCGCGCATGGAGCATGTGACGGTGGAGTGCGGATAGAATCGGGCAAGGGCTGGCCCAACCTGATCTGGATCACTTGACTCGACTCGGCGGGTCATCCAGCTTCCCCTGCGAAAATCAAAAAAATACCGTCGGAGAGGAGGCCTTATGCCTATAGCGAAGCCTTTTGCGGGAAAGATTTTTCACGCCCTGTTGAGGGAATGTTTCGCCCAGCAGCGTCCACCCACCGACGAGGAAGTGGACTCGGTGGCTTCCCAGATCTGGCAGGACAGCCATGGATCGATGACGGGGCAGAATTGGCGGGATGTCGCCAAGGGAAGCGACGCGCACCGGCAGATGATCAACGCGGCGTTGATGGCGTTCGGTTCGGCGCCTTCGGAGCTGCATATGGAAGCGTCCTGAGGTCGATATTTTAGGGCGGGTGACTGGCGCCAGCTCCATCCTCATTCGTCATGCGGCGGCCTATGGCAAGGCAAGGCGCGTATGAGAAAATTCTCAGTGGCATCTTGAAACGGGAATAGGCCTTCCTATTTCCGTCTTGTCCCGGCTCTCCCCCCCTCCCGCCGGGACACCCATCATTGTGGCCCCGGCGTTCCCTTGCGCCGGGGCTGCTTTTTTTGAGGATCAAAGAAACTGGGCCGCTACCCAGCCGCTCGCCCAGGCCCATTGGAAATTATAGCCACCCAGCCAGCCGGTGACGTCGACCGCTTCGCCTATGGCGTAGAGGCCGGGGAGGTGGCGCGCCTCCATCGTCTGGGACGATAGTCCGGCGGTCGAGATGCCGCCGATGGCGACTTCCGCCTTGGCGAAGCCTTCGGTGCCGTTGGGGGTGAAGGACCAGGCCGAAAGGCGGCGTTCGGCGTCCTGGAGCTTGCGGTCCGGCATATTGCCGAGGTCGCCGGGAAGCGCGAGCCGTTCCGCCAGGGCATCGGCCAGACGATCCGGCAGATGGCCGCGCAGGCATTGCGTCAGCGTGGCGCGGGGCCTGCTGCGTTTCGCGTCGATCAGCCAGCCTTGCGGCCGGTCGGGCAGGAAATCGAGGGCGATGGCCTCCCCATGCCGCCAATAGGAGGAAATCTGCAAAATCGCCGGGCCGGACAGCCCCCGGTGGGTGAGCAATGCGGCTTCGCGGAAGGCGGTCTTGCCGTGGCGGGCGACGACTTCGGTCGAGACGCCGGAGAGCGAGCGGAACAGCAGGTCTTCGCCGCCCAACGTCAGGGGGACGAGCGCGGGGCGCGGCTCCACGACCTTCAGCCCGAACTGGCGGGCAAGGTCGTAGGCGATGCCGGTCGCGCCGATCTTCGGGATGGCGGGGCCGCCGGTGGCGATGACCAGCGCGGGGGCCGTGGCGGTCCTGCCGCCATGGGTGACGCTGTACCGACCATCGGCATGGGTGACGGAGGAAATGGCGTGGTCGAGCCGGATCGTGACGCCGCCCGCTTCGCATTCGGCCAGCAGCATGGCGACGATCTGGCGGGCGCTCCGGTCGCAGAAAAGCTGGCCCAGCGTCTTTTCATGCCAGGCTATGCCATGGCGTTCGACGAGCGCCAGGAAATCCTGCGGCGTGTAACGGCCCAGCGCCGATTTGGCGAAATGCGGGTTGACCGAGAGGTAACGGTCGGGCGCGGTGTGGATATTGGTGAAATTGCAGCGGCCACCGCCGGAGATCAGGATTTTCTTCCCGGCCTGGTCGGCATGGTCGATGACGAGGACGCGCCTGCCCCGCTGGCCCGCCATGGCCGCGCACATGAGGCCGGCGCCGCCAGCGCCCAGGACGATGGCGTCATAATTTTCCGCTTTGGAAGCCATCAACCGGCGGCTAGCGCGTCCATGATCTGGCGGACGGGCGCGACGTCATAACCGGCCGATGCGGCCTGTTCGGTCAGCGCCGCCGGGTGGTCGCCCGCGCGGGCGCGGGTCAGCGCCCAGAGCAGGGTGCTGCGCGTGCCGGAACGGCAATAAGCGAGTATCTTGCCCTCCCCCGCCTGTTCGAGCGCGGCGGCCATGCCGTCGAGTTGCCATGGAGCAAAGCCGCCATGGGCGACCGGGACCGCGGCATAGGCGATGCCTGCGGCCTTGGCGGCGGCCTCTATCTCCGCGCCGTTGGTCTGGCCCGGTTCCTCGTCATCGGGGCGGTTGTTGACGATCATCGTCACGCCCAGCGCCTTGGCCTCCGCCACCTGATCGACGCTGATCTGCGGGGCGACGTAGAGGTTCTTGGTGAGCTGGCGGAACATGGGCGGGACTCCTTTGCGGGTCTCCTTGCGCTTGTGGGGCGCAGGATTCAAGGGGGAGCGCGCCAGTCTATGATTTACAGATAAGGCCGGATCGCCGCCAGGAAGGCGTCGCCATAGGCGTCCAGCTTGCGCTGGCCCACGCCGCTGATGTTGCCGAGTTCGGCAAGGCTCGTCGGGCGCTGCTCCGCCATTTCGCGCAGGGTCGAATCGTGGAAGATGACATAGGGCGGCACGCCCGCCTCCTGCGCCAGTTCGCGGCGGCAGGCGCGCAGCGCGTCGAACAGCGGATCGCCCACGGGATTTTCGGCGCTGCCGCTGCGGGCGCTCTTGCGGCGGCGTTCCTTGCGGGGCGGCAGGATCAGGCTGACCTCTTCCTCGCCGCGCAGGATCGGGCGGGCGTTGGGACCGAATTCCAGGCCGCCATGTTCGTTCGTCTGGAGCGCGTCGCGGACCAGCAATGCGCGGGAGACGGGGCGCAGCAGCGCCGTCTCCTCCCCGTCGACGATGCCGTAGACCGAAATCTTGTCATGGCCCCGCTCGCGGATCTTGTCGCTGACGGCGCCGGTCAGCACTTGCTCGATATGGCCGACGCCGAAGCTCTGGCCGGTGCGGTAGACGGCGGACAGGAATTTGCGGGCGGTCTGGGTCGCGTCGATGCTGGGCGGGGGATTGAGGCAATTGTCGCAATTGCCGCAGCCCGGCGGGGGATTTTCCCCGAAATGGCGGAGCAATATGGCGCGGCGGCAGGTGCCGGTTTCCACCAGTCCGCCCAGCGCCGTGATGCGGGCGCGCTCGCCCTGCTGGCGGAGGGGGTCGAGTTCGCCGATGCGCTGGCGGGCGCGGGCGAAATCATCGGCGCCCCAGAAAAGATGCGCTTCGGCGGGTTCGCCGTCGCGGCCCGCGCGGCCGGATTCCTGATAATAGCCCTCGATCGACTTGGGCAGCGCCGCATGGGCGACGAAGCGGACGTCGGGCTTGTCGATGCCCATGCCGAAGGCGATGGTGGCGACCATCACCATATCCTCGCTGGCGATGAAGGCGGCCTGGTTGGCGGCGCGCATCTGGGGGGCCAGCCCGGCATGATAGGCGCGGGTCGGGCGGCCGGTCTTGCCAAGGGTTTCGGCCAGCTTCTCGGTCGCGGCGCGGGTGGGGGCGTAGACGATGCCGGGGCCGGTCTGGCCCGCGATCAGGTCGGAAAGCTGGCGCGGCAGGCCGTCGCGAGGGTGGACGGCGTAGCGGATGTTCGGCCGGTCGAAGCCCGCGATGATCAGGCCTTCGCGGGGAATGCCGAGCTGGACGAGGATGTCGTCGCGGGTGTGATGGTCGGCGGTGGCAGTCAGCGCCAGGCGGGGAACGTCGGGAAATTCGTCCAGCAGCGGGCGCAGCAGGCGATAGTCGGGGCGGAAATCATGGCCCCATTCGGATACGCAATGCGCCTCGTCTATGGCGAAGAGGGCGATTTTCGCGGCGCGCAGGAGGTTGCGGAACCCTTCCCCGCTGGCGCGTTCGGGGGCGACGTAGAGCAGGTCGAGATCACCGTTGCGCAGCCGGTCCTGCGTCTCGCGCCAGTCGGTATCGACGCTGGTGAGGCTGGCGGCGCGGATGCCGACGGCCTGCGCGGCGCGAAGCTGGTCGTGCATCAGCGCGATCAATGGGGAGACGACGACGCAGCAGCCGTCCAGCGCCACGGCGGGCAGTTGGTAGCAGAGCGACTTGCCTGCGCCGGTCGGCATGATCGCCAGCGTCGGCTGGCCCGCCATGATGCGACTGACCACCTGTTCCTGCACGCCGCGAAAAGCGGGGAAGCCGAAAATATCGTGGAGGAGGGTCGGGATGTCGGGGCGCATGGGTGGGGCTGTAGCGATTTGAGGGCGGTGGGGCCAGCTTCCCTCTATCGGAGGACTCACGGTTCCAGCAGGCAGCCCCAGCCCTTGCGATAGCGCGCCGTGCGGGAGACGAGCAAGGGGACCGCCGCGTTGACCGATTGGGATTCGGGCATGTCCTTCAGCGACACTGCCCACATGCCGGGTTCCTTGTCGCCCTTGCAGCTTTCCATCGAGCGGCCCTCGACATAGCGGCAGGAGCAGGCGACGCGCGCGCCGAAGCCCGCGCCGACCTGGGCATGGGCGCGCAGGGCGCTCCAGTTCCAGGCGAACAGGGCGAGCGGCAGCAGGGCCGCTGCCAGCGCTCCATAAATCCATTTCCGGCGGACGGACATGCTCCCCTTTCCCGCGCTCCGTGTTAAGGCGCAGCTTATGAGGGTTGAGCGGAACAGCGTAAAGCGCCTTGGCGCGATCGGCGGAATTTTGGCGATGCTGGCGGTGGCCGGCCTGTGGACCGTGCGCGCCGCCGGGCCGGAGCCGGTCGTCCATATCGCCGGAGATTCGGATGTGGACGCGGCGGCGCTGAGGGCGGCGATCGATCCGCTGTTCGAGGATCAGGCGGGCGAGACGCGGGCGCTGATCGTCATGCACGACGGGGAGATCGTGGCCGAGCGCTATGCGCCGGGCTATGGGCCGCAGACCAGGCTGCCATCCTGGTCCACGGCCAAGAGCGTGACGGCGGTGCTGATCGGGCTGATGGTGTCGGACGGGCGGCTGGCGCTCGATTCGCCCGCGCCGGTGGCGGCCTGGGGCCAGCCGGGCGATCCGCGGGGACGCATCACCCTGCGGCAGTTGCTGGCCATGACATCCGGCCTGGATCATGTCGAGGATGCCGAACCCCTGGCCGAGGCCGATACGGTGCGGATGCTGTTCACCGACGGGGCGCAGGACATGGGCGCCTTTGCGGAGGCCAAGCCGCTCGCCCATGCGCCGGGTTCGGTCTTTTCCTATTCGACCGGCAGCACGATCATCCTGACCGACCTGATGGCCCGGATGCTGACCAACAGTAGCGATCCCGATGTGCGGCGGCGGGCGATGCAGATGTTCATCGACGGGCGGCTGAAGATTCCGGCGCGGCTCGACAGCCTGACCGTCGAATATGATGCGGCGGGCACGATGATCGGCGGCAGCTTCATGCATATGACGGCGCGGGATTATGCGCGCTTCGGGGAATTGCTGCGCAACCATGGGCGCGGGGTGGCGGGGCACCAGATCGTGCCGGAAAAGTGGATCGACCATATGCGCGCGCCTTCGCCGCGCAACGCGGCCTATGGGGCGCATCTGTGGCTCAACCGGGAAAGCGAAGAAAGCGCGCTGATGCCGGGGCGGGCGCCGCGCAGCCTGTTCGGCTGCGTCGGGCATGGCGGGCAATATATATTGGTGTCGCCATCGCAGCGGCTGACCGTGGTGCGGCTGGGCATGTCGCCCGACAAGGAGCAGCGCGGGGTCGTGAAGGACGGATTGGCGAAGCTGGTGGGGCTTTATGCGCGTTGAGGGGTAGGGAATGGGGCGCGACCTCCGAATTTTCCCCTCCACCATGCTTCGCCTGGTCCCCCTCCCCATCTATCGATGGGGAGGATTAGGTTATTAGAGCAGGAAATTGCCTTCTATCACCGTGCGGCAGGCGCCGGTCAGGATCACGCGGTCGCCGGAAAGGCGGCATAGCAGGCGTCCTCCGCGATGCGATGCCTGATAGGCGGTGAGTTTCGCCTTATCGAGCCGCCCGGCCCAATAGGGGGTGAGCAGGCAATGGGCCGAGCCGGTGACGGGGTCTTCGTCTATGCCCGCGCCGGGGGCGAAGACGCGGCTGACCATGTCGCTGTCCTCGCCGGGGGCGGTGGCGATCAGGAGGATGCTTCCGGCCTTTTTCAGCGTCGCGAAATCCGGTTGCAGGGCGCGGATCGCGGCGTCGTCGGGATAGGCGAAGATCGCATAGCCGCCGTCGCGCCAACGGGTTTCGAGGACGTCGCCGCCCATGGCCGCGGCAAGGTCCGGCAGCGGGCTTGGCTCGGTCGTCCAGGCGGGGAGCGAGAGCGCATAACCGTCACGGTCGCGCGACACGGTGAGTATGCCCGCATGCGTCGTGCGGAAGCGAACGGCGGTGCGACCGCCCATCAGCGCATGGCCGCTGGCCAGCGTGGCGTGGCCGCACAGCTTGACCTCCACTTCGGGCGTGAACCAGCGCAGCGCATAGTCCGCGTCCGGATCATCGGGCGTGGGCACGGTGAAGGCGGTTTCGGAGAGATTATTTTCCGCCGCGATCGCCTGAAGCGTGGCGTCGTCGAGCCATTGGCCCAGCGGCATGACCGCGGCCGGATTGCCGGTAAAGGGAGCGTCGGCGAAGGCGTCGACCTGGATGAAGGGCAGGCTGGTCACGGGCGGTCCTTTGGCATTTCCCGTCATGATGCCGTCGCGACCGGCACCGGAACAGGGCCGGTCGGGCGGAACTGGTCATGGCGGAACGCCCCGTTTCCGGCGGCGATGAAAGGAAATGGGCCAGCCATGCAAGCATGGCTGGCCCGTGTTCGCGGCTGAAGGGGACGTTTTGACCGTCAATCCATGGAAACCATGGTGACGCTCCCCAGGCTTACGCGCTGCCGCTCGCCCTCCCGCGGGCGATCTGTGACGGGGATGGTATCGCAGATTGGCTGAGTCGTCTCGCGGGAATCGCGGCTTTGCCGGAATTATGCCTCGATTCGGCGCGTTCAGCCCTCACCGCACTGGGCGCGGTGGAGCAGTTTCTGGTCGGCCAGCACCAGCGCCATCATCGCCTCCACCACCGGCACGCCGCGAATGCCCACGCAGGGGTCGTGGCGGCCCTTGGTGACGATGTCCGACGCAGCGCCTTCGCGAGTGACGGTTTCGACCGGGATCAGGATGGAGCTGGTCGGCTTGAAGGCGATGCGGACCTTGACCGGCTGTCCGGTGGAGATGCCGCCCGCGATGCCGCCTGCATGGTTGGCGAGGAAGACAGGCGCGCCGTCTTTGCCCCCGTCCCTGCTCGGCCGCATCGGATCGGCATTCTGCTCGCCGCGCAGGCGGGCGGCGGCGAAACCGTCGCCGATCTCGACGCCCTTGACCGCGTTGATGCTCATCATCGCGGCGGCGAGTTCGCTGTCGAGCTTGGCATAAAGGGGCGCGCCCCAGCCCGCCGGAACGCCGCTGGCGATGCATTCCACCACCGCGCCGAGCGAGGAGCCGTCCTTGCGGGCGTCGTCCACCAGTTTCTCCCAGCGCTTCGCCGCTTCCGGGTCGGGGCAGAAAAAGGGGTTGTTGTCGATCTCGCCCGCGTCGAAGCGGGCATAGTCGATGGGGTCGCCGCCAATCTCGCTGACATAGGCGAAGATGTCGACATCCGGGATGACGAGCCGGGCGACCGCGCCCGCCGCCACGCGGCTCGCCGTCTCCCGCGCCGAGGAACGGCCGCCGCCGCGATAGTCGCGAAAGCCATATTTGGCGTCATAGGCATAGTCGGCATGGCCGGGGCGATAGGCCTTGGCGACTTCGCTATAATCCTTGGAGCGCTGGTCGGTATTTTCGATCATCAGGCTGATCGGGGTGCCGGTGGTCCGCCCCTCGAACACGCCGGAGAGGATGCGGACCTCATCCGGTTCGCGGCGCTGGGTGGTGAATTTCGAGGTGCCGGGTTTGCGCTTGTCGAGGAAGGGCTGGATGTCGGCTTCGGACAGGGGCAGGCCGGGAGGGCAGCCGTCGACCATCGCGCCGATGGCGGGACCATGGGATTCGCCCCAGGTCGAGAAGCGGAAGACGCGGCCGAAGGTGTTGAAGCTCATATCTGCCTTTCGTGGGTGAGGTGGTTCGCCCTCACCCTCCCGCCGCTTTGCGGCGGGCCCCTCCCTCTCCCGGCGGGAGAGGGGTTTTGTTACTTGTCCAATGCGATATCGGGCGCGTCTTCGGCCTTCATGCCGATGACGTTGTAGCCCGCGTCGACATGGTGGACTTCGCCGGTCACGCCCGATGCCAGGTCGGACAGCAGGTACAGGCCCGCGCCGCCCACATCCTCGATCGTCACGTTGCGGCGGAGCGGGCTGTTCAGTTCGTTCCACTTCATGATGTAGCGGAAATCGCCGATGCCGCTGGCCGCCAGCGTCTTGATCGGCCCGGCGGAGATGGCGTTGACGCGGATATTTTCCGGCCCCAGGTCCATCGCCAGATATTTGACGCTGGTTTCCAGCGCCGCCTTCGCCACGCCCATGACGTTGTAATGCGGAATCACCTTCTCGGCGCCATAATAGCTGAGCGTCAGCAGGCTGCCGCCCTCCGCCATCAGGGGGCGGGCGCGCCTGGCGACGGCCACGAAGCTGTAGGCGGAGATGTTCATCGTCAGCAGGAAATTTTCCAGGCTGGTGTCGACATATTTGCCGCGCAGTTCATTCTTGTCGGAAAAACCGATGGCGTGGACCACGAAGTCCAGCTTGCCCCAACGCGCCCTGATCTCTTCAAAGGCCGTATCGAGCTTCTCCATGTCCGACACGTCGCAGTCGATCAGGAAATCGGAACCCAGTTCCTCCGCCAGCGGCTTCACGCGCTTGGCCAGCGCCTCGCCCTGATAGGAGAAAGCCAGTTCCGCACCCTGCGCATGCAGCGCCTTCGATATGCCCCAGGCCAGCGACTTGTCGTTCGCCAGCCCCATGATCAGACCGCGTTTTCCCGCCATCAAGCCTGTCATACCGTCGTCCCATTCCCTTTGTCGTCCTGCGCGGCGGCGGCTTCCTCTTCCGGGAACTCCGCCAGCGCAGCATTCAATTCCGCGCCAATTACCACGCCAAGCCCGACAAGGAAGAAGAAAATGAGGGTGATCATCACGCCGGCCAGACTGCCATAGGTCAAGTCATAGCCGCCCAGCAGCGAAAGCGTGGCCGGCAGCAGCAGGGTGACGCCATACCACCACAGGGCCGTGGCGATGGCGCCGGGCCATTTGGGAAAGCGCGGATCCTTGTACAGGCTGGGGGTCAGGGAGACGTAGAGATAATAGAGCGCGACGCACAATATCGCCATCGGCGCCAGCTTGGTGATGGCGACGATCTGGATCGCCTGGTCGGCAAAGGGCAATATCTGGCGCAGGAACTGTTCGACGCCGATGATGATGACCTGCATCGAAAAGGCGAACATCACCGCGAAGACGCTGACCAGGGTGATGCCGATGGCGGTCAGCCGATAATGCCAGAAGGAGCGCGTGCTCTTCGTGCCATAGGCGCGGCGGAGGATGTCGCGGATCGTTTCTATCAGGCTGCCCACCGTCCACAGCCCGACCAGCCCGCCCAGCCAGAGCAGCGGCCCGGTGCGGGCGTTCAGCACGTCGATGATCGGTTGCCGCACGACGTCCGCCACGCCGGGGGGCACGGTTTCCAGAAAGGCCCTGACCGCCGCCAGCCCATCCTGCGAATGGCCGAAGATGCTGGCCACCGCCGCCGCCACGATGAAGAAGGGGAACAGCGTCATCAGCGAGAGATAGGCAAGGTTCCCCGCATGGATGAACCCGTCGCTATAGGTGCCGACGGCCACGCGCTTCGCGATTTCAAAGGCATGGCTGCCCGGGCGCACCCGGTCCATATGGCGGTTGAAATGGGCGCGGGCTTCTTGCGCGATGTGCCTGCGGCGGGATTCGGGAGATAAGGGGGACGGTTGCGGCATTCTCCCCCTAACCCCTCAGACGCCCAGATGGGTCCGGACGGCGCGTCTGTCCTGCCAGCTTTCGACCAGCGCCTTGATCGCCGGATCGTCGGCGGGCACGTCGATCATCAGCGTGACGAGCTGGTCGCCGCGCTGGCCGTCCTTGCCGGTGAAACCCTTGCCCCGCAGGCGCAGCGTCTTGCCGGAGGATGTGCCCGCGGGCACGCCCAGCATCACCGGGCCGTCGACGGTGGGCACCTTGACCTTCGCCCCTTTCACCGCCTCGTCCAGGGTGATCGGCAGTTCCAGCAGCACATTGTCGCCGTCGCGGGTGAAGAAGGCGTGCGGCCTGACCTCTATCGTGACGATGGCGTCGCCCGCGCCGCCCGGACCCTGCTGTCCCTTGCCGGAAAGCCGCATCTGCGTGCCGGTTTCCACTCCTGCGGGAAGCTTCAGGTCGATGGTCTTGCCGTCCTGGAGCGTGATCCGCTGCGGCGCCAGGGTGGCGGCGTCGATGAACTGGACGGCCAGGCGATAGGTGACGTTCGCGCCCTTTTGCGGGGGCGCGCCGCGGCCGAAGCCCCCGCCGCCCCGGCGCCCCGCTCCGCCGAACAGCCCTTCGAAAATATCGCCGAAGTCCCCGCCGCCGCCGTTGAATTCGAAACCGCCGCCCTGGCCGCCGGGATGGCCGCGAAAGCCGCCGCCACCGCCGCCGAAGCCGAAGGGAGAGGTCGGATTGCCCTCTGCGTCGATTTCGCCCCGGTCGAAACGGGCGCGCTTGTCCTTGTCGGACAGCAGGTCATAGGCGCCGGTGACGGCGGAGAATTTCTCCGCCGCCTTCGGATTGTCCCGGTTCCGGTCGGGATGCAGTTCCTTGGCCAGCTTACGATAGGCCGATTTGATCTCTGCCTCGCTCGCGCCGCGCGCGACGCCCAGGGTGGAGTAGGGATCAGCCATTGCCGCCAATATATCCTTTTGCAGAAAAAATCCGGTCGCGCCCTATGTGGCGAAAGGCGCGGGATCGTTCAAGCGTGGTAAAGCCCTTATCGACACGGCTTTATGAGGGGGGTACATCACCGCGCATGACCGATCCCTTCGTCCTGTTCGACGCCTGGTATGTCGAGGCCCGTGAAACCGAGATCAACGACAGCAACGCCATGGCGCTCGCCACCGCCGACGCGCGCGGGCGGCCATCGCTGCGGATGGTGCTGCTGAAGGGGCATGGGCCGGACGGCTTTATCTTCTACACCAATTTCGAGGGGCGCAAGGCGGAGGAACTGCACGCCAATCCGCATGCCGCGCTGCTGTTCCACTGGAAGTCGCTGCGGCGGCAGATCCGGATCGAGGGGCCGGTGGGTCCGGTGGACGACGCCACCGCCGACGCCTATTTCGCGACGCGCAGCCGCGATAGCCAGTTGGGCGCCTGGGCGTCCGACCAGTCCCGCCCGCTGGAATCGCGCGACCTGTTCATGGCCCGCTACGACGAAGCCAGCCTGCGGTTCGAGGGCGGACCGGTGCCGCGCCCGCCGCACTGGTCGGGATTCCGCCTCACCCCGGAACGCATCGAATTCTGGCAGGATCGCGAACATCGCCTGCATGAACGCCGCCTGTTCGAACGCAGCGGCGACGGCTGGCGCGAGGGGTTGCTGTATCCATGATGCGGCGCGTTCCCGCACCGTGAAATAAACGCTCGCGGAATATGCCGCTTCGTTCGTTCAGCGAGATAAGGGGTCCGACCCATTCCGTTGCGAGGGCGCCGGGCGCCTGTTAGGTGTCCGGTTGGGCACGATTAGAGGAACTGCATGCGAAATCGACTGACGGCGTTCATCCTGACGGGCATGATATTAGGGGTGATCGCGGGCTTCGCCACCAATATCTGGGCGGGCGGCGACAAGGCCCTGGCGAAGGATGTGGCGGGTTATTACCACCTGCTGGCCGACATCTTCCTCCACCTCATCAAGATGATCATCGCGCCGCTGGTCTTTTCCACGCTGGTCGCCGGCATCGCGCACATGGGGGACAGCGCGGCGCTGGGGCGGATCGGCGGTCGCGCCATCGCCTGGTTCATCATCGCCAGCCTGATCTCGCTGACCCTGGGCCTCGTCTTCGTCAATTTCTTCGCGCCCGGCGAAGGGCTGAATCTGGTCCGGTCCGGCGCGGACGCGGGGGTGAATACGGAGGCGCTCAATTTCCGCGACTTCATCCTGCATGTGTTCCCGACCTCCATGGTCGGGGCGATGGCGGAAAATTCGATCCTGCAGATCGTCGTCTTCTCCCTGTTCGTGGGCGTCGCGCTGACCGCCATCGGCGAGAAGGGGAAGCCCATCGTCACCGTGATCGAGTCGATGGTCGAACTGATGCTGCAGGTGACCGGCTATGTCATGCGCATGGCGCCGCTGGCGGTGTTCGGCGCGCTGGCGTCGGCGATCTCGACCGAGGGGCTGGGCGTGCTCAAGACCTTCGGCGAACTGGTGGGTGAATTCTACCTGGCGCTGATCGCGCTCTGGCTGCTGCTGTTCGCGGCGGGATCGGCCTTCCTGGGCAAGCGGATGGTGACGCTGATCCGTTATGTGCGCGAACCGGTGCTGATCGCTTTTTCCACCGCATCGTCCGAAGCGGCCTATCCCAAGATGCTGGAGCAGCTCGACCGGTTCGGCGTGCCGCGCCGCATATACAGCTTCGTGCTGCCGCTGGGCTACAGCTTCAATCTGGACGGGTCGATGATGTATTCGACCTTCGCCACCATCTTCATCGCCCAGGCCTATGGCATCGACCTGCCGATCGCGACGCAGATCACGATATTGCTGGTGCTGATGGTGACCAGCAAGGGCATCGCCGCCGTTCCCCGCGCTTCGCTGGTGGTGGTGGCCGCGACGCTGGGGCAGTTCGACCTGCCGGTGGAGGGCGTGGCCTTCATCCTGGCGGTCGACCATTTCATGGACATGGGCCGCACCGCGACCAACGTGCTGGGCAACGCCATCGCCACGTCCGTCATCACCAAATGGGAAGGCATGCTGGAGGTGGAGGAGCCGGAATATGTGCCCCATCCCAAGGCGCCGGCGCATACGCCATCCCATGGCCGCGCCGGGCTGGAACTGGCGTCGGACATGGTGGACGAGCCGAAGGCTTAGAGCCTCGTCCATCCGCTTCGGGCGGAATGCGTCTCCCTCGCGCAACCGCATGCGGCGCGATCCGTTGAGCGGTCAGGCCAACAGGAGACGCCAATGACCAGCGACGCGCCCGAAGCCGAGCGGAAGACAGCGGCGCTATCCCTCCAGTGGCAGATGCTGGCGGGTTTCCTGACTGGGCTGTTGCTGGGCCTGGCCGTCTATATGACCGCGCCCGGTGCCGCCTGGGTCGATGGCGTCACCACCTATGTCACCCGACCCATTGGGCAGATATTCCTGCGGCTGCTGTTCATGCTGGTCATCCCGCTGCTGGTGTCCGCATTGATCGTCGGCATTGCCGAGATGGGGGAGTTGCGGTCGCTGCGCCGGATCGGTGTGCGGACCCTGGCCTATACGGTCGTCGTATCGGGCATCGCGGTCGTGTTGAGCCTGCTGCTCGTCAATCTGCTGCGTCCGGGCGGCGGGGTCGACGCCGCCCAGGCGCGGGCGATGCTGTCGGACGCCGGTCAGGGCGCGCAGGCGATCCTGGCGCGCAGCGGCGAGACGCCGACGGGCATGCAGGCGCTGTTGCGCATCATTCCCGACAATATCGTCGCGGCCATGGCCAACAACGACATATTGGCGGTCATGGTCTTCGCCCTGTTCTTCGGCATCGGGCTGGTGCTGGTGCGGACCGATCAGTCGCGCATCTTGCTGACGGCGATGGAGGGATTGTTCGAGGTGACGATGCGCCTGATCGGCATCGTCATCCGCCTGGCGCCGGTCGCCATCGCCTGCTTCATGTTCAACCTGGCCGCGCTGTTCGGCTGGGACTTGCTGGCGCGGCTGTCGGCCTATGTCGGGGTGGTGCTGCTGGCGCTTGCCATCCAGATGTTCGGCGTCTTCTCCCTGTTGATCGCGTTGCTGGCGAAGCGGTCGCCCCTGCGCTTCTTCGCGGCGGTGCAGGAGGCGACGGTCATGGCCTTCGCCACCGCTTCCTCCAACGCGACCCTGCCCACCGCTATCCGCGTGGCGGAGGAAAATCTGCACCTGCCGCGCCGCATCGCCCGCTTCGTCCTGACCATCGGCGCGACCGCCAACCAGAATGGGACGGCCATGTTCGAAGGCATCACCGTCCTGTTCCTGGCGCAATTTTTCGGCGTCGACCTGACCCTGATGCAGCAGGTCATGGTGATGCTGGTCTGCATATTGGGCGGCGTCGGCACCGCCGGGGTGCCCGCGGGATCGCTGCCGGTGGTGGCGATGATCCTGGGCATGGTCGGCGTGCCGGTGGAGGGGATCGGGCTGGTGCTGGGGGTCGACCGTTTCCTGGACATGTGCCGTACCGCGATCAACGTCACCGGCGATCTGGTCGCGGCGACGGTGATCGCGGCGGGCGAGGAAGAGGCGCGCCCTGCTATCTGAGCTTGGCGATATTCAGCCCGTCCTGCTTGGCGCGGGTCTTCACCGATTCCTCGCTGCGGGTCAGGGCCTTGGCGATCGCTTTCAGCGCCATGCCCTTCTTCGCCAGCGTGTGGAGCTTCTGCAACTCGTCCGCCGTCCAGGGTTGCTTGTGCCGCTCGAAGCGATCGCCCGCCATATCGATCAATCCGCGAAAGGATCGCGGACGAGGATGGTGTCCTCGCGCTCGGGGCTGGTGGAGACGAGCGTGACCGGGCAGCCGATCAGTTCCTCGATGCGGCGGATATATTTGATCGCCTGCGCCGGGAGTTCCGCCCAGCTACGAGCGCCCGCCGTCGTGTCCTGCCAACCTTCGATGCTTTCATAGACCGGCTCCGCCTTCGCCTGATCCTGCGCATGGGCGGGGAGATAGTCGAAGCTTTGGTCGCCGATCTTGTAGCCGACGCAGATCTTCAATTCCTCGAAACCGTCCAGCACGTCCAGCTTGGTGAGCGCGATGCCGGTGACGCCCGACACCGCGACCGACTGACGCACCAGCACCGCGTCGAACCAGCCGCAGCGGCGCTTGCGGCCCGTCACCGTGCCGAATTCATGGCCGCGTTCGCCCAGCCGCTGGCCGACGTCATTCTCCTGCTCGGTCGGGAAGGGACCGGAGCCGACGCGGGTGGTATAGGCCTTGACGATGCCCAGCACGAAGCCCGCGCCCGACGGGCCAAGGCCGGTGCCGCTGGCTGCCGTGCCCGCCACCGTGTTGGAGGAGGTGACGAACGGATAGGTGCCGTGGTCGATGTCGAGCAGGGTTCCCTGCGCGCCTTCGAACAGGATGCGCTTGCCTTCCGCCTTCGCCTTGTTGAGCGTCAGCCAGACGGGCTTGACGAAGGGCAGGATGAAGCCTGCGATGTCGCGCAATTCGGCCATCAGCGCTTCGCGGTCGATGGGCGCTTCGTTGAAACCGGCGCGCAGCGCGTCATGGTGCGCGGTCAGCCGGTCGAGCTGCGGCCCCAGATCGTCCAGATGGGCAAGGTCGCAGACGCGGATGGCGCGGCGGCCGACCTTATCCTCATAGGCCGGGCCGATGCCGCGGCGGGTGGTGCCGATCTTGCCCGCGCCCGACGCATCCTCGCGCAGGCCGTCGAGGTCGCGGTGGAAGGGCAGGATCAGCGGGCAGGTTTCCGCGATCTGGAGGTTTTCGGGGGTGATCTCCACGCCCTGGCCCTTCAGCTTCGCCACCTCGTCGCGGAAGTGCCAGGGGTCCAGCACGACGCCATTGCCGATCACCGACAGCGTGCCCCGCACGATGCCCGACGGGAGCAGCGAAAGCTTGTACACCTTCTCACCCACGACCAGCGTGTGGCCGGCATTGTGCCCGCCCTGGAAGCGGGCGACGACGTCGGCGCGCTCCGACAGCCAGTCGACGATCTTGCCCTTGCCTTCGTCACCCCATTGGGCGCCGATCACCGTAACATTTGCCACAGATACAGTCCTCCGCCCGCCGCGCGGACCGGCCATGCCCTTCGACGGGACTCGGCATGCCGGTGGGATCAAATGGGCGTGTCGCCCTGTTGCGGGGGCGCGTTAGCCGCGCTGCCCCGGTCCCGTCAAGTCAATAGGCGCGGGGTTCCGCGCCGTCGAGCCAGTGCGAGCAGCGCAGAGCCTCGCCATTTTCCTGTCCTGTCAGCGCGGCGACCGTCTGCCAGCCTTCCGCCCGCAACTGGACGGCGCGATCCGCGTCATGATGCAGGGGAAGGAACAGGCGCCTGGGCGCTTCGCCGCCGAAGCCCGCGTCGATCAGCGGATCGGGATAGAGGGAGAAGCCCATGGCCGGTTCCTCCGACCCGTCGGCGCGGATGATCGCATAGCTGCCGCCCCGGCCAATTTCGCCGGTGAAACCCTCTGCGAAGATGGAGAAGCCGAACCAGTTCTGATATTCGAAGCCATGGCGTTCGGTCGGGTCGAGCGTCAGGGTGATGTCCCAGCCGATGGGCTTGGCGATGGCGCGCAGGCCCGCGATGCGGCTGTCGATGGCGCCGCCAAGGTCGGCGTTCAGCGCCTCCAGCCGTTCCATCGCCGCGTGGAAGGGGCCGGTGCCCTCGATCAGCGGCAGATAGGCGGCGGCGGCCGGGCCGATGGCCGCGAGCGCGCCCGCATCCTTGGCGTCCAGTTCGGTGCGGACCGCCTCTATCTCTTCCGGGGCGAGCGGCAGAGGACCGGCGGCGAGCGCGTCGATCAGGTCCGGCAGGGTGAAGTCGATGGTGATGCCGGTGACGCCCGCCGCCTGCAGCGCTTCGATGGCGACGTTCACGATTTCCACGGCGGCTGCGACGCTGTCGCTGCCGATGAGTTCGGCACCGACCTGGAACCGTTCCCGCTCCGGCCGGAGCTGGTTGGCGCGCAGGCGGATGACGGGGCCGGCATAGGAAAGGCGCAGCGGGCGCGCGGCGGAGGCCAGGCGCGTGGCGGCGATGCGGCCGACCTGCGCGGTCATGTCCGGGCGCAGGGCCAGGCTGCGCTGCGACACCGGGTCGATGGCGCGGACGAGATCCTGCGCCTTCATCGATTTCAGGCGGCCGACCAGCGTGTCCTCAAACTCCGCGATGGGCGGCATGACGCGCTCATAGCCATGGCTGGCGACAGTATCGAGCACACGGCGCGCAAGCCGGGCGGAGGCCTCCGCCAGCGGCGGCAGGCGGTCGGAAAGCCCTTCAGGCAGGAGGCCGGATGGAATCGTGGTCATGGGCTGGCCTTTAGCGGATTATGCGCGCAAGGCCAGCCCGAACCATATCAGGCCCGAACCATCAGGCGAAGCGCAGCAGCTTCACCGTCTTGACGCCTGCCAGCTTGCAGATGTCGGCCAGAACGGTTTCCGTGACCGCGCCGTCGAGCGAAAGCAGCAGCACCGCTTCCCCGCCCTGATTGCGGCGGCCGAGGTGGAAGGTGCCGATGTTGACGTTCGCCTCACCCAGCGTCGAACCCAGGCGGCCGATGAAACCCGGCGCGTCCTGATTGACGATGTAGAGCATGTCCCCGGCAAGGTCGGCCTCCACCTTGATGCCGAACAGTTCGACGAGGCGCGCCTGCGCATTGCCGAACAGCGTGCCCGCGACCGACTTTTCGCCGCTTTCGGTCTTCACGGTGACGCGGACGAGGGTCTGATAGTCGCCCTCGCGGTCATGACGGACCTCACGAACATCGAGGCCGCGTTCCTTCGCCAGGAAGGGCGCGTTGACCATGTTCACCGTGTCCGAATAGACGCGCATCAGGCCCGCCAGCACCGCGGCGGTGATCGGCTTCTGGTTCAGTTCGGCGGCATGGCCCTCGACCTCTACCGAGACGCTCCGGATGCGGTCGCCTTCAAGCTGGCCGACCAGGCTGCCCAGTTCCTCCGCCAGCGCCATATAGGGCTTCAGCTTCGGGGCCTCCTCCGCCGACAGCGACGGCACGTTGAGGGCATTGGTGATGCCGCCGTCGAGCAGATAGTCGCTAAGCTGTTCGGCCACCTGCAACGCCACATTGACCTGCGCTTCGTCGGTCGATGCGCCCAGATGCGGGGTGCAGATGAAATTGGGGGTGCCGAACAGCGGCGATTCCTTGGCCGGTTCCTGCACGAACACGTCGAGCGCGGCGCCCGCGACATGGCCCGCATCCATCGCTTCCTTGAGTGCGGCTTCGTCGATCAGGCCGCCGCGGGCGCAGTTGATGATGCGCACGCCCTTCTTGGTCTTGGCGAGATTTTCCTTCGACAGGATGTTGCGGGTCTGGTCGGTCAGCGGCGTGTGCAGCGTGATGAAGTCCGCCTTCGCCAGCAGCGTGTCCAGATCGGCCTTTTCCACGCCCATTTCGACGGCGCGTTCCGGGGTCAGGAAGGGGTCGAACGCGACGACCTTCATCTTCAGGCCCAATGCGCGGCTGGCGACGATGGAGCCGATATTGCCCGCGCCGATCAGGCCCAGCGTCTTGCCGGTGACTTCCACGCCCATGAAGCCGTTCTTCGGCCACAGGCCCTGCTGCGTCTGGGCGTTGGCCTCCGGCAGTTGGCGGGCGAGCGCGAACATCAGCGCGATGGCATGTTCGGCGGTGGTGATCGAGTTGCCGAACGGGGTGTTCATCACGATCACGCCCTTGGACGAGGCGGCCGGGATGTCGACATTGTCGACGCCGATGCCGGCGCGGCCGATGACCTTCAGGTTGGTCGCGTGATCGAGGATATCCTTCGTCACCTTGGTCGAGCTGCGGATGGCGAGGCCGTCATATTGGCCGATGATCGCCTTCAGCTCTTCGGGGGTCTTGCCGGTGATTTCATCGACTTCCACGCCGCGTTCACGGAAGATCGCGGCGGCGCGGGGGTCCATCTTGTCGGAAATGAGGACTTTGGGCATGACGAATTGCCTTTCTTGCAATTCGTCATCCTGACGAAAGTCAGGATCTCAGGCAGCCAGGTTCGACCTAGAGGCCCGAGATCCCAGCTTTCGCTGGGATGACGGGAATATGGGGGATGTGTGTTAAGCAGCCTTCACGGTCGCATAAGCCCAGTCGAACCATGGACCGAGCGCCTCGATATCGGCGGTCTCGACCGTCGCGCCGCACCAGATGCGCAGGCCCGCCGGGGCGTCGCGATAGCCCGCGACGTCATAGGCGGCGCCTTCCTTCTCCAGCAGGGCGGCGAAGCTCTTGATGAAGGCTTCGTCCGCGCCCTCGACGGTCAGGCAGACGCTGGTGGTGGAGCGGGTCGCGGGATCGGCGGCGAGATGGCCGAGCCAGTCGCGTTCCTCGACGATCTTGTTCAGCGCCGCCGCATTGGCGTTGCTGCGCGCAATCAGGCCGGCGGCGCCGCCGATCGACTTGCCCCATTCCAGCGCGAAGATCGCATCCTCGACCGCCAGCATGGACGGGGTGTTGATCGTCTCGCCCTTGAACACGCCTTCGGCCAGCTTACCCTTCGACACGAGGCGGAACACCTTGGGCAACGGCCAGGCCGGGGTGTAATTCTCCAGACGCTCGACCGCGCGGGGGCCGAGGATCAGCACGCCATGGCCGCCCTCCCCGCCCAGCACCTTCTGCCAGGAGAAGGTGGCGACGTCGATCTTGGTCCAGTCGATGTCATAGGCGAAGACCGCGCTGGTGGCGTCGGCGAAGGTCAGCCCCTCGCGGTCGGCGGGGATCCAGTCGGCGTTCGGCACGCGCACGCCGGAGGTGGTGCCGTTCCAGGTGAACAGCACGTCATGGGCGAAGTTCACACCGTCCAGGTCGGGCAACTGGCCGTAATCGGCGCGGATGATCGTGGGGTCGAGCTTCAACTGCTTGGCGGCGTCCGTCACCCAGCCCTCGCCGAAGCTTTCCCAGGCCAGCGTCGTCACCGGGCGGGCGCCCAGCATGGTCCACATCGCCATTTCGAAGGCGCCGGTATCGGAACCGGGGACGATGCCGATGCGGTGGGTTTCGGGCAGGTTCAGCAGTTCGCGCATCAGGTCGATGCAATAAGCGAGGCGGGTCTTGCCGATCTTGGCGCGGTGCGAGCGGCCGAGGGATTCAGCGCTCAGCTTGTCGGCGCTCCAGCCTGGAGGCTTGGCGCAGGGACCGGAAGAAAAATAGGGGCGAGCTGGCTTGGTCGCGGGCTTCGCAGGCGCAATGGTGGCGTCTGCGGCAATCATATCAGTCATGGTATGCGTCTCCTTACAGAGAGCACGCGCGGCGTTGGGACCGCGTGGCCCGCTGGCCGCCCTAAAGATCGCGGAAGAAGAGTCAAGCTGAATGTCTGGATGCGATGAAACGTTGCCGCCGTTAACCCTTGGGCCAGCCGGACGTGGTAAATCATGCCGTCATGATCGAGCGGGTTTGGGGGAATGCGATCCTTCGCGGCATGGGTCTTGCGGCCCTGACGGCGACTGCGCTGACGCTGGCGGGCTGCGGCGGCGACCTGGTGCCGCGCGGGCGCGTGGAGCGGCATTCGAAGCCGGTCCGGACGGCGCGCCCCACCGCGCCGCCGCCGATGGAGTTGCGCCAGTGCATGGCGAAGCTGACATCCCAATCGGTGCTCTTCACCCCCCTGCCCGACCAGAATTTCGGCGGCGGATGCAGCGCGACGGGCAGCGTCAAGCTGATCGATATCGGCGTGCCCGCGACCAATCTGGGTGCGATGACATGTGGCCTTGCCGCCAATTTCGCGGCCTGGGCGCGCTATGGGGTCCAGCCCGCCGCCCGGCTGATCCTGGGAGCGGAGATCGAGCGGATCGAGACGTTCGGCACCTATAATTGCCGACCCATCGCGGGCAGCGGCAAGCTGTCCGAACATGCGCACAGCAACGCGGTCGACGTGTCCGCCTTCGTGCTGAGCGACGGGCGGCGCATTTCCATCGAAAAGGACTGGAACGGCGACAGGCGGACGCGCCAGTTTCTGGAAATCGTCCGCGCCAGCGCCTGCAAGCGGTTCCGCACCGTGCTCAGCCCGGATTACAACGCCGCGCATCACGATCATTTTCACTTCGATATGGGCGGAAAAGGTGGGTTTTGCCGATAAGCGGCTTGGCTTTGTCACCCCGGCATCCTACCTTTCCGGCAATGACCAGAAAAGAAATCGAGGAACGCAAGTTCCGCCCCGCCCGACAGGAAGCAGCCGACGCCCGGCTGAGGACGGAAACCCCGCAGACCAACAGCACCGCCTATCGCCTGGCCTTTCAGGACACGGATTTCCTGCTGCGGGAGGATTTGCGGCCAGTGCGGTTCCAGTTGGAACTGTTGAAGCCCCAATTGCTGATGGATGAGGCGAAGATCGAATCGACCTTCGTCTTCTACGGATCGGCGCGCATCCCCGAACCCGATCAGGCGCAGGTGCGGATCGACGCCGCCCCCACGCCGGAGCAGAAGCGCATCGCCGAAAATCTGGGTCGCAAGGCGCGCTATTATGAGGAGGCGCGCAAGCTGGCGCGGATCGCGGCGCAATATCCGGTGAACGCGGCGGGAGGCCGTCATTTCGTCGTCTGTTCGGGCGGTGGCCCCTCCATCATGGAGGCGGCCAATCGCGGCGCGGCGGATGTCGGCCAGACGACCATCGGCATGAACATCGTCCTGCCGCATGAACAGTCGCCCAATCGCTTCGTCACGCCGGAATTGAGCTTCCAGTTCCACTATTTCGCGCTGCGCAAGATGCATTTCCTGCTGCGGGCGCGGGCGCTGGCGGTGTTTCCGGGCGGCTTCGGCACGTTCGACGAGATGTTCGAACTGTTGACCCTGATCCAGACCGGCAAGATGAAGCCGATCCCGGTGCTGCTGTTCGGCAAGGAGTTCTGGACGCGGGTGGTGGATTTCGAGGCGCTGGCCGACGAAGGCGTGATCTCTCCGTCCGACCTCAACCTGCTGACCTGGGTGGAGACGGCCGAGGATGCGTGGGAGGCGGTGCAGGCCTTCTATCAGGACAGCGAAGTGCCGGGGTTCGGGTAATTCATCCTCGCCCCTTTAACGCCAAGCCTGCCCCCTCTTTCGCCTGACTGGCCGATTTGGGTGGAGAGCGGACGTTCAGTTTCCGTTCGGGCTGAGAGAAGTCGAAGGGCTTCCATGCTTCGCCTCCGCTCAGCAGAGCCCTTCGACTTCGCTCAGGGCGAACGGATATCTAATGTCCGCAACTGGCCATTCCACGACATTTTCGAATTTGTCCACGCGACCTGGTTCCGCCGTCTGATAAATGCACGACCGTCTGAACTTGGGCTCCTGCCTTCGCAGGAGCACGGCGGGGGGATGGGGCTATTGCCCTTGCCCTCCCCGTCGCACGGGACTAGGGCGCGGCCATGCGTCGCGACCTTGCCCATGTCGATACCTGGATCTTCGATCTGGACAATACGCTCTACCCGGCGAAGGCGGACCTGTTCGCGCTGATCGACGTGAAGATGGGCGAGTTCATCCAGGGCCTGCTCGGCTGCGATCCGGTCATCGCCAGGGAAACGCAGAAGCGCTATTTCCTGGAGCATGGCACGACCCTGTCAGGCCTGATGCACCATCACGGGATCGAGCCGCATGCCTTCCTGGACTATGTCCACGATATTTCGATGGACCGGCTGGAGGTCGACGAAGCGCTCAACGCCCATATCGCGGCGCTGCCGGGGCGGCGGCTGATCTTCACCAATGGCGACGGCGCCTATGCGACGCGAGTGCTGGACAGGCTGGGCCTGACCGGCGCGTTTGAGCTGATCCACGACATCCACGCCTGCCAATATGTGCCCAAGCCCGATCCGTCGGGCTATGCGGAACTGTGCCGGATGCATGCGGTCGATCCGGCCCGCGCCGCCTTTTTCGAGGATATGGCCCGCAACCTCAAGCCCGCCAAGGCGATCGGCATGACCACCATCTGGGTCAATAACGGCTCCGAAGCGGGCGATCACGAGCATCATCCCGATTTCATCGATTTCGAAACCGACCATCTGACGCCGTTTCTGGCGGATATCTTTGGGGAACAGCCATGAGCAACGAACTGATCGCGACCATCGACGCCGCCTGGGAGGACCGGGCCAATGTGAACCTGTCGACGCAGGGTGCGGTGCGCCAGGCGGTCGACAAGGCGCTGTCGATGCTGGACAGCGGCGAACTGCGCGTGGCCGAACCGACCGGTGCCGAGGGTTCGGGGGGCTGGCAGGTCAATCAGTGGGCGAAGAAGGCGGTGCTGCTGTCCTTCCGCCTGAACGACAATGTCATGATCGACAATGGGCCGGGCGCGGGCCATTGGTGGGACAAGGTGCCGAGCAAGTTCGCCGGATGGGACGAGGCCGCCTTCCGCGCCGCCGGGTTCCGCGCCGTGCCGGGCAGCTTCGCCCGCGCCGGTTCGCACATCGCGAAGAATGTGATCCTGATGCCCAGCTTCGTGAACATCGGCGCGTTCGTGGATGAAGGCACGATGGTCGATACCTGGGTGACGGTGGGTAGCTGCGCGCAGATCGGCAAGAATGTCCATCTGTCGGGCGGCGTCGGCATCGGCGGCGTGCTGGAGCCGTTGCAGGCCGATCCGGTGATCATCGAGGATGACTGCTTCATCGGCGCCCGTTCCGAAGTGGTGGAAGGCGTGCGCATCGGCAAGGGTTCGGTGCTGTCGATGGGCGTGTTCATCGGCCAGTCGACCAAGATTATCGACCGCGCCACCGGCGAAGTCTTCATGGGCGAAGTGCCGCCCTATTCGGTGGTCGTGCCGGGGTCGCTGCCCGGCAAGCCGCTGCCCGACGGCACGCCGGGGCCGAGCCTCTATTGCGCGGTGATCGTGAAGCGGGTCGACGCGCAGACGCGGTCGAAGACCGGGATCAACGAACTGCTGCGGGATTGACTCGCTGATTGCTCCCCTCCCTTTCAAGGGAGGGGTTGGGGGTGGGTCGCGAGCGGAGCGAGCGTTGCGCCGACCGGGAGGTTGCGGGCGACCGCTTCGCGGCCGCACCCACCCCTTCCCCCTCCCTGGAAGGGAGGGGCTTATAAGTGGCATTTGGCGCAGGCTCGCCCTACATAACCCCCATGCCGCCATCCACGCCCGACAATAGCCCCCTTCCGCCCGTCTGGGCGACGATGCGGCGTTTCCTCCCCTATCTCTGGCCCGCCGACGCCCCTGCGCTGCGGCGGCGCGTCGCCATCGCCATGGCGCTGGTGCTGATTGCGAAGGTCGTCAGCCTCGCCATGCCCTTCGCCTATAAGGGCGCGATCGACCGCATGACGCCGGGCATGGAATCAGGCGCGGGCCTGGCCGTCGCGCTGGTCGTCGCCTATGCGGGCGCGCGCTTCGGCAGCGTGCTGTTCGACAATCTGCGCAACGCCATTTTCGAACGGGTCGGGCAGGAAGCCGGGCGGCGGCTGGCCGATGACGTGTTCGTCCACCTGCACCGGCTGTCGCTGCGCTTCCATCTGGACCGGCGCACCGGGGCCGTCACCAAGATCGTGGAGCGCGGCACGAAGAGCATCGACACGATGCTCTATTTCCTGCTGTTCAACATCGCGCCGACGGTGCTGGAACTGGCGGCGGTCTGCGTCATCTTCTTCGTGAAATTCGGCCCCGGACTGGTCGCGGCGACGCTGGCGATGGTGGCGCTCTATATCTGGTTCACCCGGATGATCACCGAATGGCGCAACCAGCTTCGGCGCGACATGGTGGACATGGACACCAACGCCGTCGCCCATGCCGTCGACAGCCTGCTGAATTTCGAGACGGTCAAATATTTCGGCGCGGAGGAGCGCGAAGCGGCCCGCTATGCCAAGGCGATGCGGCGCTATGCCAATGCGGCGGTCAAGTCGGAGAACAGCCTGGCCTGGCTCAATATCGGCCAGTCGCTGATCACCAACCTGATGATGGCGGGGGCGATGGGCTATACCGTCTGGGGGTGGAGCCGGGGACAGTTCTCGACCGGCGACGTGGTGCTGGTGAACACGCTGCTGAGCCAGCTTTTCCGGCCATTGGACTTGCTGGGGATGGTCTATCGCACGATCCGGCAGGGGCTGATCGACATGGAGGCGATGTACAGGCTGATCGATACGCAGGCGGAGATCGCCGACGCGCCGGCCGCGCCGATGCTGCATGTGGAGGCGGGCGAAGTGCGTTTCGACCATGTGCATTTCGGTTACGATCCGGAACGCGAGATATTGCACGGGGTCAGCTTCACCGTGCCGGCGGGCAGGACATTGGCCATCGTCGGGCCTTCGGGCGCGGGCAAATCGACCATCGCGCGGCTGCTGTTCCGCTTCTACGACATTCAGGGCGGGCGGATCAGCATCGACGGGCAGGACATATCCGGCGTGACCCAGGCTTCGTTGCGTTCGACCATCGGGATCGTGCCGCAGGACATGGTGCTGTTCAACGATACGGTCGGCTATAATATCGGCTATGGCCGCGAAGGGGCGACGCAGGAAGAGATTGAGGCGGCGGCCAGGGCGGCGGCCATCCACGACTTCATCATGGGCCTGCCGCAGGGCTATGACACGCGGGTGGGCGAGCGGGGGCTGAAGCTTTCCGGGGGCGAGAAGCAGCGGGTGGCTATTGCCCGGACTTTGCTGAAAGACCCGCCGGTGCTGGTGCTGGACGAGGCGACCAGCGCGCTCGACAGCCGGACGGAGACGGAAATCCAGGACGTGCTGCGCAGCATAGCGCGCAAGCGGACGACCTTGATCGTCGCGCATCGGCTGTCCACCGTGGTCGACGCGGACGAGATCATCGTCATGGAGAAAGGGCGCATCGTCGAGCGCGGGCGGCACGGCGATCTGGTGCGGGCGGATGGGCTATACGCCGCCATGTGGGCGCGGCAGGCAACCGAGCGGAACGATATGCCGGTCGAGCCGGGGATCGAGGATATGTTCGAAGTGGTGGAAGCGCCCGGCGGCAGGGCGTGACTTGTCCAATTCCTTCCCATCGGGAGATGGGCAGGATTTAGACCTCCGTTGATTTTATACGCTTTTGCGTCTATTCTCCCCCTTGCGGACCGGGCCCCTCTGGCGCGCTTTTCCCAGCGCGTGATGTCGGACCGCATCGGACTATCCGATGCGATTGACGGCATGGCTTGATCCCTTTCCATCCATCGCAACGGATTCTCCGATCGACTTTTGTCGTTGAACGAGAGGAGCATAGCGCATGGAATTTCTCTTCACGGACTGGCTGGGGACACCGGCCTGGTTCTGGCTCGCCTTTTTCGCCATCGTCGTGGCGCTGACGGCGTTCGACCTCGGTTTCCTGCACAAGGAGAATAAGGAAATCGGCATCAGGGAGAGCCTGAAACTCTCCATTTTCTACGTCGGCATCGCCTGCGCTTTCGGCGCCTGGGTCTGGTTCGTGCGCGGGCCGGAGCCGGGGATGCAATATTTTACCGGTTTCTTCATCGAGAAGGCGCTGTCGATCGACAATGTCTTCGTCATCAGTCTGATCTTCACTTATTTCGCGATTCCGGCGAAATATCAGTATCGGGCGCTGCTGTGGGGCATCATCGGCGTGATCGTGCTGCGCGGCCTGATGATCGCGGGCGGGGCGATGCTGCTGCATCAGGCCTATTGGGTGATGTACCTGTTTGCAGCCTTCCTGATCTTCACCGGCATCAGGATGATGTTCGCGGACGACGAGCCGATGGATGTCGGCAAAAATCCGCTGATCCGCTTCATTTCAAGGCATATGCGGGTGACGCCGGAGCAGCATGGCGAGCATTTCCTGGCGCGCATGACCGATCCGAAGACCGGCAAGACGGTCGTGGCGGCGACCCCGCTGCTGCTGGCGCTGGTGGTGATCAATTTCGCCGACCTGATATTCGCGGTGGACAGCGTGCCCGCCATCTTCGCGATTACGACCGACATGTTCATCGTCTATACGTCGAACGTGATGGCGATATTGGGCCTGCGGGCGCTGTATTTCGCGCTGGCAGCGATGGTGCATCGCTTCCACTATCTGAAATATGCGCTGGCGGCGATCCTTGTGTTCATCGGGACGAAGATCTTCGTGGCGGACTTCCTGCTGGATGAAGGGAAATTCCCTCCGGCGCTGAGCCTGGGCGTGACCTTCGCGCTGATCGGCGCGGGTGTGGGATGGTCGTTGTGGAAGACGAGGGCAGAGGAGAAGCGGCTCGCCTAGCGGTGTGGGCAAATTCCGGGATCGGCGGGTTGGCCGGTTTGGGTGGAGGGCGGACGTTCAGTTTCCGTTCGCCCTGAGCCTGCCGAAGGGCCTTGCTAAGCGGAGGCGAAGCAAAGGGAGCCTCGCTTCGCTCGGCTGAAGGCTTCGACTTGCCGAAGGCAAGTTTATCCTGAGCGCCTGCCCTGGCAGGCAGTCGAAGGGCTCAGCCCGAACGGTTTTCTTGTGACCGTTAATGGCCATTTCCCGGCGTTCCGAATTGATCCCCGCCGCCTAGAGCGGTTTTCGATCTGATTGAATCAGATCGACCGCTCTATTCCTTTGTTTTACCGCGATTTCTTAAACGTCAGATGATGCCATCTGACTGGAAATCGCTTGTCTTATGACATTGCCATCCGTTTGGGTCATGCTGGATTGCCCGGGCCGGGGTGGCCACCCCGGCCCGGGCGGAAGGGGACGGATCGCAAAACCGCGGGTCGTTCAGGGACCGGGTTAGAGTAGGATCGCCCCTTTCTTTTCCATCAGGCCCGAACGGATACCAGGGTTTTGGACCCGGATGACAAGCATGGGACAGCGGAAAAGATGAGCGACAATCTACCACAGACGATCGGCATCGACATCTCCAAAGCGAGCCTTGATTGCCATGCCTACCCCGCCGGCTTCGAGCGCCAGTTCGCCAACACGGCCAGGGGCCACAAGGCGCTGATCGCCTGGCTACGACAATGGCCGGTCGAACGGATCGCCTATGAGGCAACCGGCACCTATCATCGCGCACTGGAGGCGGCGCTGACCAACTGGCCCTGTGTAAAGCTGCCCGGCGCTTCGCCCAGGCGACTGGCACGCTGGCCAAGACCGATCGCATTGACGCCATCCTGCTGGCTCGTATGGCCGCAACCTTGCAACCACCGGTCAGACCCGCTCGAAGCGCACAGCAGGCCCACATGGCGGAGCTCATCAATGCCCGCGACGGCCTGGTTCGTGACCGCACGGCGCTCAAGAATCGCGAGAAAAATCTCACCATCGCCTTTCTCAAGCGCCAGTGTCGCCAGCGGCTCGAACAAATCGATCGGCATCTCGAGGCTCTCGACACCGAGATCTCCAACCTGATCGCCGCCGATGCCGTACTTACGCGCCGGCACCAGATCCTGACCAGCATTGCGGGTGTGGGAACGCTGACCGCCAACCAGCTCATCGCCACCATGCCCGAACTCGGCAGCCTTGAGAACAAACAGGCCGCATCGCTTGCTGGTCTCGCCCCCGTCGCGCGACAGTCCGGACAATGGAAAGGCAAAAGCTTCATCCGTGGCGGACGCGCCAACGTGAGGCAGGCTCTCTATATGCCGGCACTCGTCGCCGCCCGATACAACCCTGACCTCAAGGCTAAGTATCAACAACTCGTCGACGCTGGGAAGCCCGCCAAAATCGCGATCACCGCCGTCATGCGAAAGCTCGTCGTCACCGCAAACGCACTGCTCAAGGCCGATAGGTGCTGGGCACAATCTCAGGGTTGACCATCACGGATACTCTAGCGGCGGGCGTCCGATCGGTAGAGGCGCTTGGCCGCGTTCACCCTGTCGATCAGGCTGGCGAGCGGGACCGGCGCCGATGCGGCCCGTTCGGGCAGGGTCAGGCCGTTGATGCGCTGCCCCAAGGCGGTGAAGGCGTGGTCGAAGCGGTCCATCTCTTTAGTCCCCGAAAAGCTGACGGGACTGCCATCGGGCACGGATGGTTAAGAAGATATTAGCGATATCCGGGCTTTGCGCCGAACCGAGTCAGAGGCAGGCGGGCAGCCCTTCGCGATAGGTCGGATAGCGGGGGGACCAGTCCAGCAGGCGCTTCGCCCGCCCGTTCGCGACGCGCCGGTTTTCGGCGTAGAAGGATTGCGCCATGGGTGAGAGCCGGGCTTCCTCCAGCGTCAGGAGCGGCGGAAGAGGCTGGCCAAGCATGGCGCAGGCGGTTTCGACCAGCCGGTTCTGCGCGCAGGGCAGGTCGTCCGAAAGATTGTAGATGCCCGGCGGTCCCCGGTGGAGCGAGGCGGCGATGCCCGCGACGATGTCGTCCACATGGGCGCGGCTGAAGACCTGATCGGGCAGGTCGATGCGATGCGCCCGCCCCTCCCGCACGCGGTCGAGCACGGAACGGCCGGGACCGTAAATGCCGGGCAGGCGGAAGCGCCGCATGTCCGGGCGCAGTGCGCCCCAACCGGCGTCGGCCCGCGCCCTGGCGGCGCGGCGGCCAAGGCGGACGGGGGTGGCTTCATCCACCCATGCGCCCGCCGCATCGCCATAGACGCCGGTGGAGGAGAGATAGCCCGTCCAGATCGCGGGCGCGGCGGCGATGGCCGCGCCGTAGCGGATGAGGACGGGGTCGGCATCGCCTTCGGGCGGGACGGAAGAGAGGATGTGGCTGGCCTGCGCGATGGCGGCGCGGACCGCGCTTTCGTCATCGAAGGCGAGCGCTTCGGCGTCGGCGGTGCGGCGGACGCCGGTGATGTGCCAGCCTTCGGCGCGCAGGCGGGCGGCCAGGCGGGAAGCGGTGTAGCCCTGCCCCAGAATGAGCATATGGGGCATGAACCGCTACCCCTTCAGACCGTGAAGCTTTCGCCGCAGCCGCAGCTACCCTTGGCATTGGGGTTGTTGAAGACGAAACCGGCGGTGAAGTCGTCCTCCACCCAATCCATGGTCGATCCGACTAGATAGAGCACCGACGCGCCGTCGATGTAGAAGGTGCCGCCGGGGGTTACGATCTTCTCGTCGAACTTCGCCTCTTCGCTTACATAGTCGACCGAATAGGCAAGGCCCGAACAGCCCCGGCGCGGCGTCGACAGCTTGACGCCGATGGCGCCTTCGGGCGCCTGCGCCATCAGGTCGGCGATGCGCCGTTCGGCGCTGGGCGTCAGGATAACGGCGGCGGGGCGGGCGCGGATCTTCGTTTCAGCAGTCATCAGAGCATTCCCAGTTCGAGCTTGGCTTCGTCCGACATTTTCTGCGGATCCCATGGCGGATCCCAGACGAGGTTCACCTGCGCATCGCCCACGCCCGGCACCGCGCCGACGCGCAATTCGACTTCGCCCGGCATGGATTCCGCCACCGGGCAATGCGGCGTGGTCAGCGTCATGGTGACGACGACATGGCCATCCCCGGTGACGTCCACGCCGTAGATCAGGCCGAGATCATAGATATTGACCGGGATTTCCGGGTCGTAAATTTCCTTCAGCGCATCGATCACGCCGTCATAGACGCTGCCGCCCGGCTCGCCCTTCGGCGTTTCGGCGGGCTTGGCGCTCAGGAAACCGTCGAGATAGTCGCGCTGGCGAGGGCCGGATTCAGCGGCTTCCTCGACACGCGCCTTGGGCGGATTATTCACCGCCTCGACCTCTTCCACCAATATCTTCCGTTCCTCAGCCATTACCGAAGATCTTCCTCACTCGTTCAATGCCTTTGACCAGAGCGTCCACATCGCCCTCGTCGCTGTAGATGCCGAAGCTGGCCCGCGCGGTCGCCTCTACGCCCAGGTGGCGCATCAACGGCTGCGCGCAGTGATGCCCCGCCCGGATCGCCACGCCCGTTTCGTCCAATATGGTGCCGACATCGTGCGGATGCACCCCCTCCACTTCGAAGGAGAGGATTCCCGCGCTGTCGTCCGGCCCGAAGACGCGCACGCTGTTCAGGCTTTCCAGCGCGGCCCGCGCCTTTGCGACCAGCGCGCATTCATGGGCATGGATTGCGTCGAGGCCGATGGACTGCACATAATCGATCGCCGCCGACAGGCCGACGACGCCGGTGATATGGGGCGTCCCCGCCTCGAACCGGGTCGGCGCGGGGGCGTAGGTCGTCTTCTCGAACGTCACCTTGTCGATCATCGACCCGCCCCCCTGATAGGGCGGCATGGCGTCCAGCAGTTCCTTCCGCCCCCAGAGCGCGCCGATGCCGGTCGGGCCGTAGAGTTTGTGCGCGGAAAAGACGTAGAAATCACAGTCCAGCGCCTGCACATCGACGGCGAGGCGCGGCACGGCCTGGCAGCCGTCGATCAATATCTTCGCGCCGACGCTGTGCGCGATGTCGGCGGCGCGGCGAACGTCGAGGACGCTGCCCAGCACGTTCGACACATGGGCGAGCGCGACCATCCTGTGCGCGGGGGTGATCATGGACTGCATGGCGTCCAGGTCGATCCTGCCGTCGGCGGTGAGCGGGACGACGTCGATCTGCGCGCCGACTTTCTCGGCCACGATCTGCCACGGGACGATATTGCTGTGATGTTCCAGCATCGAGAGCAGGATGCGGTCGCCCGCCTTCAACTGCGTCCCCGCCCAGCTTTGCGCGACGAGGTTGATGCCCTCCGTCGCGCCGCGGACATAGACGATCTCGCTGTCCGACGCCGCGCCGATGAAGCCGGCGACCTTGCGGCGGGCAGCTTCATAGGCGAGCGTCATGTTTGCCGAGCGCTCATAGACGCCGCGATGGACCGTCGCATAATCCGGGCCATAGGCGCGGGCGATGGCATCGATCACGGCATTGGGCTTCTGCGCGGTGGCGGCGCTGTCGAGATAATGCCAGTCGCCCCCTTCTCCATTCAAAAGGCCGGGGAAATCGTCTCTAAGCTTCAACGGAGGAATGGCGGGATCGGTCATACCAGCGTCTCCAGCTTGGCGATCGCGGCGGCTTCCAGCCTGTCCTTCACCGCTTCATCGGCCACATCGTCGAACACGCCTGCGACAAAGGCCTTGAGCAACAGAGTCTTGGCCGTCGCCGGGTCCATGCCGCGCGAGGCCATGTAGAACAACGCCTGGCGGTCCAGTTCGCCCACGGTCGCGCCATGGGCGCATTTCACGTCGTCGGCGTAGATTTCCAGTTCCGGCTTGGCATTGGCCGTGGCCGTGCGGTCCAGCAGCATGGCCTTCACCGACTGGAAGGCGTCGGTGCGCTGCGCGTCGCGGGCGACGTTGATGGAGCCGAGATAGCTGCCGGTGGCGTGCTGGCCCAGGATCGATCGGATCGTCTGGCCGCTGGTCGCGTCCGGCTGCGCATGGGTGACGGCGGTGATGATTTCCAGCGTCTGGTCGCCGCCGCCGATGATCGCGCCGTTCAGCTCGAAATGCGAACCCTTGCCCAGCGTGACGGTGAAGGTCACGCGGCCGAACTTCCCGCCGATGTTGAGGACGTGGAAATCGCAACGCGCGCCGTCCGCGATGTGGATCGCATAATCATGCACCGCCGCAGCCCCGTCGGCCGCATCCTGCAACAGATGGTGGCGCGCGGTTTCCCCGGCGGCGACATCGATGCGCGTCGGCGCGGGCGTCGGCCAGATGGCGGCCAGCGCGTCGAGGTCGCTGTAGCGCCATTCCTCGGCCCTGCGTGTAGGGAGGGGGCGCGTGGGAAGGGTCAGCGTGGTCACGCCGCAGCCACCTCCGCCCCGACGACATCGACATAGCCCTCGCGCTCCAGTTCCAGCGCCAGTTCGGGGCCGCCCGACTTCACGATCCGGCCCGCTGCGAGAACATGGACGAAGTCCGGCTTCACATAGTCGAGCAGGCGCTGATAATGGGTGATCAGCAGCACCGCCTTGTCCGGCTTGCGCATGATGGCGTTGATGCCCGCACCCACGATCTTGAGCGCGTCGATGTCCAGCCCGGAGTCGGTTTCGTCCAGGATCGCGAGCTTGGGGTCGAGAATGCCCATATGCACCATTTCGGCGCGCTTCTTCTCTCCGCCCGAAAAGCCGACATTCACCGGGCGCTTCAGCATCTCCATGTCGAGGCCCAGCAGGGCGGCCTTTTCCTTGGCGAGCTTGATGAATTCGCCGCCGTTCAGTTCCTTGTCGCCCCGCGCGCGGCGCTGCGAATTCAGGCTCTCGCGCAGGAATTGCAGGTTGGAGACGCCGGGTATCTCGACCGGATATTGGAAGCCCAGGAACAGGCCTGCGGCGGCGCGCTCATGCGGGTCCAGGCTGAACAAGTTCACACCGTCGAAAGAGGCATCGCCGCCGGTAACCTGATACCCTGGGCGGCCGCCCAGCGTATAGGCCAGCGTCGACTTGCCCGCGCCGTTCGGCCCCATGATCGCGTGGATCTCGCCCGCCTTGATGGTGAGCGACAGGCCCTTCAGGATCGCCTTGCCGTCGATTTCATTGGTCAGATTGTCGATCGTCAGCATCTCTTATCCCTTATGCGCGCGCTGGAGCGTCCGCGCCGTCCAGAAGGCCATGTCCCGCACGTCGCCCGGCGCGGGGAACAGCGTGTCGATATGGCGCTTGATCGGCATATAGGGCCACCAGTCGGCGCCGGGTTCGGGCGCGCCCTTTTCCAATATGCCGGTCACGAATTCGGTCACCGGACCCATGCGGGCAAGGTTGGGGGCCTTCGCCTTGTGGAACGCCTTGTCGGATTTCAGCTTCTCGGTGAAGGCGAGGTCGCCCTTCTCCAGCGCGGCGCGGCATTCGGCCTGATAGGCGTCGAGGTCGCCGAAATCCTTGGCGGCGCGGGCCTGAAGCTCGCCATCCTCCAGTTCATAATCCTCGGTCAGGATGCGGATCGCGGCGGTCCATGCCTGGCCATTGCCGACATCCTCCGCGAAATCGGCGAGGGCGTCCTGGATATCGTCTTCGTCGCTCAAAATTCTTGTCCTTGAGAGTTGGAAAGGAGAGGGGAGTTCAAGGGCTGGCCCTTGTCGATCACCCGACCGACCCCTCCAGCGAAATGCCCAGCAGCTTCTGCGCCTCTACGGCGAACTCCATCGGCAATTGTTGCAGTACTTCCCGCGCGAAGCCGTTGACGATCAGGCTGACCGCCGCTTCCTGATCCAGCCCGCGCTGCATCGCGTAGAAAAGCTGGTCGTCGCTGATCTTGCTGGTGGTCGCCTCATGCTCGATCTGGGCGGAGGGGTTGCGCACCTCTATATAGGGGACGGTGTGCGCGCCGCACTGGTCGCCCAGCAGCAGGCTGTCGCATTGGGTGAAGTTGCGCACGCCCTCCGCGCCGGGCGCGACGCGGACGAGGCCGCGATAGGTGTTGTTCGAACGCCCGGCGCTGATGCCCTTCGACACGATGGTCGAGCGCGACCCCTTGCCATTGTGGATCATCTTGGTGCCGGTGTCGGCCTGCTGCATGTTGTTGGTCAACGCCACCGAGTAGAATTCGCCCACGCTGTTTTCGCCGTTCAGCACGCAACTGGGATATTTCCAGGTGATGGCGGAGCCGGTTTCCACCTGGGTCCAGCTCACCTTGCTGTTGCGGCCCTGGCAGAGCGCCCGCTTGGTCACGAAATTATAGATGCCGCCCTTGCCGTTCTCGTCACCCGGATACCAGTTCTGGACGGTGGAATATTTGATCTCCGCATCGTCCAGCGCGACCAGTTCGACCACGGCGGCGTGAAGCTGATTCTCGTCGCGCATCGGCGCGGTGCAGCCTTCAAGATAGCTGACATAGCTGCCCTCGTCCGCGACGATCAGCGTGCGTTCGAACTGCCCCGTATTTTCCGCGTTGATGCGGAAATAGGTGCTGAGTTCCATCGGGCAGCGCACGCCCTTCGGAATGTAGACGAAGGTGCCGTCGGAAAAGACCGCGCAATTCAAAGTCGCGAAATAATTGTCGTGCATCGGCACGACCTTGCCCAGCCACTTCTTCACCAGATCGGGATATTCGCGCACGGCTTCGCTGATGGAGCGGAAGATGACGCCCGCCTCCTCCAGTTCCTTGCGGAAGGTGGTGGCGACGGACACGGAATCGAACACCGCGTCGACCGCAACCTTGCGGCTGCCCTTCACTCCGGCCAGCATTTCCTGCTCGGCGATGGGGATGCCCAGTTTCTGATAGGTCGCCAATATCTCCGGGTCGACCTCATCCAGCGAATTCAGCTCCGCCTTCTTCTTCGGCTCGGCATAATAATAGGCGTCCTGATAGTCGATCGGCGGGATGTTGAGCTTTGCCCAGTCCGGCGATTCCATCTTCTGCCACATGGCGAAGGCCTTCAGCCGCCATTCCAGCAGCCATTCCGGTTCGTTTTTCTTGGCGGAAATGAAGCGAACCGTATCCTCGTTCAGCCCCTTGGGCGCGAAATCCTGCTCGATGGCGGAGGACCAGCCATGTTCGTAGGTGGAGGCGCGGTCCGCGGCCTCCTGCGCTTCGAGATTGCGAACGGTGGTTGCTTCTTCTGTCATGCCATTTCTCGTGTCAGGCCAATTCTTGGGTCAAACTGGCGATCGTGACGCCCGCAAGCGCCGATCGAATCGCGTTGTTCGCCACATTCATATGCGGGCGGACGCGGCAGTCCTGCTCCAGCAAGCAGTCATGCGCGCCCATTTCCGTACATGCGGTCATGGCGATGGGGCCTTCCACCGCCTCCACCACGTCGGCCAGGGTGATCGCGGCGGGCGGGCGGCTGAGGCGGACGCCGCCGCCGGTCCCCCGGCTCGATTCGAGCAGGCCCGCCGCCGACAAGCGGCTCACCAGCTTCTGCGCGGTGGGCAGGGGAATGCCGGTTTCGGCGGAAAGCGTGGTCGCGTTCATCCGCGTCCCGCCGCAATGGCGGGCGGCGGCGGACATCAGCACCACGGCATAATCTGCGAAACTCGACAGCCTCATGACCTGCGTCTTTGCGAACCATTCTCAAATCGGATCGAATCAATCCGATTGCGCATGTGGTCCCGCACGCACGCGGAATCAAGGCATTTTTGCTTGGGAAGGCAGCTTAGCTGAAACGGTTGATCACGGCCACGTCTCCCCCCAGCGACCGGCGCAGCAGGGTAAGCTGCGCCACGGCGCTGGGTTCGGTCTGCAACTGATGCGGGGTCAGGCCGATGAAATGCTTGATCTCCCGAATGAAATGCGACTGGTCGTAGAAGCGCCCGTCATCGCACAGCGCCTGCCAGCTTTCATGGTCGAGCGCGATCCGCGCGCTGCACCGCAACGCCCGATATTTTCGGGCCAGCAGCTTGGGCGGGCAGCCATAATATTTGTTGGTGAGCCGGGCGAGCTGGCGCGGCGACAAGCCGGTGATGTCCGCCAGCGTCTCGATCCGCGGGGATCCTTCCCCCATCAGCCATCCGTCCACCGCCTCCAGCAGCCGCCATGTCGATTCGGGCAGCGGAACCAGCTTTTCCGCCAGGAACGACCAGCAAAGCGCCGCCATCGCCTCCGCATCGGGGGCGGCGCGCAGCTTGTCCAGCAGATCCCGATATTCCGGAATCTGGCCCATTTCCTTCACCCGGTCCGTCAATATGCTGGCGTCGCCGCCATGCAGCGCGATCCATCCCGCCGGAAGCAGGGAAATGCCGACCACCCGGCCAGGGCCGTCCAGTTCGAACCGGGTCGCGCCCAGGGTCGGCCCCAGCAGGCAGACTTCCGGCGTCCGGGCGATCGTTCCGTCATGAAAATGATAATCGCCGCTATTGTCCAGCATGAAGCGAAGTTGCGGCACGTCGGCGCGGGTCACGTCGGAATAATGATCGGCCGTTTCGGTGAAGATGTAAAGCGATCCGAAATGGGCGTTGAGTTGTCGGGGCGGCGCGAAATAACGCAACCGTACCAGTCCGTGCGCCGCATCGACGCTATAGGATAATGGCGCCTGCCCATCTGTTGCCGTAATGTTTGGCGCCCCCCCGGGCGCTTCGCCGTTACGCGACCGCATATCTCACCCCAAAGCCCAATATGCGCCATCGCGGCAAAGGTGCAAGGCCTATGCTTAATGGAATATCTCTTTCCGTACGGATGGAGTCGATGGGAAGGCGTTTTCCATAAAAATGACCCGGCGGTTTTCACCGCCGGGTCAGGAAAAGGTCTCGTCAGCCATATGGCTTAGAGCCTTCGGGTCGCGGGACTCTCTTACGTCCGAATCGGGGAAATTTTATTGGATGGATCGGACATTAGGCGGACCAAAACGGGACGAATCCCAATGAATCTTGTTAAGAAATGCCGTTCCTCCCCTACTGTTGCCGCGTTGCAACAGCGACTCGACGCGCGCCGTTCGCACTGGCATAGCGCGGCCATGTCATACAGCCTGATCCGCCCCCTGTTTTTCGCGCTGGACGCCGAGCGCGCCCATCATCTGTCCGTCAAATTGTTGCGCCTGATGCCGGTTTCCTCCGCGCCGGAACCCGATTCGATGCTGGCGCAGACGGTGGCGGGCATCGTCTTTCCCAATCCGGTGGGCCTGGCGGCGGGCTATGACAAGGAAGGGCTGGTCGCCCACAAGATGCACGGCCTGGGTTTCGGCTTTGCCGAACTGGGGACGCTGACCCCGCTGCCGCAGCCGGGCAATCCCCTGCCGCGCCTGTTCCGATTGAAGGAGGACCGGGCGGTGATCAACCGCATGGGCTTCAACAATGGCGGCCAGGCGGCGGCGGCGGAGCGGATCGCGAAGCGCAAGCGGCCCGCCAGCAACGGGCAAACCCCCGTGATCGGCATCAATATTGGCGCGAACAAGGACGCGACCGACCGAATCGCGGATTATGCGACGGGCGTGACCTGCATGGCGCCGCTGGCCGATTATCTGACGGTCAACATCTCCTCCCCCAATACGCCGGGGCTGCGGGCGCTTCAGGACCGGGCGGCGCTGGACCAGTTGCTGGGCGCGGTGATGGCGGCGCGGGGGGCGAATCGCACCCCCATTTTCCTGAAGGTCGCTCCCGATCTGGAACCGGCCGATGTCGACGACATCGCCGCCGCCTGCATCGATCACCGGATCGACGCGCTGATCGTTTCCAACACCACCATTTCCCGGCCTCCGCTGCGGTCGGCGCTGGGCGGTGAGGCGGGCGGCCTGTCGGGCGCGCCGTTGCACGACCTGGCGCTGCAAAGGCTGCGCGACTTCCGCAAGGCGCTGGGCACGCGCCTGCCGCTGATCGGCGTGGGCGGCATCGCCAATGCGGAACAGGCCTATGCCCGCGTCCGCGCCGGGGCCAGCCTGATCCAGCTTTACAGCGCGCTGGTCTATGAAGGCCCCTATCTCGCCCGGCGGATCAACGCGGGGCTGAAAAGGCTGATGGTCCGCGACGGGGTTAAGAATATCGGCGAGATAGTGGGTATCGACGCCTGATCCGTCATATGGGTTGCAGAGCGCAACGCAGCGATTAGGGTGCCGGACATGATTTCTCGCCTTTCCGGCCTGTTGGCTCCCCTCGCCCTTTACGCCCTCCTTCCCGCCCCGCTCGCCGCGCGGGAGCCGGTTTCGGTCAATGCGACCGTTTCCGCCGCCGATCCCCGCGCCGCCGAGGCGGGGCAGGAGATATTGCGCAAGGGCGGCAGCGCCACCGACGCCGCCATCGCCATGATGCTGACGCTGAATGTCGTCGAACCGCATAATAGCGGCATCGGCGGCGGCGGCTTCCTGATGCACCATGACGGGCGGACCGGCGTGCTGGAGTCGATCGACGGGCGGGAAACGGCCCCGGCGGCGGCGCGGCCCGACCGCTTCATGGGGGCGGACGGCCAGCCCCTGCCCTTCCGCCAGGCCTGGCCGGGCGGCTATTCCGTGGGCGTGCCGGGCAATTTGCGGCTGGCATGGGACGCGCATCGCAAATGGGGCAAGCTGCCCTGGGCGGAGCTGTTCCAGCCCGCCATCCGCTATGCCGAACAGGGGTTCGAGGTGCGGCAACGGCTCGACACGGCGATGAGGGCGGTGGCGCCGGTCTGGGCGGACTTTCCCGAAATCCAGAAATATTTCTGGATCGACGGCAAGCCCGCGCCGATGGGGACGATCCTGAAGAATCCGCCGCTGGCCGCCCTGTTCAAGCGAATCGCTGCGGAGGGGCCGGACGCCTTCTATCTGGGCGACAATGCCAGGATGATTGCGGAGACCGTCACCAACGCGCCGAAAAATCCGGTGCCGATGACGGAGGCTGACCTGGCGGCCTATCAGGCCAGGCCGCGCAAGCCGGTCTGCGGCCCTTATCGCGTCTATACGGTGTGCGGCATGGGGCCGGCATCGGCGGGCGGGATCACCGTGTTGCAGGTGCTGGGCATGGTCGAGCGATTCCCGCTGGCGCAATGGGGCAAGGACGATCCCCGGTCCTGGCATGTGATCGGGGAGGCGATGCGGCTCGCCTATGCCGACCGCGAGACATGGCTGGGCGATCCCGCGTTCGTGCAGGTGCCGATCGCCGGGCTGATCGACCCTGCTTATCTCAAGCGGCGCTCAGGCCTCATCAGCTTGGGCAAGGCGCTCAACGACTATCGCCCCGGCACCCCGCCGGGCGCGGAGAAGCGCACCGCCGCCCTGCCCCAGCCCGAAGCGGGCACCAGCCATTTCGTCGCGGTGGACCGCAATGGCGACATCGCCGCCTGGACATCCACCATCGAAAGCTTCTTCGGCAGCCAGTTGATCGCCAACGGCGTGATCCTGAACAATGAACTGACCGATTTCAGCTTCACGCCCGAAAAGGACGGCGCGCTGGTCGCCAACCGGGTGGAGCCGGGCAAGCGGCCTCTGTCGTCCATGTCGCCCACCATCGTCTATGACGCGGCGGGGACGCCCGTCTTCACCATCGGCGCGGCAGGCGGCAAGACCATCATCATGCAGGTCGCCAAGGCGCTGATCGCCCATTTCGACTGGGGGCTGTCCGCGCAGGATTCGATCGCGCTGGGGTTCGAATTCTTCGACAAGGACGGGCTGGTGCTGGAACAGGGCACGTCGCTGGAGGCGATGAAGGCGCCGCTGGAAAAGCTGGGACATAAGGTGTCGATCAACCGCTTCGGCCTGAAAGCCAATGCGGCGGAGCGGAAGGCCGACGGCCATTGGGTCGGCGGCGCCGATCCGCGCAGTCCGGGCGTTTCGTTGCAGGAGTAAATCTTTACTCCGTTAGCGAACCGGGATGACGGAATCAGCCCTTCAAATCCAACCCCGCCACGTTGAACTGGAAGGGGAAGGTCTTCTCGTTCGGGCCGACCACCAGATCGACCTTGATCGTCCCGGATTTCCTGATCGCATCATAGGCCTTGGCGGCGGGCAGCACCTCTATGCCGTCCTTATTCTCCGTCATCCGCCCCTTCCATTCATGGGTCTTTCCGTCATCCGTGGTGGCCGTGACGCTGCAATCGGACAGATCGCAGGCGAAGGGCGCGCCCACCAGCTTGACGGTGACGTCGGCCGCGCCCGTTTCCATCGGCTGGACCAGCAGGACGGAGAAAGTGTCCGCCGCCGTCATGGTCTGCACGCTGTTGGCGCTGCCGATATAGGCGAGCCTGGCCTTGCCGCCGGTGCCGCCCTCATATTTCCAGACCTGCCCGATCTGGTCGCGCTGGGTCGGCGCCTTGTCCTCCGGCGAGGAGCAGGCCGCGACCAGTCCCATGGCAGCCAGTGCCCAGAGGGTTCGCATCGCATATCTCCTATCCCGTCGTCATGACGGGAGGAGAACGCATCAGCGCCGCCCGGTTTCCCTCGGTTCAGCGATAGCGCGAAGCGGTTTCCCGGATCAGCGCGATCATGTTGGGAATGCCCTGGGTCCGGTTGGAACTGAGCTGGTTGCGCAGATCGAAGGGTGAAAGCGCCGATTCGATGTCGGTCGCGGCGATGGCGGCGGGCGCCTGATCCTGCACCGTCAGCAGCACCAGGGCGATGATCCCCTTGGTGATGGCCGCATTGCTGTCCGCCAGGAAATGCAGCCGTCCGTCATCCAGGACGGTGGGATAGACCCACACCGCCGCCGAACAGCCCCTGACCAGCGTCGCGTCCGTCTTGAGCGCGTCGGGCATGGGTTCCAGCGCCCGGCCAAGATCGATCAGCAGCCGATAGCGGTCGTCGGCGTCGAGGAATTCATATTCTTCGTAAAGATCGGCAAGGGCGGCGTGATCGGTCATAGCCGCCATATAGGGGGAAAATCGGGCGGGGGAAGCCGCTATAGGGCAGATGGCTCGCTGCGCTCGCACCCGCGCCCGGCCCCTCCCTGGAAAGGGAGGGGGAGCTGCATTTGCCTTTACAGATCCACGCCCGCGGCGATGGCTTCCAGCTTGCGGATGCGTTCCTTGAGGTCCGCCACCTCGATCCGCGTGGCGGCCGAGGGCGGCGCGGTGTCATCCGTCCGCCGCGTCAGTTCCGCGCGCTTCAGGTCCAGCCAGCCGTTCCAGCCGCGCAGGGCGGTCATGGCGACGATGACAAGTCCCGACAAACCCGCCACCGCCAATGTCAGAGTGATAAGGGGGTCTTGCATAATGTCCTCCCTAAGCTTCTCGCGTCAGTCGCGGTTCCGAAGCTTGTCGAATTCCCGCTCCAGCGCGGTGGAACTGTCGGTCGCCAGCCGTTCCAGCACGGCGACCCGATCCTTGAGCGCCTTCACCTCCGCGCGCAGCCGGTCCGATTCCGGATCGGGGCCGCGCTGGATGAAATCTTCGCCCTTGTGCCGGCGCACGATGCCATATTTGGCGCGCACGACGCTGGCGATGGCGGCGATCGCGACGATGGCGACGACCATTTCGAACGGATTCATCTGTCTGTCTCCCTTGCTCCGCCTTCGCGCGCCCTGGGCGGCAACCGACGCGGCACCTTCAGCTTTTCGTTTTCATGAAGTGACGCAGCCTGGTTTCGACCGGCGCCGCTATCGGTTCGATGAACGGCGTCCCCGTGCGGCTCACCGCAGGCTGTCGATCTCATTGGCCAGGCGCGTGTTGCGGCTGGTATAATAGGTTTCGATGTCGGCCAGGCGGCGGTCGATGTCGCGGAACTTGGACCGCACATCGCGGGTGGAGCGCGCCGGGTTGGTGCGCACGCCCTGCCAGAATTTCTCGTCATCGCGGTCGGCATAAAGGCCCAGCGGCTTGTTCTCCGCAAAATAGGCGACGACGAAATAAGCGATCAGCGTCCAGGGAAAGGCCCCCATCAGCGTCACCAGCACGGCGCCGACCCGAACCCAGATCACGTCGATCCCGGTATAGTCGGCAATGCCGGCGCACACGCCCATCCATTTGCCGTTCTGCTTGTCGAGATAGAATTTGGTGCGACGGGCCGTCATCTCAGTTCCTCCTGTCGAATTCATAACCATCGTCCTGCGACGGACGGGCGGGACGGAAATCAGGATTGTCGGCGGCGACGATCCGTTCGACCGTCTGCAACCGCTCCTCCAGCCGCCGGGCGAGCAGGTGGAGATCGTCCAGCAGTTTCTCATCCTCATCGGTGATCTTGGGCGCCTGTTTCCACTTGGTGACATAGTGGAAGATCAGCCAGGGCATGCCGATGAACAGCATGCCGCAGATCATGATGGGCAGGAACACGTCTTCCATGCGTCACTCTCCCTTGTTCATGCTGGCCTTGAGCGCGGCGAGTTCGGCGTCGACCTTGTCGGACGCCTTCAGCTCGGCAATCTCTTCCTCCAGCGTCTTGGGCTGCTGGCCCAGAGTTGCGGCGTCTGCGCGCCCCTCCGCCATGTCCACCCGGCGTTCCAGCATGTCGAAGCGGGCGAAGGCGTCGTTCACCTTCTCTCCGGCATAGGCTTCGCGGACGCGCAGGCGATTCTGGGCGCTTTCCATCCGGGTCACAAGGCTGTTCTGGCGGGCGCGGGCCTCACGCAGCTTGGCCTGGAGCTTGGCGATATCCTCCTCGGCGGCGTGCAGCGCTTCGTCCAGCACCGCGATCTCGTGGGAAAGCTGTTCCGCCATGTCGGTCGCCTTCTGCTTTTCGACCAGCGCGGCCTTGGCCAGATCCTCGCGATCCTTGCTGAGCGCGAGCTGGGCCTTTTCCGTCCAGCTTTGCTGCAGGCCTTCCAGCTTGGCGATGTGGCGGCGCATCTCCTTCTGGTCGGCGATGGTGCGGGCGGCGGAGGCGCGCACCTCGACCAGCGTCTCCTCCATTTCGAGGATGATCATGCGGATCATCTTCGCCGGGTCTTCCGCCTTGTCGAGCAGGTCGGTGACATTGGCGGCGATGATGTCGCGGGTGCGGGAGAAAATACCCATTTGAACTTCACTCCTGGTACGAACTTCGGGACGCGGCCTTAAGCGAGATAATGCAGGGCCGCGGGGCAATCATGGTTGGGCATTTCGCTCGCGCGCGCCGGGCCGACCGCCGAAAGGATCAGGGTCGATCCGAACAGGACGGAGGCGATGGCGACGGACAGGAACTGGCCGATTTCGCGAACGCTGTTGCTTTGCTTTTCCATGGTGAACTCCTGAACCTTGGCCTTCATCGATGTGCCGCTTGATAGGTCAGCGGCTTCGCATTCCGACTTTGCAGAAGGCGTGCCAAATTCCGGAAATGGCGGAATTGTGCCGCTTTTTGCCGATTGTACAAGAATAACGCTTGCCGAAAGGTGGGAAATTTCACCATAAGTTGGGCATGGAGAAAAACACCCAGTTCGTCGGCCAGTCGCTGGCCTTTCTGGACGCGGTCGAGCAGGCCGGACGGGCCGCCGAACTCAACCGGCCGATCCTGGTGGTCGGGGAACGCGGGACCGGCAAGGAACTGATCGCGGAACGCCTGCACCACCTGTCGCCCCGCTGGGACGAACCGCTGATCGTCATGAACTGCGCGGCGCTTCCGGAAACGCTGATCGAGGCGGAACTGTTCGGCCATGAGCAGGGCGCGTTCACCGGGGCGGCGCGGACGCGGGCCGGACGGTTCGAGGAAGCCGATGGCGGCACGCTGTTCCTGGACGAATTGGGCACGCTGTCCATGGCGGCGCAGGAACGGCTGCTGCGCGTGATCGAATATGGCGAGGTGACGCGGATCGGTGCGTCGAAGCCCATGACCGTCGACGTGCGCATCGTCGCGGCGACCAATGAGGATCTGCCCGCCGCCGCCGATGCCGGGCGGTTTCGGCCCGACCTGCTGGATCGGCTGAGTTTCGAGGTGATCACTTTGCCTCCGCTGCGGGCGCGGGAGGGGGATGTCGCGGTGCTGGCCGACCATTTCGGGCGGCGCATGGCGGCGGAGATCGGCTGGCCGCAATGGCCGGGCTTTTCCGCCGCCTGCATGGCGGAGCTGGAGGCGCATGACTGGCCCGGCAATGTGCGCGAACTGCGCAACGTGGTGGAGCGGGCCGTCTATCGCTGGAACGAACCGGGGCGGCCCATCGCGGCGATCATGTTCGATCCCTTCGCCTCGCCGTGGAAACCCAGGCCGCTGATGGCTGCGAAGGTCGAGACCATTACACCGCCTTCGGCTGCACCCGCGGCCAACGGCCATGACGCGATCACCGACCTTAAATCCGCCGTCGACGCGCATGAGGCCGCCATCGTGCGCGCGGCGCTGGAGCGCTATCGCTATAACCAGCGCGCCACGGCGAAAGGATTGGGCCTGACCTATGACCAGCTTCGCCATTGCATGAAGAAGCATGGGTTGAGCGCTGGGTAACTCCCCTCCCGCAAGCGGGAGGGGGAACTATCTCCTGTTTACCTCGTCGGAACGGGTTCCGCGCCGGAATAGTCGTAGAAGCCCTTGCCCGTCTTGCGGCCGAGCCAGCCTGCCTCGACATATTTCACCAGCAGCGGCGCGGGGCGATATTTGGGGTCGCCCGTCGTCCCCTGCAGCACCTTGCAAATCTCCAGGCAGGTATCCAGGCCCACGAAATCCGCCAGCGTCAGCGGCCCCATGGGATGGTTGAGGCCCAGCATCACGCCCTTGTCGATGTCGACCACGCTGCCCACGCCCTCACCCAGCGCGAAGATCGCTTCGTTGAGCATCGGCAGCAGGATGCGGTTCACCACGAAGCCCGGCGCGTCGAAGGCGTGGACCACCTGCTTGCCCAGGCTGGCGGCGAAGCCCTCCACCGCCGCGACGGTTTCAGGGCTGGTGGCGAGGCCGCGAATGACCTCCACCAGCGCCATCACCGGCACCGGATTGAAGAAATGCACGCCCACGAAGCGGCCCGCATCCGGGGCTGCCTGCGCCAGCCGGGTGATCGGGATGGAAGAGGTGTTCGACGCCAATATCGCATCATCGGCCAGCAGCGCGCCGACATTGGCGAAGATGGTCCGCTTGATCTCTTCCCGCTCGGTCGCGGCCTCGATCACCAACTGGCAGGCGGCCAGCGGCGCGACTTCGCCCACCGGGGTGATGCGGGCGATGGCGGCGTCGGCGTCGGCCTGCGCCAGCTTGCCCTTTTCCACCGCCTTGGCGAGCAGGCGGATGATGCCGTCCCGGCCCTTTTGCGCGCGGGGCAGGTCGACGTCCGACAGGATCACATCATAACCCGCCTGCGCCGCCACCTGGGCGATGCCCGCGCCCATCTGGCCCGCGCCGATCACGCCCACGGTCCGAATATCCGTCATTGCTGAAACTCTCCTGCGCTGAATCGCTCTTCGCCTGCCCCCGTAGCGTGATGGCGGGCGGACCGCCAGAGCTTCCACGCGGCGCGAAAGCGGACGGAAAGCCCCGGACAGTCGGCGGAGCGCTGATCTTTCTGCGATTTCCGGCTTTGCGCCGCGCCTGCTTGATGGTTAAAAGCCCCGGCATGTCCGTTTCAGACTTGCTGCCCGCGCCGGCAACCGGAAGGTTCATCGACGCCGCGCATCACTTTCCGTTGCGCGTCTATTTCGAGGATACCGATCTTTCGGGGCTGGTCTATCACGCCAATTATCTGCGCTATATGGAGCGGGCGCGGTCGGACATGCTGCGCATCGCCGGGATCGACCAGCGCGGCAATCTGGAGGGGGGAGAGGGCGTCTATGCCGTCACCGACCTCCAGTTGCACTATCGCCGCCCGGCGAAGCTGGACGATGACCTGATGGTGGTGAGCCGCGTCACGAAAGTCGGCGCCGCTTCATGTTCCATTCATCAGACGGTCATGCGCGATGAGGAAATACTGACCCAAGGCGACGTTTCCGTCGCCTTTCTGACACCCCAGGGCCGCCCGCGCCGGCAACCAAAGCCCTGGATCGACATTTTCAGCCGTTTGATGAGAGGGGAAGACATCAACCCATGAGCCTTTCGATGCCCGACGTTGGCCTTGCAGTCGGCACCGCCGCGCAATCCGCCACCATTTCGCCGCTGGCCCTGTTCCTTCAGGCCGACATCGTCGTGAAGGTGGTGATGCTGGGCCTGCTGCTGGCCAGCATCTGGACCTGGGCGATGATCATCGGTTTCAGCTTCACGCTGCGCAAGGCCAGCAGGCAGAGCGCCGCCTTCGAACGCGACTTCTGGAAGGCGGAGGATATCGACCGCTTCTACGAGGCGCGGGGCAAGTCCGAATTCCCCGCCGCCAAGGTGATGGCCGCGGGCGTCACCGAATGGCGCCGGTCGACCGCGCAGAAGGTGATCGACCGCGACGGCACCCGCGACCGCCTGTCCACCGCCATGACCAGCACCATCGGCGCGGAGGTCGACCGGCTGTCGGACCGGCTGAACATCCTGGCCACCATCGGGTCGGTCGCGCCGTTCGTCGGGCTGTTCGGCACGGTGTGGGGCATCATGCGCGCCTTCACCAGCATCGCCGCCGAGCAGAACAGCAGCCTTGCGGTCGTGGCGCCGGGCATTGCGGAGGCGCTGTTCGCCACCGCCATCGGCCTGTTCGCGGCGATCCCTGCGGTGATCGCCTATAATCGCTTCAGCCATGGCATCAACCGGATGGAATCCGGGCTGACGCGCTTTGCCGACAATTTCTATTCGACGCTGAGTCGCGAGCTGGAGGCGCAGCGGTGACGGCCATCTCCCTCCCGTTCGGCCTGAGCTTGTCGAAGGCCACCGCTGAGCCGCAGGGCAAGCGCCTTCACTTCGTTCAGGCATGGGCTTCGACAGGCTCAGCCCGAACGGAGATAGGTGGCGCCAGCCATATTGAAGGGCGCTTCTGATGGCCATGTCCGGTCCTCCATCCGGCCGCCGCGGACGCCATCGCGCGCCGATGGCGGACATCAACGTCACGCCTCTGGTCGACGTCATGCTGGTGCTGCTGATCATCTTCATGGTGACCGCGCCGCTGCTGGTGACCGGCGTGCCGGTGAACCTGCCCGAAACCCGCGCCAAGGGGCTGGACCAGGACCAGAAGCCGACCGTGGTCTCCGTCGACCGCGACGGCGGCGTGTTCATCGACGATGCGCAGATCAGCGATGCCGAACTGCCCGGCCGCCTGGCCGAGATCATGTCCGCCAACGCGGGCAAGGCAGAGCCGCCGCAGATATTCCTGCGCGCCGACAAGGGGCTGGATTATGGCCGTGTGATGCTGGTCATGGGTGAGTTGAACCGGGCGGGCCTGAACAAGGTCGCGCTGGTCAGCACCGGGGCCGAGGACGCTGCCGTAAGCAGCGGTTCAGAATAGGGGCCATAGGTCTTGGCAATGGATCGCGCGGAGAAAATCGGCCTTGGCGTGGCGACGGCGGGACATGTGCTGCTGTTCGGCCTGCTCTCGTCCGGTTTTCTGGCCACTCCCAACCCGCTCAAGCTCCATTCGCCGCCGATGGACGTCAGCCTGGTGGACGAGGTGGCGCTGAAATCCATGGCGCCGCGGGTGTCGACCCAGCCGCCCCCGCCCAGCGTTGCGCCGGAACAAGGCCCGACCGAGGACGCCGCGCCCGCGCCGGAGCCTGAACCCGCGCCAACGCCCGCCCCGCCCCCGCCCAAGCCTACGCCGCCCAAGCCGGTGGCAAAGCCCGCGCCCGCCAAGCCGACGCCCGCGCCGCCGAAAAAGGACGTGCCCGCCGCCAGGCAGAAGCCCAAGCCCGCGCCGGAAAAACCCAAAGCCGCCGCTGCCGTGCCCGCCAAAGCGTCGCAGAAGCCCGCTGCCAAGCCCAATTCTCCTGCCCGCGCCTCGGGTGAGGGCAAGGCGGACAAGCCCAAGGGTTCGCTGCTGGGCAAGGATTTCCTGAAAGGCATCGATGCGGAGGACGACGCGCCGCGCAAACCCGCGCCGCCGCCCGCCGCGGCCATGGGACCGGCGCAGAAGGCCGCGCTGGACGCGGAAATCCGCCGCCAGCTCAAGCCCTATTGGAAATCGCCGAGCGGCGCGGATATCGAGCAGCTTCGCACCTATGTCGACGTGCAGCTCGCCCGCGACGGATCGCTCGCGGGACAGCCGCAGGTCTTCAACACCACCGGCATCACCGCCAGCAACCGCGCGCAGGTGACGCTGCATCAGGAACTGGCGGTCAAGGCGATCCGCCTGGCCGCGCCCTTCAAGCTGCCGCCCGCTCTTTACGACGGCTGGAAATCCCTCCGCATCTCCTTCGACAAGAGGCTATCGCAATGACCCCATCCTTCAGGACAGGAAAAGCCCGATCCGCCATTGGGGCCGCGCTGGGGGCGCTGCTGCTGGCGTTCGCGCCCGCCGCTTCGGCGCAATTGAGCGTCGACGTGACCGACGAATCCTCCTCCAATCTCAAGATCGTCGTCCCCGCGCTGCCCGCGCAGGCGGAAGTTTCGACGCCCGCCGGTGGCTCCACCGAACTGGGCCGCAAGATCGCCGAAGTGATCGCGTCGGACCTCAAGGGTTCCGGCCTGTTCGAACCCTCCGGCCCCAGCGGCATCCCCACCATCGCCTTTCCCGAAGTCACCAGCCCCGCTTATGACAAATGGGGCGCCTATCAGGCGCTGGTGCAGGGCTTCGTGCGCACCACAGGGGGGGAGGCGGACATCACCGTCGGCTGCTATCTCTACGACGTTGCGCTAAAGCAGGAACTGACGCGGCAGGGCTATGTCGTCGCGCCCCGCGACTGGCGGCGGGCCGCGCATAAATGCGCCGACGCCATCTATGCGCGCCTGTCGGGCGAAAGCCCCTTCTTCGACAGCCGCATCGCCTATATCGCGGAAAGCGGCCCCAAGGGGAACCGCACCAAGCGGCTGGCCATCATGGATTCGGACGGCGCCAACCACCGCTTCATCACCAACGGACAATCGATCGCGCTGACCCCGCGTTTCTCGCCCGATTACAAGTCGATCGTCTATGTCAGCTATCTGAACAACCGGGTGCGCATCTATGTCTATGACATCGGCACGGGCAAGCAGCGGCTGGTGACGGAGAGCAACAACCCGACCTTCGCGCCGCGCTGGTCGCCCGATGGCCGCAACATCCTCTTTTCCATGGCGATCGCGGGCAATACCGACGTCTATCGCGTCTCCGCCAGCGGCGGCGCGCCGATGCGCCTGACCACCGCGCCGGGCATCGATGTCGGCGGCAGCTTTTCGCCGGACGGCCGCCAGATCGTGTTCGAAAGCGACCGGTCGGGCAGCCAGCAGGTCTATGTGATGAACGCCGACGGTTCGGGCCAGCGCCGGATCAGCCATGGCGGCGGCCGTTATGCGACGCCGGAATGGAGTCCGCGCGGCGACCTGATCGCCTTCACCAAGATTTCGGGCGACTTCAAGATCGCGGTGATGACGCCCACGGGCGACAATGAGCGCATCCTGACCAATGGCTGGCAGGATGAGCAGCCAAGCTGGTCGCCCAATGGCCGCGTACTGCAATATTTCCGCACCACGCCCGGCCGCGACGGGAACAGCCAGGTGTGGCAGGTCGACCTGACCGGCGTGAACGAACGGCGGATTCCGACGCCGCTCAGCGGGTCCGACCCGGCCTGGGGTCCATTGCTGCCCTAGGATGTGCGGCCATCCAACTCAGGGCGGGCTGCAAATGGCGGCTTTCTGCGCTTCCGGTGCTCACGTACTGAAGTATGCTGCGTCGAAACGAGTCACGCGCCTCGTTTCGAGGTTCTCGGAATCCACCATTTTCGCTCCACCCTGAGCTGGATGGCCACACATCCTGTTCCGCATTAATCCGGAACCGAAACGTCCCGACTGCGTAACGACTTTAGAATATGTGTTGAGGAGCAACCCGATGAAACTTTCCCGTACCCTGCTGGTGGCGACCGCCATCGTCGCTCTCGCCGCTTGCTCCAAAAAGGCGCCGAAGGAACTGCCGCCTCCGCCCGCCGACACCTCCACCCAGACCACCGCTCCCGCCACGCCGTCCGGCCCGGTCAAGGGCAGCCAGGAAGATTTCGTCGCGTCGGTATCGTCGGACCGCATCCTGTTCGACACCGACCAATATGATGTCGACGCGCAGGACCAGCAGATCCTGCAGAGCCAGGCCGCCTGGTTGCAGCAGAACCCCAATGTCCGCGTGACCATAGAGGGCCATGCCGACGAGCGCGGCACCCGCGACTATAATATCGCGCTGGGCGAGCGCCGGGCCAATGCGGCGAAGAATTACCTCGCCTCGCTGGGGATCGACGCGGGCCGCATCACTACCGTCAGCTATGGCAAGGAACGCCCGGCCGCGCTGGGTTCGGACGAGGCCGCCTGGGCGCAGAACCGCCGCGCGGTGACGGTCACCGTCCAATATTGACGGCTGATCGAAACCCTGGGGTCGCGCCAGATCGGCCTTGGGGAGGATCAATGCGGCATAAAAAAGGAGCCGGGAACTTCCGTTCCCGGCTCCTTCCTCTATCCTGCCGAACCGATCAGCCCCGGCGCGTTCCCGAAAAGCCCGCCGCGCCGAACGCCCCAAGCTGCATCGTGCCGCTGATGCTGTCCCCGCTCACCTCCGCCTCGCATTCCAGCGTCATCGGCATCGGGATGGTCATGTTCATCTTCCAGCTCAGCTTGTTGCCGTCGACCTTGCCCTCCGCCACGTCGAGCGAGCCCATCATGCCGGCGAAGGTGCCGTGAAAGCCGTCGCCCGAACTGATGACGGTGAACACGCCGTTCTGGTCGCCCATCGGGGTCTTCGCCACGCAATCATAGGCGCCGTCCACTGCTGCCATAGCACTTCTCCTTTACGTTAGCGTCAATCCGCCAATGTGCCCATTTCTACCGGAAGGCCGACCGCGTCAAGCTGCGGCTTCACCAATTTCGCGTCGCCCACCACGACCCAGATCAGCCGGTCGGGATTGATCGCCTCCCGCGCCGCCTTGTCGAGGTCGGCCGCCGTCATCGCGCGATAGACGCCCGGCAGGCTGGCATAATAATCGTCCGGCCGCCCCAGCATCCGGTTCCGCATCATCGCGCCCAGCAGGTCGGACGAGGTTTCGAAGCTGCCCGGCAGCGACAAGATCTGGCTGTTGATCGTCTGGTTCCGCTCCGCCTCGGTCGTGCCCTTGGCGGTCAGGAAATCGCTGATGTCCTTGCGGGCGGCGACGATGGATTCGCCGGTCTTGTCGGTCTGCACCGGGGCATAGACGAGCAGCGGGATCGTCTCCTTGACGCCGGGAAGCGCGCTGCCCGCATAATAGGCCCAACCCTTGGTCTCGCGCAGGTCCATGATCAGGCGGGACGTCGAACTGCCGCCCAGCACTTCATTCGCGGTCAGCAGCGTCACCGGATTGTCGGTGCCCGCCTTGTTGGTGAGCAGCCCGGCCAGGATCATCGACTGCGGGCTTTGCGGCTTGTCGACCAGGATGATGCGCGAGGGGCGCATCATGCGGTCCATGCGGAACAGCTTGGTCCCTTTGGCGGCCTTGGGCGCTTTCCAGTTGCCGAAGCGCTTTTCCAGCAGCGGCATCACGTCGGCCAGCGTGGTATCGCCGGTCACGAAGATGGTCGCATTGTCGGGCCGCAGCCATTTGCCATGGAAGGCGACCAGATCGGCCCGTGTCACCGCCTTGACCCCGCTTTCCGTGCCGGAGCCGGTGAAGGGGATGCCATAGGGGTGCGCCTGCCCGTAAAGCAGCGGCGGCAGCAGGCGCTGCGCGATCGGCATGGGTTCGGTCTTTTCCGCCGCGATCCGGGTCAGAACCTGCCCGCGCAGGCGTTCCACCTCGGTCGGCGCGAAGGCCGGGTTGCGGATCACGTCCGCCAGCAGGCCCAGCGAAGCATCCAGATTGGGCTTCAGCGCATAGAGGCCGACATTGGTGGCGTCCATGCCATTGCCCGCGCTGATCGAGGCGCCCAGCCGCTCCTGTTCCTCCGCGATCTGCACCGAACTGCGCGTCGTCGTGCCTTCGTCCAGCAGCGCCGTGGTCAGCCCCGCCGTGCCCAGCTTCGCCTTGTCGTCGGCGGCGTTGCCCGCGTCGAAGGATACGGATACCCGCACCACCGGCACCGTGGCGCGGCGCGCGAAGACGACCGGAATTCCGTTCTTCAAGGTCGCATGCTCGACCGCCGGGAATTCCAGATCCTTGACCGGCTCGATCCCCGGTTCCGCGATCTTCGTGGGCGGCGGCGGGGTCGCGGCCACCGGCGCGGGCTTCTTGGGATCGCGGAAATAAGCGGGATGATGGGTGGCATTGCCCGCCAGCGCATTATCCTCCGCCGAGCGCTCGCCCGGCGCCACGGTCAGGCGGAATACCGGCCTTCCCAGCCATTTGCGCGCCGCCTCGCTCACCGATTGCGGCGTGGCGGCGGCGGCGGCCAAATCCTTCTTATATTTGGCCGGATCGTTGGAATAGACCGCCCCCTCGGCCAGCGTCACCGCCTTGCCGCTGAAACCGCCGACCTTCTCCAGCCCGCCGATGGTCCCGGAAAGCTGCTGCGTGGCGGCGCGCTGCACCTCGTCGGCGGTCGGCCCCTTGGCGAGATAATCGGCCAGAAGCTGGTCGAGCCGCTTGCCCACCGCCGCCGCATCCTGCCCCGGCTTCACATCCACGGTAATCTCCGCGAGCGAGAGCTTCTCGAAGGGCTGGATGCTGGCCTTGACGCCGACCGCCACCTTCTCGTCGCGCACCAATATATTGTCGAGCCGCGAGGATTTGAGCCCGCCGAACACCGCCATCGCCAGATTGAGCGGCGTCAGATCGTCCGAATTCACCCCCGGCACGATCCAGTTGCGGTAAAGCCGCGTGGCCGCGACATTGTCGTGCATCACCTTCTCGACATCCTGGCCAAGCGTCGGAACGGTGGCGTCCACATCCTGGGGCGCGGGACCGGCGGGAATGTTGCCGAACCATTTTTCGACCTTCGCCTTCGCCGTCGGCGCGTCGATGTCGCCCGCCAGCACCAGCACGGCGTTGTTCGGGCCATAATGGGTCTTGAACCATGTCTGCACGTCGGCAAGGCTGGCGGCATTCAGGTCCGCCATCGAACCGATGGTCGAGTGGCGATAGGGGTGCCCCTCCGGCAGCATCGCGGCCAACTGCGCATATTCGACCAGGCCATAGGGTTCATTTTCGCCCATGCGCTTTTCATTCTGGACGACGCCGCGCTGGGTATCCAGCTTGGCCTGGGTGACGGCGCCCAGCAGATGCCCCATCCGGTCCGATTCCAGGAACAGCGCCCGGTCCAGCGCGCCGGTCGGCACCGTCTCGAAATAATTGGTGCGGTCGAACCAGGTCGTGCCGTTCCAGTCGGTCGCGCCGATATCCTCCAGACGCCCGAAGAACGGCCCATCGGCATTTTCCGAACCGTAGAACATCAGATGCTCGAACAGATGGGCGAAGCCGGTCTTGCCCGCCGGTTCGAAGCGCGATCCCACATGATACCAGATCGACACGCCCACCACCGGCGCCTTGCGGTCGGTGTGGACGATGACGCGCAGGCCGTTCTTCAGCGTGAATTCCTCATAGGGAATGTCCACCGCCGCCACCAGGCTGGAAAGCGGCGCGGGCGCGCTGGCCGCCTGGGATGCGGGGGCCGCCACCGCCTGCATCGGGGGCAGGAGCGCAAGCGAGGACAGGCCGAGCATCAGGGCGAACCGGCGGGAAAAAGGGGAGAAGGTCATGCGCGCCTCATGATGATCATGGTTGGGCGGGCAGCATAGCGGGGCGTTTTAGCCGCGCAATACGCTTTCCGCTGGACAGGCCGGACGGGCGCGATAGGCTTTGCCCTCAACCAATGAAAAAAGGTTTCGCGCCCGATGCGCCTTCGCTCCTTCGCCCTTGCCTCCACCCTCGTCCTTGCACTCGCCGCATCTGGCCCGGCTTCCGCCGATACCGTCCCCGCCATCACCGGGGAGGGCATTCGCGCCGACATCGGCTTCCTGGCCGACGACCTGCTGGAGGGGCGCGACGCGGGCACGCGCGGCTATGACGTCGCCGCCCGCTATGTCGCCGCCCGGTTCGAGACTCTGGGGCTGAAACAGGCCGTGCCGGATAGCTGGTATCAGCCCATGACGCTCGCCGTGGCGCGGCTCGACAAAGGCGCCGCTCCGTCGGTCAGCATCGGCGGCAGGCGGTTCGCCAACGGGGACGATGTCGCAGTCGGCGCCTTCGGCCGCGAGCCGAAGCAGAGCATCGAAGCGCAGGCGGTGTTCGTGGGCTATGGCCTGAAATCCGACCGCGAGAAGATCAACGACTATGCCGGTCTCGACCTCAAGGGCAAGTTCGCGGTGGCGCTGTCCGGTTCGCCGCTCGGCATGCCGAGCGAGATCGGCGCGCATCTGGCCGCCGAAAAGTCGCTGGCCGCGCAACAGGCGGGCGCCATCGGCCTGATCACCATTCCCAGCGCCACGATGCTGGCCCGCACCCCCTGGGAAAAGCTGCGCGACCGGGCGCAGCATCCGACGGTAAGCTGGATCGGCAAGGACGGTCAGCCCTATGTCCGCACGCCCGCCATCCGGGGCACCGCCACCGTGACCGGGACCGCCGCCGACGCGCTGCTGGCCGGATCGGGCAAGACCATCGCCGCGATCCGGGCGCAGGCGGAGAAGAAGGGCGCGCGGCCCAGGGGCTTCGCGCTCAAGCCCGGCATCCGCATCGACCGCGCCAGCACCGTCGAGACCGCGCCCAGCCGCAATGTGCTGGCGGTGCTGCCCGGTTCCGACCCGGCGCTTGCCCATGAATATGTGCTGCTGATGGCGCATCTCGACCATCTGGGAGTCAAGGAAGACGGCAAGGGGCCGGACAAGGTCTATAATGGCGCGATGGACAATGCGTCGGGCGTGGCGACCATGCTGGCGGTGGCGAAGGCCTTTGCGGAAAGCGGGGAGCGGCCGAAACGCTCCATCCTGTTCGCGGCGGTGACGGCGGAGGAGGACGGGCTGCTCGGTTCGCAATATCTCGCCAGGAATCCGGTCCTGCCAGCGGGTGGAAAGCTGGTGGGCGTGGTCAATCTGGACATGCCGATCCTGACCTATGATTTTCGGGACGTGATCGCCTTCGGCGCCGAGCATTCGACCCTTGGGCCGATCGTGGAGAAGGCGGCCAGGTCCGAGGGCATCTCGCTCTCACCCGACCCCTTGCCCGCGGAGGGACTGTTCACCCGGTCCGATCATTATCGCTTCGTGCAGGAGGGGGTGCCGGCGGTGTTCCTGATGACGGGGTTCGCCGGGCCGGGGAAAGAGGCGTTCGAACATTTCCTCAAGACCGACTATCACCAGCTCTCCGACCAGATGAGCCTGCCCTTCCGTTGGGAGGCGGCGGCCAAGTTCGCCAAGGTGAACTACGCCATCGCCCGCGAGATTGCCGATGAGCCGGAGGCGCCGCGCTGGTACAAGGGCGATTTCTTTGGGGATGCCTTTGCGCCGAATGCGCCCAAGGCGGTGAAACCATGAATGACTTGGTGAATTGAGAGAGGATAAGGATATTTGCGTAGGGCCTCTTGTGTGGCTTTTATGCAACATTACATCGTGATCCAACTTCACGAAGGGGAACATGATGAACCTCGAAAAATTTACGGACCGCGCCAAGGGCTTTCTCCAGTCGGCGCAGACCGTCGCGATCCGGATGAGCCACCAGCGCATCAGCCCGGAGCATCTGTTGAAAGCGCTGCTGGAGGACCAGCAGGGCATGGCGTCCGGCCTGATCAAGGCGGCGGGCGGCGATGCGGGCGTGGCGCTGCGCGAAACCGATGCGGCGCTGGCCAAGGTGCCGTCCGTTTCCGGCAGCGGCGCGCAGCAGACCCCCGGCCTGGACAATGACGCCGTGCGCCTGCTGGACAGCGCGGAGCAGGTCGCGGCCAAGGCGGGCGACAGCTTCGTCACGGTGGAGCGGCTGCTGTTGGCCCTCACCCTGGCCACCACCACGGCGGCGGGCAAGGCGCTGAGCGCCGCGGGCGTGAAGGCGGAGGCGCTGAACGCCGCGATCAACAATCTGCGCGGGGGCCGGACCGCCGACACGGCGGGCGCGGAAGATCGCTATGACGCGCTCAAGAAATTCGCCCGCGACCTGACCGAAGCGGCGCGCGCGGGCAAGCTGGACCCGGTGATCGGCCGCGACGAGGAAATCCGGCGCACGATCCAGATCCTTGCGCGCCGGACCAAGAACAACCCTGTCCTCATCGGCGATCCCGGCGTCGGCAAGACTGCCATCGCCGAGGGGCTGGCGCTGCGCATCGCCAATGGCGACGTGCCCGACACGCTGAAGGACCGCACGCTGATGGCGCTCGACATGGGGTCGCTGATCGCGGGCGCCAAATATCGCGGCGAGTTCGAGGAGCGGCTGAAAGGCGTGCTGGACGAGGTGAAGGGCGCGGAAGGCCAGATCGTCCTCTTCATCGACGAGATGCACACGCTGATCGGTGCGGGCAAATCCGAAGGGGCGATGGACGCGGGCAACCTGCTGAAGCCTGCGCTGGCGCGGGGCGAGCTGCATTGCATCGGCGCGACCACGCTCGACGAATATCGCAAATATGTGGAGAAAGACCCGGCGCTCCAGCGGCGGTTCCAGCCGATCTTCGTGGGCGAGCCGACGGTGGAGGACACCATCTCCATCCTGCGCGGCCTCAAGGAGAAATATGAACTGCACCATGGCGTGCGGATCACCGATGGCGCGATCGTGTCGGCGGCGACGCTTTCCAACCGCTACATCACCGACCGTTTCCTGCCGGACAAGGCCATCGACCTGATGGATGAGGCCGCCAGCCGCCTGCGCATGGAGGTGGAGTCCAAGCCGGAGGAGATCGAGACGCTCGACCGGCGGATCATCCAGCTCAAGATCGAGCGGGAGGCGTTGAAGAAAGAAACCGACAAGGCTTCGCAGGACCGTCTGGCGGCGCTGGAGGAAGACCTCGCCAATCTGGAGCAGCAGTCGGCCGAACTCACCCAGCGCTGGCAAGCCGAAAAGGACAAGATTGCGGGCGAAAGCAAGCTCAAGGAACAGTTGGACGCGGCGCGGGTCGAACTGGACCAGGCGCAGCGGGCGGGCGATCTCGCCAAGGCGGGGGAACTGGCCTATGGCCGCATCCCCGAACTGGAGCGCAAGCTGGAAGAGGCCCAGAATGTCACGCAGGGCGCGATGCTGCGCGAGGAAGTGACGAGCGAGGACATCGCCTCGGTCGTTTCCCGCTGGACCGGCATCCCTGTCGACAGGATGCTGGAGGGTGAGCGGGAGAAGCTGCTCGCCATGGAGGCGGAACTGGCCAAGCGCGTCATCGGGCAGGCCGATGCGGTGAAGGCCGTGTCGACCGCCGTGCGCCGGTCGCGGGCGGGGTTGCAGGATCCGAACCGGCCTTTGGGGTCGTTCCTGTTCCTCGGCCCAACCGGCGTCGGCAAGACGGAGCTGACCAAGGCGCTGGCCGGATTCCTGTTCGACGACGATAGCGCGATGGTGCGGATCGACATGAGCGAGTTCATGGAGAAGCACTCGGTCGCCCGGCTGATCGGCGCGCCTCCGGGCTATGTCGGCTATGAGGAAGGCGGCGTGCTGACCGAAGCCGTCCGCCGCCGCCCCTATCAGGTCGTCCTGTTCGACGAGGTGGAGAAAGCCCATAGCGACGTGTTCAACGTGCTGCTGCAGGTGCTGGATGACGGTCGCCTGACCGATGGGCAGGGCCGCACGGTGGACTTCACCAACACGATCATCGTGCTGACGTCGAACCTGGGCAGCCAGTTCATCGCCAGCCTGGCCGACGACGAGCCGGTCGAGAAGGTCGAGGACCAGGTGATGGACATCGTGCGGGCGCATTTCCGGCCGGAGTTCCTGAACCGGCTGGACGAGGTGATCCTGTTCCACCGCCTGGGCGCGAGCCATATGGCCCCGATCGTCGACATTCAGGTGGCGCGGATCGGGAAGCTGTTGAAGGATCGCAAGGTGACGCTCGACCTGACAGACGGCGCGCGGGCGTGGCTGGGCAGAGTCGGGTACGATCCGGTCTATGGCGCACGGCCGCTGAAACGGGCGGTGCAGCGTTATTTGCAGGACCCGTTGGCGGATTTGATCCTGCGCGGGGAGGTGCCGGATGGGGCGACGGTGCGGGTTGATGAGGGGGATGGGGGGTTGAAGCTGGACCTGGCTTAGAGCGATTTCCAGTCAGATGGCATCATCTGATGTTTAAGAAATCGCGTTAAAACAAAGGAATAGAGCTTTGTTGCCGCATCGGCTTTTGCAAAAATCGGATCCACTTTTCTGCGCGATACTCAAAAAAAGCCCCCCGATGATCAAACATCGGGGGGCTTCCGATTCTGACGGCAAGTCAGTTGGCAGGCTTTGATGCTCCTGCCTTCGGGATAGCATCAGAACTTGGCGGTGATGCCCGCGAAGAACTGCCGTCCCAGCACATCATAAACCGTCGGGAAGGTATTGGCCGCATTATGCGTGGTGCTTCCCGCTTCCGAACCGACAATCGGGGGACGCTTGTTGAAAAGATTTTCGGCGCCAACGCGGAAGGTGAACGATTTTTCGATGTTGAAAGACAGGGTCGCATCGAAATAGTTCTGGGCCTTGATGCTCGACACCAGAATGTCCGTACCGACGTCCTGCTTTACCTTGCCGAAATAACGCCAGCGGCCCATCAGCGTCACGCCGCCGTTGGAATAGGTCATCGCAGCGACGTGCTTCCACTTGGGAATGGGAGCAAGGTTACAGGCAAAGCCAAAACGACCTGCGCATTCAGTCACCGGCGCGAAGGTCGCGCCCTGCTTGGCATATGTGTCCAGCCATGTGCCGTTCAGCGTGAAGCTGATTTGCCCGGCCCCGACGCGGTGGTCATAATTGACGCCAACATCAATGCCTTTGGTTTGGATGAAAGCGCTATTCGCATAGGCCTGATCGACACCATAGGTGATGTTGCCGCTGAGCGATCCCGTCAGCGCATTGCGGGTGATCGCCTGACAATAGGCACTATTGAGGTCTTGAGCCACGAGATAGCAGCCGTTCACCACATTCTGCGGCGATCCGCCCAGCGCATCGATGGCATTGCTGATGGTAATATCGAACCAGTCGACCGACACCGAAAGACCCGGCACCTGGCCGGGGGTCAGTACGACACCCAGCGTATAGGTATCCGATTTTTCGGCTTTCAGGTTCAGATTGCCGCCGCTGAAAGCGTTGATCTGACCTGCGACGGGTTCCGGAATATTCGCTACAGAATAGGTCGAACCCGGTGCGCCGGTGCCCAGGCAAAGCGCCGTCAACGTGGCATTGCCGACCGGAGCCCCTTCAGCACAGGGATCTATGGCGAGATTGTCAATCGTAGAGACTGGCGGCGCGGTCAGTTCATAGATATTCGGCGCGCGCACGGCCCGCTGATACAGGCCGCGGAAACGAATGCCCTCGACCGGCGACCAGTCGCCGCCGGCTTTATAGGCATGCACGCCACCCACGGTGGAGTAGTCCGAATAACGATAGCCCAATTCCAGGCTGAGCGAATTGAAGAAGGGACGGTCCGTGACCAAAGGAACGCGAAGTTCGCCGTAAATTTCCTTGGTATCGAAATGATAGGGAGCCAGATTGAAACCCTGACCGTAACCGATCAGATCGCCTGAAGCATAGGCTGCATCGACGTCCGTCCGCGCGCTTTCACGCCGATATTCCGCGCCAACCGCGAAGGCGACCGGGTTTTCGGCCCAAGGACTGACGAGACCGCCAATATCACCCGACAGAGAGCCCCCGGCGACGAACTGGGTGGTCTTGTCCTTCTGCCGACCGCTCGTCAGGATAAAATCCAGCACGCTACCCGAAATCGGGGTGGTCGTGAAAAGATTGAGCGGCTGACAGCCGTTCGACGTGTCACGGCACTGAATGCCGTTGGGGCCCATCACGGCATCCAGTGCCTGCGCGGTGCGCGCATAGGTGATGTCGTTAAGATAGGCAATATCGCGCTTGGACTCGCTGTACTGGGCAAACACTTCCCAATTCATCTCGCTGACCTGTCCGCGGAATCCGCCAACGAACTGCCACGCTTCATTGTCATAGGTCGTTGTGCGGCCGCCGCTTTCGACGATGCGCCGACGTATGCCGATGGTCGTCGTGCCGTCCGCATTGATCTGGGACAATGGGCTGTTGAACAGCAGATCACGCTGCTGAGCGGTCAGGAACGCATTGTCGGGAGCGATATCGAAAGTATAGCCGAAGGTTCCGGTAGGCGCCGACTGGCTGTTCACCTTGGAACTCAGATAATTGCCGCGGCCGAAAAATTCGATCCCATCCGTCAGTTCATAGCGGAGCAGCGCAGTTGCAGTGTAGCGCTCCTGCGGGACGACCAGATAATTGGGCGGCGCGTAATTATAGGGTTGGTAATATGGGACGAAATCATTATTCGCGCCGATCTGGTAATAATTCGTATTGCTATCGTCGAACGTATTGTCGATTACAGTCGGCACGGACGTCGAACTGCCGCCAGGCGAAAGGTCGTCGGAAAAGCGCGCCGGGTTGGCGAAGGACCGCTGGCCCTGATAGACAACTTCACGCTTGGTATAGCCACCCGACAGGACGATGTTGCCGCGACCGCCGCCGAATTCCAACCCCCCGGTCAATGACAAATCATAGACTTGGCCATCACCGCTTTGCGTGATCTGGGTCGAGGCATCCGCCTGAAGGCCAGTGAAGCGATCGTTGAGGATGAAGTTGACCACGCCGGCGACGGCATCCGATCCATAGACGGCCGAAGCACCGCCGGTCAGTACGTCAACCCGCTTGATCAGTGCGACAGGGATCGCGTTGACATCGACAGTGCCCTGCGAATCATATGAAACCTGTCGCTTGCCGTTCACCAACACGAGCGTGCGATTGTCACCCAAACCGCGCAGGTCGACGGTAGCCACGCCGGGGTTGCCGTTGTTGACGGTGGAGGCGATGGCAGGAACAAATTGTGGATTTTGCGCGAGCAGCTTTTCGACAGTGGGCGAGTTGCTCTGCTTGAACTGTTCCTGGCTCAAAGTAGTGACTGGGCTGGATGCTTCCAGATCAGGCCGCACAATACGCGAGCCAGTCACGATAATGACGCTGTCATCATCGGCAGGGGGCGCGTCCTGTGCGAAAGCGGGTGCGGAGAAAGCCGCGAGGCCGGCGCCGACGAGAGTCAACGCCTGAAGAGCCGCGCCACCGCGCAGCCCGATCTTGGTTATGGTCTTCACTATCCAGTCCCTTGCTCTGGAGGCGTGCGGATTGGCCCGCGCGCTTTTTCTGGACGTGTGAAGAGGGCGAAAGAGCCCGACAGCAAACCCTCTTCACACGTACTGCGCGATATTCTGCGCAGTCGTTTTATCAGTGTAAAGCAGGGTCAGGGGTCGAAAATCGCATTTGACAGAAACTGTAGCAAATATGCCACAATGGGGCAAAATGGTCGTTGAACGCCCGTATAACAACTTTGTTATTGGCCCGTGTTTCCGGGAAAAACTTTCGCATTCCGGCGCGCATAAACACATAAAGAAAATTATAGTTCCGCGAAATATTAATTCAACCCGCTGGCATGGGTCCGGCCAATAAAAGCGGGTCGATCCGCGCGTCGTTCCACTTCATCCCCCAGTGGAGATGCGGTCCGGTGGCTCGCCCCGTGGCCCCGATCGCGCCGATGCGCTGCCCCTGGACCACATGCTGCCCCTTCGTCACATCGATCCGCGACAGATGCAGGAAGGCGCTGTTGAGACCATGGCCATGGTCGATCATCAACAGATTGCCCTCCAGCGTGAAGGGGCGGTCGGCGGCCAGGATCACCACCCCGTCAGCCGGTGCGACGACGGGTTCGCCCGGTGCGCCAGCGACGTCGACGCCGCCATGATATGCGCCAGGCTGGCCCTGATAGATGCGCTGCGCACCGAACAGGCCGGATATGCGTCCGATGCGCGGCCAGATGAACCGCTGGCGCCAGCCCTGCGCATCCGTCACCATGTTGCGCGCGGCGGCGATCCGTTCCAGTTCCGGCCTGCGCAGAGCGAGGAAGGCTTCCGTGCTTTTCGTGGGGCGCAGCGGCGTGTTCACCTGCTCGATCCGCCAGGCGCGGGGCGCGACGGTGAGGGCGCGGTCGAGCAGCGCGCCATCGGCAAGGCGTCCGGTAAGCCGGGCCTGCGGCGCGGCATCGCGGTCGAAGCCGATCAGGAAGCGGCCATCGGCATCGACCGGCACCAGTTGCCCGTTGAAGCGCAGTTCGACCGTCCCCTTCGGCGCCGTGCCCAGCAGGACGCCGCCCTGAACGGGCGCGCCGGTCAGCGCCAGTTCCGTCGTGGGCGGCGCTGCGGCAACCGTCATGCCAGCCATCGCCAGCGCAGCGGCGGCGGCGATCCGGCGCTTCATTTACGACCCCGGCATCTTACAGGCCACGCGCCTTCAATTCGGCCTGGGCGGAGATTTCGGCGCTGGCATAGGGTTCCTGCCGGGCGATGCTCCAATAGCGCAGATCGTCCAGCGGAATTTTCCGGCCGCTGACGGCGCAGACGACATGGTCGCCGGTTTGCAGCACGCGGAAGCTGTAGGCCATATAATGCAGCCGGGCCGGGCGGTCGCGGTTGGACATCAGCATGGGATAACTCGGCCTTTCTTGCGCAACGGCGTCATCGGGAAAACAGGTCCTGCTGGCCGGTTTCCCTGCCCTCGCGGGGTTTGCGCGGGGGGCGTGACGGGTTCGATATAGCTTCGGTTGGCGGCTTCTCAAGGGGGGCGGCGCCATCGATGGTCGCATCCACCGCGCCGTCGCGGAAATGCAGGGTGACGGCGCCCGCCGCCTGCGCATCCGCCACTGATTTCACCAGCCGGTCGCCTGCCATCACCCTGGCGAAACCGCGTTGCAGCGGCAGGTCGGGATTGACCGACAGGAACAGGCGCGACACCCGGTCGAACGCCGTCGCCCGGTCCTGATACACCCGCGCCAGATAATCCGGGCGCAGGTGCAGCCGGGCGACGCGCTCGGCGGCGCGGCTGACATATTGGCGCAGCAGGGCCGGGCGCAACGCCCCGCCCGCCTGGCCCAGATGCGTACGCGCATCGGCAATGCGATGCCGCAAGGCGCTGCCCAGGCCGTCCGACAACTGATCCAGCCTCTGCCGCTGGGGGGCAAGCAGCGTGTCGGGTGTCGGCATCAGCCGTGCCTGCATCTCCAGCCGTTCCCGCGCCTGCGCTGCGCCGCGCCGCACGGCCCGGTCCATGCGCAGCCCCTGCTCCGTCAGCATCGCCAGCAGTTCCGCCCGCACCGGCACCGCCATCTCCGCCGCAGCGGTGGGCGTGGGCGCGCGTATGTCGGCGGCATAGTCGCAGAGCGTCGTGTCCGTCTCATGCCCCACGGCGGAGATGATCGGGATGGAGCATTCGGCCACGGCCCGGACGACGATCTCCTCGTTGAAGCTCCACAGATCCTCGATCGATCCGCCGCCCCGCGCCACGATGACCAGATCGGGCCGGGGGATGGGGCCGCCGGGCTGCATCGCGCTGAAGCCGCGCACCGCCCGCGCCACCTGCTCCGCCGCGCCCTGCCCCTGCACCAGCACCGGCCAGAGCAGCACCTGCGTCGGGCAGCGATCCGCCAGCCGATGCAATATGTCCCGGATCACCGCGCCGGTCGGCGACGTCACGACGCCGATCACCCGTGGCATGAAGGGCAGGCGGCGCTTGGCGGATCGGTCGAACAGCCCCTCCGCCGCCAGTTTCTGCTTCAATTTTTCCAACAGGGCCATCAGCGCGCCTTCGCCCGCCAATTCCATCCGCTCGATCACGATCTGATATTTGGAGCGCCCCGGATAGGTGGTCAGCTTGCCGGTGGCGATCACCTCCACCCCGTCCTGCGGCGCGAAGGGCAGGCGCGCCGCCCCGCCCTTCCACATCACGCCGTCGATCACGGCATTGTCGTCCTTCAGGCACAGATAGATATGCCCCGACCCCGCCCGCTTGAACCCGGAAATCTCGCCGCGCAGGCGGACATGGCCGAAACGGTCCTCCACCGTGCGCTTCAGCAGGGCCGACAATTCGCTCACGCTGAGCGGCGGCGCGTTGTCGCCAGCGCGTTCCTCGGCTAACAGGCGCCCCGAGACATCATATCCAGCTTCATATTCCGGGGACATGGGCGAAATGAACATCCTTCTGTTGGGCGGCGGCGGCCGCGAACATGCTCTGGCGTGGAAGCTGGCGCAATCGCCCGCCCTCAGCACCCTTTATGCCGCGCCGGGCAACCCCGGCATAGCGCAGCATGCGACGTTGGTCGACCTGGATGCCACGGATCATCGCGCCGTCGTGGATTTCTGCCTGCGCCACAGCATCGGGCTGGTGGTGATCGGGCCGGAAGCGCCGCTGGTCGACGGGCTGGCCGACAATCTGCGGGTCAAGGGCTATCCGGTGTTCGGCCCCGGCAAGAAGGCGGCGCAACTGGAAGGATCGAAGGGCTTCACCAAGGATTTATGCAAGCGGGCGGGCATCCCCACCGCCGCCTATGAGCGCGTCACCAGCAAGGACGGCGCGATCGCCGCGCTGGACGATTTCGCGCTGCCGGTGGTGATCAAGGCGGACGGGCTGGCGGCGGGCAAGGGCGTGATCATCGCGGAAACCCGCGAGGAAGCGCTGGAGGCGCTCGATTCCATGTTCTCCGGCGCGTTCGGCGCGGCGGGCGAGGAAGTGGTGCTGGAAGAGTATATGACCGGGGAGGAAGCCAGCTTCTTCGCCCTGACCGACGGCAGCGCGATCCTGCCCTTCGGATCGGCGCAGGACCACAAGCGCGTGGGCGACGGCGACACCGGTCCCAATACCGGCGGCATGGGCGCCTATAGCCCGGCCCGCGTGCTGACCCCGGAACTGGAGGCGGAAGTGATCGAGAAGATCGTCCGCCCCACCGTCGACACGCTGGCTGCCGAGGGCACGCCCTATAGCGGCGTCCTCTATGCGGGGCTGATGCTGACCGCCGAAGGGCCGAAGCTGATCGAATATAATGCCCGTTTCGGCGATCCCGAATGCCAGGTGCTGATGATGCGCTTCGACGGCGATCTGGTCGCGTTGCTGCTCGCGGTGGCGGAGGGGCGGCTGGCCGAACAGGGGCCGGTGCAACTGGCGGATCGCACCGCGCTCACCATCGTCATGGCCGCGAACGGCTATCCCGGCACACCGGAAAAGGGCGGCGCGATCAGCGGCATCGACGCGGCGGAAGCCAGCGGGGCGCGGGTTTTCCATGCGGGCACGGCGGACAAGGACGGCGCGATCGTCGCCAATGGCGGCCGCGTGCTGAACGTCACCGCGACCGGCCACACGGTGAAGGCGGCGCAGGAAGCGGCCTATAAGGCGGTGGATGCCATCGGCTTCCCGACCGGCTTCTGCCGCCGGGATATTGGCTGGCGGGAAGTCGCGCGGGAGGAAGCAGCGCGCTGATCCCCTTGCGGCGCGCCCGCAACCATCCTTAAATAGGCCAAATTCAGACGGGCCAAATTCTAAGGGGAGGGACGAGCGATGCAGGAATTTTTCATGGACTATGGCCTGTGGCTGCTGATCGCGCTGTTGGTCATTATCGGCGTCGTTTTCCTGCTGTCCGGACGCAATCGGCCGAGCGAGCCTGTTGTGCCTGTGGAGGTGAAGAAGGCCGCCGCTCCCGTTGCCGCGCCGCCTGTCGCCGCGCCCCCCCTCGCCGCTCCCGCCGAGCCGGTGGTGCCTGAACCCGCCGCCGTTGCTCCGGTCGAACCTGTCGCGCCAGCGCCGCAGCCGATCCCGGTTTCGCCCGCCGTCACGACCCTTTCCAGCGGTGCGGACGACCTGTTGAAGCTGAAGGGCGTGGGGCCCAAGCTGAACATGTTGCTGATCGAACTGGGCGTCACCCGCTATGCGCAGATCGCCGGGTGGAACGACAGCGACATCGCCGCAATCGATGCGAAGCTGGGCAATTTCAAGGGCCGCCCGGTGCGCGACCAATGGATCGACCAGGCGAAATATCTGGCCGCGGGCGACCTGGCCGGATTCGAAGCCAAATATGGCAAGATCTGAGCGATCAGACCAGTAGCGGCGCTTTCAGCAGCGCGGGAGAAGATGGCGAGTGATCCGCGCCGTTTCGCCCTCACCCTTCCGCCGTGCCGTGCACGGCTCCCTCCCTCTCCCGCTGGGAGAGGGAATATTGGGCTAGGCGCGCCCCAATATTTCCTGCGCTCGCGGGGCCAGCCGTTCCGTCGCTGCGGCGTGGACGCCCGGCGCGGCGCATAGCAGGCCGAAGGCGGTCGGCTGCGGGCGGTTGAAGGAAAAGGGGTTGCCGAGCGCGTCGGTGACGATGGCCCCCGCCTCCTGCGCGATCAGCGCGGCGGCGGCGACGTCCCATTCATTGCCCCAGCGCACCGTCGCGACCAGATCGGCCTCGTCCGCCGCCACCATCGCCATGCGCAGCGCGATGCTGTTGGGCTTGTGCACGGTGACGAGATCGCGGTCGTAGCGGGGAAGCTGGTCGGCGGGCACCCGCGAACCGGGCAGAACGGCACGCGATCCCGCCTGCAAGGTTCGTCCGTTGCGGGTCGCGCCCGCGCCGGACTGGGCGATCCACAATTCGTTGCGGGCGGGCGCGGCCAATATGCCGAAGCGCACCGCGCCATGTTCCACCAGCGCCACCGATACCGCCCAGCCGGGACGCCCGCGCAGATAGTCCCTCGTGCCGTCGATAGGATCGACCACCCAGACGCGGGGCAGGCCGAGCCGGTGGACGGTATCCGCCGTCTCCTCCGACAGCCAGCCCGCCGACGGATCGATGGCGTAGAGCCGCTCCCGCAGCATCGCGTCCAGTTCCAGATCGGCCTCGCACACCGGATGGCCGGGCACCTTTTCCCACTGGCGCACGCGCGTCTCCCCGCCCGCCCAGAGCGTCAGGGCGCGGTCGGCGGCGTCGGAAACGGCCGCCACAACGTCGCGCAGGGGGATGTCAGCCGCCAGCAACGGTCATCCCGTCGACGCGGATCGTCGGCACGTTCATGCCATAGCGGAAGGCCAGGTCGTTGGCCGGGACCAGCGCCCGGAACATGTCCTTCAAATTACTGGCGATGGTGATTTCCGACACCGCCTGGCCCACCGCGCCATTTTCGATCAGGAAACCCGCCGCGCCCCGGCTGTAATCGCCGGTCACGCCATTGACGCCCATGCCGATCAGTTCGGTGATGTAGAGGCCACGCTTCACGTCCGCCATCAGTTCGCCGGGCGACAGCGTGCCCGGCTCCATATGCACATTGGTGACGCCCGCGCCCGGCGCGCCGCTTCCGCCCCGGCTGGCATGGCCGGTCGGCTCCAGCCCCAGTTGCCGCGCCGACGCGCTGTCCATCAGCCAGCCGGTCAGCACGCCCCGGTCGATCAAGGCGCGCCGTCCGACCGGAAGCCCCTCTCCGTCGAAGGGGCGCGAGCGCAAGCCGCGCAGGCGCAGCGGATCGTCGATGATCGTCACGCCTGCGTCGAACAAAGCCTCGCCCAGCGATTCCAGCAGGAAACTCGACCGGCGCGCAATGGCGGGGCCGACCATGCCGCCGATCAGATGGCCGACCAGGCTGGAGCCGATGCGCGGATCGAAAATGACCGGCATCATGCCGCTGCCGACCTTCACCGGGTTCAACCGCGCCACCGCCCGTTGTCCGGCGCGGGTTCCGACCGCATCGGCATCGTCCAGATCGACTATATGGCGGACGCTGTGGCTGGCATGGTCGCGCTGCATGTCCGCGCCGGTTCCGGCGAGGACGCTGGCCCAGGTGGAATGGCTGGTCCCGGCATAGGCCCCGGCAAAGCCGTGGCTGGTGGCGAGCGCCATCTGGCTGCGTCCGGTGGCGGCACCGCCGCCCTCGCTGTTGGTGACGCCGGGCACGGCCCGCGCCGCTTCCTCGGCCAGCAGGGCGCGGGCGCGCAGGTCCGCCGGTTCCGGCTCGAACGGGTCGGCCAGGTCGAGCGCGGGCAATGCGCCCTTCAGCAGCCGATCTTCAGGCGCGAGGCCCGCATAGGGGTCTTCGGGCGCCTGCCCCGCCATGGCGATGCAGCGGTCGACCAGAGTCGCCAATGTCGCGGGGTTCATGTCGGACGCCGAAATGCTGGCGGAGCGGCTGCCGATGAAGACGCGCAGGCCGATTTCCTCGCCCTCCGACCGTTCCACATCCTCCAGCGCGCCCAGCCGGACCGACACGTTGGTCGATGCGTTGCAGGCATAGATGGCGTCAGCCGCGTCAGCCCCCGCCCGGCGCGCCGCCGTCACCAGATCCTGGGCGCGGGACTGGGCTTCTTCTAGGCTGAGCATGGACTTTGTCGATTCCTGTGACGGGGGGTGCAGGGCGAAGGGGCGGCCTTACGCGCTTGGGTCGCGGTCGGCAACCTGCCAGCGCCCGGCCAGTTCCCGCTCATCCAGCCAATGCCGGAGCAGATGCCAGGCGACCGCCATCGGGGGCGGGGCGAGGAAGGGTGCGCCCTCCTCCCCGGCCATGGCGGCGCGAACGCCCTCCTCATCGCACCAGAAGGCATGTTCGATCTCATTTTCGTCGATCTTCAGCGCGTCGTCGTCGGCCTGCGCCGTGCAGGCGATCATCAGCGATGACGGGAAGGGCCAGGGCTGGCTGGTCACATAGCGCACCTTATGGGTTGCGATGCCCGCCTCCTCCCTGATCTCCCGGACGACCGCTTCCTCCAGCGTTTCGCCCGGCTCCACGAACCCGGCCAGCGCCGAATAGCGCCCCGCGGGCCAGCTATGCTGCCGCCCCAGCAACACCCGCCCGCGATGCTCGGCCAGCATGATCACGACCGGATCGACACGGGGAAAATGCTCCGCCTTGCACGACCCGCATTGCCGCGACCAGCCCGCCTTGGCGGGGGCGCTGCGCTGCCCGCACACCGAACAGAAGCGGTGCCGCGCATGCCAGGCCAACAGGCTGCGCGCCGCACCGTAGAGGGCGACCTCATGCCCCGGCACCTCGTCCGGCAAGGTTCGGCTGCGCGGCGTGGCGACAAGGCTGTGCGGCGCGTCGGCCAGCAATTCCGCGAAGATCGGCCGTTGCTGCTCGTCCACGCCCAGCAGGGCATGATGTTCGATCCAGGCATCGCCCGGCAGCGCCTCCATCACCAGATGGCCGTCCTCGACCACCGGCTCCAGCCCGTCCAGCACCAGCCTGCGGGCCAGCGGGGAGGCGAAGGCCTCTGCCAGCAGGGCGGGATTGCTGCGGACATGGTCGACCCGGTCCAGCCGTCCCCCGCCAAAGGCCACAAGCCGCGATTCCGGGATATTAGAGCCGTGCATCGTTCCTACTCTCCTTCATCGCCATTTCGGCGGCGCGGGCGAACAGGGTCGGCAGACCCGCCTTCCCGATTTCGGCCACCGGCCACCACTCACCCTCGCCGGGCGGCGTCACGTCCGGCCCCACATGGGCATGGTGCACCGTCAATGCGAGGGAGAAATGCGTAAAAACATGGGCGACCGGCTCCGCCAGCCGCCGCCAGGGCGCGGACAATGGCGGCGTCGCGTCAGGCGCGTCGTTCCATTCGGAGGAAGGCAAAGCCCGCATGCCGCCCAGCATCCCCTTGTCGGGCCGCCGCACCAGCCAGACATGTCCGTCCGGCCGCTCGATCCACCAGCCATGGCCCAGCCGGTGCGGCCTGGCCTTCTTCGCCGCCTTGACCGGGAAGGCGGCGGGATCGGCGGTCCGGAAAGCCGCGCAATCCTGCCGCAGGGGGCAAATCCCGCAGGCGGGGTTGCGCGCCGTGCAGATGGTCGCGCCCAGATCCATCATCGCCTGCGCAAAGTCCCCGGCGCGTAGGTCGGGCGTGATCGCGTCGGTCGCCGCCCGAATTTCCGCCCGCGCCGCGGGCAGGGGCGTGGCGATGGCGTAGAGCCGGGCCACCACCCGCTCCACATTGGCGTCGACCACCACGGCCCGCCGTCCGAAGGCGATCGCCGCTACCGCCGCCGCCGTATAGGCGCCCACGCCCGGCAAAGCGCGCAGCCCATCCTCCGTATCGGGAAAGACGCCGCCATGGTCGCCCGCCACCGCCCGCGCGCAGGCCAGCAGATTGCGGGCGCGGGCATAATAGCCAAGGCCTGCCCAGGCGGCCATGACATCCGCATCCGCCGCCGCCGCCAGCGCCGCCACATCGGGCCAGCGCTGCGTGAATTTCGCGAAATAAGGTCCGACCGCCGCCACTGTCGTCTGCTGGAGCATCACCTCCGACAGCCAGACGGGGTAGGGGTCGGCCGCATTGGCGCCCGGCGGGGCGCGCCAGGGCAGCTTGCGCGCATGGACATCATAATGGGCGAGCAGATCGGATGCTATTTTCCGGATGTTTCCCTCGACGCGCATGGCGACCCTATGCCATTAAGAAGCCCATGACGGAACGCCCAGAAACCCCTAAAAAAATGGCGACCCCAAAAACGAAAAGCCGCAAGGAGCAGGCTCAGGACCGCCCGCGCATCGGCGCGCCGCGCCGGATCGCGGACCTGATGCCCGCCATCGGCGCCGCCGCCTTCCGCAAATTCGGCTTCGTCCAGTCCAGCATCGTCACTCGCTGGGCGGAGATTGTGGGTGCCCATTATGCCGGGATCAGCGAACCCGAATCGATCCGTTTCCCGGCGGGCAAGAAGGCAGGCGGCACGCTGCAACTGACCGTCATGAGCGGCCATGCGCCGATGATCCAGCATGTGCTGCCCGACATTATCGACCGGGTGAACCGCTTCTTCGGCTATGCCGCCGTCGCCAAGGTCGCGATGAGGCAGGGCATGGTTCAGCCCCGGCAGCCGGAACGCCGCCCCCCACCGCGCAACCTGAAGCCCATTCCGGTCGAACTGGGCGATTCCCTGCGCGACATTGGCGACCCCGAACTGCGGGCGGTGCTGGAATCGCTGGCGCAGGGGCTGGCGAATAGCGGGGGTTTGCCCAAGATCGGCTAGGGTGTTTGCGGACCTATCCTATTCCTCCCCATCGGAAGATGGGGAGGGGGACCATGCGAAGCATGGTGGAGGGGAACGGGGCACGACCTCCGAATTTCCCCTCCACCACCGCCTTCGGCGGCGGTCCCCCTCCCCACGCTGCGCGTAGGGAGGAATGATGATCGCTCATGGCCATTTCCTGCCTTCGCACGTTGCGCTTGGGGACAGGAAGTATACATCATAGCCATCTTTGCCGTGACAGGGGCGGCGCATCAACGGACCACCGCATGACGAAATTTCGCCTGGCTTTCCTCTCCCTGCTCGCCGTTCCGGCGGGCCTTATCGCAGCCCCCGCCGCCAATTGGGTGAGCCGGGTCGCCCTGTCCCCGATCGGGGGTCATGTGCTGGGCAATCCCGCCGCGCCGACCAAGCTGGTCGAATATGTGAGCTACACCTGCTCCCACTGCGCCCATTTCGTGGCGGAGGCCAGCGCCCCCCTGCGCGCCGATTATGTGAAGGGCGGCAAGCTCAGCGTAGAGGTGCGCAATGCGGTGCGCGACAAATATGACCTGGCCGCCGCCCTGCTTGCCCGTTGCGGCGGCCCTGGTCGCTTCTTCGGCAATCATGAGGCCCTGTTCGCCAACCAGGGCGCATGGATGGAAAAGCTGATCGCCTATGAAAAGGACGCGGCCAAGCCGGCCGATCAGAACGCCGCCCTGCGCGACATCGGGCAGAAGACCGGCCTTTATGCCCTGATGGCGAAACGCGGCTTCAAGCCCGCGCAGTTGGACGCCTGCATCAACGATCCCGCCTCCATGAAGCAGATCCTGGCCATGACCGACGAAGCGTGGAACAAGGTGCGGATTGGCGGCACGCCTTCCTTCACGGTGAACGGCACGCTGGTCCAGGGGTCTGACTGGACGCGGTTGCAGGCGGCATTGCCCTGATCTAAACCGTGCAGGATAACGCCCGACAAACGGAGCCTGAATAACGTGAAAGCCCTTTCCGGACTTGCCCTCATCGCCCTTTGCCTGACCGTCGCCGCCTGCGGCAAGAAGGATGCGGGGGGCACCACTTCAGCCGAACCGGTCGCCGCCGTTGCCGCGCCTGCGGGCACGACATGGTCCGAAACCGTCGCCACCACGCCCGAGGGCCATTTCATCATGGGCAACCCCAATGCGAAGGTGAAGCTGATCGAATATGGTTCCTACACCTGTTCGCACTGCCGCGATTTCGCCGCTGAATCGGCCGAGGAGATCAAGCAGATCGTCGACAGCGGCAAGATGAGCTTCGAATTCCGCAACTATGTGCGCGATCCCATCGACATTTCGACCGCGCTGCTAGCGCGCTGCGGCGGCAAGGACATATTCTATCCCCTGTCCGACCAGTTCTTCGCCAACCAGAACGCGATGTTCGAAAAGGCGCAGGCGCTGGGCGACGAGAAATACAAGGCGCTGATGAGCGCCCCCCCGGCCGAGCGTTTCGGCCAGCTTGCCCAGGCGATCGGCCTGGTCGACTTCGCCAAGCAGCGCGGCATAGCGGAAGATCAGGCAAAACAGTGCCTGGCCGACACCGCCGCCGCCGAAAAGCTGGCCAAGGGCGTGGAAGAGGCGAACGCCCAATATAAGATCGAGGGCACGCCGAGCTTCATCCTGAACGGCGTGATGGTGGAGAATACCGCCGCCTGGCCGGCGCTGCGCACCAAGCTCAAGGAAGCGGGACTCTAAAAATCAGGGATTTGGGATTGGACAAGAGGGGGATGACGACATCGATGCGGCGTCCCGCTGGGGGCGGGGCGGCTTTGCGCTGCCCTGATCTTGTCCGATGCAGATAAAGCGTCTCAAACTTTCCGGCTTCAAGAGCTTCGTCGACCCGACGGAGTTGCGCATCGAACCCGGCCTGACCGGCATTGTCGGTCCCAATGGCTGCGGCAAGTCGAACCTGCTGGAAGCGATCCGTTGGGTCATGGGCGAATCCAGCGCCAAGTCGATGCGCGGCGGCGGCATGGAGGATGTGATCTTCGCGGGCACCGCCACCCGCCCCCAGCGGGATTTTGCCGAAGTCTCGCTGATGACCGTGCAGGAACAGGGCGAACTGTTCAACGCGGTAGAAGTCGCCGCCGACGGCGAACTGGAAGTCACCCGCCGCATCGAACGCGGCGCGGGCAGCGCCTATCGCGCCAATGGCCGCGACGTCCGGGCCAAGGACATCGCGCTGATCTTCGCCGACGCCGCCACCGGGCCGCACAGCCCGGCTCTGGTCAGCCAGGGCCGCATCGCCGCCGTCATCGCCGCCCGCCCGCAGGAACGCCGCGCCATGCTGGAGGAAGCGGCGGGCATTTCCGGCCTCCACGTCCGCCGCAAGGATGCCGAGCAGAAGCTGCGCGCCGCCGAAGCCAATCTCATGCGGCTGGACGAAATCCTTTCCGACATGGAGGCGCGCGCCAACAGCCTGCGCCGTCAGGCCAAGGCGGCGGAACGCTATATCCGCCTGTCCGAACAGATCCGCATTGCCGAGGGCCGCGTGATCTTCGCCCGCTGGCGCGAAGCTGCCGCGTCCGCCGACGCCGCCCGTGCCGAGGCGAAACAGGCCGAAACCGCCGTCGCCGCCGCGCAGGAAGCCCAGCAGGCCGCCGCCGTCCACGCCAATGCCGCCGTCGAAGCGCTGGCGCAAAAACGCGCCGCCGCCCAGGCTGCCCGCGACGCGGCCAGCGAGGCAGGACACAGGCTCACGGCGCTGCGCACCGAACGCGACGGCGTGGTTCGCCGCCTCCACGACCTGGCCCAGCAGGCGGACCGGCTGGAGGAAGACCGGGACCGCGAAGGCACGCTGGCCAATGACGCGGCGGAGGCGATCGCCCGCCTCACCGACGAAATCGCCGCGCTCAAGGCCCGCATCACCGAAACCGAAGCGATGCGCCCCGATTTCGCCGGCCGCATCGCCCGCGCCGACGATGCCGCCCGCGACGCCGAACTCGACCTTGCCAAGGCGATGGCGAAACAGGCGGGCGAGCAGGCCGAGCTGCGCGTGGCGGAGGCCGCTCTCGCCGCCGCCCGCAGCCGCCTCGACCGCGCTGCCCGCGAGGCGCAAAGGCTCGAATCCGAAGCCGCCGCCCTGCCCGACGCCGCCCCGCTGGAGGCCAAACGCGCCGAAGCCCTTGCTGCCCAGCAACAGGCCAGCGCCGACCGCGATTCTGCCGAAGCCGCGATCCGCACCGCCGAAGCCAGCCGCGCGCAAGCCGCCGAGCAGCGCGCCACCGCCGAAACCGCACTCTCTTCCGCCCGCGCCACCCTCGCCGCGCTGGACAGCGAAGCCGCTGCCCTGAAACGCGCGGTGGAAAATGGCACCGGCAACCGCAGCCGCGCACTCGACCGGTTGAAGGCCGCCCCCGGCTATGAACGCGCCCTTGCCGCCGCGCTGGGCGACGATCTGGAGGCCCCTATCGCCGCCGAGGGCAAACGCCGCTGGGCAGGCGCAACGGCACTCGACAGCGACCCCGCTCTGCCCGCGGGCTGCACGGCGCTGTCCACCCACGTCACCGCCCCGCCCGAACTGGCCCGCCGCCTTGCCCAGGTCGCGGTGGCGGAGAGCGACGAAAACCAGCCCCTGGCCGTCGGCCAGCGCCTCGTCACCAGGGATGGCCAGCTTCGCCGCTGGGACGGCTATGTCGCGGCGGAAGGGGGCGCGGCCGCCGCCGAACGCCTGATCCGCCTCAACCGCCTGGACGCCATCGCCGCCGCTCGCCCCGCCGCCGAGGCCGAAGTCGAGACCGCCCGCACAGCGCAGGACGCTGCCGCCGCCCGCGAGCGCGACGCCGCCCAGACGCTCGCCACCGGCCGCACGCAACTTGGCAATTCGGACCAGCGCCTGCGCACCGCCCTGCGCGCCGCCGACGAAGCCGCCGCCGCGCTGGAACGCCTGACCGACCGCCGCGAGGCGATTGAAGAACGCCTCGCCGAAGCCCGCGCCGACCTTGCCTCCGCACAGGCCGAACATGACAAGGCGCAAACCGCCCGCACGGCCATGCCCGATGGCGAGGAAACCCGCACCCTCGTCACCACGCTGCAACAGGCCAGCGAAAAGGCCCGCCTTGCCGTCAGCCAGCTTCAGGCCGATCAGGCGCTGGCCGACCGCGCGCTCGCCAGCGACCGCGAACGCATGGCCGCCGCGGACGCCGAAGCCAGGGGCTGGCGCGCCCGCGCAGGGGAAGCCGCCAAGCGCATCGCCGCCATGGTCGAACGCAACGACGCCATCGCCCGGGAACGCGCCGAAATCGCGGACCAGCCCGACCAGCTTGCCGCCACCATCGCCACGCTCAGCGAACAGGGCGATGCGCTGACCCAAGCCGCCGACGCCGCCCGCCGCGAGGAAAGCGAGGCCGAAGCCGCCCTGCGCACCGCCGAACAGCGCGCCGCTCAGGCTGGCGAAACCCTCGCCGGATGCCGGGAGGCCCGCGCCACCGCCGTCGCCCGCGCCGAAGCCGCCGACGAAAAGCGCGTCGAAACCAACCGCCTCTCGGGCGAACGCTTCGAATGCCCGCCCCCGGTCCTGCCGGAAAAACTGGGCTTCGCCAGCGCCGACATCCGCATCGCCCAGTCCGAACAGGCCGAGCATGACCGCCTGGCAGCGGAGCGCGAGCGCATCGGCCCGGTCAACCTGGTCGCCGCGCAGGAACTGGAGGAACTGGAAACCACCCAGGCCAACAGCCGCGCCGAAAGCGAGGAGTTGAGCCAGGCGATCAACCGCCTGCGCGGTTCCATCGGCAGCCTCAACCGCGAAGGCCGCCAGCGCCTGCTCGCCGCGTTCGAGGCGGTGGACGGCCATTTCCGCCGCCTGTTCACCACCCTGTTCAACGGCGGCCAGGCGCATCTGGAACTGATCGATAGCGACGATCCGCTGGAGGCGGGCCTGGAGATCATGGCCCAGCCGCCGGGCAAGAAGCTCGCCGCCCTGACGCTGCTTTCAGGGGGCGAACAGGCGCTGACCGCCGTGGCGCTGATCTTCGGGCTGTTCCTGACGAATCCCGCGCCGATCTGCGTGCTGGACGAGGTCGACGCCCCGCTGGACGACGCCAATGTCGAACGCTTCTGCGACCTGCTCGACGCGATGGTGGGACAGACCGACACCCGTTACCTGATCGTCAGCCACAATGCCGTGACCATGGCCCGCATGCACCGCCTGTTCGGCGTGACGATGGTGGAGCAGGGGGTGAGCCGCCTCGTCTCCGTCAACCTGGGCGGCGCGGAGGCGCTTCTGGCCGCCGAATGAAGCGCGGCTCCTGAAGTTCAATCCCGGTCCATCCACCCCCGCATCCGCCGGAACAGGCCCCGCTCCGCGACAGGCTCCAGCATTTCGCCCGGCCCTTCGGGATCGAGCGCCTCATTATCCGCCAGCCAGGCCTGAACATCGTTCAAGTCCGGCGTCACATAGGGCCGCAGGGTCCGCCCCGCCTTTTCCCGCAACTGGTCGATCGCGCCGATCAGTCCGCGCTCCGCGATCACCGCCGCCACCCGTTCGACCGGCAGGTCCAGATGCTCGGCGACCAGATCGTCGCGAATCGCCCGGATCATATCCTCCCGCCCTGCATTGGCCGCCAGCGCCGCATCGATCGTCACGTCGCATTCGGTATCCAGCCGCATCGACCGGTTGTTCATGTTGGACGACCCGACCCGCAACACCCGGTCATCGACGATCAATATCTTGGCATGGACATAGATCGGCGCCCCGCGCGCGGTGAAGGGATGGTATAATCGCAGCCGCCCATGCGCATCCCGCGCCTTCAACGCCTCGAACAGGCGCGCACGCGCGGTATCCATCGCCTGCTGCTCCAGCCAGCCATCGGCCTGCTCCGGATTGACGATGACGATCTGCGGCCCGTCTTCCTCGCCCAGCCGGGCGGCGATGGCCTCGGCAATGCGGCGGGACGCGAAATATTGGCTCTCCGCGTAAATATATCGCCGGGCCGACGCGATCTGGTTCACGAAAAGCCGCTCGATCTCGACCAGCGGCTCCTGATCCTCCATCTCCGGCGCGGAGCGGGATATGGCGACGTCCACATCCTCGAACTGCACCGGCAGCGCGTCGGGCCAGCAATCGTCCACGCGCCCGACCGGCTCCAGCGCCCCTCCGCCAGCCCCCTTCCACCGGTTCCGGGCATGTTCGCCCAGGGCCGCCGCGACCGGCCCCTGCAAGGCCGTCGTCGCATCGTGCCACGGCCCATAGGCCGACCCGTCCGGATGCCGCCGCCCCGGATCGTCATCGCGATGATGCCGGGTGTCCCAACGATCCCTCGTCATGTCGATCCCGCCGCAAAAGGCGAAGCAATCGTCGATCACCACGATCTTCTGATGGTGGGAGGCGGCCGTGGGATGATGGCTGTCCAGCTTTACCGTGATGCGCGAATGGGCCATCCAGCGGACCGTGGTGAACAGGTTCGATGGCCGCACCATCGATTTCATCGCCCCCACGTCCCAGCGCAGCAGATAGATTTCCAGCTCCGGCGTCCGTTCCACCAGCCAGCTTATGAAGTCGCCGATCACCACCGGCGCGCCATCGGCCGCCTCATCCTCCCGGATCAGGCTGATCGCGGCGTCGAAGTCCCAGCCGACCAGCATGATCCGCTTCTTCGCCTTCATCATCGCGGCGCGGGCATGTTGGAAATAGGCATCCGCATCGACGATCACGCTCGCCTTCAGGGCGCGCTCGATACGCCAGCAATCCTCGCCCTCGCGCGGGCCGCTCATGCGCTGCCCACCACCAGGCAACCCAGGAACATGAGCAGTCCGGCAAAGCGGTTGGACCGGAATTTCGTCAAGGGATCGACCCCGTCCTCCTTCAAGGTCGCCACCTGCCAGCCCAGATGCACCGCCATCGGCAGCAGCGCCGCCAGCGCCAGCCCCTGCGGCCGGACCTGCCAGATCGCGCCCGCCCAAAGCGCCAGCGCCAGCGCATAGCAGAGCGTCACCCCGCCGCGCACGTGCCGCCCCATGGACAGGGCGCTCGACCCGATGCCGATCAGCGCGTCATCCTCCCGGTCCTGCAAGGCGTAGATGGTGTCATAGCCTACCACCCAGAAGATGCAGCCGCCATAGAGCAGCAGGCCCGGCCCCAATGCCGAGAGGGTGAGCGACCCCGCAACTTCGCTCCACCCGACCAGCGCCGCCCAGGAAAAGACCAGACCCAGCCAGATTTGCGGCCAGCCGGTGATCCGCTTCATGAAGGGGTAAGCAGCCACCAGCGCCAGCGACCCCAGCGAAACGGCCTGCGCGTAGAGGTGGAGTTGCAGCAGAACCACCAGCCCGATCAGGCAGAGGGCGAGCAGCCAGACCCAGGCGGTCTTCACCGAAACCGCCCCGCTCGCCAGGGGCCGCGAAGCCGTCCGCGCCACCTGCCGGTCCAGGTCGCGGTCGACGATATCGTTGAACACGCATCCCGCCCCGCGCATGGCGACGCTGCCCAGCAGCAGCCACAGGATCAGCGGCCAGTGCTGCCCTGCCCCGCCCGCCAGCGCCACCGCCCAGGCCCCCGGCCAGAACAGCAGCCACCAGCCGATGGGCCGGTCGAATCGCGCCAGCAAGGCCAGGGCGCGCGGGACATCCGGCAGGCGCGCGACCAGACCGCGCGCTTCGCTGTCGGGAACGATGCTACTTGCCACATTTACTCCGTTCGTCCTGATCTTGTCGAAGGACCGTTCTTCTCTAGAAGGAAAAAAAGGGCTTCGACAGGCTCAGCCCGAACGGATGATGGATTTTTTGATGACCGCAACCCCCGCCTGGCCGCCGCAAAGCGCGCCACGCCTGCATGTCGAGACCCTGCTGGGCGAGGGCGTCGCCGTGCCCGTCGACGGCAATCCGGCGCATTATCTGATCAGCGTCATGCGGGTGAAGCCCGACGATATCGTCCTGCTGTTCGACGGCCGCTCCGGCGAGTGGGCCGCAAAAGCCCGCGACATCCGCAAGCGCGATCTGGTGCTGGAGGTCGTCAGCCAGACCAAAGCGCCGGAGAACGTGCCCGATTTCTGGCTCTGCTGCGCGCCGATCAAGAAGGGGCGGATCGACCTGATCGCGGAAAAGGCCTGCGAACTGGGCGTGGCGAAGCTCCAGCCCGTGCTCACGCGGCGCGCCGTGGTGGACAAGCTGAATTTCGACCGGCTGCACGCCCATCTGGTCGAGGCGGCCGAACAATGCGGCCGCACCGCCCTGCCCGACCTCAGCGACATGGTGAAGCTGGACGCGCTGATCCGGGACTGGCCGGACAATCGCTGGCTTTTCTTTGCGGATGAGACGGGCGGAGAGCCGCTGGCCGATACGCTGAAGGCCCATCCCGGACCCGCGGCCTTCCTGATCGGTCCCGAAGGCGGCTTCGATCCTGCCGAACGAGAGGCCATTCGCGGGGTGGCGAAAGCCGTCCCGGTTTCGCTGGGGCCGCGCATTTTACGCGCCGAAACCGCCGCCATCGCCGCGACCGCCGCGTGGATGACGATCAACGGTGACTGGCGATGAAGGCGCCACATGGCGTCGCCAAATATCGTTTCATTCCGCAATGGGATTGAAGCTGTCATCAACGCAGCTTATTTGAGCGCGGAACGTTGCGCCTTTGACGCGACCGGGGGAAAGATTAAGGCGGGGCATGAGCACCAGAACAGACTCAGGAGGGATCGATCCCATCATCGAGAGCCGCGAGCAACTGATCGCGGCCTTCGCCAAGGGCGCCAAGCCCAAGGACCGATGGCGCATCGGCACGGAACACGAAAAATTCGTCTACAGCCGCAAGGATCATCACGCCCCCAGCTATGACGAGCGCGGCGGCATCCACACGCTGTTGATCGGGTTGACCCGCTATGGCTGGAATCCGGTGTTCGAGGGGGAGAATATCATCGCCCTGTCCGGCGCGGACGGCACCATCAGCCTGGAACCGGCGGGACAACTGGAACTGTCCGGCGCGCCGCTGGAAAATCTGCACCAGACCTGCGCGGAAACCAGCCGCCATCTGGAACAGGTGAAATATGTCGGCGACATGCTGGGCCTGGGCTTCCTGGGCCTGGGCATGTGGCCGGACAAGAGCCGCGAAGAGCTGCCCATCATGCCCAAGGGCCGCTACGACATCATGCTGCGCCATATGCCCCGCGTAGGGTCGCTGGGACTGGACATGATGCTGCGCACCTGCACCATCCAGACCAACCTGGATTATGGCAGCGAGGCGGACATGGTGCAGAAGTTCCGCGTCTCCCTCGCCCTACAGCCGCTGGCGACCGCGCTGTTCGCCAATTCGCCCTTCACGGAGGGCAAGCCCAACGGTTTCCTGTCCTATCGCAGCCATATCTGGTCGGACACCGACCCCGGCCGCACCGGCATGCTGCCCTTCGTGTTCGAGGACGGCTTCGGCTATGAACGCTATGCCGACTATGCGCTCGATGTGCCGATGTATTTCGTCTATCGCGAGGGCCGCTATATCGATGCGGCGGGGCACAGTTTCCGCGACTTCCTCGAAGGCAAGCTGGCCGTGCTTCCCGGCGAGAAGCCGACGGAGAAGGATTGGGAGGACCATCTTTCCACCGCCTTCCCGGAAGTGCGGATGAAGAGCTTCCTGGAGATGCGCGGCGCGGACGGCGGGCCGTGGAACCGCATCTGCGCGCTTCCGGCGCTGTGGGTCGGGCTGCTCTACGACCAAGGCGCGCTCGACGCCGCCTGGGATCTGGTGAAGGGCTGGAGCATGGAGGAACGGCAGATCCTGCGCGATTCCGTGCCGAAACTGGCGTTGGACGCGCCCATCGCAGGCGGGCGCAAGCTGCGCGACATAGCGGGCGAAGTCCTTGACATTGCCCGTAGCGGTCTTTCAGCCCGCGCCCGGCTCAATGCGTCGGGTGACAATGAAACCGGCTATCTCGCTCCGCTGGATGAGATCGTGGCGTCGGGCCAGACCCATGCCGAACGCCTGCTCGCCCGCTACCATGAGGAGTGGAAGGGCGACCTCAGCAAAATCTACGCCGAAGAAAGCTTCTGAAATATATCCTTCTCCCTCGATGGGAGAAGGATAAAACGCTTACTCAGCAGGCTGAACCCCGCCCTCCTGCCGGGCCTTCCGGCCCACGACCCACCCGAAGAAGCGCGGCACCACGCCGTTCCGCTCCATCCAGTCGCTATAGGCCCGGTAATCCGCGTCGGCGCTCAAATGCGCCTCCTCCGTCCTGGCGCGCCAATAATAGACCGCATTGGTCACCCCCAGCAGCGCGCAGTTCCGCACGACGTCGGTCAAGCTTCCCGACACGCTCAGGAACGGCAGCGCCGAAAACCACCAGAACAGATTTTTCGACAAATAGGCCGGATGCCGCGTCCAGCGATAAGGGCCGTGGGTCAAAATCCCCCGGTGCGTCAGGTTGGAAAAGCGCAAGCCAAAGGCCACCGTCGCCCAGGCATAAACCGCCGTCAGCAGCACCAGCCACCCGCCCAACAGCCATTGCAGGACGCCATGCCCCCGCGTCCAGACATCCCACTCCGCCCCGCCCGCATGATAGTCGAGCGGCCCGCCATTCCCCATCAGCACGAAGGGGGGATAGCAGATCAACGCCGCCACCCATCCGGCCAGCAGCGGATTGGCCGTGCGGATATGCGAATCCAGCGGCTTCAACGTCAATATATAGCCCACCGTCGCCATGCAGACGTCGATCATGAACATGACGGCGATCAGGAAACTGGCCAGCGCCACCGGATGGCTGAACGCATCCTCGACCCGCCATGCCACCACGCTGGCGAAATTGCCCGGCACGATCGACAACATGAAGGCCAGGAAAAAGCCCTTCACCGCCCAGGCCCGTGCATGATGCGCCACCTCCGCGCGATCCGCCGCCCCGCCGATCACCCACTGGCCGAAGGCGTAGCTTGCATCCCTGGGTTCGACCAGCCGCCGGTCCAGCCAGATCACATAAGGCACCGACGCCACCAGCAACCAGGGCGCCGCGCCCATGAACAGGTTCATGGAAAAGCGATAATCCCCGCTCCAATACCAGCGCGCGATGCAATAGAAGACCGCGATGGCCAGCCATGTCGCCCAAAGGCCCGCGATCTTGACGATGCTGACGTCCAGCACCGACCGCCAGGGCCGCGCCGGCCCGGTCCAGTCGATCCCGGTCGATGCGCGCCGATGCACCTTGTCGACCAGCAGCGACCACAGCAGCATCGGCACGCCGCAGGCCACCACGGCGGCAAAGCCCGCATTCGGCCCGTCCATCCCATAGTGCCGCGCCACCAGCGTCCAAAGCCCCAACCCCGCCAACCCGGCCATGCCAACGCCATGGCTGACGGCGGATTTCGGACAGGGATCGGCATTATCGCTCATGCCGTGGCCCTAGCGGAAATTGGTAAACAACCCCCGAAGGTGCGGATCGAGGGGAAGGCGGACATCATTTCCGTCATCCCGATATTATTAGCGTCCGCTCATGGCCAATAGGCTCCCCTTCATCAGCCCCCACCCAGCACATTGATCGTGAACGCCAATATCCCCAGGTTGAACAGGAACGCCGCCAGACAATGGAACAGCGCTGTCTGCCGCATTCCCCCATTCGTCACCGCCACGTCGGACGTCTGGAACGTCATCCCCAGCGTGAAGGCGAAATAGAGGAAATCCCAATAGCCCGGCTCCCGCGTATCGGGAAATTCCAGCCCGCCGCTATCCTGGCCCTTCCCATCGCCCCGATAGAAGATATGCGCATAATGCATCGCATAGACGAGGTTGGAAAACAGCCAGGCCAGCGCCAGCGTCCCCAGCACCAGCGCGATCGCCGCCGCGCTCAGCCCGCCATGTTGACTGACGGCGACACCCACGGCGATCAGGATCACCACCGAAACGATCGCGGTCAGCAGCAGCATCAATTGCCGGTTCGCGTCATTCTCCGCCGCCTTGCGCCGCATCGAATCCGGATCGGCGTCGATCAACGGCCAGACCGACAGGATGAAAGCCAGGGCCGCAACGTCGAAACCCGCCATCACCGCCTCATGCCAGGGCAGCAGAAAACCCAGCGGCGCCATGCTGATCAGCAGGGCCAGGAACATGCCGTAGCGCCAGGGAAAGATTTGCGACCGGATCATGCCGCGCATCAAAGGCATTATCGGCGCCCCGCACAAGCCGCTTTATATCACCGCCGCGATCAGCCCGAGCGCCTGCGCCTCATTCGCCTCCAGATACCAATTCTCCGGCGCGCGCTTCAGCAGGTCTTCCAGCGACACCTGCGATCCCAGGATCAGGTTCGCGAAACCTTCATTCTGGATCGCGATCGACGCCTCGATCTCATGCAGCGTCGCCTTGAGGGATGCGATGCAGGTCGACAGCGGCCCTTCCAGATGGATGTCCCGCATGATGATCCGTTCATGGATCATCAGCCGCGTTCCCCGCGCCAGATAGCGGTTTTCCGCCGCGAAGAATCCCATGAAGGTCACGCCCGCCGAATAGACCGCCGTCTTGCCCAGGAACACCAGCCGCCGGTCCGGATAAAGGTCGGAATGGAAACGGATATCCTCCCCCATCATCCGCGCAATTTCCGGATCGCCGCCCAGGGTTGCGATCTCCACCACCACCAGCCCCTGCTGCGGCGCAGTCGACAGGCAGTTGCGGAAATGCAGATACATGCCGTGATCGACAATGCCCGACAGCATGATCGCGGGATATTCGAAATCCTTGGGGCCCAGCAGCGGCGCCTGCATCGACATGAAAAACGGCTCCTTTTGGCATATCCCCGCCGCTGCTCTACGCATGGGCCGGCAAATGGTGCCGTCCCCATCGCTTTTGACTGGCGCCGCGCGGGAGAGACCCTTAAGGAACAGATCATGACCAAAGGGCGGGGCGCATGATCGCGAAACTCAAGGGACGGCTGGACAGCACGGGCCTGGACCATGCCATCATCGATGTGGGCGGGGTCGGCTATCTGGTCGGCGCATCCTCCCGCACGCTCGCGGCGCTGGGTCCGGTGGGGGAAGCGGTGACGATCCACACCGAAATGCTGGTGTCGGACGATGCGATCCGCCTGGTCGGCTTCGCCCGGGCGGAGGAACGCGACTGGTTCCGCCTGTTGACCGGCGTGCAGGGCGTGGGTTCGCGGGTGGCGCTGGCCATCCTGTCCGCGCTGGAGCCGGCGGAACTGCACCGCGCCGTGGCGACCGGCGACAAGGCGATGATCGCGCGGGCGAATGGCGTCGGTCCCAAGCTCGCCCAGCGCATCGCCAATGAATTGAAGGACAAGATCGGCGCAGTGCCCATGCCCACCGGTGCGGTCGGCGGCGGATTCGCGGTCGTCCCGACCGGTGGCCATGGCGCCGATGCGATCTCCGCACTGCAAAATCTGGGCTTCAAGCCCGCCGAAGCCAGCAGCGCCGTCGCCGCCGCCGAAGAGGAACTGGGTGAGGATGCGTCGCTGGACGCTCTGGTCCGCCTCGCTCTCAGGAAGGCGGCGAAATGAGCGAGGATCGCCTGATCTCCTCCACCCGCCGCATCGAGGATGCCGACGTCGCGCTGCGCCCCAAGTCGCTTGCCGAATTCATCGGCCAGCAGGCGGCGCGGGAAAATCTGCGTATCTTCATCGAGGCCGCCAAGGGACGCGGCGAAGCGCTGGACCATGTGCTTTTCTTCGGCCCCCCCGGCCTGGGCAAGACGACGCTGGCGCAGATCGTCGCCCGCGAAATGGGCGTGGGGTTTCGCGCCACATCCGGCCCGGTCATCGCCAAATCGGGCGACCTGGCCGCGCTGCTCACCAATCTGGACGAGGGCGATATCCTCTTCGTGGACGAGATTCATCGCCTGAACCCCGCCGTCGAGGAAGTGCTCTACCCCGCCATGGAGGACCGGGCGCTCGACCTGATGATCGGGGAAGGCCCCTCCGCCCGGTCGGTGCGGATCGACCTGCCGCCCTTTACCCTGGTCGGCGCGACCACGCGGCAGGGGCTGCTGACGACGCCCCTGCGCGACCGCTTCGGCATTCCGGTGCGGCTGCAATTCTACACCGTCGATGAACTGGAACTGGTCGTGCGGCGCGCCGCGCGGCTGCTGGACCTGGCCATCACCCCTGACGGGGCGGTCGAGATCGCCCGGCGGTCGCGGGGCACGCCGCGCATTTCCGGGCGGCTGCTGCGGCGGGTGCGCGATTTCGCCAATGTGGCGGGCGCGCCGGCGGTGGACGCCAAGGTGGCCGACGCGGCGCTCACGCGGCTGGAGGTCGACCATCTGGGCCTGGACCTGATGGACCGGCGCTATCTGACCATGATCGCGGACATTTATCGCGGCGGGCCGGTGGGGGTCGAGACGCTGGCGGCGGGCCTTTCCGAAGCCCGCGACACGATCGAGGAAGTGATAGAGCCTTATCTGATCCAGCTCGGCCTGATCGCCCGCACGGCGCGGGGGCGCTGCCTCAATGGGCCGGGCTGGAAGCATCTGGGGCTGAACCCGCCGTCCAATGTGCAGGATGGGCTGTTCGATTAGGGTTGGGGCGGTTGCAGTTGGCCAATGGGGGGCGTTGAAAGCGGTCATCCCGGCTTTCGCGGGGATGACGGAAATGATGTCCGCCCCGCCCAAAGCGAATCTCAGGAAATCCGCTAAAAATCATGGCCGTTACGGCATGGCGGGGTTATAGCCTGCCGAACAGCGCCGGAGACGCGCCGCGAGTGAGGAGATGCCGTTTTGAAGGCGATGGAGCGTTTTCCCAATCTGGTGACCATGTTCTTCGCCAACGCCAAGGCGATGGGCGACGCCCCTTTCCTCTGGCGCAAGGCCGCCGGCCAGTGGCAATCGCTGAGCTGGACCGAGGTCGCCCATGAGGTCGCCGCGCTCGCCAGCGCGTTGCAGGCCCAGGGGCTGAAACCGGGCGACCCGGTGATGCTGGTCAGCGAGAACCGGCCGGAATTCTGCATCGCGGACCTTGCCATCATGGCGGCGGGATGCGTCACGGTGCCGACCTATACCACCAACACCACCCGCGACCACCAGCATATCCTGACCGACAGCGGCGCCCGCGCCGTCATCGTCTCCACCGCGAAGCTGGCGCAGAATCTGATGCCCGCCGTGCTGCGGTCCCAGGCCAGCCTGGTGATCGGCATGGAGCCGTTGCGCGGCATGCAAAGCCATGTCGCCTGCCATCTGTGGAGCGACCTGATCGCCCATTATCCCACCGACATCGACGCTTGCGCCGCCAGCCAGAAGGCGGGACGCGACGATCTGGCCTGCATCATCTACACCAGCGGCACCGGCGGCGCGCCGCGCGGGGTGATGCAGCATCATGGCTCCATCCTCTGCAATATCGAGGGCGCCAATCAATTGCTGGAGGAGGATTTCGGACGGGGCCAGGAAGTGTTCCTGTCCTTCCTGCCGCTGTCCCACGCCTATGAACATAGCGGCGGCCAGTTCCTGCCGATCATGATCGCGGGGCAGATCTATTATGCGGAGGGGCTGGAAAAGCTCGCCAGCAATATAGAGGAAGCGCGGCCGACAATCATGGTCGTCGTCCCCCGCCTGTTCGAAGTGCTGCGCGCGCGCATCATCAAGTCGATCGAGAAGCAGGGCAAATTCCCCGCCTATCTGCTGAACCAGGCGCTGCGCATCGCGGCGAAGGAACAGCGGGGGCGCAAATCGCTGCTCGACCTGCCGATGAAGGCTCTGCTGGCGCGCACGCTGAAGCCCAAGATCGCGGCGCGCTTCGGCGGGCGCATGAAGGCGCTGGTATCCGGGGGCGCGCCGCTCAACCCCGATGTCGGCCTGTTCTTCGACGCGATGGGGCTGACGCTGCTGCAGGGCTATGGCCAGACGGAGGCGGGACCGGTGATCAGTTGCAATCGCCCGCGCGCGGGGATCGCCATGGATACGGTCGGCCCGCCGCTGGACGGGGTGGAAGTCCGGATCGCGGAGGATGGCGAGATTCTGGTGCGCGGCGAACTGGTGATGCACGGCTATTGGCGCAATCCGGCGGAAACGGAGAAGGCGCTGCAAAATGGCTGGCTGCACACCGGCGACATCGGGGAGATCGACGCGCGCGGCCGCATCCGCATCACCGACCGCAAGAAGGATCTGATCGTCAACGACAAAGGCGACAATGTCTCGCCCCAGAAGGTGGAAGGGATGCTGACGCTGCAGCCGGAGATCGGGCAGGCGATGGTCCATGGCGACCGCCGCCCGCATCTGGTGGGGCTGTTGGTGCCGGATGCCGAATGGACGCGGGAATGGGCAGAGGCGCAGGGGCGGACGGTCGAGGGAATTGACGCCGACCCCGCCTATCAGGCTGCATTGCGCGCAGCGGTCGACCGGGTGAATGACGATCTGTCGGTGATGGAACGGGTGCGGCGCTTCATCCTGGCGGACGAGCCCTTCACCATCGAGAATAGCGAAATGACGCCATCGATGAAGATCCGCCGCCATGTCATCCGCGCCCGCTATCAGGAACGGCTGGACGCGCTGTATAAAGGGTAGCGCCCTATTTCCCCGGCGAGCGGTAGGGCGTGAAATCGCCCAGCGCGCAACTTCCCGTCACCATGCCGGTCATGAGGTCCGCGCTGGTCGCCATATCGCCACGGCAATATTGCGATCCCCAGGTCCTGATGATCAGCGTGTCGCCCCGCGACAGGCCGGAACAACTGCCGATCAGGTCGTTGCGATAGACCAGCCGCCGGCTGACCCGGTAGAGCAGCACGTTGTTGCTGATCGCCGTCAGATTGGCCTGGGACACGCGATTGACGCAACTGGTCTTTTCGCCCGCGACCTTGCCGGCCAGGGCGCGTTCCAGTTCGCTGGTCTGCTTTTCCGTCAGCCTGGGCGGTTCATGGCTGCCCGAACATCCGGCCAGCAACAGCGGGGCGAGACATAATCCGGAACGCGACATCCATCGACGCATGACACCTCTCCTCATTCGCCCCGCTGAAAAGACGCAGACCCGGCGCGAAAACCGTCACGCCGCGTCCTTGGCGGCGCGCCGTTCGGCCAGTTGCGCAACGTCGCGCGCCCGCATGAAGATATTGGTCGCGCGCTCCAGCCCGATGCTGGTCGGCACCGTGGCTTCCCCCCGCGCCCGCGCCGCGTCGACCGCCGCCATGCGGGTGCGCAAGGCGGCATTGTCGGGTTCCACCGTCAGCGCGAAACGGCCGTTGGATTGGGTATATTCATGCGCGCAATAGACGGTCGTATCGTCCGGCATGGCGGCGAAACGCTGCATATTGGCGAACATCTGGGCCGCCGTCCCTTCGAACAAACGGCCGCAGCCCATGGCGAAAAGGGTGTCGCCCACGAACAGCAGTCGATCCTGCGTCAGATGATAGGCGATATGGCCGGCGGTATGGGCGGGCACCTCCAGCACGGCGGCCTGATGATCGCCGATCCGGACGCTGTCCCCTTCCCGCACTATGCGGTCCAGCGTGCCGATCTTCTCCGCCTCCGCCGCGGGGCCGGTGATGATGCAGCCGGTCGCGGCCTTGATCGCCGCATTGCCGCCGACATGGTCGCCATGCCAATGCGTGTTCCAGATCTGGCCGATCTTCCAGCCTCTCCGGCTGGCGGCCTCCAGCACCGGTTCCGCCACGGCGGGATCGACCACCACGGTCTCCCCACTGGCGTCGTCGTGCAGCAGCCAGACATAATTGTCGCTCAGCACCGGGATGCGGACGACTTCCAGCATGCTCACCAAACTCCCACATTGGGCATGGAGGCCCAGGGTTCCGCCGGGTCCAGATGCCCGTCCTGCAACAGTTCGACCGAGATATTGTCGGGCGTGCGCACGAAGGCCATATGGCCTTCGCGCGGCGGGCGGTTGATCGTGATGCCCGCATCCATCAGCCGCTGGCAGGTTTCGTAGATATTCTCGACCCGATAGGCCAGATGCCCGAAATTGCGTCCGCCGCCATAGATTTCGGGCGGCGCGCCGTCCTCGGCGGGCCAGTTGTAGGTCAGTTCGACCTGCGCCTCTTCATCCCCCGGTGCGGCGAGAAAAACCAGGGTGAAGCGCCCCTGCGCATTGTCGACACGCTTCTGCTCCTTCAGGCCGAGCAGCCGGAAAAAGTCGACCGTCCGGTCGATGTCGGTCACGCGAATCATCGTATGCAGATATTTGGGCAAGGCCTCACTCCATTCGTCGCCGCGAAGCGACGGGTCTTCACTGTAAACTCAGGAACGCCCCCAAGATAAGATGCGAGGGGCGGGGAAGAAAGGGGGATGTGGTTCGCGGCGATTATCTGGCGGGGGGTGGCAGGCGGGACAGATTGTCGGCCGCCGCCTTGCCCGCGGGCGATGGCGCCGCCAGCTTCACGGCGCGCTGCCAGGCGGAGCGGGCGATATCCTCCTGATCGGTGAGGATGGCGATATTGCCCTCCTCCAGCGCGACGGAGGCGTCGTCCGGCGACAATTGCACCGCCCGCGCAATATGCGCCTGCGCCAGCTTCATTTCCCCGGCACGGCGGGCCAAAGTGGCCGAGAGCAGCCAGGCCAGCGGATCCCGCGGCACCTGCTCCAGCGCGACATCGAGCGAATCGCGGGCGCCCTTGGCATCGTTCAACGCCACCAGGGCGCGGGCGCGGTCCAGATGGACCTCCCCCTTCTCCACGCCGTCGGGCAGACCCCGCGCCAGCGCCGCGTCGAAATCGTCCCGCGCCTTGGCGGCATCGCCACCGGCCAGCGCGGCATTGCCCGCCTGCGCCCAGAGCCGGCCGCTCTGCATCATTTCGCCGTTGCGTTCAGCCTCGTCAGCCCCCTGTTCGAAGGCGACGATGGCAGGCGCCCAACGTTCGGCGCGGGCATAGGCAAAGCCCATGCAGTTGCGCGCATAGAAGCCGCCGCCATCGATCCGCCATTGCTGCGCGAAGGCGATGCCCTTGTCCGGCGCCTCTACCGCCTGGTCCAGGCAGGCCTGGAACTTCGCGGCATATTTGGCCGGCACGGGGATGCGGCCGTCGCTTGGCGCGGTCGTCGCCGGAGCAGCGGAGGCCGAAGCCGCCGCTTCCGCCCTTTCCTTTCGCTTGCGGTTCATCACCGCCTCGATCTCCGGATCATAGGCTTGCGGCGCCAGCAGCAGCAACGGGAGCAGAAAGGGCATCAGAGGCTGTCCAACAGGCTGGCGACGGTGCGGATCAACAGGGCGATGTCCGGGTCGCGGGAAAGACGATGGTCGCCATCCTTAATCAGCAGCGTCTGCACATCGGATGAACGCAGCCGCTCCGCGATCCGCAGCGCCGTCCGCCAGGGCACGTCGGGGTCTTCCTGCCCGTGCAGCAGCCGCACCGGGCAGTCGATCGCGATCTCCCCCTCCAGCAGCCGGAGCGACTGGCCGGATTCCCAGAAGGCCAGGGTAGTGACATAGGGATCGTCGCCATAGGAGGTCGGCTCCACGATCCGTCCCTCCGTCGCCAGCAGCGCCTTGTCCGCATCGGTAAAGCCCCATTGGGTGAAGTCTGGCGCCGCGGCGATGCCGACCAGCCCCACCACCCGATCCGGCCGGGCGAGCGCGATCAGCAGCGCCAGCCACCCGCCCATGGAAGACCCGACCAGCACGACCGGCCCCTGAGTCAGCGAATCGATCAGCAGCAGCGCATCGTCGCGCCAGCTCGCCAATGTCCCGTCCTCGAACCGGCCCTCGCTCGCGCCATTGCCCGCATAGTCGAGCCGCAGCATCGCCCGGCCCTGGCTCTGCGCCCAGCCATCCAGCGCGACCGCCTTTCCGCCATCCATGTCGGACATGTAGCCGGGCAGGAAGACGATCGTGGGGCCGGTGCCGGTCCGCTGACGATAGGCAAGCCGCAGGCCATTCGGGCAAGCGAAAAAGGCGGGCGGCGCGGCGTCGGGGCGATCCATGCTATTCTCCAGTTCAGCGGCATTGGCCTGAAAAAAGGGCCGTAAAAAGCTCTTGGCCGGGAAACCAGAAAAATCAAAAATAATGCGCCCGCCGTGATTGACAGCCCTCCGGCCAGCGGCTAGTTGCGCGCTCCTACCCCGTGCCCAGATGGCGGAATTGGTAGACGCACCAGCTTCAGGTGCTGGCGATCGCAAGGTCGTGGAGGTTCGAGTCCTCTTCTGGGCACCATATCCCCTTGAAAAACAAGGATTTTCCCGGGGGTTTGGCACAATTTGGCACACTGACCCCCTCGGTGGACGCCTCAGGCCGTTTCAAAATTGCGATCAGCAGAGGTCGCAGCCCTCAGATGAGTTGGCGGATGCGCCAAGAATCGCTGCCTACTGGTTCGTCAGTTTTCGACGAGCTTCGAACCATACAGCGTCGCGGCGCGCGGGCCGCCGCCAAACCCGCCTTTGTCCGTTCGCTGATGCGCTACGAGGCTGGCGAAAATATGAAATGTCAGTTTTTCCACTGCGCTGGCGGTATCCAGTTTTTCCATCAGGCTCTCGAACTGGCTGTCGCCTTGAGTTCGGAAACGATGCTCACAAGATGCGGCAGTGATCCGCCAAGTCGATCGAGACGCCAGACCACAAGGCTGTCGCCGGGGCGCAGGCCTTCTGGGCATGGGCAAGCTCGGCGCTATCGTCACGCTTCCCACTCGCATATTCTTCGTAGATTGTTTCGCAGCCTGCCCGTGCCAGCGCATCCAGTTGAAGGGCTGGGTTCTGGTCGTTTGTCGAGACATGCGCATAGCCGATCCGAATGCCGGCGCTGCCTGCTTCGTTGATAATCATACTCGCCTCCTATGTTGGGGTGACTAGCATCAACGGTCATTCGAGATCGTCCAACAACAAGGGTTCCCAGTCCCACACGAATACTTGCGTCTGATAATCATTCGCACTAAGGGCGGGTTAATGTAGGTTGGTCAAGTGCGGGGGGCATATGAAGTTTCGGCAAGGTCTGCACATTTCGTGCGTCCTCATGGCAATAACGATAGGGGTGGCGGCTCACGCCAACGAGCCCAGCGAAGACCAACAGCGCACCGACATTATCGTTACAGGGCTGCGGGACGGCTACGTGCCGCAGGACAGCTCCGCCGCGAAGGTGGCGCTCCCGCTCCGTGACATCCCCCAGTCCATTGCGGTGGTGCCTGCCGAGGTGCTGCGCGACCAGCGGGCACTCTCGCTACAGGATGCCGTCAGGAATGTGCCCGGCGTCACCCTCGCATCGGGCGACGGACAGCGTGACGAGTTCCGGATACGCGGCTTCACGGCGATCGCCGACCAATTCGTCGACGGCTTCCGGGACGATGCCCTCTATTATCGCGACCTGTCGAACGTGGATCGGGTCGAGGTCATCAAGGGGCCGGCGGCAGTGCTGTATGGCCGGGGATCGTCGGGCGGTCTCATCAATCGCGTGACCAAGAAACCCGATGGCGACATCATCGCCTTCGTCCTCTCGGCGGACTCGTTCGAAAGTTACCGAGGTGAAGTCGATATCGGTCGCTTGGATCAGACGTCGCATGTCGGCTTTCGGCTGACCGGTGCGCTTGAGGACAATGGCAGTTTCCGTGAGCAACAGTTCCTCAAGCGCTTTGCTCTCGCGCCATCGGTGCTGATCGGCGCCGGCCAGGATACCGCCATCCTGATCCAGGCCGACTATGTGAACGATCGCCGTTTGATGGATCTTGGTATACCGGCCCTGAATGGCCGCCCCGTCGATGTGCCGCGTTCTACCTATTATGGGGCGGCCAATGCCCGTGACGCCGATCTCGCGCATTCGGAAGTGCTATCGCAGCGGGTGGCCGTCACCCACCGTTTTTCCGACACGCTCAGCCTGCGGAACGGCTTTAACCATTATCGCTACACGCTGGACCGGCAAAGCACGATCCCTTCGGCGGTAAATGCCGCAGCGCTGACGGTGACGCTGGAACATAGCCGCTTCGACCGCGACGAGGAAGGCTGGTCCAATCAGACCGAGCTTACCCAGAAGCTCAACCTCCTCGGCACGGCGCATACCATCCTCTATGGCTTCGAGATTGCGCATCAGAACAAGGGCAGTCTGCGCTTCGCCGGCCGAACGGTCGCGGTCACGTCGATCTTCGATCCCGTCCTGCCAGTGGTCGATAATGACAGCTTCAACACATTCACCGATAACAGCGTCACGCGCCTCGATACGCGCGGCCTCTATGTGCAGGATCTGATCGACTTCGGGCATGGCATCAAGGCGATGCTGGGCCTACGGCACGACTGGTTCATCCAGAAGACCGACAGGCGTCTGCCGGGCCAAACCGACCTGGCCCGAACGGATCGCAACTGGAGTCCGCGCGCCGGACTGCTATTCCAGCCCGATACGGCCCAATCTTATTATGTCTCGTGGAGCCGCAGCTTCCAGCCTTCGGCCGAGACCTTCGCACTGGCGGCCAACAACACCGATATCGAACCGGAACAGACCACCAACAAGGAAGTCGGCGCGAAATACACGCTGTTCGGAGGCCGGCTGTCGGTGCAGGCGGCCGCCTTCATCCTCCGGCGAACAGGGATCAAGGGTACCGATCCGGTCACGCAGCGTATCGTCCCGATCGGCACGCAGCGGACGCGCGGTATCGAGTTGTCCGCAGCGCTCGACCTGCCGGAGAACATCCGCGCGATCGCGGGCTATGCCCATCTCGACACACGCGTCACGGAGTCCGCGCCCCCCAGCCTCGTGGGCAAGCGCGCCACGCTGACGCCGCTTAATTCCGCGAACCTGTTCGTTACCAAGACAATCGCTGCCCGCTATGGCCTGGGCGGCGGGGTCAATTATGTCGGCGACCGCTGGGCCGACCCAGCCAATACGACGGTCCTCCCATCCTACGTGACGTTCGACGCCCTTGCCTGGGCGCAGCTCGGTCCTGTGCGGCTTCAACTCAACGCCTACAACCTGACCAACAAGCAGTACATCATCGCAGGCCACGGCACCTCGCCGATCCTAAACCTTCCGGGAGCGCCGCGCTCGGTCATCGGCACGGCCCGTTTCAGTTTCTGACTTGATCCAGAGGTGTCTATGATCCGCGCGTACATAATGGCTGCGACCATCGTAGGGGTCACTGCCCCGTCGCACGCGCAGAGCGTTCGGGATCAAGGCGAACAGCATCGCCGCGTAGAGGACGTAAGCGAGCCGTCCAGCGCGGATCGCGGCGACATCATCGTAACCGGTCGCTCTAATGAGATCGTAAAGCCCTATGCTGGAGGGCAGGTCGCGACAGGCGCAAGGCTTGGTCTGTTGGGCGACGTCGAAACGAAAAAGTCTCCCTTCAGCGTTGCGAGCTATACTGAGCAGTTGATCCTTGATCGCCAATCCAACACGGTTTCCAAGGCATTGGAACTGGACCCGTCAATCCGCACGACGCAAGGGGCCGGCTCGCCTTTCGATACCTTCTACATTCGAGGCTTTCCCATCAACGAAGGGACGAGCGGCGAGCTCGCCTATGACGGCGTATTCGGCGTCGGCCCCAGCTTTCGCATTTTCACCGATTATGTGGAGCGGATCGAAGTGCTCAAGGGACCATCGGCCGCTTTGACCGGCGCTTCACCGAATGGGGGGATTGGCGGTGTCGTCAATGTCGTGCCCAAGCGGGCCGAAGACGATCTGACAAGAGCCACCGTCAATTACACATCGGCCCTGCGCTTAGGCACTAAGCTAGACGTCGGGCGGCGCTTTGGCGACCAACGCCAATGGGGCGTCCGGATCGTCGCTAGCATCGCAGACGGCGATACCGCATTCCGCCGTCAGGCGGAGAGAAGCGCAGTCACCATGCTGACGCTCGACCATCAGGGACGTCGTTTACGCGCATCGCTGTCCGTATATGGGCAGATCGATCATATTACTGCACCCTTGCGGCCCTATTCCCTGGCCACTGGTGCTTCTATACCTCAGGCACCGAGTGGGCGCACCAATCTGACCCAGCGTTGGGAATTTTCGAAAATCGATGATCGCGGCGGCCTGTTCAAAGCCGAATATGATCTTAGTCGGGCCGTGACCATATTCGCCAATTTCGGCGGCAAGCGATCGGACGTGAACCGCTATTTCGCTTCGTCGCGCTCGATCCTCAACGCCCAGGGGGATACGATTACGGCCCCCGGCCTCTATGTCGGCAACATCAAGTCCTACGCGGTCGAAACTGGCATCCGGGCAGAGATCGCAACAGGTATCATCCGGCACAAGCTGGCCGCGCAATATTCTTTGTATGACGACGTTTTCCATCGGTACCTATCACCAACAACCACCCCCTATCGGTCAAACATTTATTTGCCCGGTCGCGCCCCCTACATTGCGCCCGCCGATATTGGCCTTAGGCCGCGCCTGTCGGACAGCAGGCTGGAGGGGTTCACCATTGCTGATACCATGATGGCAATGGATGAGCGTATTCTCCTGACAATCGGATTGCGCCGCCAGAACATCAAGGCACAAAATTTCTTAGCCAATGTCGGGACGCTTGCCGCATCCTACGATCGAAGCGCCACGACGCCGGTGGTTGGCCTGGTTGTCCGCCCAAATGAGCAAATCTCCCTCTACGGCAACTACGTCCAAGGATTGAGCCGGGGAGACGTTGCGCCAGCTTTGGCAGCAAATTCGGGAGAGATTCTGGCTCCCTATGTTGCCAAACAGATAGAAGCCGGAGTCAAGTTCGACTTTGGCCAGTTTGGCGGCGCAATCAGCCTTTTCCGCATAACTCGGCCGATCGGGGAACTCAGTTCTGGCGACGCCAATTCGCCCCGAATCTATGCCCAGACAGGTGAACAGCGCGTCAGGGGTGTTGAAGCCAGTGTATATGGCAATCTGACTTCACGCTTGTCTGTAATAGGCGGGGCAACGGTTCTCGACGCCAGCCTCAGCAAGACAGCTCTCACGACCAACATCGGAAATCGGCCTATTGGCGTGCCCAAATTGCAGGTCAACATGGGCGCGGACTGGAAGCCATGGCAGCGGTTTTCAGTGAATAGTTCGATCATCTGGACTGGGCGGCAATTCATCGACACCGCTAACCGCCATGCCTTACCAGCCTGGGCCAGGATGGATGTCGGGTTGGGATATGTTGCTCCGGTTGGGCAGCGTGATATTACTTTAAGAGCGAACGTAAGCAATGTGACGAACAACAAATACTGGACCGGCGTTGCTTCCTTCGGAACATTTTTTCAAGGCAATCCGAGAACACTTTCATTTTCCGCTGCTGTAGAGCTGTAACGGACAATGAATGGCATAGGTAACTTATCTTAGGCCGCCCACACTGCCTGCACCATAATTGGAGACATGTATGCACCGCATTGCCGCCCTTATTCCGATCCTCATACCATCCGCCGCTATCGCGCAATCCGATGATGCCCGCCCCAGGATCGTTGTCACCAGTGCGTCTACGATTCCGAGTTCGCCCGACCGTGCCGTGATCAGTTTCTCCGTCCACGGCGAGGGTGCAACCAGTGACGAGGCCGTGCGCGCCCTCGTCACGAAACGGGACGCGATCGAGAAGGGATTGGCAGGCGTGTTCGGCCGGCCCGACATACGCGCCGCGCAGATAGGGATCGCCGAGGTGCGTGGGCCTGACTGCAATCGCAACATCTACGGCAATCCGCGCCTCTCGACCGGCGAATGCGCAATCATTGGCCATACAGCCGATCTCCAGATGGAGATACGCACCGCAGCGGTGAACGAGGCCGGCACGATGGTGTCGCTGGCGGGACGTCTCGGCGCGACTAACCCCCGCATCGATCGCTTCTTCCTCGCCGAGGACAAGGAGATACGGCGGCGCGGGGTCACGGAGGCGCTGGCCGAAGCGAGGCTTCAGGCGGAAGCTATTGCGCGCGCCTCCGGCGTTAAGCTGGGCGGCGTCCTCAGCGTCTCCAACCTCAGTTTCAACGGCCCAGGCCCGTATGATGAGATCGCCGTCACAGCGCAGCGGGTCAGCGCGCCGCCCCCGCCTCCACCGCCGCCGCCGGTCGCAATCGGACTGAAGCCCCGCGCGATCGAAACGCAGGTGAAAGTACAAGTGGTCTACGCAATTCAACCCTGACGTTACCCGCACCCGGCATGTCAGAAGCCGTCGTTTCTCCGCGTCCGAAAACGCTGGTTTTAGCACCACGCGGGCATCCGCAGCTTCAGTCAGCGCGGGCAGAGGCGGGCTGTGCCGAAAGCGGAGGTTGTAGGTCCGTCCACGGAACGACCGTTTTCTCCCACGCCCCGTCACATAGTGTCGCTGAGATTCTGAAGGTTTGGACGGCATCTGAAATCGCGACACGAGCTACCAGACGCTAGCGGATGTGCCGAGGACGGCCGCCCCGCTGAATCGGGGGATCGCTGCTCATGCGCGCCCACTCGCGAGCAATCTCTGGGAGCCAACGAGGCCTTGCCAGCGCAGCAACGCGCGGTGGCAGTTTTTCAGGACATTGCGATACCATCCGGCAGATGGTGCTTTCAGAATAGCCCAAGAACTTCGATAGCTCCCTGGGCGTCCAGAGCCTATCGTCTTCCATCACCAAGGTTTCTCGCTTGATGATCCCGCTGTTTTCTCTGCGGCCGGCAGGGCTCACCGAAAGTCATAACCAGTTGTGCTGATATCCCTTCGGGGTCGGGAAATAGCGCAGCACTGATCGGGCAAAGCGGATCGTCGATCAGAACGCGCAGGTAATCGCGCGGAGGTTCGGTGCGCGACTGCCGCTCCCAAGCGTCCCCAATCGCTTGCCAACCCATCATGACCCGGAACGCCGGATCGCTATCAGTCACGCGATTGTCACTCGGGACCAGACGGACTTTGCGCTGAATCGTGAGGGTGTGAATTTCGCCCTCCCAACCATCCTGCTTAGACCGTTTAAATCGACCGATGATCCTCCGTCTCATCATGTTCAGGCCTCTGCCACCTTGCGCGCCTTGGCGAACGCGCGGTCACTGGCGAGGAAGGATTCGAGCATCGCGGGGATCAGGTCGGCGACCGTCGCTGCCTTATCCTCATAGGTGGTGCGGTAGAGGGCTAGATAGGCGCGCAAGTCGGCGTCGAGGTCGGGCGTGACGGTGATCCCGATTTTGACCGGCGTGCGGTCGGGGAGCTTGGCGATTTTGAGCATGGGGGCGTCTCCTGTCAGCGCCCGCCCCATTCCCGGAGGACCAGATCCTTGTGAACGATCACGCGGAGCGGCCATCCGGGACGGACGGTGATGGTGGGATGGATGTCGAGGTTCTTCGAGACGATCTGCTGGACCGCCTGATTGGCGGACTGCTGAGTGGACTGGCGGAGCGCCCGTACAAGGTCGCTCTCATCGTCCCCGATCGACAATTCGGTGCCGACGCCGAGCAGCGTCGATAGCGCCACGCCCTTGAGCAAGCGCCAGGTGTGGTGATCCACCTTGTCGGACAGGCCGGCATAGCCTGCCGCGTCGGTGGCGGGCAGATTGTCGATCTGGATCGAACTGCCATCGGGCAGGATAATCCGCTGCCAGACGAGCAGCGCGCGGCTCTGCCCGAACGCCACCACGCTGTCGTAGCTGCCGATCAGTCGGGAGCCTTGCGGAATCAGCAGCGTGCGGCCCGTCACGGTATCGAACACATTCTCCGTCACCTGCGCGACGACCATGCCGGGGAGGTCCGAGTTGAGGCCGGTGAGAAGGCTGGCGGCGATCACGCTGCCGGCCATCACCTGATAGGGCGAGGCCGGAGTCTGGAGCGCATGGGCGTTGTAAATGCCGCCCGATGCCGATTGCCCGACAAAATCCAGCTTGCGCTGCTGGTTGTTCTGGTCGCGCTCGGGGTCCAGCGCCAGCCGGTCTGTTTGAGCTGGTTCGCCTGCCATCGGGGTTGCGCCCGCTGCTTCTGCTTCCGCTGGGGCGGAGACCGCTGCCACCGCGCGGCCGGACGATTGCACCATGACGCCGGCTTCGCGCGCCTGTGCCGCCTGCGCCGCGATGCGCTGGCGCTCGGCTTCGGCCGCCTGTTCCTGCGGCGTCATGCTTGGCGGCATCGCGCTATCGCCGGGTAACCCGCCGCCTGCCTCAAGCTGGCGCTGGCGTTCGAGGATCGGCCGCCCGAGATCACCGGGGAGCGGCGCTCCCAGGATCGGGATTCCGGGCGCGACCTCGCCGTAATTGCCGGGAAGGTTGGCAACCGCATCGGCAGGTGTCTTGCGGTCGCTGATGGCGCGCTCATCGGCGGCGTTGACGATATGAAGCGTCTTCGGCCCCAGCGCCATCCATGCAACGCCTGCGATGGCGAGCGAACTGGCGGCGGCCCCGCCGATGATGACGCCGCGCCGGAAGCGGACGACGCGGCGCGGGGCCGCGCGCAGCATGAGGGTTTCTGGCGGGGCCTTGGATTGCGGCGCAGATTCCGGCACCGGCGCGGTGGGTGCCGTGGGTTCGGGCGCGTCGGGATCGACGGGCGGGTTCGGGGCGGCGCTCATTTGCGGGCCCTCCCGTCCGTGCGGGCGATCCGCACGACCTGCTGCGGCTTCTCGCCAAGGCGAAGCTCCGCCGCCGCGAACAGGCGATCGACGATGTAGTGGTTGCCGCTGACGCGGTAGTTGACCAGTTGCGTGTCACCCAGTGGCCCGACGACGAACAGCGGCGGCGCCTCGCCCTGATCGAGCCGTCCCGGAAACTCGATATAGACCTTCGCGCCGTCGTCCCATGCACGCACCGGCCGCCAAGGCGGACTGTCGCCACTGATCTCATAGCGGAACCTGAGACTGGTGAGCGCGATATTCTCCGCGACCGGCCGCGCCTGCTCGGCACGGGCATTCTGGCCGCGCAAGGCCATCAGCCGGTCCTGCGGATAGGTCCAGCTTATCGCCGCCATCGCGGTGGCGTCGGTGCTTTCGAGCGCGAGGTGATAGGCGCGGCGGTCGGTCGTGATGACCATGTTCGTGACAAGGCCGGCGGCGAAGGGCTTCACCAGGACATGCACGCGCGCCGCATCGCCCGCGCCGCTGGTCGTATCGCCGATGATCCAGCGGACCGTATCGCCGGCCGACACCGCTACCAGCTTCTCACCGGCCTGCAAGGCGATGTCGCTGACCCGCTCAGGGGCGGTGTAAAGCCGGTACAGCGCGCCTTCGGCCCAGGGATAGACCTGCACGGCGTTGATGTAGCCGGCGCTCGATGGCTCGCGCGTCGAGGCCCGGTTCGCGGCTTCTATCCGCGCGATGGGCGCGCGCGTCTCGCCCTTCACCGATGGCGGGGGCTGAAGCTGGCCGGGAAGCGGAAGCGGCACCGGCTGTTCGACGATCTCGACGGGCCGGGGCGGTTCGGCCTCGATTGCGGCGGGCCGGAACTCGGCCGCGTCATAGCTGATCGCGGGCGGCGGGGTCTTGCCCGCACAGGCGGCAAGCGCCAGCGTCGAGGCGCACAGGAACATGGTCCGGGTCATTGTTCGGGTTCTCCTTCATGGGTGGGGATGGCGGGCGCGGCCGGGAGCGGCGCGGCCTCCGGGATGGCCGGCGCGGTCGGTGTTGGCTGCGCAGGTGTGGGCGCTGCGGGCATAGCACCCACCTGAGGCCGTGGCCCGTTCTGGCCCGACGATGAGGGCTGCCCTTCCAGTTCGCGAGCCCAGTCGATCGCATTGACGAACAGGCCTAGCGGGTTCTTGCGCAGCGCATCGGCGGTCTTTGGCGGTCGGAGCATCACGGTCAGCATGGCGGTCCAGCGCTCGGTCTTTGCCAGGCTGCCCCGCTCGTAGATGCTCTCGGTCCATTTGACCTGAAAGCTGGTGTCGGATGCACGCACCACGCTCGTTACCTGCACCGATACGCTGCGCTGGCCGATCCCGGCGAACGGGTCATTGCTGCGGGCATATTCGTTGAGGAAGATCGCCGCGCGATCGCTCGCGAAGTCGTAGGCGTCGAGCCAATTGCGCTTGACCAATACCGGGTCGGTGGAAACGGACCGCACGTTCGATATGAGCCGGCCGAGATGCCATGCGACCTGCCCGTCGGTGGGCTGGTAGTTCTGGATCGCGGGCGCGACTGAACGCGCCTCTCCGAGCCGATCGACCTCCACGACATAGGGCGCGACGCGGCTTTGCATCGACTGCCAGACGTTGGAGCCGATCAACACCCCGGTCAGGCCCAAGCATCCGAAGGCGACGAGCCGCCAGTTCTTTGCCTGCACGCGGGCGGAACCGATGCGCTCGTCCCAGAGCTGGCCCGCGCGTTGGTAGGGGGTTTCAGGCTGCGGGCTGTGCCCATAACGCTGGATGGCTCGTTTGAAGATCATGGACACTTACTCCTTGTCGCTGAGGTTGGGATTGGCGGCGGAACCGGGACGATCGCCGTCCTTGATGGTCTGCATCGCCATGTGGCGGTGATGACGGGCGGTCTGCTGCGCACGCAGGCTGCGCGCCCAGGCGGGCGCACTATCCGGCGCGCCCGCGCCGGAGCCTGAAGCGGCGGAAGCAGCGGGTGCTGGGGAAGTCCGTCCGGCATTCCATGCCGCCTGCTGTCCGCGTTCAGCGCTTTCCCGGAAAGGTGTCGCCACGCGGGATGCGAATGACCGCGCGCCCTGCATCGCCGCGCCGCCCGCTGCGCTCGCCATGCCGCCAAGGCCGGCGCCTGTGAATAAGCCTGCAATGTTGACCCCAGTTTTGGGGTGATGGGCGTCCAAAGTTGACCCCCTGAACGGTTGCGGTTCAGGCTCTTGCACTTTGCTGCGGGAGCGGGTGGGAGATGCTGATCGTGGAGACGGTGGCGCGCATCCGGCGCGAGTTTTTCGTCAAGGGCAAGTCGATCAAGGAGATCGTGCGGGACCTTGGCGTTTCGCGGAACACGGTTCGCAAGGTGCTGCGCTCGGGCGAGACGGCTTTCACATACGAACGCAGCGTGCAGCCCTTGCCGAAGTTGGGGCCTTGGGCCTCCGATCTGAACAAGCTGCTGGAGGCGAACGACCACAAGGTCCGGCGCGAGCGGCTGACGATGGTCAGGGTGTTCGAGGAGTTGCAGGGTCTTGGCTATCGTGGCGGCTATGACGCGGTCCGACGGTATGCGGCAAACTGGCATCGAGAGCGCTCAGCGGTGACAGCGGCGGCCTATGTGCCGCTGAGCTTCGCACCTGGTGAAGCCTACCAGTTCGACTGGAGCCATGAGATCGTCGTCATTGCCGGGGCGACGACCACGGTGAAGGTCGCGCACATGCGGCTTTGCCATAGCCGGATGTTCTACGTGCGGGCTTATCCGCGTGAGAGCCAGGAGATGGTCTTCGATGCTCATGACAAGGCGTTCGCCTTCTTCGGTGGCGCCTGCCAGCGCGGTATTTACGACAACATGAAGACGGCGGTCGACGCGATCTTTGCCGGTCGCGAGCGCCAGTATAACCGCCGCTTCCAACAGATGTGCGGGCATTATCTGGTCGAGCCGGTTGCCTGCACGCCGGCGTCGGGGTGGGAAAAAGGCCAGGTCGAGAATCAGGTGGGCCTGGTGCGCGAACGCTTCTTCACACCCCGGTTGCGGTTCAAGAGCTACGCCGAGATGAACGCATGGCTGGAGGATCGCTGTGTCACGCGGGCGAAGCACGCGGCGCATCCCGAGTTGAAGGACCGGACGGTCTGGGAGGTGTTCGAGACCGCGGACCGTCCCGCCCTGATCGCCTATCGCGGACCCTTCGACGGCTTCCACGCTTTGCCCGCGTCGGTATCGAAGACGCTGTTGGTGCGGTTCGACTATAATAAATACTCGGTACATGCGGCGGCAGCGGGGCGGCCGGTGGATATCCACGCCTATGCCCACCGCATCGTCATCCGGCAGGAAGGCGAGATAGTCGGCGAACATGACCGCCGGTTCGGCCGTGACCAGACGATCTATGATCCCTGGCATTACGTCCCTGTCCTGGCGAGAAAGCCCGGCGCGCTGCGCAACGGCGCACCGTTCAAGGACTGGGCGCTTCCACCCGCAATCGAGCGGGTACGTCGCCGCCTGAGTGGCCATTCTGATGGCGACCGCCAGATGGTCGGCATCCTGACGGCGGTCCTGAGCGATGGGCTTGATGCGGTCGAGGCAGCGTGCGCCGAGGCGCTGATCGGCGGCACCGTCAGCCGCGATGTCGTGCTCAATATCCTGACCCGTCAGCGCCAGCCATCGGCGCCGCTGACCATCGCCACGCCCGAGGCGCTCCGGCTCCGTCACGAGCCCGTCGCCGACTGCGCCCGTTACGATAGCCTGAGGAGGTTCTATGGAACGCCATGAGATACTGGAGATGATGGGGACGCTCAAGCTCGCGGGCATGCGGCACGCCTATGATGAGGTGATCGCCGATGCGGTGAAGCGACAACATAGCCCAAGCCGCGTGGTCGGTGATCTGCTGAAGGCCGAGATCGACGAAAAGCAGGCGCGCTCGATCAAATATCAGATGACGATCGCCAAGCTGCCGCTGGCCAAGGAAATTACGGCGTTCGACTTTGCCGAAACGCCAATCAACGAAGGGCTGGTGCGCGATCTGGCCACCGGCGCCTTCCTGGCCAACCAGCGCAATGCCGTGCTGGTCGGAGGGACCGGGACCGGAAAAACCCACCTTGCCATTGCGATCGGACGCTCCTGTGTGCGCACCGGCGCCAGGGTCAGATATTACAACACCATCGACCTGGTGAACCGGCTCGAAGCTGAAACCCGCGCAGGAAAAGCGGGGCGCATTGCCGATCATCTGTCCCGGCTCGACCTGGTGATCCTCGACGAACTGGGCTATCTGCCGTTCGCGCTGTCTGGCGGTCAGTTGCTGTTCCACCTGGTCAGCCGGCTCTACGAGCAGACCTCGATCATGGTAACCACCAACCTCGCGTTCGGCGAATGGCCCTCGGTGTTCGGCGACGCCAAGATGACCACCGCGCTGCTCGACCGGCTGACGCACCATTGCGATATCATCGAAACCGGCAACGAGAGCTGGCGCTTCAAGAACCGCGAAGCTGCCTGATAGCCCAGGAGAAACGCCATCGGCATGGGGGTGAGCCGGCTCCGGGCTACGCCCTCCGCCGCCTCACCCCCATGCCGACGATCCTGGCGCACTATCAGGGGGTCAATGTTGGGCGCTTATCAGGGGTGAATATCCGGGGCCGATTGACAGTCGATCATCACCAGGGTGTGATCATTCGCGTTAATGAGGGATTTGCCGGGGGTCGGGGTCGCTTTGATGGTCATGTCGGTCTCCAATCGAATGTCGTACACTCGGTTCGTTCCGGTGTGATTGGAGTTGTAGCGGCCCGCATTACTCCTGCGCAGTCCTATAAAACATGGCCCATCGTTCTATTTTATCGAATGATGGGCCATGTTTGGGTACGAACAGTCCACTGGCCTGACAGGTGGCGCAGAGCGCGCGCTCAAACCGGACCGCGCGGTGGAGGTTCATTGCCACGCGAACCGATGTATCGACAGAGAGGGCTGGGAATCTGCGAGAAACTTGATGCAGAGCAATCCCGGCGAAGCCGCTTTAGCGACGCTTTGGCCACTGCCCATCAAATTCGCGTCGGTAACTGGGATATGTATTCGGCGAAAGCATCAAGGAACAGACGCACTTTGGGCGGCGTGAAGCGACGGGTGGGCTGAACGGCCCAGATTCCCCTGTCGGGCACGATCGCCCCCTCGATGTGCACCGGCACCAACCGACCGGCGGTCACGTCCGCTCTTACATTCCATTCGGATAAAGAGACGATACCAAGTCCTTCGATCGCTGCCTGATGCAGGACTTCCAGGCTGTCCGCTACGAAACGGCCGCCGACAGCTTGCCGTACCGCTCGGCCGCCATAATCGAATGACCAATGTGTCGTGCCGGGAACAGTCAGGCATTCGTGATTACCCAGATCGGAAAGCGTTGCCGGCCAGCCGCAGCGGGCTAGATAATCGGGTGATGCATAGAGCGCACGAGGGTTTGCACCCAATCGACGAGCGATCAGTGAATTGTCCCGCAATTCACTCAGCCGCAACGCGATGTCGATGCCTTGCGCGGCTATGTCGACCACTGCATCGCTCAATCGCAATTCGACGCGAGTATGAGGGTTGGCGGCCAGAAAGTCGGCCAGCATGGGCGTAATCACCTTGCGTCCAAACGGTACTGACGCGGTGATCCTGAGCAAACCTGTCGCACCAGCGATGCCGGGCGTCACGGCGGCTATGCCCTCCTCTGCTTGTGCGAGCATGGCTTCGGCATGGGGAAGAAAGGCTTCACCTTCCGGTGTCAATGACAGCGAACGGGTGGTGCGATGGATCAACCGCGTATTCAATTTCGCTTCCAGCGCGGCCAGGCGTCGCGACGCAGCCACGGGTGTCAGGCCAAGGCTGCGTCCGGCGGCGGAGAGACTGCCTTCCCGAACGGCTTCGACGAGCACCAACAGGTCTTTCAATTCTATCATATCCGAAACTGATAAGCCGACTTCACAAATTGCGCCACTTATGCGTCACGGCGAATAGGCTCATACCAATCTGCAGCAATGTTGACGCAGGAGGTTCGAATGACAACGGTGGCGTACGATACAGGCACAATGGCGAAAGGTCAGTTGGGACGAGGGCTGACATTTGCGATGTCGGCAGCGGCCGGCGTGGCGGTCGCCAACATCTATTACAACCAACCGATGCTGGGTATCATCGAACGCGATCTGCCCGGACCTTTGACGTCGCTGGTGCCTACGGCCACGCAGCTCGGCTACGCAGCCGGGCTGTTTCTGCTGGTGCCGCTCGGCGATCGGATTGATCGCAGACGCCTCATTGTCGTCCAGTTCGTCGGTCTTGCGATTGCCCTCGCCATCGCCGCCGTCGCACCTGGGGCCGGCATGGTCATCGCCGCGTCTCTGCTCGTGGGAATCCTGTCCACCGTCGCGCAGCAGATCGTACCCTTCGCTGCGCATCTGGCGACACCGAAGAAGCGAGGCGCGGCGGTCGGCACAGTTATGGCGGGCCTGCTAGGCGGCATCCTGCTCAGCCGTACGCTGGCCGGGTTCGTCGCGACGCACGCCGGTTGGCGCGAAATGTTCTGGCTCGGCGTGCCGATGGCGCTCGGCGCTGGTGCAATAATGGCGGTACGCCTTCCAAGGAGTGCGCCTGTCGCCGGTCCAAGCTATGGCGAGCTGATCCGCTCGCTAGGCGGACTTTGGACCGAGTTCAGCGCGCTCCGCAAGGCGGCGATCACCCAGGCTCTGTTGTTCGGGGCTTTCAGCATATTCTGGACAATCCTGGCGCTGCGGTTGCAGCAGCCGCGCTTCGGTCTGGGGCCTGACGTTGCGGGACTGTTCGGCGTGATCGGCGCCGTCGGTATTCTCGCCGCCCCCGTGGCTGGACGTATTGCAGACAGCCATGGCCCGCGCCTTGTCATTCTTCTCGGTGCCGCGCTAACCCTGTTTTCGTGGCTCATCTTCGGTCTTTGGGGTTCAATCGCCGGTCTTGCAGCAGGCGTAATCTTGCTCGACTTGGGAGTGCAGAGCGCCTTGGTTTCGAACCAGCACGTCGTCTATGCGCTGCGACCGGAGGCGCGTGCTCGTCTCAACACTATATTCATGGGAGCGATGTTCCTCGGCGGCGCAGCCGGCTCTGCTGCGGCGACCTGGGCGTGGAATGCGAACGGCTGGACCGCTGTAGTGATCCTGGGTGCGGCGTTGTCGATGGCAGGTGTGCTGCTTCAGCTCGCTGTCTCCCCCAATAGGGATTACGATAGCTAAGCTGATTGACCGCTATAGCGACGGGGCCGTGATCGCTTTTGCCACTTGTATGAAGGATTCAACGGAGGTGGAACCTGACCCGCGACCCCATATGGTGGGCATGCTGCGAAACCTGCGTGTTTTGCATCAAGCCGGAAGGCGCATTTGCCGGCCTATCGTGAACAGTTTGTCAGTCTTTGCAGACAGATGATAGTCAAATCCGGTAGGTCTCTTAGGAAGGCGCAAAGCTACACGGTGTGGTCAGCTTATGCTTTTGCCACCTTGAGCGAAAGGCCGGTTTCGTCGATTCCCACCATACGCGAGTCGTCAATCGAACGACCGGGTCTGGTCGCCAGCCGCCGGAAAGCGGAAGGTCTGCACCTTGGAAGCGAAATCTTGGAGCTGAGCGTCCGGGAAGAGGATCGGCGGAATCTAGCGCAATTCTGCTGATCCCACCCTTGGGGCGGGAATGACCGGTCGCGTCGGATCACGACCATTTGTCAATGAACGCGACCACCTTCGCGATCGGTAGTGGCGCGTCCTTGGATCGCTTGAGCAAAGCCTTGCCATGCCGTTCCAGTAAAGCCCGTTCATCTTTGTCGGGGCGGAACGATTTTCCACCAACGACGATCGGGCCGCGAAGCGCTGGGACGAGGTCGTTCTCAGGGTAACCATCGTCGTCGACGACTGCGATCCTCATCCCCAGCGATCGCGCCGTACCGCCATATTTGGGGGCCTCGCCCTTACACGAGACATCGATCAGCCAAGCCGGTTCCGGCATCCGCCCAAACTGATAGCCCCAAGCATTCTTGATCGATGCGGCGTCAAAGGCGCTTTCGGGCAATCCGGTCGCATTCTTCTGGAACGCGCCGAGGGCACCCTTGGCATTCTTGCTCAGGGCATCGTCATAGACCGCAAGGTAAACATCCGCGAATGCCGCCGCAGCCAGCGCCTCAACTCCACTAGGACAATAAGCAATGTGCGCCAACTGGCGTTGTCGAGCTGCCGGACAAGCGGAACGTCGGCTAACTGGAATGGAAAAATCGGGCCCTGAGCGGCCGGAATGGGTCGATCCTGCAAACGCCCGGCCAGAATTATTTATGCGTCGAAAGGGTATTTCAAGTTAACCGCGGAAGTTGGCGCAAACAAGCGTCACACCAGCCAATAGCGTATTCCCAGCGACACGAGCAGCAGCGCCACCACGCTTGCGGTCCATATCCCCACGAACCAGCCAAGCCGGGTCATCCGCCCGCGCATCAATGATAGCCCTCACTGCCGACCTTGCCCCGGAACACCCAATAGGCCCAGGCGGTGTAAGCCAGGATCACCGGCACGAGCACCGCGCCGCCGACCAGCATGAACAGTTGGCTGCGGTATGGCGCGGCCGCTGCCCAGATAGTGACGCGCGCAGGGATGACATAGGGCCAGATCGATATGCCCAGCCCCAGCAGGCACAGGCCGAATAGCGCCAGCGCCCAGAGGAAGGGCTGGGCATCCTTGCGCTGTGACAGGCTGCGATAGAAAAGCGCGGTGACGATGACCGTCGCGAGCGGCACCTGCGCCGTAGCAAGCACGCCGGGCCAGGAGAGCCAGCGGCTCTGGTAGCTCGCCTCCAGCGTGAGCGTGGCCAAGCTGACCGCGCCGATCAGGATGAGCAGCGCGACGCCCAGCCGTCCGGCATAGGTCACAACCTGCCGCTGCAATCCGCCTTCGGTCTTCCAGTTGAGCCAGCAGGCCCCCAGCAGGGCGTAGCCGACCATCAGCGCCACCCCGGTCAGTAGCGAGAAAGGCGACAGCCATTCCCACCAGCCGCCGGAATAGGCGCGTCCTTTCACGCTGATGCCCTGCAACAGCGCGCCCAGCGCGACACCTTGCGCAAAGGTCGCGACCGCCGATCCGCCCGTAAAGGCACGGTCCCATATCGCGCGGTGTGCCGGGTCGCGCCAGCGAAACTCGAACGCGACGCCGCGCAGGACAAGGCCCAGCAGCATCGCGATCAACGGGGCGTAGAGTGCGGGCAGAATGATGGCATAGGCGAGCGGAAAGGCCGCCAGCAGCCCCCCGCCGCCCAGCACCAGCCAGGTTTCATTGCCGTCCCATACCGGCGCGATGCTGTTCATCGCGGTGTCGCGGTCCTTGCCCACCTTGAACAGCGGGAACAGGATACCGATGCCCAGGTCAAACCCGTCCAACACAACATAGGCGACAATCGCAAAGCCGATGATTCCGGCCCAGATGACAGTCAGGTCAATCATCCTTTGCCTCCTTCGATGGCGGGCGCGGGCGTGATGCCTGCGGTGCGGATCGGCGCGCCGTCCAGCGCGCTTTCATGCGCTTCCGGTGGCTTCTTCATCAGGTGCAACAGATACCAGATGCCCATGCCGAACACGCTGAAATAGACCAGCGCGAACGCCAGCAGCGATGCCGCGACCGCAGGTGCGTCAAGGGGCGATGCGCTGTTGGCGGTGCGGAGCAGGCCATAGATAGTGAAGGGCTGCCGACCCACCTCTGTCACGACCCAACCCGCAAGGACGGCAATGAACCCCGCTGGCCCCATGACCAAGGCGGCGCGGTGCAGCCATGGCCATTCATGCAATTTGCCGCACGCGCGCGCGCGATCAGGCTCCACAGGCCAAGGCCCAGCATCGCAAAGCCAATCCCCACCATCACCCGAAACGCCCAGAAGACGATGCCGACCGGCGGCTTGTCGCCGTCTGGCACGCTATCCAGCCCCTTCATTGGCGCATTGAGATCATGCTTGAGGATCAGCGAAGACGCCTTTGGAATTGAGATGGCATAATCGACCCGCTTGTTGGCACTGTCAGGGATGCCGAACAGGATCAGCGGCGCACCGTCGGGATGGCTTTCATAATGGCCTTCCATCGCCATCACCTTGACCGGCTGATGCTCCAACGTGTTGAGGCCGTGCATGTCGCCCGCGAAAATCTGGATCGGTGCGACGATCGCCGCCATCCACATCGCCATCGAGAACATGGTGCGTGCGCCCGGATTGGTCCGGTCCTTGAGCAGGTGCCATGCTCCCACGCCGCCGACGGCAAAGGCCGTGGTCAGGTAAGCCGCCAGCACGGTATGGACCAGCCGATAGGGGAAGCTGGGGTTGAAGATGATCGCCATCCAGCTGGGACCGGGCAGGAACTGGCCATTCGCGGCCATCTCATAGCCTGTCGGGGTCTGCATCCAGCTGTTGACCGATAATATCCAAAAGGCGGAAATGAAGGTGCCGACCGCCACCGCGCAGGTTGCGGTGAAATGCAGCTTGCGCCCGACCTTGTTGATGCCGAACAGCATGACACCCAGGAACCCGGCCTCCAGGAAGAAAGCGGTCAGCACTTCATAGGCCATCAGCGGGCCGATGACCGGCCCGGCCTTGTCGGAAAAGACCGACCAGTTGGTGCCGAACTGGTAGGACATGACGATACCCGACACCACGCCCATGGCAAACACGACCGCGAAGATCTTGAGCCAGTAGCGGAACAGATTGGCATAGACGCCCTTACCTGTGGCCAGCCAAATTCCTTCCAGCACCGTCAAGTAACTGGCAAGGCCGATCGAAAAAGCCGGAAACAGGAAATGGAAACTGACGGTGAAGGCGAATTGCGCGCGAGCGAGAAGCAGGGCGTCAAGGGAATCGAACATGGACATGTCCTTTCGCGCGCCCTTGTAGCAGGCGTGCGGGGTGAGCGGGATTGGTCAGATTGTCATGCCGGGCAGAAAGGCAGCGGCGCTGCGCCAGAGCATGTAGAGCGCGACGACGAAGATCAGCATGGCGAACAAGGTGGTCAACCGGCCGGTCTTTCCGCCCATTGTCTCTGCCAGCCGCGTGCCGCCGACGCTGCCCGCGATGCCGCCGACGACGAACACCGCAGCCAGCGGCCAGTCGATCAGCCCGGAGAAGGCATAGTTCGCTGCGGTCGTCAGGCCGAATGCAGTCACCGCGACCAGCGAGGTCCCGACCGCCATGAGTATCGGCATGCCCGTCGAAGCGACCAGGCCCGGCACGATCAGGAAGCCGCCACCGATGCCGAAAAAACCGGAGAATAATCCCGATCCCAACCCATAGGCGACGACCTTGGGCGCTTTCTCCCGATTGCACTCAGCCCCCGGATTGCCTGGATTGCCGCGCCCCCTCAACATCAGCGCGCCGACCAGCAGCATCACCAGTGCAAACAGCGCCAGCAATTTGTCGCCATCGACCATTTTGCCGAAGCTCGATCCAGCCAGCGCGCCAACGATGCCCGCTGCGGCATAGATGCCACCGCAGCGCCATTTGACATGATGGGCGCGGGCATGGCTCGCCAGACCCGCCGCTGCATTGGCCGCGACCGCGAGCGCACTGGTGCCGATGGCGACATGGGCGTTGGGTACGCCGACGAGATAGACCATCAACGGCACGGCAAGAATGGAACCACCCCCGCCGACCAGGCCGAGTACGAAGCCGACAAGCCCGCCGGACACGCCACCCAGCAGATATTGTGCGGCCGTCATCATGGCCGCGCGTCGATCATCTGCGGCTTGACCATCCACTCCCGCCCCTTGAGCATCCCGTGCCAATAGATTGGCGGGAGGATCGTATCCTTGAGCAACCAGGACAGGCGTGAAGGCCGGGTGCCGTCGATCAGCCAGTTGGGGAAGCTGGGCATCAACCTTCCTCCATAGCCGAACTCGGCCAGCACGATCTTGCCCGCCTCAACCGTTAGCGGGCAGCTGCCATAGCCGTCATAGGTCGCGACCGGCGGCTGGCCTTCCAGTGCCGCCAGCGCGTTGATCGCCACGATGGGAGCCTGCTTGCGCGCAGCCGCCATCGTCTTGGCATTGGAGGTCGAACAGGCGTCGCCTAGCGCGAAAATGTCGGGATAGAGCGGATGCCGCAGCGTGGCTTCGTCCACCTCGACAAAGCCCGACGCCGCAGCCAGCGGGCTGGCGCGGATGAAGTCGGGCGCGACCTGCGGCGGCACGACATGAATCATGTCGAACCGCTCTGCGACGCGCTTCACCCCGTTGCCATCTGCCTGCTCGAAAATTGCGGTCTTGGCAGCGCCGTCGATCTCGACCAGCTTCGATCCGAAGTTGAGATGGATGCCATAGCGATCGACATAGTCCATCAGTGCCGGGACATAGGCCGGGACGCCGAACAGTACAGCTCCGGCAGTATGAAACTGCACAACGCTCTGCGCCAGCACGCCGGATTTTTCCCAGCGGTGGCAGGACAGATACATCGCCTTTTGCGGCGCGCCCGCGCATTTGATCGGCATGGGCGGCTGGGTGAACAGTACGCGACCGCCCTTGAACTGCTTGACCAGCCGGTTGGTATAGGGGGCCAGGTCATAGAGATAGTTGGACGTCACCCCATCGTGCCCCAATGCGTCGGACAGGCCGGGGATGGCGTTCCAGTCCAGCGCGATGCCAGGACATACGACCAGAACGCCATAGCCGATCCGTCGGCCGTCATCGAGCATCACGATCTTGTCGTCGGGCAGGAAGGCGCTTGCCGACGCCTTGATCCATTCAGCGCCGCGCGGGATCAGCCCGGCCTCGCCCCGCCGGGTTAAGCGGCTCTCGAACACGCCTGCGCCAACCATGGTCCAGCCGGGCTGGTAATAATGCGCGTCACTGGGTTCGATAATCGCGAGGCGGATATTACGCCGCCGCTTGAGGATGCTGGCGGCGGTGGCGATACCGGCGCTGCCACCGCCAACGATCAGAATATCATAATGGGCGGCATCCTTGCTGTTCAATGCCCCTGCCATCTTCGCAAGCTGTTCCGCCCGCGCACCTGACCGACAATAAGCGAGTACCGGACCCGGCAGGCTGTCGAGCGCCACACGCATGGCGGTGGCATCGGCATCGGTTAGCGACCTTGCCACCGCCGGGACATAGGCAAAGCCAAGTCCCGCGGCACGCGCCGCTGCGCCAATCTGGGCCGCCGTCGGCTGCTCCGCGCCTTCGCCATCAGGCCGGTTGCAGAGGATCGCACGAAAGCCTGCCGCCCCTGCTTGCGCCACATCGGCTGGCATGAGCTGCGCGGTGACACTCAGCGTCGGGGTCAGTTGCTTGATGGCCATGATGAACCTTCTCGGTCCGGCACGGAGCCGGTTATGATTGAGTGGTGAAGCGATGGATCGCCATGCCGCCCAGCATGGCGAGCACGAAGGGCGCGACGGCCGCCGGGGACAGCGCAAGGCTGGCAATCGCGGGACCGGGGCATAGCCCGCCAATGCCCCAGCCAACGCCGAACAGGATAGCGCCCACCGCCAGCCTGCCATCAATCGCGCGCGTTTCGGGCAAGGCGAAATCACTGCCGGCAAGGGGTTGATCAAGCCGTTTCTGCGCTACCCAGGCCAGCGCCATCGGGATGATCGCCCCGCCCATGACGAAGGCGAGCGTCGGGTCCCATGTCCCCAGCAGGTCAAGGAAGGCACGCACCCGCATAGGATCAGCCATGCCCGAAATGGCAAGTCCGGCACCGAACAGCACACCCGACAATAAGGCGATCATGATCCGCATCAAACCATTCCGGTCAGGCGCATCAGCGCCACGGTCGCAAAACCGCTGCCTATGAACAAGGCCGTCGCCATGATCGAGCGGGGCGACAGGCGCGACAGGCCGCACACGCCATGGCCGCTGGTGCACCCCGATCCCAGCCGGGTGCCATAGCCAACGATCAGGCCAGCGCCGATCATCAGTCCGGGAGCGGGAAAGGTCGCGGGAACACCGCCTGCCAGCAGCGCCACCAGGAACGCGCCCAATGGCAGTCCGACGACGAACGCTATCGCCACGCCGCGCGGCGTGCCACTTGTCGACAGGCCGGTGGCCCGCGCTGTAAGCCCGCTAACCCCCGCGATCCGCCCCAGCCCCAACAGCATGATCGCCGCCGCCAGCCCGATCATCAGCCCACCGATGAGGCCTGCAACCGGCTGCACCTCTGGAAAGTCGGGGATCATAGCTGGTTGACCGGAATCTTAAGGTAGGTGACGCCATTGTCGTCGGGCGGCGGCATATGGCCCGCGCGCATATTGACCTGCACCGACGGCAGGATCAGCCGCGGCATCGCCAGCGTGGCGTCGCGCGCCTCGCGCATGGCGACGAAATCATCCTCGCTCACCCCGTCATGAGCATGGATGTTGGCACGGCGCTGCTCTGCGACCGTGGTTTCCCAGACATAATGATCGCGCCCTTCAGGCAGATAGTCGTGGCATAGGAACAACCGGGTTTCGGACGGCAATTCCAGTAGTCGGCGGAGCGACCGGAACAGGGTGCGCGCGTCGCCGCCGGGGAAGTCGGCGCGGGCCGTGCCATAATCTGGCATGAACATAGTGTCGCCCACGAACACCGCGTCTCCGATGACATAAGCGACGCAGGCGGGAGTATGGCCCGGCACGTGCAGCACCGTCACGGCCAGAGTGCCGATCATGAACTGGTCGCCATCAGCCCAGAGATGGTCGAAGTCCGATCCGTCGCGCTGAAAATCTGGGCCTGCGTTGAACAGCGTGCCGAAGGTCTGCTGCACCTCACAGATATGCGCGCCGATCGCGATCTTTCCGCCCAGCTTCTGCTGAAGATGGGGTGCAGCCGACAGATGATCCGCATGGGCGTGGGTTTCCAGGTGCCAGTCGACACTCAGCCCCTGCTCTTCCACATAGGCGATGACGGGATCGGCTGCTTCATGCCCGGTGCGACCGGCGGCGGGGTCATAGGTCAGCACGCTGTCGATCACCGCGGCGCGACGGGTTTCCGCATCATGCACCACATAGGTCACGGTGAAGGTCGGTGCGTCGAAGAAAGCCTTGACGACGGGTACGCCGCTCCTGGCGACAGAGACTTGGACATACGCTTTCTCAAGTGCAGGGTCGGCCACGCGACTTTCCTTTGATTTCATATTTACATGTATCATGTATTTATATAATTTTCAACCGTCAAGGGCTTGCCACATTCCTCTGACGATTGCAGGACAGCGCCATGAACGAGATTACGACCGCCCGCTCGACCCCGCTCCGTATCGGCTCCCCAGCGCCTGATTTTCGGGCGCGTTCCACCATGGGCGATTTTCAGCTGTCAGCGCTGCGCGGCCATTGGGTGATTTTCTTTTCCCATCCGGCTGACTTCACACCGGTATGCAGCACTGAATTCGCGGCCCTTTCGCGGCGGCAGGCGGATTTTGACGCGCTCAACTGCCGGTTGGTCGGCCTGTCAGTGGACAGCCTCTACGCCCATATCGCCTGGGTTCGGGCGCTGAACGATCTGTTCGACGTGCAGGTCGGCTTCCCGATCATCGAAGATCCCAGCATGGCCGTGGGCCGTGCCTATGGCATGATTGATGAGGATGCGACCAACAGCATGACCATGCGTTCGACCTTCTTCATCGACCCGCAGGGCGTCGTCCGAGCCACGACCGCCTATCCCCATAATGTCGGCCGGTCGGTCGAGGAGATGCTCCGCCTGCTGCACGCGCTGCAACGGGTCGATGGCGGGAGCAGCCTGACACCTGAAGGATGGGTACCGGGTCAACCCACACTGCTGCCTGCCGCAGAAAGCGCCGACGCAGCATCCGACTGGTTCTGTCGGCTGGAGTTTCAGCCATGAGCGCGCTTCATGAGAATCGCGAAGCCGCCACTGTTGCCGCCGAAAAGATCAAGATTTTCGCCCAGCCGCAGCGGCTAATGATCCTGTCCTGCCTGCTGCGCGGCGAACGCAATGTGGGCGAGATCGCGGATGTCACCGGCATCGGCCAGCCCGCGCTGAGCCAGCAATTGGCCGAATTGCGCCGCGCGGATCTCGTCCAGACGCGCAAGGAAGCCAAACTGGTTTGGTATATGCTGGCAGACGACAACGTAGCGCTGTGTGTCCGCAATATAGAGGCGATCTTTGGCAGCGAGGGTAACCCTGTATTGCCGCCAGCGGCAAAGCCAGCTTCACAGTTGCCACCAGCCCGCGGCGTCGCAGGTTTTGCCCGCGTCCTTTGACTGCAGAATTAAAGACCGGGCGGCCGGTTCAGTTTGATCTATAAGGCGACCAGGAATCTCCGGGCGGTCAAGCTTCTGCTTGGACACACGAAAATTGAAAGCACGGTCCGATATCTCGGAGTTGATGTAGAGGACGCTTTGACGTTGGCAGAAGGCACAGAAATCCAATGTCGGCCTGGCTCCGCGCAACTGCGCGGTGTGCAAAGTGACATCGGCCAACGGCCGCCCGGCGGTGAAGCTGTCCGACAATCCCGCCAAGGCGACTGGCGATCCGAAGGAAATCGAGCGCTATTTGAGAGTGTTGGGTTCTGCCGGTCGCACAGCGTCCGCTGTTGCGGTGTGAACAGGGAAAGCTCCACGGTGTTTACGTCAAGCCGCGTTGAATGCCGCGATTCTTGAGGAAGAGAATCGGAATTTTGCCGGGCGAACGCTCATCTGGCCGCTTTTGATCTTTGAAAAAATCAAGTAATATCGTCTATTACGCACGACGACAGAATGATTTGGCCGATCCCTTGGCCGATCCTGCCGTCATTTCCCGCCCTCCTAAACCATTGCATCAGGATACAGTTTCGGAAACAGCGTCTCCAGGGTATGACTTGGAAAGCGCAGCGAGACGGGCCCTTTCTCGGTCGAAGATGCGAGCAGGCCCGCTTCAGTCAGGTCCTTGAGCACTCTGCGCGCACTTCGCTCCGGCATACCGGTAAGACGCGCCGCTTCCCCACGCTCGAACTCACCGCGCCGAAGTGCCTCAAGGAGCAGGTAAACGGCCTCCGGAGCGAATTTTTCTTGCCGCGTAACCAAGCGCTCGATGCGCTTGGCGAGCGTATCGAGGTCGAACAGTTGCGTCATGAATTCGAGCTGGTCGAGGGTAACCTTGAGGAACCATGTAGCGAATACGCTGAGCCCCTTGAGTGACAGGTTGCCCCTGCCGTCGCGATCACCCTGTCGCTGTTCATCGGCCCACGCCATGTGCTGCTTGTATTCCAACCGGCCCTCGGGACCGTCCGACAATCCGCGGGCGAGCCCGCGCGATATCGACCAAAGACCACGCGCTCCGATCCCGGCTTTGTGTGCCATTGCATGGCTCATCAAGCGACTGACGCGCCCGTTGCCATCCGGAAACGGGTGAATGTAGTTGAAGCGGTGATGCGCCGTCGCCATCGCGAGAATGCGTTTGCCCTTCCCGGGGCCGACAGCCAGCAACAGGTTGTCAGTGGGTTCAAAGGCAAATCGCCGGTAAAAGTAGTTCATGAAATCGGGAACGCGGTCACTCGGCGGCGGAAGATGGCGGCCAATCTCGACGTCCTGCTCCTCGCCCTTGCGCCACTCCCCGGGGATCATCTGAAAGGATCGGCCCCGGCCCTTGATGGCCAGCATCTCTTTGGTCGCCCCCTCATAGAAATCATGGTGGAGTTGCCGCAGGAAATCGGGAGCCGCCGGGTCGGGCAGGCACCCTGCGGAAGCCAGCGCATCGATCCGAGCCTGAAGGCGAACATGAGCGACCGCCTCGATAAGAAGATCGCGCTTCTCATCTTCCTCATCGATCCGGGCCAAGGCGCGTTCGATGTCGCGCGGCCGCGTATTATGACCCTCTATGAGGTTGCTGTAGTAGGTGTTCATGATGCGCACCAAACCGGCGAGATTTTCCGCCGTTCGCGGATGCAGTTTTTGCCCCAGCGCCTCGCCCTTTGCGGCCACCTCGGCGATAAGGTCGGGAAGTTCGCCATCGGGTGCGTCTATACGCGCGGGCTCTATCGTGTCAGGCGCCTCTGAATTCATGCTTTGGCCGATCATCTGAGGTGGAATAATCGCCGAATATCTTATGTTTTGCTCAATGCATAACTAAATTTGGCCGATCCTTTGGCCGATCCTTGTGAACGGCAGCGATACGTCAACCTGGAAGCCTTCAACCGGAGATTGAGCACGACAACCCCTGCCGATGGCAGACAGCGACAAGTTTGGTGGCAAGATTCTCTGTGCTCCTGCCGAAGACGGACCAACCTTCTCGTTCATGGCAGGCTGTATTTGAACGCATGCCTTGCGGCAATTGATCCCGCTAATCGCCCCGCACCATCTCTTCGAGCTCTTGCCGAGGCACCACGGCCGCAAGTCGAATCGCCCGGCGGAAAGGCATTTCTACGGCCTAAAGGGACTCGAACTTGGGCCCAAAAAATTGCCAGGGCATCGGCGTGGGTATCACTCAAAAATCAGCAGGAAACGCCTCCGATCATCCCCGCATTTGCGGAACGTGATTCCGGATTTGCAAGGTTGCGATGCGTGCCTTGGTCGTTCACCCAAGATCTATATTATTCGATCGTATAACCGAGTGCTCGATATCCGGTTCGCCGCTTTGCCGCCATACGGGCCAGCATCGGAACCGTTTCGTCGACATAATCGACAACGAGAACTTCCGTCTTGCCGGCATGCTGACGGTGCAGTCGTTCGACATATTGAGCCAAAGTGCCTTTCCATGAGATGGGCATCGTCAGGAAAAGCGTGTCGAGCCGCTGGTCGTCAAATCCCTCTCCGATGTAACGTCCGGTTGCCAGAATCAGACGCTCCTCATCGTCCGATACGCGCAACGCGGCTTGCGAAGCCTTGCGTTCGGTCGCCGACAGCCTCCCCGCAGAACGACGAGATTGCGCACAAACCGTGAGAAACGGCGTTGCAGATAGTCGAGATGATCCCGCCGCTCGGTCATTTGCGAGGTCGCCCAACATGCGACGCGGGTGGCAGCAGTGGCTCCAGAACCGCCCACTCGGCATCGGTCATATCACTTGGCAAAGTCAGCCCGCTTCGCGCATGAAGGGCGCGAGTGGTATCAGTCCACATCGTTGAATCCACGGTAGTTTTTGGCGAAACCCCTGAATCAACGACAGGCCAAGCCGTCAAGCTAACCTGCTGATACCAATCAACTTAATTTCCGATCAGACACTCAGAGGATAAACCGTGCGGGATCGCTGCGAAGCGGCCGATAGGCGCGGCGTCCGCAGCGACAATTCCGCTCTTCCACCCGCCTTTTTTTCCTGGTTCGATAAGCCTCTTTCATGACCGTTTATCCCGACGCGAAGATGCTTGCCATTTTAGCGTTTATCGAGCTATCGAGCGCGTCTCGACCGGGGCTTGCCATGTTGAACCTTTCCGCCGCTGCTACCGGTGACGCCGATCCCGCGCGGATCGCCGCGCATCCGCGCGTTCAGCGGGTTCCCAGCCGTGACCTGGTTCTTTTCATGCAGCGCGGCTTCCTCAGCGAGGCGGAGTGCGCGCAACTGATCGCCCGCATCGACGCGATCCGCCGCCCGTCCACGATAGCCGACGCCAATGGCGACACCACCTTCCGCACGAGCGAAACCTGCGACCTAGACCCTGCCGATCCCCTGATCGCCGCAGTTGACGACAGGCTCGCGGCCTTTGCGGGCATCGATCCCGCCTTTGGCGAACCCATTCAGGGCCAACGCTACGATGTCGGCCAGCAATTCAAACCGCATACCGATTTCTTCGATCCCCATGGCGCGGACTTTGCGCGCTTCTGCTCGATCGCAGGCAATCGAACATGGACGCTGATGGTTTATCTCAACGTGCCCGCCGCGGGCGGCGCCACCCGTTTCGTCAAGATCGGCAAGACGGTGCAACCGGAAACAGGCAAGCTGCTCGCCTGGAACAATCGCCTCGGGCCGGGCAGATATAATGACGCCAGCCTGCACCACGGCATGAAGGTGCGCAGCGGCGTCAAATATATCATCACCAAATGGTATCGCGAACGCGCCTGGGGTTAGCCGCCGGCGCGAGTCCTGCCGTCCTTGCGGATGCGGAATGACATTGGCCCCCATGAAACGGCCGGCCCGCATGGCGGACCGGCCGGTCATTCCCCGGATAAGACGATCAGAAGGCTACGGTCAGCGAAGCGGCGATTGTCGTGCCGATCTTGTAGCGATTGTAGAACACCTTGTTCCCGCCTGCTTCCTGGAACTCCTGATATTTCCGCCCGGTGATGTTGCGGGCCTCGAACTTCAGCTCGCTGTTGACGCCGCCGGGCAGCTTCACGGCCTGGCGCGCGACGAAGTCCAGTGTCAGGCCGGGCTTTTCCTTGATGTCCGGTTGCAGGTTCGGACCGCGGCTGGTCACGCGCGGGCTGGAATAGGTGACAAGCAGCGTCTGTTGCGAGAGCTTGTCCGTGTCCTCCAGACCGATCTGAAAATTGACGAGATGGTCCGACTGGCCGGTCAGCGGCGCGCCGTCCACGAAATAGTCTGACGCGGCGGGCAACGGCCCGGTCGTATAGCTGTAGGGGACGGTCGTGTCCCCGGCGCTCACCTTCAGTTCCGACTGGGTGTAGGTATAGTTGCCGATCAATACGATCCGCCTGCTCTGGAAGAAGTCGCTGTTCCAGCCGTCGAGCGGTATATATTTCTGCGCTTCGAACTCGACGCCGTACAACTGCGCTTCGGGAGCGTTGGCGAAGCTGGTCGTCACCGCATAGGTGTCGGTAATGGTGGTGAAGGTTTCGATCGGGTTCTTGATCTTCTTGTAGAAGGCCGCCGCCGTCAGCCGCTCGTCACGCCCCATATACCATTCCGCACGGATATCGCCGTTCCACAGTTCACTGTCCTGCAGGAAGGGATTGCCGCGATAGAAGCGGTTGGATTCGGTGTCGAGGAAGGGCTGGGCGATCAGTTCGCGGAACTGCGGGCGCGCGATCGTCTTGGAACCGCTGACGCGGAACTGCAGGCCCTTGGCCGCTTCGAGGGTGATCGTGGCCGCCGGCAGCCAATACTCCTGGCGGATCTGGTTGAACGGCGTGATGCCGGTGTTGTAAACATCGACACCCGTGACCGACTGACGCCCCTTCTCATAGCGGACGCCCGCGTCGAAGGAGAGGCCGGGGAACAGCGACGCCTTCACCTGAGCATAGCCGGCATGGGTCCGCAGCGCCGCATCATAGACCGGATAGTTGCCGGAAAATTCCAGCAGGCCGATGTCGTAGAGCAGGATCGCGGCATCCGACAGCAGATAGTCCGGCCGCATCTGCTGAGCGCCGACCGGCAGGTTGGTCGCGTCGAAATGCAGCTCATAGCGGGACGAGGTGCGCTTGGTATCGGTGAACGCATAGCCGATCGTCGCCGAAAGGTCGGGCGAGAATTTATAGCTCAGATCCCAGCCGGCCGACCACAGGTCTTCGTTCAGGTCGCTGAACGTGATCGCCGCATCGCCGCGCTGGCGATTCAGCGCGTTGACGAAGCGATCGCCCACCAGGTCGATCGGGTTGTTGGTGCGAACATATTCGAAGTCGCGTTCGTAGGGCGCCTCCCGCTGGGAATTGGCATAGCCGCCACGCACGTCCAGGCTGGCATCGCCCAGCTTGAATTCGCCGGTCATCTGCGTGTCGATCAGTTGGCGCTCATACCAGCCGGTCTGCTGCGCCATATAGTCGGCGCCCTGGATCTGGCCGTCATTCTGCCCGATCGCCAGCGCGCTGCGCTTCAGCGTGTCGCGGATATAGACGTTGGTCCAGCGCAGCTTCTGGTCGCCCCATTCAGCGCCCACGCCCAGCAGGCCATTGACCGTCACCTGATTGTCGGTGCTGATCTGCTGATAATTCTTGCCCGCGCCCGCGGCGACATCCAGCGAGGCCTGTTGCAGATTGTCGCGCGTGCGCCACTTGTTGCTGTAGGAAGCGGTGGCGATGATGCCGACGCGCGCGTCGCTGCCGATATCGAAGGCCGTGCCGCCGTTCAGCGATCCGGAGAAGTTGAACGGCAGGCTGTTGGTCCGCTGAAGGACCGATGTGTTGCTGTTCTGGAACTGCATGGCGATCGCCCGCAAATCGGCGCGATCGATGTTCGGGAAGGGCGTGCCGCCGCCTATCGCCTGCCGCAGCAGCGGCGGCACGTCGCGCGTGCCGTCGTCGAAGCCGGTCCAGTCGGACTTGCTGCCATAATGGGTATAGCCAAGTTGGCCCGACGTCTCCGTATTGGCGGAGCTGCCGATCCCGAACTCCAGATAGCTCTCCACCGGGATCGCCTTGGTGGTCAGGTTGATAACGCCGCCGCCGAACTCGCCGGGGAAGTTGGGCGAATAGGTTTTTTGCACCAGGGTCGACGCGATGACGCTGGTGGGGAAAATATCGAGCGGCACGACGCGCTTGAGCGGCTCTGGACTCGGCAGCGGCGAACCGTTCAGCAGCGCCAGCGAATAGCGGTCGCCAAGGCCGCGCACATAGACGAAGCCGCCCGAAGCGACCGACAGGCCGGTGACGCGCTGGAGCGAACCGGCGATGTCGCCCTCCCCGGTGCGCTTGATGTCGGCGGCGGACAGGACGTTCACCACCTGCGGCGCGGCCTGCGAGATGTTGTTCGTGCGGCGGCCCGTCACGACGATGTCCGAACCGGGGATCGACACGTCGACGCTGCCGGTCTGCGCGTCGGCGGCTTCCGAAGCGCTCGGCACGCCCGAGGCCGGGGCCGAATCGATTGCAGTTTGCGCCATCACCGCGGGAGCGGATAACGCGGATGAAATGAGCAGCAGGCGAGCCAGGCTGAGCGGCTTCGACATGGCTATTGTCCCCCTTGGGAAAAATCTTTGCAAAGAAGGCGGGGAAGCGTCTCTGCCGCTCCCCCGCCCCTGTTGAGGTCAGGTGCCGATCAGGTCGTCGGGATGTCGGTGCAGTTGCCGCTGCCGGTGCCGAAGGTTGCGGTTACCGAGTTGCAGGTCCAGCCGGCATACCAGTTGTCCGTGCTGTCCTTCACCGCGCCCACATAGTTGGTGGTGGTGAAGGCGGCGTCGATGGTCTTCGGGTCGGTCGCGGGGCGAGCCGTCTCCGTCGCGCCATTGATGAACAGGCTGGTCAGCGACGGCGTGTAGCTGATCGTGCTGTTCGGCCCGGCTTCGAAGATCGACTGGACGACCGCTGCGGTCACGCCATTATTGCCCTTGTACGGCGTCGCGGGCAGGCACTGCATCGAAACCGAGATGTAGCGCGGCTTGCCGGCATCCTGCAGCGCCGTGTCGGCGTCGCGAACGGTGGTGGCGCCGTCGATGCGCAGACAGGTCTGGGTCGGGCTGACGATCAGGCCGTTGACCAGCGTCAAGTCCGCACCGCCGCGCAGCAGCATGGCCGAACCGTTCGAACCGTTGGTCGAGCGGTTGATATAGGTGAAATTGGCGACCTTCAGATACTGGCGCGGCAAGGCGTCTTCGCCATTGTTCGAAGCCGAACCGCCGTTGGAGTCGGTTTCAAGGAAGCTGTCACCGATATTATTGCCTTCGCGCTGGACGCTCAGCAGATATTGAACGGTGCCGCGAAAGCCGATGTCGGTGTCGAGATTGTCGTCCTCATTGCCGGTCAGCACCAGATAGCGCGGGTGGACGGACCCGCCGAAAATCTCGATGCCGTCGTCAGAGCTGTTATGGACCTGGATGTGGTCGAGCTGAGTACCGGTGCCGACGCCCGAAGGGGTCAGGCCCTGCAGTTCGCTGGAACCCGACAGCACGAAGCCCGAATAGCGAATCTGCACATAGCTCATGCGGCCCGAATTGTCCGCGTCGTTGGCGCCGCCATAAAGCGCGTTGCTCGCGCCTTCGGTGTCGCGTTCGCATGCCGTGGTGCCGGGCGCCGCCGCAGGCGCGAGGCAATCGGTGATCTTCGCGCGGCCAAGCAGCACGACGCCGCCCCACTGCTGCGAGGTCTGGTCGGTTGCGTCGCCCTTCACATTGCTTTCGCTGGTGAAGATGATCGGCGCCGAAGCAGTGCCGACGGCGTTGATCTTGTTCCCGCGATTGACCGCCAGGAACGCATTGCCGGTGGAGGCATAGAAGACCACGCCCGCGTCGATGTTCAGCGTGACATCGGTGTTGGTGCTCGCGGCGCCCTGGTCAGTGCCCACGTCCACACGGCCGGGCAGCGAATAGATTACGCCCGTAACCTTCGGCAGGGTCGTCGTCTGGGTGAAACGCGACGGCAACTGACATACGCGCCAACTGTTGCCGCGCTTGTCGGCGATGGTCGGCGTGGCGGTCGGGTTCGTGAGCTGGTTGGGACCGGCGATGTTGGGGCAGTTGGCCGCCGCGGTCACGTTGCCGCCCGTACCCGGCGTCGGGGTCGGGGTGCCAGGCGTGGGCGTCGGCGTGCCGGGCAGGACGATCGTGCCTTCGCCAGGCGAAGCAATATCGTCGGCGCCGCAAGCGCTCAGCGCGGCGCAGGCAACCCCTGCCATCAGGATCGTGGTGAAACGGTTAGTCTTGGCCATGTCGTCTCCGCTCCGGCCTGATGCCGGCTTAAGATGAAGTGCGGAGCGCAAGGGGAACTCGAATCGGACAACGCCCCCTGTCGCCCTCAGGCGCCGCAACTAGGCGCGCCGGGTGACAGTCCGTTGTCTAATTGATGACATATCGGAGACGTTGAAATGACAGTTTGAAGACATTGGGCGTCCACGCCGGACACGCCCTGGACGAAACAGGCGCCGCCCCGATGGACCGCGCCTGCTTTTCAAGGAATCCCTGCGTGGCCGGTCAACGCATCGCGTAGCTTGCTTCCAGCCTTTTCAGCGCGCGGCGGGCGACGACCCGCGATGAGACCTCTTCGCTGTTCGCGAGCACCAACATCGTGTCAGGCGCAAAACGCGCCGACCGATAGGCCTCGCGCGCGCTGGCCAGGCGGCCGAGACCGGCATAGGCATTGCCGAGATTGATCAGCCGGGCAGGATCATTGGCCGCGTCGGGGCGAGGGGCGCTGAGACGGCGGGCGGCGAGCTCGAAATTCTTCGCCATCAGCGATGTTGCGGCCAAACCGCCGTCAGGAACCCCTACTACGACGACCTCGTTCGAAGCGGCCGATGCCACTCCCGGTACAGCGAAGGCCAGGGCGCAACCGACAATCGTCGAAACCTTCACCATCCAATCTCTCCTGATAAAAACTTTTCACAATAGCGCGTAATATTTCATGATGATGACAAAGCGGGCCAGGAAGTTGAAGTGGGTAAAAAAATTAATTATTCTGTAATTTCAACGCTGTAATAAATGTCATCACAATGTAACATTTCTTTTTTCGCCTAAATTCACGATTCGCTTGCTGGATTCGTCGTGACGGAGAGTGTCGTTGACGCGGCTGCCAGTTGATCGCTTTGCATTGCCGCGGCCAGGAAGCGGCGTACCGACGACGCATATTCCCCGCGACCCAATGCGGACCAATCGCACGCAGGCAATGCCCCTTTTCCAGGGTCTATGGCCTCAAATCTGGCGGCATGAAGAAAGAAAGGTGGCGGAGACGGAGGGATTCGAACCCTCGGTAGCCCCTTAAGGCTACGACGGTTTAGCAAACCGCTGGTTTCAGCCACTCACCCACGTCTCCGCACGGATTTGCCCACCGGATGAGGTAAGCAGTGGCTAGATGTCGGCCTATAGCGGCGGGTTTCATGCATGGCAACGGTCCGCGGCGGAGAAAAATCGCGCTTATTTCGAAAAGAGGATTCGGACTGGCGCGGAATCGACTCGGGTCGCCGTTCGTTCATTGTCGTTTCAGCTTGTTCCCCGATAATCTGAAATATGGTTGAAGTGCGGGCCTTTTGGGGAGTAGCGGGCATGATGGGGTTTTTGGGGCGGGTTTCGGGCCGCGCGACAAGGGCAGGCGCTCTGGCGGTCGCCTTGGCCGGCATGGCGCTGACGCCGGTCGCGGCGCAGGTGCGCACCGTCGATCCCAACAGCGCGATCGATTCCGATCTGGCGCCCGTTCCGCAACAGGGCGGCACCCCCACCGATCCCGGCGTCGATCCCGCCGTCCAGCCGGGCAGCAGCGTCCCGGCCGACAATGGCGCGGCCTATAATCCGCCCCCCGCCAGCACGGGTTCCACCGCAACCGGCGCGCCGGTGACAGCCAATTCTCCCCCTGCGGCGATCGCCCCCGGCGATTCCTACCAGCAGGACGATCTGATCGGCGCGGCCGAAGGCGTGTTCGGCAAGGGCGCGGAAGGGCTGGCCGGCATCATCGAGAAAATCCTGAAGGATCAGGGCCGCCCCAACGCCTATATCGCCGGTCGGGAGGCTTCGGGCGCGTTCGTGGTCGGCCTGCGCTATGGCTCGGGCACGCTCAATCACAAGGTCGAGGGCAAGCGGGAAGTCTACTGGACCGGTCCGTCCATCGGTTTCGACGTGGGCGGCAACGCGGCCAATACCTTCGTGCTGGTCTATAACCTGTATGATTCGCAGGATCTTTATCATCGCTTCCCGGCGGCGGAAGGGACGGCCTATCTGGTGGGCGGCTTCACCGCCAGCTATCTGCGCTGGGGCAGCGTGGTGCTGATCCCGATCCGGCTGGGCGTCGGTTACCGGCTGGGCGTCAATGCCGGTTACATGAAGTTCACCGAAAAGCGGAACTGGTTGCCCTTCTGAACCATCACAGCAGGAGGCGGAGCTGTTCGCCCGCCTCTTCGCCATCTTCCTCATGATCCAGATTATGCACACCGAGGCCCAGCAGCCGCGCGCCCATGCGTAGCGGCAGTTGCGCCCGTAGCAGCGCCCGGCCCGTCTGTGCCAGCATATCGGGCGAGCGCACCGGGCCGCCGAAGCTCTTCGATCGCGTGATGATCCTGAAATCGGCGAACTTGATTTTGAGAACGACCGTCCGGCCATAGGCGCCGCTCTTTTCGATCCGGCCCCAGAGATTCTCCGCGATCCGGTCGATTTCGGCGATCAGCGCATCCTCCGTCATCAGATCGTCGAAGAAAGTATCCTCCACGCTCACCGATTTGCGTTCCTGCCGATCATGCACCGGGCGGTCATCCTCGCCCCGCGATGCGCGATAGTAGAATTGGGCCGCACTGCCGAAATGATGCTGGAGAAAGGCGAGATCGCGAGTCCGCAGATCCGCGCCCGTCTCGATACCCAATGCCTGCATCCGCTTCGCCGTGACCGGCCCCACGCCATGGATGCGCCGCACCGGCATCTTCGCGATGAAGGCCGCGCCTTCCTCCGGCCGGACGACGCAGATGCCGTCGGGCTTGTTCTGGTCCGACGCCAGCTTGGCGATCAGCTTGTTGTAGGAGACGCCCGCCGATGCGGTGAGGCCGGTTTCCTCCCGGATCATGCGGCGGATTTCCTCTGCTATGCGCGTGGCCGAAGCGATGCCGGGCTTGTTCGACGTGACGTCCAGATAGGCTTCGTCCAGCGAGAGCGGCTGGATGATGTCGGTGAAGCGGGAGAATATTTCCCGCACCTGGGCCGACACGGCGCGATAAACCTCGAACCGGGGGCGGACGAACAGCAGGTCCGGGCAGAGCCGCCGCGCCCTGGCGCCGGGCATGGCGGAGCGGACGCCATATTTGCGCGCTTCATAGCTGGCCGTGGCGACCACGCCACGCGGACCGCCGCCGCCCACCGCCAGCGGCTTGCCCCGCAGCGCGGGATCGTCGCGCTGTTCGACCGACGCATAAAAGGCATCCATGTCGATATGGATGATCTTGCGCGGCGGGGTATCCATGGGCGGTGCTTATGCCACAGGGCGGAACGGAAGGCAGCCCTCAGCGCCGCAGCAGGCGCAGATTGTCGAGCAGCCATTCCAGATGGGCGCGGCTGATCCGGCTCCACACATTATAGGTGCAGCGCTGTCCGCCGATTCGCACATAGGCGAGGGAATGCAGCCCCTTGCCGCCCGAATCTGCGGCGGGATAGGCCTGCGCGCCTTCCTGCCCGTAACCGGCGAAGGACGGCGCGGGCAGGCGGGTCAATTCACGCATATAGGGCCATTGGGCCGCCAGCCTGCGACGCCGGGTCCGCGCATCGGCCTTGTCTTCAGGCAGCAGGCCGGTTCCGGCAAAGCCATAGGCGCTGCGCAGGCCCGGCAGATCGAAGGCAACGCCCCAGCCACCGCCGAAGCTGGCCGCGCGAGGCGTCCCCTCCGGATCGCCGGGCCGGGCAAGGGCGAGCGGCGCGCAGAATTTGCGGTTTTCCGCCTTGGCCCATTCGGCGCGGGCGCGTCTTTCCCCGATCAGCGTGGCGGTTTCGGCCGAAAAGGCGGGCATGGCGCTCCACAACAAGGTGGCCGCCAGCACCGCCCGCGCCAGCCTCATTTCTTGTCCTTGAGCGACAGCAGCGCGGCGAAGGGGCTGGCCTGCTCCTCGCTCAGCACGCCCGCTTCGCGCAGAACGGCGTCCGCTTTCGGGGAGCGGGGATAGGGCGTCATGGCCAGCGCCACCGTCTCGGCAACCGCTTCGCCCATGTCGATGACCAGGCCGTCATAACCGATGGTGTCGCAATCATCGGCGTCCAGTTCCAACTCATCGCCTTCCGGCTCCTCCGCGCCCTCCTTGACGAAGCGCAGGAGGAAATCGGTATCGACCTTTTCAGGCACCGCCACGCCGGTCGCGACGCAGGGCTGGGCCAGCGCGGCCCGCACCCGCCCCCTGGCGAAAATCGCGCCATTTTCCTCGTTCAGCGCATAATCCGCCTCCAGCCGGTCAAGGGCGAGCAGGTGGAAGCGTTTGGCCAGCGCATCGCGTTCGGCGGCATCGGCGGCGATCGTCACCGGCTGCGCATGGCGGGCAAGCTGATCGATCCGCACGGGCCGCGAAAATTCGGGAGCGGCGCTCATCCAAGGTCTCCCGCCATCAGCGCGTCGCGGCTGATGCAGCCAAGCCTGATCCAGCGCGCGCGCAGATGCGATTCAACATGGGCCAGCGCATCGGCGGACGGCGCTTCGCCGCGATGGAGATTGCGCGCAATCGCTTCGCCAAGGTCCGCTTCCCCGGTCAACGCCGCGCGATAGGCCGCCAGACGCCCCCCCAGGGCGCTCACCATGCGGCCGATATGCTTGCCGACGACGACATCGCCGATTCCTTCCTGCCGCAACTGGCCATCCATGTCGTCGACGAACAACTCGGTCAGCCAGACGCTTTCCTGGGCGGCGCCCAGCGCCTCCAGCCGCATCAGCGCCTGGGCCATGATGGCGACGATCATGTCGAAACGGCCGTCCATCGTATCGGGAACCTGCCCCTCCACATACCAATGGGGCTGGCGTCCCTCCGCAACGACGGCGTTATAGAGGGTGCGCATCGCGTCCTTGGGGTCGCTTTGCGCGAACAGACGCTGGAAGATGCTGGGCATGACGAAATAGTTTCCTGGCTGAACCGAAAGGCGGCCCCTTGCCGAGGCTCGCGCATTTCCATATTGATCGGCCAGCCGCCCGATGCAATGGCGGCTTTGTTTTTCGGCAAGGTCCGGGGCATGCCCCCGCAGGAGAAGTTCATGCGCCAGTTCAGCCGCCAATCCCGCAGCGGGCGGATCCTGCTTGGCGCGGGCCTTTGCGCGCTGCTGCTGGGCGCGTCGGGCTGCACCCGCATCCGCACCCATCAGGGCTATCAGGTCGACAAGCTGCTGGTCGATTCGGTGCAGCCGGGCATCGACAACCGCGCATCGGTGGAAGGCACGCTGGGCCGGCCGACCTTCGTCGCGCAGTTCGGCGACCAGGACTGGTATTATGTGTCGCGGGACATGCGCGCACTGGCCTTTTCCAATCCCAAGCCGGTGGCACAGACAGTGCTGCATGTCCGTTTCGATGCGGCGGGCAACGTCGTGGCGGTGGACCGCATGGGGCTGGAGCAGGTCGCGAAAATTTCCCCCTCCGGCGACAAGACGCCGACGCTGGGCCGCCATCGCAGCCTGTTCGACGAGATTTTCGGCAATATCGGCGCGGTCGGCGCAGGTGGCATGGGCGGCGGTGGCGGCGGCAGCAACACCGGCGGCCCGAACGGCAGCTAAGGGTTTTCGATGCCCGTTCCCGCGAGGGCGGGAGCGCCGAACGCCCGGCGGCGGGGGCTTGCACCCCCTTACGACGTCATGAGCAAGCCATCGGCCAAGGGCATCGGCCGATAGCCCAATGCCCGCAACCGATCGATATTCAGGGCCGGAAAGCCCCAATCCTCCCCATCCGCCCCAGTCTCATGAAAAACCGGCGCGCCCGTCTGCCCGGACAGCAATCGCGCCAGTTCCGCAATCGTCGTGCGAACCCCGCTGCCGACATTGAAAGGCCCGGCCCCCTCGCTCGCCAACAGCAGCAGCATCGCCTGCGCCACATCGTCGACATGGACCAGATCTGCCCCGAACGCGCCGCTGCCATGGACGCGGATCGCCCTTCCGCTTGCGGCGGCGCTCGCCATCGCGCCGACAGCGCCGCTTCGCTGATCCGGCCCATAGACCGAAGCCAGCCGCAACGTCTGGAGCAGCACATCCTGCCCCCGGCAGCGTTCCGACGCATAGATTTCCTGGGCGACCTTCGATCCCAGATAATAGCCCCGGCTGCGCGGGAAGAGCGGCGCATGCTCGTCCGGCGGATCGGGAGCCGGCGCATAGGCATTGGCGCTGCTCGCCAGCATGATCCGCCCCACGCCTGCCCGAATCGCGGCATCGACCAGCTTCAGCGTGCCGAGCGCGTTGATCCGCCAGCAGCGTTCCGCTTCATCCAGGTCGCCATGATCGGCGGGAATGTGCGCGGCAAGATGGACCAGCGCCGCGCAGCCGGTCAGCGCCACCTCCCCCACATCCGACAGGTCGAGAAACGCCCATTCATCCACCGCTCCGACAGGCCGACGGCGGCCGAGATGGCGGATGCGCCAGCCAGCCCGGCGCGCCGCCGTCGCGAAATGGCGGCCGACAAAGCCCGAACCGCCGGTCATGGCCAACAGCGGCGAGACGGCGCTCATCGCACCGCGTCGATCCGTTCCTGCGGCACGAACATTTCGTCCAGATAGCGCAGGATCACCCCGGACCGGATCGGCGGCTGCACCAGTGGCGTGCCGTGGAGCAGCTTCCGCACGCACATCTCCACCTCGTTGAAGCCCGCCATGGCGCGCAGCGGAGTCGTGCCGGAAAAGCGCGCGTTGATCTCGAACACGCGGGGGATGCCATCGGCGTCCGTGCGGAACTGGAAATTGGCGGGGCCATGGGGTTGCAGCGCCCGGCCAAGCGTCCGCACCTGTTCGTTGAGGTCCGGATAATCGCCGGTATAGGCCCGGTAGGTGTTGCCGTCGCGCAGGTCGCGGCGCATCACGATGGACGCCTGCACTTCCCCATCGAAGACGAGCGTGCTGGCGGTATATTCGCAATCGGCATCGCCCACGCATTGCTGCACGACCAGCCCGCTGCGCCCCTCCAGCGCCGATGCCAGTCCGGCGCGGTCATGGACCAGCGACACCCCGACCGAGCGGGCGCCGATGCGCGGCTTCACCACCAGCGGAAATCCGACCGTTTCGATCAGCGCCTCTACCGCCGCCTCATCTTCGCCAGCGGCCGAGGCGGGGTGCGGCAGGCCGACGCTTTCGAAGAAGCGCGCCGTCTCCAGCTTGTCGTCGGCGATAGCAACCACGCGGGGATCGCTGACCAGCACATGCGTCCCGAACAGCGCCTCCAGCCGGTGCCGTTCGGCGGCGAACCAGGACAATTCGACATCGGTTCCGACCAGCACCATGTCCGGCCGTTCCCGGTCCAGCAACTGATGGATGCGGTCGCCAAAGGCCGGGTCGTCGGCGAAGGGCAGGCGATAGGCCGCGTCCGCCCAATAGAGGCCGGAGGAAAGCGGATTGGGATCTGCGGCGATCACGCTGCATTCCAAAGGCGATTGCCGCAGCGACTTGATGATGCCCTGCCCCAGGACGGCGCCCGCGCCTGTCACCAGAATCTTCATGCGAAGAACCGGCAGAGCCGCTCCTGCGTGGCGGCGGACAGGGTGGTGGCGCGGATGGCGAGCATCTGGTCCTCCGGATCGAAATCGATGTCGCGGCTTTCGATGGTCACACTCTCTCCCCTAATCTCTATCATCGCCCATTTCGGCGTCCGGTCCCCATCGTCGCGGGGCTGGCCGAGCGCGGCGAGGGTGAAGATGGTGGCGGCGGCGCAATCATAGCGGCGATGCCGGTGCACATGGCCGAACAGGCCGTAGAGGAAACCCCGCGCCGCCACCGTGGCGGCCGCCTCCTCCGCCTCCTGCACCGAACGGATATAGCGCCAGTCGCCGAAATCGAAGGGATTGGCATGGGCGGCGAACAGCGGCCCGTGCGACCAGCTTTCCCGCCAGTCGAACGCCGTCATGCAGCCGGGCGGGATATGGGCGGCGGTCCAGTCGACGCTCTCGCGCAGCCAGTCGGGCAGTTCAGCGTGATAGGCCTCCGCCGCCGGCGATCCCTGATAGAGGATATCGTGATTGCCGCTGATCAGGATCGCCCCGTCGCGGGCCGCCGCGCCCTGCACCAGTTCCAGCGTCTCCAGCGGCTGCACGCCATAGGTCAGCAGGTCGCCCAGGATCAGCATCCGGTCGAACCCCTCCCGCCGCGCAGCGGTAAGCGCGAGTTGCAGCGGGTCGCTGGCGGCATGGATATCGGTCAATACCGCTATTCGCATGGCGACACCGAACGGGCCAGAGGAGCTATGGCGAAGCGTGGACGGCGAGCGTCGACCAATTCCCGATAAAGGTCGAGATGCGCCGCCGCGCACCCTTCGATGGAAAAGCGCCGGGCGGCCTTCAGCGCGCCCCGCGACAGCGCGGCATAGCGGGCATCGTCGCTCAGCGTCTCCACGACCGCCTGCGCCAGCGCGGCGGGGTCGGATGGCGGGACAAGCACGCCATTGACGCCCGGCATCACCATTTCGCGATTGCCCGCCACCGCCGTCGCGATGATGGGCAGGCCGCTCATCGCCGCTTCGATCATCGCGATGGGAAAACCCTCCCAGAGGGAGCAGTTCACGAACAGATCCGCCTGCCGCATCAGCGCGTCGACATCGTCGCGGGCGCCCAGCAGTTCGACCGGCGCGTCCAGCGCCTCCATCCGAAGCCGGTCGAACTCCGGCCCCCCGCCTGCGATGCAGATGCGGGCGGTTCGGCCCTGCGCCGCCAATGCTTCGGTCAAGGGGCGCGCGGCGCGCAACAGGGTCGGATAATCCTTCTGCGCCGACACCGTCCCGACGGCGAGGATCATGGGATCGCGTCCGGCGGCCCCGCGCGGCTCCCGCGCCTGGAACCGGGTGCTGGCCGCGTTCAGGATCATGCGGATGGGCTTGCGCGCATGGCCGCGCAACAGCGCCTCGCACTGGTCGCTGATCGCGACATAGCTGTCGACGATGCGGTTGAAGAGCGCGAACGCCGCAGGGGGGAAGGACAGGCGGCTATTATGATGAGTCAGCACCACCGGCACGCGGGGCATGGCGATCGCGATGGGAAACAGGGCGCGGGCGCTGTGGGCATGGATCACGTCCGGCTGGATCGTCCGCAGCGCCCGGCGCAACGCCAGCGCCCCGCCCAGCCAGTCGTTGCGATTGGCCAGGCCCAGGGAAAGGGCCTTCGCGCCGCCCCGCCGCACCCGACCCATCATCGCCGCTTCGGTGCCGGGCGCATTGCCCACCTGCGCCGCATCGCTGAGGGCTATGACAGCCGCCTCATGCCCCGCCCCGGCAAAGGCTTCCGCCAGATTGCAGACCAGCATTTCCGCACCGCCGGAAGTGAAGCTGGTGAGGATGGAACAGATGCGCATGTCACAGATCGACGCCGGTGGCAGCCAGCAGGGAAAGGGCACGCGGCGACAAATCCGTGCGGCACCGCTCCAGAACCAGATCGGCCTGGCCGGGGCTTAGCCACTCGGCGAAGCCGCCCGCCTTGCCGCTGCGCATGCGCAGGCTCTGGTCGTCGTTGCGGTCATAATCATGGCCGGGAATGCCGCCGTCGCGCTCCTTGTCGCGCATCCGGTCGAACTGCGCCGCCGCGACGGCGCGGGCGAGGATGGCGGGCCGCGGCTCCACGCCCAGGAAAGCAAGGATGGCCGCGACGGTCGGCATCGGCTCGCCCAGCATATGTTCATAGCTGATGAGGTGATGCGGGCGCCCTTCCAGCCCCGCCGCCCAGCCGTTCAGATAGCCGGTCAGCGCCGCCATTCCATATTTCGGCTCATCCAGAAAGGCGGCCATGTCGCCGGAAAAGCTCTTCTTGTGCCGGGTCGCATGGAAATAGGCGGACACGATCACGTCGCGGGGATCGCGGACCAGGAACAGCACCGGCCGGTCGAGGAACAGCCGTTCCCGATAGGGCAGATGGCTGACCAGGATCAGCGGCATGCCCGCATCGCGGGTCCGCCCGACGAAGGCGTCGATTCCGCGCACCGGATCGCGGTCGAAATTGGGCAGGACGCGGAAGGTGCTGGTAAGGTCAGGCTCGAAACCCAGCCCCGCGCTCTCCGCGAAATAGCAGGAGAGCAGATAGCGCAGCCAGGTTCGCCCGCTCTTGGGGTAGGATACGAGGAAAGCGTCGGCCCGCGCCGCCGCCAGGCGCAGATGCGGTTCGTCCCGCAACCGCCGCCGCATCGCCCGCGCAAAGCCCTTCAGCGACATCATGTTCATGATCCTGCCCTCACGCGATGATGGTCGAGGACGCTGGCGATGACCGACTGCCAGCGGGCAAGCACCTGATCATGGCCGAACTGCGCCATCCGTTCCCGCGCCCCGGCCCCCAGGGCCTGGCGCCGGGCTTCGTCGGCGCAAAGCGCGGCAATCGCCTCGCCCAGCGCCGCCACTTCGCCGACGGGCACCAGCAGGCCGCTTTTGCCATGCTCGATCATTTCGGCCGGACCCCATTGGCAGTCGAAGGAGATGACCGGCAGCCCCGCGCCCATCGCCTCCCCCACCACGATGCCCCAGCCTTCGAAGCGCGACGACAGGACGAACAGGTCGGATTGCGGAACCCATTCGCCCGGCTTCTCCGTCACGCCGGGCAGGCTGACCCGCTCCGTCAGGCCCAGGTGCGCGCATTGCCGTTCCAGCGCGCCCCGTTCCGGCCCCTCGCCCCAGATCGTCAGGGTCCAGTCGGGGATGCGCCCGGCCACCCGGGCAAAGGCGTCCAGCAGCAGATCGAAGCCCTTTTGCGGCACCAGCCGCCCGACAGCGCCGATGGTGCGGCCGCCGGGCCTGGCTTCCGCGCCCATGACGGCAGGCGGCACGGGATTGGGGATCACCCAGCCCTTCACATCCATCGCCGCCTGGAACCAGTCCATCGCCCCCTGCGTCATGGTGATCAGGCCCGCCGCTCGCGGATAGGTCATCCGCCGCAGCCTGCTCCAGACCGGTCCCACCGCCTGGAGCGCGGGATTGTTGCGTTCCGACACGATCACCGGAATGCCGAGCGTCCGGGCGGCCAGCAGCGACAATATGTTGGTGCGCGTCAGGAAGCTCACGACCAGTTCGGGCCGAACCTCTTGCAGCGCGCGCTTCAGCAGCCTCCGCCGCCGCAGCATCGCCAGCGCGCCGGTCGCAGCGGAGCGGCGGCGCGACTTCATGCCCAGCCGGATGATCCGCACATCGGGATGATAGGCGTAATAGGAGGGCGCCGACGGCTCCTCGAACACGATCAGGGCGATGACCCAGCCCTGCGCTGCGAAATGGTTGCAGAGCAGGCTGACGATATGTTCAGACCCGCCCGCGCCCAGCCCCGGCAGGACGAAGGCGAGCATGGGCGGCCTGGATGCTCTTACCAGCATGGGGGCGGAGTCCTTCGATATATCACGCCGTTACGCCGTTCAGTGTCCTTGCCGAGGCGTCTCAAGTCTATTGCGCGAAGGGGTTAGGGGGCGGCCCTTTGGATCAGTGCCGTCCCGCCCCGGCACGACTGCGCGTCAATAATGGATGCGCAGTTCCAGGCCCCCGCGAATGCGGTCGAATTCGTCCAGCGCGACGCTGCTGTCGCGTTTGGAAAAGCGCGCCGTCGCCGCGATGGCGACGCGGCGGTTGACGGCATATTCCAGCTCGCCGGTGAGGCCATAGAGATTGTCGGTGTCGTCAGTGCCGAAATATTTGCTGCGGCGGTAGAGAATGCCCAGCCGACCATTCAGATTATGGCGGATTTCCTGGTTGATCCCCAGCCGGAAGCGCATGTCCTCACGGGACTGCACCCCGGTCCGGTAGGTGGCGACATTGCCGATGAAACCATCCAGCGTGATGGTGGTGCGGGGCCGAGGGGCGTAGGCCAGGCCGATCTGCACCGACATGCGGGTTTGCGATTCGATCAGCTTGTCCTTGGCGTCCAGGCGATAGACGCCCACCGCGGCATCGCCGCGCAGCGTGCCGCCCGGATCGATGGCGATGCCGATCCGGCCGCCATAGGTCGACGCATCGCGGTTGAACTGGCCCGGCGTCGGAGCCAGCCGGAAGTTGCGATGCGCCGCGACCCCCTCCACGAAAAGGCTCGCCAGCGGCGAAACGCGCATCATCACCCGCGCAAGGCCGCCGACCGCGTCCAGATCGCGTTCCTCGTCGATGACGCGGGTGTAGCGCATCCGCGCGCCGGTCGCCTTGAACAAAAATCCGATACGCGAACCCTGATGCAGATAGGACAGGTCGCCATCCACCATATTCAGTTCACGCGGGCCGATACTGGGCAGGGTGTTGCCCTCCGGCTCGCCCCGATCCTCTATGAGATGCTGCCAACTGGCGGCGACGTTCAGCCGGTCCGCGGCTGACGGGTTCCAGTTCAGCCCGGCGGACACGCGCCCGCCCTCCGCATTTTCCTTGTCATATTGGAAATATCTGCGGAAATCCCCCTCCGCCCGGGCGGTCAGTTCCAGTGCGCTGCCCTTGCGGAGCAGGTCGACATAGGGACGGAACTGAAGCCTGAAATCATCCTTCTCGCCAAAAGCCTGGGCATAGATATTGCTGTCATATTCCAGCCGGGCGCTGCCGCCGATCCTGACCGTCGCACTGCCCAGCGTCAGCGGCGTCGGTTCGAACAGTGCGGCGGGCGCGCCTTGCATGGGATCAGTGGAGTCCAGATCCTGCGCATGGGCGTCAGCCGCCGCCAACAGCAATATGGCGGCCGCTCCCCCCGAAGCCAGACCGCGCATCAGAACCACTTCTCATAGATGCGCACCGTGTCGCCGGGCTGGATCATGTCGCGTTCGCCCGCCCGCCCGACGACCTGCCGGCCATCGACCATGCGGGTGATGGCGACGCTGCCCTGTTCGGCGCGGAAGGTATAGCCGCCCGCGACGGACACCGCCGCCAGCACCGACATGCCCGCGCGATATTGATATTCGCCGGGGCTTTTGACCTCACCCAGCACATAGAAGGGGCGCAGCTTCAGCGGCTGGACGCTGACCGTGGGCGCGTTCAGCAACTGGCGCTGGGTCAGTTGCCGGGCGATGCTGGCCTGCAATTCCGGAACCGTCTTGCCGCCTGCGTCGACGTCGCCCAGCACCGGCAGGGAAATCTGGCCGCGATCGTTGATCGTATAGCTGCTGTCGCCGGAATCGGTCCCGGCGAGGCCCGGAATCATCACCCGCACCTCGTCCCCCGCGCCCAGGCGATAGGCGACCGTCGGCGCGGGCGGCAGGCTGGCGAGGCCCGAAAGCCCGCTCGAACAGGCCGTAGTCAGGGCGAAAAGGCCAAGGAAAAGACCATGATAAAGCCGGTTGCGCATGTGCGTCCCCTCTCAATTGGTTGAGCGGAAGTTTAAGCCCTTCGGCTGATTCAAGGGCGGGCAATAACGGATCGGCAGCGGGCAAATAGGGACAAGAGGCCGGGCGCTTTGGGGATGATTCGAAGGAGAGAGGCCTTCTAAGCCGCCAGCCGCCGGTCCCGCCGCCAATGGCTGAGATCCCGGCCGATCAGATTTTCCAGATCGGCCATGTCCCGCGCATAATAGTCGACCATGCGCTGGCGCAGCGCCGGGGCAAGCGGCGGATAGGCGATCTGCCGGGCGAACACCCCGCGCACCCGTTCGAAGACGGCATTGCCGCGCAGCGGGCGCACCGCCTCCTTCAACGGAGCGAGCGCGGTGCGCACCGGCAGGGGCAGGAAGCGTTCGCTGCTGTCGTTGCGCGGATCGGACCCCACCTGCGTCGAATAATGGCAGGGCGCGCCGATATGGTCGCTGACGATCGCGACGGTCGCTTCGGGCGCGGCCTTCACATCCTCGAACAGCAGCACCTTGATCTGATCCGCATCGAAATGGTCGAGCCAGCGGCGCAGATGCCGGGCATAGAGGCCATCCTCCAGAAAGCGCGGCTGATCGTTGGGGCATCCGCCCAGATAATGTTCCGGCCCCTCCGTCACCGTGCCGCGCCGGAACAGCATCTTGTAATCCGAATAGGCGCGGTCGACCGGGTTGCGTAACTGCACCACCAGCCGCGCCTTGGGCAAAGCGGCCGCGAGACGCGCGGCGGCGGCGGGATGGGCGAAATAATCGGCGGATTTCTCCCCCAGCATCTGATCGGGCCGCGCCCCATCAAAGAAACCGCGATAATGATCCAGGCCGAGGTCATAATCCTGGCTGAAGAAATGCGGTTCCGGCGCGGGCAGGTAGATGGCCGGATTGTCCTGAAGCTGGTTGTGGATCCAGGTCGTCGCGCCCTTGACGGCGCCGATGATGACGAAATGCGGCAGGCGGTCGTTGCTCATCGTCTCATATCCCCTTTCGGCGGTAATCCTGCTCCGCCATCGCGATCTCCAGGCAGTTGGCGAGCCGGTGCATGTCGCCTTCGTCCAGCAGATGATCGACCGGGAAGGCGATGCTGCGGCGGCCCATATCCTGCGCCACGGGCAGCATGCCGTCCCGGCGCACATCGATGCCGGCAAAGGCCGCTTCCCGCGTCATGTCGGCGCAGGAGCCGCTGCCGACCGGCATGCCCATGCGCGCCATGCCGTCGATGATGGGGGCGGTTCCCGCTTCGCCCAGCCGGCTGGCGGCGATGGTGACGTAGAGCCGGTAGAAGGCATGGCCGACATGATCCGGAATCTCCGACACCTCCACAGCCGAATCGGCGCGCAGCAGGCGCATCAGCACCTCCGCGTTGCGCCGCCGCCGGGCGATCCAGCCGGGCAGCTTGGCAAGCTGCGCCCGGCCGATGGCGGCCTGCATTTCGGTCATCCGCCAATTGCTGCCGAAACTGTCGTGCAGATAGCGGAAGCCGCTGGCGGTCGCGGGCGCGAAGAATTTGTCCGGATTCTTGCCATGGTCCTTATAGGCCCAGGCCCGCTTCCAATGGGCCTCGTCGCGCAGCAGCAGCATGCCCCCTTCCCCACCGGTAGACATGATCTTGTCGGTGCAGAAGGAAAAGGCGGCGGCATCGCCCAGGCCGCCGACCGGACGGCCATGCCAGGTCGCCCCATGCGCCTGCGCGCAATCCTCGACCAGCCACAGCCCCTTTTCGTCGGCCAGCGCCCGAAGCGCATCCATGTCGCAGGGCCATCCGGCGAGATGCACGCACAATATCGCCCGGCTGCGCGGCGACAGCATGCGGCGGACCGATTCCGGATCGATGGCGTTGCTGACCGGATCGATATCGGCAAAGACCGGCGTCGCCCCCACCGCGACGATGCAGGCCGCGCTGGCGAAGAAGCTGCGCGAGGGCAGGATCACCTCATCCCCCGGCCCGATGCCCAGCGCCCGCAGCGCCAGTTCCAGCGCCACCGTCCCATTACTGACGGCGACGCCATGGGGCATATCGCAAAAGGCCGCGAACTCCACCTCGAACCGGCGGGTCTGGTCGCCATGGACCATCGAATTGACCCGGCCGCTTTCCAGCACATGCATGACAGCCGCGACCTCATCCGCCTCATGCTGGGGCCAGCGCAATGTGGGATCGTCGAGCGGGCTGGGGCGCGGAGGGAGGGCGGCTTGGGCGGGTGCGGATTGCATCATGGTTCCCCCGGAAATCAGGCCTGGAAATCAGGCGACATCGCGCGGCAGGCCGGTCGGCAGGGCGGCCTGGCTTTCCGCCGGGCGCGGCATGATGAACAGCGTGTCGGAACTTTCCGCCGCCAGCCGCCGCAATATCTCCGCCCAGCGCGAACTGGCCGATGCGGCGACCATCTCATGGGTCAGCCGGACCAGTTCGTCCGCATCCCCCGCCGCGATCAGCCGGGCCAGTTGCCCGAAACCCTCCACCAGCATCTCCAGCGGAATGGGCGAGGGCATGGCCTCGAAAATGCCTGGGATGGCGCTTTCGATCTTGTCCTCGGACGTGTCGAACAATTCCTCGAACAGCTTTTCGCCGGGGCGCAAGCCGATGAACTTGATCGGCACGTCGATCTCCGGGCGCAGCCCCGCCATCCGGATGACGCGGCGGGCGATCTCCACGATCTTCACCGGCTCGCCCATGTCGAGGACGAAGATGGTGCCACGCTCCGAATCCGTCTCCAGTGCGCGCGCGCTGCTTTGCAGGATCAGCAGCACCGCCTCCTGCACCGTCATGAAGAAGCGTTCGATATCCGGATGGGTGACGGTCAGCGGCTTGCCATTCGCCAGTTGCTGCTGGAACAGCGGGATCAGCGACCCGCTGGACCCCAGCACATTGCCGAAACGCACCGTCAGGAAGCGCGGGCTGTCCGGATCGCAACTGCCGATCAGGTCGAGCGCCTGGCAATAAAGCTCGCCCAGCCGCTTGGTCGCGCCCATCAGGCCGACGGGATTCACCGCCTTGTCGGTCGATATCTGGATCATGGCGCGGGCTTCGAATTCGCAGACCGCATCCGCGACGTTGCGCGTGCCCAATATGTTCGTATGCACCCCGGCGCAGGGATTGGCCTCCACCATCGGCACATGTTTCAGGGCGGCGGCGTGAAAGACGATCTCCGGCCGCCGCCGTTCGAACACCTGCCACAGCGCGGGGCGCTGGCGGATCGAGCAGAGTTCGGCATGGAAGCGGACATGGGGGAATTTCTCCCGCACCTCCATCTCTATGGCGTAGAGATTATATTCGCTGTGATCGAGCAGCACGATCTCTGCCGGCGAATAATAGGCAAGCTGGCGCACCAGTTCGCCGCCGATGGTGCCGCCCGCGCCCGTCACCATGATCCGCGCCCCGGTGACGACACGCTCCAGATAGCTGTGCTGCACCGTGATTTCCGGCCGCCCCAGCAATTCGGCCAGCGGCATCTTCTCTATCGCCATGCGGTCGCCGTCCATGGATTGGGCGCTGGTCCAGGGATTGCGAAAGCGCGAGACGACCAGATTTTCCTGCTCGGCCAGATTTGCGATGCGCAATATCTGTTGCCGGTCCAGCCGTTCGCTGCTTTCCTGCACGACCAGGCTGACCGGGCGCTTGCCCACGCGGTCTAGGTCCGCGACGATCCGGGGCAGCATGTCGGGTTGTCCCAATATCGGCAGGCCGCCGACATTCAACCGCCGATCATGCCCGTCGAAGGAAATGACGCCGACGATCTCCAGCCCCGAACCGGCATCGGTGGGCACAAGGTCCGCCATGACCCGCGCCCAGTCCAGTTCGCCCAGCAGCAGGATGCGGCGATGCGCCTTCACGGTCCGGCGCAGGCGGGCGGACCGCGCATGCTTGAAGAACGCCCGGCGCAGCGCGCGCGCCGCCAGCAGCGCGGCGACGGTCAACGGCACATCCACCGTCAGGAAGACGGTCATCACCCCGCGCATCATCTTCTGCGGCACGATCAGCCCGGCGGTGATCATCCAGATGAGCCAACTGCTGGCGAGCAGGCTGATCGACAGCGACAGCGCGTCCCCGATCGACAGGAAGCGCCAGCTTTGCCGATAGGTGCCGATGACCAGCAGCACCGCCAGGTTCACGCCGACGAACATGCCCATGAACCAGGGGTCGAACAGCGTCTGGGGCATCGGCAGATCGGACAGGATCAGGCGGGAGAGCATGAAGCTGCCCAGCATGATCAGCGCGTCCAGCATCAGGATGACGGCCAGCCTGATCGCCTGGAAACGCGCCGCCCCCCGCGCCGCGAAGGCGCGTATGGCTGCGTCCAGTCGCAGGAACGGCGTTTCCGCAACGGCTTCCGTCCCGTCCTGCCTGGCTGGCGCGATATTCGGCATCCGCTTGTCTCCTTTGGTCCGCCGGTTGCGGGGGAAGAGGGTTGCCTGAAGGCGCCACCCTGCATGCCGCCGCAACCGACGGTAGGCATAAGGCTATCGAAACGGGGGCTTCCCGGTAATCGGTCGACCGGACATCATCCTTTATCCCATGCGCGGCCCGCCCGATGCGGATGCTCTCCCCTTATGGCTATATCGCGGGCGCCATCATGCCGCCGCCGCGCCATGCGGAGCGCGGAGGGGATACGCCCTGCCTCAAAGGGGTAATCTACCGATGCACCGCCAGGGCGTGGGACGGGCTGTGATATCTCCGGCTGGAACGCGATCAAATTTGAACACGGGCAGGGAGTTGGCGCCATGAAAGTCGTGATCCTCTCCAGCCTGTCCTGGTCGCTGATCAATTTTCGCGGCGCGCTGATCGCCCGGATGATCGGGGAAGGGCATGACGTCGTCGCCTGCGCCCCCGATGAAGAACCCGAAGTGCTGGCGAAGCTGGCGCAGATGGGCGCGCGTTTCCGCCGGACGCCCATGGCGCGGGCGGGCACCAACCCGCTGCATGACGTTCGCACCCTGCTGCATTACCGGCGGCTGATGCGGGCGGAGCGGCCCGATGTCGTCGTCGCCTATACGCAGAAGCCGATCATCTATGGCGGGCTGGCCACGCGCCTGTGGAGCCGGGCGCGCTATTTCGCGATCATGAGCGGTCTTGGCTATGTCTTCAGCGAGGAAGCCGACAGCCGCCCCTGGCTGCGGACCGTCGTGTCGCGGCTTTACCGGATCGGCGTGGCCCGGGCGCGATGCATCTTCCTGTTCAACGGCGACGATCATCGCGTCATGCGGGACAACGGGATCGTCTCCCCCGCGCAAAGGGTGATGCAGGTGCCCGGTTCCGGCATCGACATCCGGCATTTCGCGGAGCGCCCCTTGCCCGAAGGCCCCTTCACCTTCCTGATGATGGGCCGCCTGATGCGCGACAAGGGCGTGGGCGAATATGTGGAGGCGGCGCGGATCGTCCGCGCCCGCCGCCCCGACGCGCGATTCCTGCTGCTGACCCGGCCGGAGACGGAGAATCCCACCGGCTACACCGCCGCCGATCTGGACCAGTGGCGCAGGGACGGGCTGATCGAGTTCCTGCCCGAAACCCGCGACGTGCGGCCCTTCATCGCTTCGGCCCATGCCTTCGTGCTGCCGTCCTTCTATCGCGAAGGCCTGCCGCGCACGATCCTGGAAGCGCTGGCGACCGGACGCCCGGTCATCACCACCGACATGCCCGGTTGCCGCGAGCCGATCCGGAACGGCGTCAACGGCCTGCTGGTCCCGCCACGCGACGCACCCGCCCTGGCGGTGGCGATGGAGCGGCTGATCGCCGATCCGGCACGCATGGCGGCCATGGCCAAGGCTGCGCGGCGAACGGCGGTCGACATCTATGACGTCGACAAGGTGAATGCGATGCTGCTGGATGTCATGCAATTGGGCGGCGTCGGCATGCCCACGCCCGTCCCGACGCCTTCGCCCGCCCTGCTGGTGCCGGAGCGCGCATGATCGCCTTTCTCCGTCCGGCGGGCCTGGCGGCGATCGCCCTTCTCGGCCTGCTGTCCCCCCTGCTGCTGCTGCTTTCGGCCCTGGTGCTGATCGGCATGGGGTGGCCCATGATATTCCGCCAGTTCCGCAGCGGCCGGGGCGGCCAGCCCTTCGCCATGATCAAATTCCGCACCATGCGCGACTTGCGCGACGGACAGGGCGCCTTGTTGCCCGACGAGCAGAGGGTCACGGCGCTGGGGCGGTTCCTGCGCCGGTCGCGCCTGGACGAACTGCCCGAACTGATCAACATCGCGCGCGGCGAGATGGATTTCGTCGGGCCGCGCCCGCTGCTGCCCCACACCGTCAGCGCCATGGGACGTGACGGCGTGGAGCGCGGCCTCGTGCGCCCTGGCCTGACCGGCCTGGCCCAGGTCAGCGGCAACACCCTGCTCACCGTGGAGGAAAAGCTGCGCTTCGACCTCCGCTATGTCCGCAACCGCAGCGCCCGCCTGGATGCGTGGATCATCGCCCGCACGCTGCTGGTCGTGATCGGGGGCGAAAAAAGGATCGACTGGCATGCCGACGAAGCGCGCCCTCCTCATCGGGGCGGTTGAAACCACCCGGATCGCCTTCGACGCGATCGTGCGCCATCCGGGATGGGAGGTCGCCGCGATCGTCACGCTCGATCCCGCCCACGCCACCCGCCATTCGGATTATGTCGACCTGCGTCCAGCCGCCCTGGAGCAAGGCTGCCGCATCATCCATGTCGACAATATCAACCGCGAGGACGCCCTGTCCGCCATCCGGGACGCGGGCGCCGACATCGCCTTCGTCATGGGCTGGTCGCAGATTTGCGGGGCCGCCTTTCGCGACATCTTTCCCGACCGGGTCGTCGGCTATCATCCCGCCGCCCTGCCCCGGCTGCGCGGGCGGGCGGCCATTCCCTGGACGATATTGCAGCAGGAGCCGATCACCGCCGGAACCCTGTTCTGGATCGATGCGGGCACGGACACGGGGGCCATCGTCGACCAGCAATATTTCCATGTCGCGCCGATGGAAACGGCAGCATCGCTCTATGCCAAGCATATGCGGGCGCTGGCCATCATGCTGGACCGTTCGCTGGACCGGCTGGCCGCCGGGGAAATGCCGCGCATGGCGCAGGACGAAAGCTGCGCGACCTGGGCGGCGCGCCGGACGCCGATGGACGGGCTGATCGACTGGCGGCAGTCCGCGACGGACATATTCCGGCTGATCCGGGCGACGGGCCATCCCTATCCGGGCGCCTTCACCCGGTCGAACGGCGCGGACCTGCGCATCTGGGCGGCGGCGCTGTCGGACATGGGGGATCGTCATGCCGCCCGGCCGGGGCAGGTCATCCTGCGCGCGGCAGACAGTTTCACCCTGCTCTGCGGCCAGTCGACCGCTCTGACCGTCACCCGGTGGAGCGGCATCGACAAGCCGCCCAAACTCCACGCCATTTTAGGGGAATAGCCCATGTCGCCGCCGTTCAACGCCCGCCGCGTCGCAGTGGTCGCGCCGCACCCGGATGACGAGATATTGGGCTGCGGCGGCACCATGGCGCGGGCCGCGGCCGCAGGGGCGGAGGTGCATGTGATCGTCGTCACCCGCGGCCAGCCCCCCCTGTTCGACGAGGCGCTGGTGGAGAGAATCCGTGCCGAAACGCTGCGGGCGCATGACATGATCGGCGTGACCGGCACCCAGTTCCTGGATTTCCCCGCCGCCGGGCTGGACCAGATCCCGCGAAGTGAACTCAACCATGCCCTGTCGTCGGCGCTGTCGCGGATCGAACCCGATCTTCTGCTGATTCCCTTCATCGGCGACATTCACCTCGATCACCAGATCGTCTTCAACGCCGCCCTGGTCCACGCCCGGCCGCGCAGCGGCAGCAGCCCCAGTTGCGTCCTGGCCTATGAAACGCTGTCGGAGACGAACTGGCTGGCCCCCGGCGTCACCCCGGCCTTCATCCCGAACATATTCGTGGATATCGGCGCGACCCTCGACAGGAAGATCGCCGCCTTCGGGATGTTCCAGACCCAGGTGAAGCCCAGCCCCGATGAACGGTCGCTGGAAGCCATTCGCGCGCTGGCGGTTCTGAGGGGGGCGACGGCCCATCGCCAGGCCGCTGAAGCCTTTGTTCTTATTCGGCAAATCCACTAACATGGATCAGCTTTCTTGCGAATCACCCAAAAGGTGAATCCGCGTAAAATATCTCTTTTTATATCCTTAGCGATACGCCCAAAGTAGTATGGAATGTCGCCGCATGTGCAGCATCACATATTAACAGCCGAAAAAATTTAGCAGCTTAACAACATGTTAATATCTCATTGCGGCAACCCCAAATTTCCATTGTACATTGCGGGACTTCGGCTGCACAAATATGGTAATGATAAGTCGTTGAAACGAAAAGAAAGGGTCGCACTACAGGCATTTTATTACTGGTCTTCTACATCCCATTTGGGGCCTGCTTATGGGGGTGGAAGAGATCATGAGGGGACCACCCAATGTCATACCCAGTCAATGTGCGTCTGTTGTGCGGTAATGCAATCGTTCGGGAGGGGCTTAGCCGCATCCTGATAGAGAGGGATTTCCGCGTAACCCAATATCCCAATATTGCCATGGCACTCCAACAAGTTGACGTGCCGGAAGAGGATATGGGACCATCCCTGTTGCTGGTCGATGCCGGTACGGAAGCGATGGATATCGAAACGCTGTCGGTTTTGCAGAAACGTTTTCCCTGTTCCTATCTCGTCCTGTTGTCCGACAGGTTCGATTTCCAGATCATGCTGAAGGCGTTCCGGCTTGGAGCGCTGGCCTATATCGTCAAGGAGATATCCTGCGACCGGCTGGTGGCGACTCTGCGGCTGGTGGCCATGGGCGAACGTGTCCTGCCGCCGCAACTGGCGGACGAGCTGCAATCGCGGCCCAGCCTGACCGACGCGATGGAAGTCGAACGGCCGGTGGACGCCGCCTGCCTGTCGGACCGGGAACTGGAAATCCTGCGCTGGCTGATCATGGGATGCCCCAACAAGGTCATTTCCAAACGGATGGGTATCAGCGAAGCGACCGTGAAGGTCCATGTGAAGGCCGTGCTGCGCAAGCTGCGCGTCAAGAACAGAACCCAGGCGGCGATCTGGGCGGCCAATCACGGCATGCGCGGGCGCGTGACGGAGGTCGAACCTGAACTGCCCGTCGCCATCCCCCACCCGGCCCGTCTGCCGGTTCTGGAATTGGCGGGCGTGGCCAGCCACGCCTGATCTTCACGACCCCAATGGGGCATCGTCATGGCATATGATATGAAGGGCGTGCTGGCCGCACGCGCCTTGCCGATGCTGCGCGGCCGGTTCGGTGGCTTCCTGGTCAAGGGAACCCGCGGCCGGCTGATCGCGGTGGGACATTTACTGTCGGGCAATTTCCTGAACGCGCTGATCATGCTGGTCAGCGTGGCGATGGCGGCCCGATCCCTGGGACCGGCGACCTATGGCGTCATGGTGCTGGTCCTGTCCTATAATCGCGTGGTGGAGCGCATCCTGCGCTTCGAATCCTGGCAGCCGCTGATCCGCTTCGCCGTGGAGGAAGAATCGAAGGGTTCGCCCCGGCGCCTGCAGCGGCTTTACTGTTACGGCCTGATGCTGGACATGGGCGCGGCGGCGGTGGCCGCCGCCAGCGCGATCGGCCTGGCATTGCTGTTCGGGCCGCTCTTCGGCCTTCAGCCCCTGCATCTGGAACTGGTGGCGATCTATTCGGTCGCGACCCTGTTCAACGTCGCGGGCGTGCCGACGGCCGCATTGCGCCTGTCCGGCCAGTTCAAGATGCTGGCCTATGCGCAGGTCGCGGGCAATGTGTTGCGCATCCTGCTCGCCTTTGTCTGCATGGTGACGGATGCGGGCGTGATCGGCTTCATGGCGGCGTGGACGGTTTCCCAGGCGCTGGGATCGGCGCTGGTCTTCTGGGTCGGATTCCGCGCCCTGCGGCAGATGGGGATACCCAATCCGTTCCATGCCCGGCTGAAAGGGCTGGTGAAGGATTTCCCTGGCTTCTTCGGCTTCGCCTGCTCGACCAACCTGTCGCTGACCCTGCGCGTCATCACCACGGAGGCGGACTCGCTGTTCGTCGGCGCGGTGGCGGGCAGTTCGGCGGCGGCAGTCTATTATCTCGCCAAGCGGATCGCCAAGGTAGCGACCCAGGTCGGCGCGCAGGTGCAGGCCGTCGTCTATCCGGACGTCGCGCGGATGTGGGCGAACGGAAATGTCCGCAATTTCCGCGCCGCCACGCTGCAGGTGCAGGGGGCGCTGGCGGCGGTGGGCTTCGCCATGCTGGCGGGGGCCTGGGCATTCGGGCCGCTGCTCATTCGGGTGGGTCCGGGCGCGGCCTATTCGGAAACCTATATCCTGCTGCTGACCCAGTTGGTGGCGGTGATGCTGATGCTGCACGCCGCCCCGTCGCGGTCGGCCATGCTGGCGATGAACCAGAGCTGGAAAGTGCTGGCGATCTCCGGCTTCGGCACGGCGCTGTTCGTGGCGGTCGCGGCCTATGCCGTGCCGCGCTATGGCGCGATCGGCGGAAATATCGCGCATGTCCTGTTGGGCCTGGTGACCGCCGTGCTGCTGGACGTAAGCTGGCTCAGGCGGGCCAGGGTCCGGCCAGGGACGGCCTAATCCCCGCCGCCGGCCCCTTTCAACAGATGCGCGACGATCTGCGTGCGGTTGGAAGCGCCGTTGACCGCCATGATCGCCCGCACATGGACCTTGACCGTGCTTTCGCTGATGTTCAACTGCTGGGCGATATCCTTGTTGGAGGCCCCCTGCGCGAGCAGACGCAACACATCGCGTTGCCGCTTGGTCAGCAATTTGAATTTGTCCACGGCCGCCGCGACCCGTTCGCCAAGGCTGTCCGGCGCGCCGGGCAGGCGCGCCTGCAAAATCGCGGCGAGAGACGCCGGATAGATAGCCAACCCCTCCTTGAGCAGGAGGAGCACGCGCCGCATGGTGGCGATATCGGTGCTGGAGCGCAGCAAGGCCTGCGCGCCCGCCGCGATCGCCGTCTGCATCAGCGCTTCATCGCCATGGTCGGCGACCACCAGGACCGCGGCGGCGGGCCATAGCCGCTTCGCCTGGACGATCTGCGACGGCAGAGCGTCGCTTTCCAGTTCGGAATCGCCGGTCTGGAACAGCACAATGTCGGGCAGCTCGCCGGTTTCCGGCCGGATCAGGCTCGATTGCTGCAATATCCGGGTGTCCGGCGTCTCCAGCGCGACGGCGATGCAGGCCCGGCGAAGCGAACTCCCGTCGAGGATCAACAGATTGAGGCGGGGGGCATCCTCTTCCACTATTACGCTTTCGAAACGAATAGGAGGCGAAGACGCCTCCTGCGATGGCGGCGGGCCGCTCATGCGGCCTTGCGCGTGAAGGCGTGACGGACCCGGTCCGCCCAACTTTGCCGGGCCGGGAAACCGTCGGAATAATAAGCGGCCGATCCCATGTAGAACTGGACCGCGTCGCCATAGCCGCGACGGGCATGGTCCTCATAATCGACCTGGTTGAAGACGGCCCCGACCACCTGATTGTTCACCATCTGGAGCGAGGCGCGCAACTGTTCGACAGTCGTATGCCCCCAGCGCACGACCATCAGGGTCGAATCGGCCAGGGAAGAGAGGGTTCGCGCATCGCGCACGGCCAGGATGGCGGGGGCGTTGATGACGATCAGGTCGAAGCGGTCGCGCAGATCGTCCAGCAGGCGGGCGACCTGCCACCCCTGCACCACGGCGGCCGGATTGCGGATCTGTTCGCGGGTGCTGAGCACCACCGGCATCAGGGCGGTGGGTGCCGCGCCCTCCGCAGCGTCATGTTCCACATGGCGTTCGGGCTGGGCGATGAGCCTGCGGCTTTCGGCCGCATAGGTCAGCACCTCGATCAGGTCCGGCGTGTCGGCGCCGTCCTGGATCGAGCGCAATATGCTGGGTCCGGGGCGGCGCAGGTCCAGATCGACCACGATGGCGCGGCGACCCATGGAGGCGGCGGCCGCCGCCAGCGTCAGCGCGACGCTGGACTTGCCGTCGCCGGGCAGCGGTGACGTCACCAACACCCGCTGGCTGGCGCCCTGGTGCGGCAGTTCTTCGATCTCGCTGGCCAGGTTGCGGGCGACTTCGGCGAACAGCGATTGCGGCTGGGTGGACACCGGATTTTCCTCGATCGTGGCGCCGATCGATTCCTCCAGCTTCGGCAACATCGCCAGCGTCCGCAGGCCGAAGAGGCGGCGGAGCTGGTCCCCGCTGCGCAGCCGGTTGTCGAACATCTCGATCCCCAGCACGATCAGGAAAGCCAGCACCGAAGAACCGACGAAGGCGGCCAGCGCCATTTTCTTGGGCGCGGGCGCCACCGGCTGGAGCGGCACGGCGGCGGCGGACACTAAGGCCGAATTGACGCCGGTGGTCTGCAATTCGGACTGCACCGTCTGAGCGCGCTGCGCGGTGGTGAGATAGGCTTGGCGCGCCACCTCCGCCCGCCGGTCGAGGATGGAAAGGTCGACCAGGTTGGCGTTGTTGCGGAAGGCCGCCCCGGTGATCGCGTTGAGCTTCGACTGAAGTTGCCCCGCACGGGCCGAGGCGGCGCTCGCCTCCGCCAGCGCCAGCGCCCGTTCGCGCCCGGCATCGGTGGCATTCTTCGTCTGCTGGGTCGCGACGACGGCGGCGCGTTCCTGGACGAGCGCCTTGCTCACCTGCGCGATCTGCGCGGAGAGGGCCTGCATCTGCGGATGGTTCGCCCCCATCTGGACGGAGATTTCGGAGCGCTGGCGGAACAGGTCGTCATATTGCTTCTGCAGATTGTCGAGCGCGGGGGAGGTCGCCCCCGCGACCGTGCGCATGCTGGCGGCGCGGCTGACGCCGGCGGCCTGCGCGTGCATCGCGCTGCTCATCGCGGCGGTGGAGGCGGCCTCCACGGCGATGCGGTTCATCTGCTGATAATCCTCCGCGCTGCCAGCCCCCATGGGCATCAGATGCTTGCGGCGGAAATCGGCGACGGCGCGCTCGGCCAGTTCCACCTCATGGGCGAGGCGGGCGGTTTCCTTGTCGAGCGCGACGCTGAGGCCGTCGCGCCAGGTCTGGCGGCGTTGCGAGCGCATCTTGCGCAGGCTGTCGACGAAGCGGTTGGCAATGCGGGAGGCCAGTTCCGCCTTGCGCGACTGGACGGTGATGTCGATGAAGTCGGAATCGGTGGAACTGGCGACGCGGGTGGTCTTGGCGAGTTGCGCCGCCGCCTGCTGCACCGTCATCGGCACATTATGGGTGAAGGCCGGATTGCGGTTGAGATTGAGGTCGCGCACCACTTGTTCGGCCAACGCCTGCGACCGGTACATGCGCGCCTCATTGGCGACGCGCTGCTGGTTTCGGGTGGCGTCGGCCTGGTTGGAACCGGTGGAATCGTTCAGTTCCACCTGCACCGTCGCGGTCGCTTCATAACGGTTGGGCAGTTGCAACTGGACGATCAGCACCACCGCCACGCAACTGATGACGATGGCCGCCACCAGCTTCATGTGCCGCCGCAGCAGGAACCATATCTGACGCGCCGACATCTGTTGCAGTTCGAAGGACAGGTCGCGCGGCTTTTCCGCGCCGCCGCCCGGCGCGACGCCATCGATCAGTGTCAACTGTGCGGACGCCATGATAATCTCCCATGTCGCATCGCGAAGGCGCGTGAGCGCGGCCCATGCGAAAGGCCGTTCTCCGATCCGGGCGATATTGCGGGTTGTGGCGTGCCAGAGCAAAAGCGCATCGGGGCCGGGCGGTGCGCATAGGTGCTAACACTTCGGATGAAGGATTAGGCCCGACCCTGCCTAAACATTTCTGATGCGTATCTGACTATTCCGGATCGTCCATTCCGCGCCATTGAGCGAGAGTCGATCATGGATGAGAACGCTCCGCACAGGGGGAGCATCCAATGATCGCGGAACTGGCGTATCGGAATCTGGAACCGGGTTCGCTGGCCCGGCTGTTCGGCGCCGGTCATGCCGCGGTGCTGGTGCGCTGTCCGGAGATCGTAGCCGAACTGTGGCATGGGCTGCTGGAGGATTCGACCGAACAGATGCCGTGGGAAGCGCCGTTGATCGACATTGCGCGCAACTATCATGGCAGCGGCGACATCACCTCCAGCCTGGGCGACCTCTTCTATTTCCAGCCCGGCCGCCATGGCTATATCGCGCGCAAAATGGCCCTGTCGCGCAGCGACGGGGAAGGGCACGTCACCGTGCAGCCGGCTTATTTCGTGCAGGGGAACCAGCAATATACGCCACGCCAGGCGCTGCTGGATCAATGCTGGGCGATTGGCGGGCGATTGATGGCCGCGCTGGCGCCCGAAGGGACGCCGTTCCAGCATTTCCAGGTCGTGGTGCAGCGGCTGAAATATCAGGAAAGCGCCGCCGATTTCGCGCGGCTGGACGCTCTTGCCCGCAATTCGCTGGGGCGGTGGGGACGGGCGGGCTGCGCGCTGGACGAACGGCGGTGGCAGGCGGCGGGGATGCTCAGCCCACGCGGATTGTCCGATCTTTACGGCCTGCTGGCGGACGCGCCCGGCATCGGACGGCTGGTGCGCGGCCTCAACCGCATGGCGCTGGCCCGCGACCGCAGCCGGGACATCGCGCCGGGACAAAGGCTGATCGAGGGCGCGCATTTCGACTATCGTTATTTTTCCGCCCTTTGCGGCCAGCGGGATCATATGCTGACGCAGATCTTCGCCGATGGGCGATGGATCGACCTGCCGATAGATCGCGCCGCGCTGGCGGTTTTTCCCGGCAGCATGGCGACGCAGGCCTATGGCGTGCGGCATGTGCTGCACCGGGTATTGCATGAGGAACGAATCCAGCCGGATCAGGCCGCCAATCCCCGCACGGACGATGTGACGTTGCTGATCGGATCGGCCTGATCGAAATACCGTCCTAAAATTCCGGCAATTGCCGCGGACCCACCGGCCTGGCGTAGATCAGCCGCACAGCATCGGACCGGGCGGGGCGGCGCTGCGTATAGGTGGCGGCCAACGCGATCATGACCGGCATCACCCACATGCGGGAATACATGTGGGGATAGGACATGGTGTAGATCAGGAACACCAGCACCACCGCCGCCGCCATCGCGCCCTTGTCTCGGCTGACGCGCAGGCCGGTCGCCGCCAGCAGGCAGATCAGCGTCAACAGCAGGATAAGCCCGCAAAAGGCGATGGCGCCCCCTTCGTTCCAGATCAGCAGGAAGAGGTTATGGACCGGATTGTCATAGGCGGACAGTTCGCGATAGCGGTCCACGCCCATGCCGATGATCGTGTTTTCCTCGGCAAAGCTCCAGGCCTCCTGCATGAGTTGGGACCGGTTGATGAAGGTGCCCGCCTGATCGATGTCGCCGCTTTCCACCGCATTGCCGACTCGTTCCTGAAAGGCCTTGGGCAACGGCGCGCCGCTGGCCAGGAACAGGCCGGCGGCCACCGCCACCGCCATGCCCAGCCGCAATATGTAGCGCACCCCCATCAGCAGCAGCGTCGTGAAGATCGCCAGCAGGGACGCGGCGAACCCGGTGAAGGAAGCGCTGAGCATCAGCCCCCAGAGCAGCACGACCAGGCAGGCGACGCCGCCCAGCCCGCCGATCAGCCGGTGGCGCATCGAATAGAGCAGCATCGGCAGCGAAAAGGCGACGACCGCGCCGTTGGGATTGGGCTGGCCCGCCATCGATCCCAGGCGTCCATTGCCGGTGATGAACCCGTCGCCCAGCCAATGCAGCGTGTCGTTGAAGGTGAGGAAGAAGCTGGCGGTGATGCCGATCGCCTCCGAACAGGTGATGCCCAGCATGAAGATCAACGGCGCGATGCGGACCGTCTTTTCCTCCTGCTGCATCAGCAGGATGGGGATGAAGAGGAAGGCGACCGTATATTGCAGGGCGATATTCACCCAACGCAGCGGATCGCCGTTGATCACCGATCCGACGAACAGCCCCCCCAGCATCATGACCAGCCCGGTGAGCCAGAAGGGGGTGAGGGAGCGGAAGGGCGTGACGCTGAGCCGCCCGCGCAGCCCGGAAATCACGAAGCTGATCAGGAAAAAGAGATCGGAGAAGGTGAGGTTGATCTGCCCCACGCGCAGCAGGCCCCAGCCGCTGAGGAAAATCGCGATCAGCAGGCAATAGCGCGCGATCCTGTCCCAGAGCGCCTCATGCGGGGCGAAGACGTCCGGCCGGATGGGAACCGCCGGGGCGAGCGAAGCAGGGCTGGCGAGAGTCGTCACGGGACAGGAGGCTGCGCCTGGCGCGGGCGGTGCGCAAACGCCCTTCGGGACGAGGCCGGGGACGATTCCAGCCAGCGGGCCTATCCGAATTTGCCGGTGGATCAGCCTTGTGTTCCGTTGAAATGCCCGTGGGACTGACGGGATAAATGCGCAGGGCGCCGCCGGACCGGCTGGGCGCTTCGTGCGACAAGGATGACCCTGGTGACGGATGCGATCCTGCCCCTGCACGATGCCGAAACGCCCTCGATCGCGGATCGGACCATCGAAGCCGCCGCACCCGCCGCCGGGCAGGCGACGATCAAGCTGATCTATGTGGCGGGCTATGGGCGGAGCGGGACGACCCTGCTGGACATCGCGCTGGGCGAGCATCCGGCGATCATGGGCGCGGGCGAGGTTACGACGCTGGCGCGGCACGTGTGGGACAGGGACGAATATTGCGCCTGCGGGGCGCGGGTGCGGGACTGCCCGGAATGGAGGGCGATCGTGGCGCGCTGGACCCAGGGCGAGCGGAAGGGGTTTCTGGCGGGCTATCGCCGGGCGCAGGAATGGACCGAGGGGCTGGTCGCGCCGGGGCGGTGGTTGCGGTGGCCGGGATGGCGGGATCATCGGCGCAGCACGCTGAAATTGCTGCGCGGCATGGCGATGGTGTCGGGGCGGCCGATATTGGTGGATTCATCGAAGCTGCCGGGGCGCGCCTTCGCGCTGGCGGCGATGCCTGGCATCGACCTGCATGTCGTGCATGTGGTGCGCGACGGGCGCGGAGTCGCCTGGTCGCTGATGAAGGGGCATAGGCGCAGCGTCGAAAAGGGCGTGCAGCGCGAATTGCGGCCAAAGCCGCTGCTTTACACGGCGCTGCGCTGGTCCATGGTGAATCTGGCGGCGGAAATGCTGTGCCGCCGGGTCGGGCCGGGACGCGCCATCCGCGTGCGTTATGAGGATTTCGTGGACGATCCGCGCCGGGAAATTGGGCGGATCGTCGCGCTGGTGGGGGAAGCGCCGCATCTGCCCGCCGCCCGCCTTGCCCCGTTCGAACCACGCCATCAGGTCGCGGGGAGCCGGCACCGGATGCGGAAATCGCTCACCATCCGGGGCGACGACAAATGGAAACGGGACATGCCGGGATGGAAGCGGAAGCTGTTCACCCTTTTGTGCGCGCCCTTGCTGCGCCGTTACGGCTATCCGCTGCGCAGCGGGGATCCGTCATGAGGTGGCTGCTGGTCGGGATCATAGTGCCCGTCGTCATGGCGGGCTGTTCGGGCGCAGGCAGCGAGTCGCGGGCGCAGCCGGTGAAGGGCGAACCCGCCTTTCCGGGCGCGGTGGGCTATGGCGCGGCGGCCAAGGGCGGGCGCGGCGGGCGGATCATCGCCGTCGATACGCTGGCCGACAGCGGGCCGGGCAGCTTGCGCGCCTGCATCGACGCCTCCGGACCGCGGGTGTGCGTGTTCCGGGTGAGCGGGGTGATCCGCTTCACCAGCCGTCCACCGGTGATCGCCCATCCCTGGCTGACCATCGCCGGGCAGACCGCGCCGGGCGGGGGGATCGTCATCACCCATGCGGGGGGCGCGGAAGGGCGCACGCCGATCCTGATCAAGGACAGCCACGACATCGTCATCCGCCACATCCGCGTGCGCAACGACCGCACCGGCACGCATCGCGGGTCGGAGGACAGCTTCACCATCGAAAACAGCCGCCAGGTCATCATCGACCATGTCAGCGCAAGCTGGGCGCGGGACGAGCTGATCAACGGCTATGGCGACAATGACTGGATCACGATCAGCAACAGCATCTTCGCGGAGGGGATACCCAAGCATGACAAATGCGCGCTGCTGGCGAGCGATCCCAAGGGGCCGCAGCATCTGAGCTTCATCGGCAATATCTGCGCCCATAATGGCGACCGCAACCCGGACCTGAACTTTCCGCCCGGTTCCTGCGCGGAAGTGATCAACAACATCCTCTATAACGGCCAGTCGGAATTCGCCGAGATCTGGGAGAGTTTCGGCGGCGTGCCCGTCTCGCTGATCGGCAACAGCTTCATCGCGGGGAAGAACACCCGGCCCGACGCGGTCGGCGTGGCGCGCAACGTCATGGGGTCGAAGGGAATCGCCAAAGTCTATCTGGCCGACAACCGCTTCGTCGGCGATTTCGTCCCTATCTCCCCGCTGATGGAGCAGGCGAAGGTGGACAAGCCCCCCTGCCCCACCACCATCGCGGCGGAACCGGCGGACGCGGCCTATGAAGCGGTGCTGGAAGAAGCGGGCGCTTTCCCCCGCGACCCGTTCGACCGGCGGATCGTCCATCAGGTGCGCGAGCGCAAGGGCCATATCGTCAAGCAGCCCGGCCTTATAGACGAACCCGCGCCCGGCGCGCCCTATCCCGACGCGGACGGCGACGGCATGGACGACAGATGGGAGGCGCAGCATGGCGGCGACCCGCGCAAGGCCGATCCCTGGGGCGATGGAGATCGGGACGGCGTGGCCAATCTCGACCAATTTCTCGATCAGCGCTCCCGCGAATTGATGGATGGGAGTGCGGGATGAACGCGCCCCTGCCCCGGCTGAAACCCGAAGATGCGGTGAAGGACAATCGCCTGCGCATCTGCTTTCCCTTTTCCGGCGACAGCATCGGCGGCAGCCATATTTCGGTGCGCGGGCTGGTGGAGCATCTCGACCCGGCGCTCTACCGGCCGATCGTCGTGACCGAAGTGCCCGGCGGCATGATCGCCAATTTCTTCGCGGCGCATGAACCGTTGGACGATCCCGCCGCCCGCGGCCTGTTCGTGCCGGGCGAGGCCTTTACCCTGCGGAAATTCGGGCGGACGCTGACCGGCGTGCTGCCCCGCATGCGCTTCCTGCGGCGCAACCGGATCGACATCGTCCATGTCAATGACGGGCGGAGCAGCGCCAATTGGGCGCTGGCGGCGCGGCTGGCCGGGGCGAAGCTGATCTGGCACCATCGCGGCGACCCCCGGGCGCTGGGCCTGCGCCTGCTGGCCCCCGCCCTCGCCCATCGGGTGCTGACGGTGTCGTCCTTCGCGCTGCCGCCTGAGGGGCTATGGTCGGCGCGGAGCCGGGCTTCGGTGGTGCACAGTCCCTTCGACACCGGACTGGAGGTGGACCGGGCCAGCGCCCGCGACGCGCTGGTCCGCGAATTGGGGGTCACGCCGGACACGCTGCTGCTGGGCTATTTCGGCGCCTTCGTGCCGAGGAAGCGGCCCTTGCTGTTCGTCGACATGATCGCGCGGTTGCGGGCGATGACCGCGCGCCCGGTCATGGGGCTGATGTTCGGCGCGGCGCGCCTGCCCACCATGGACGTCGCCCTGCGCAGGCGAATCCTGGACAGGAGCGTGGAGGATCAGGTGAGGTTGATGGGCTATCGCACGCCCGGTCCCTTCTGGATCGCGGCCTGCGACCAGCTTGTCGTGCCCGCCGTGGGAGAGCCGTTCGGGCGGACCCTGGTGGAGGCGATGCTGGTCGGCACGCCGATCGTCGCGGCGCGATCCGGCGGCAATATCGAGGCGCTGGAGGGGGGAGCCGGAATATTGGTCGAACCGGACGATGCAGACGCTTTGGCGCGGGCTTGCGAAGGCCTGGACGACGCCCGTCCGATGGCGCTGGCGGCGCAGGCCGATGCGCGCCGCCGCTTCAGCGAAGCCGCCCATGCCGCCCAGGTCAGCGCCATCTACGAAGCGCTGCGGCCATGTGCTGCCGAGTAAGAAGAGAGGACGAATGAACGCCGCTACACCCATCGGCGCACTCCCGATGAAGTAGGCGTTATCCCTATGCCCCCGCCGCTCCCGCGCTATTTGCAGCTACAGCTTTGCGACCTTTCAAGAGGATGCTGGACAGGGGGCGGGCATGGCAAATTTCTTCAACGTGGTGGGTAGCCAGACCATCGTGGCGGGCAATGAAAAGGACCAGTTCTTCGCCTTCACCCGCCTCGCCAATCTGGATATGGTGCGCCCCGACGCGGTGCTGGCGCAGCTCGTCTGGAACTCCGGAATCCTCACCGGCAGCGGTCCGGCCTATCAACTGACCGCGACGAATATCCAGATTTCCATGGACATGCTGATGGGCGGCGCGGGAACCGACGTCATCTACGGGTCCAATCTGGCCGACGCGATCTTCTACAATAATGGCGCGATTTCCGGCGGTTTCGGCAGTTTCGACAATATCGAGCAGTTCTGGCTGGGCGACGGCGACGACATCATAGACCTGACGGCGCACGGCGCGGGCGGCATCGACTATGCGAAGGACGTATTGGTCCAGGCGGGGCTGGGCAATGACGTCATCATCGGCGGCGCGGGCAAGGACAATCTGCAGGGCGACGGCGGCAACGACATCATCTTCGGCTGGCGCGGCAGCGACACCATATCGGGCGGAGCGGGCGACGACCTGCTCTATGGCGACGATCTGGGCTTCAACGGCATCGCCGGGGACGACACGATCGACGGCGGCACGGGCAACGACATCCTCTATGGCGGCCGCGGCAGCGACAAGATGACCGGCGGCGATGACGACGATATCCTCTACGGTCAGGCGGGCGGCGACAATCTGTCGGGCGGGAGCGGCAACGACACGCTTTATGGCGACGATGACGACACCAACAGCAACGACACGCTGAACGGCGATGCGGGCAACGACCGGCTCTATGGCGGCGCGGGCAATGACGAATTATATGGCGGCACGGGCGACGACCTGATCGATGGCGGCACCGGCAACGACTATATGCATGGCGGCGCCGGTAACGACACCATCCTGGCGGGCGCGGGCAGCGACGTGATCGACGGCAGCGCCGATATCGACACCATCGTCTTTTCCGGCAACCGGATGGACTATGCCTTCACGCTGCAAACCGACGGCAGCTTCATCGCGGTCGACCAGCGCGCCGGATCGCCCGAAGGCAGCAAGACGATCCGCAATGTCGAGTTCTTCCAGTTCGCGGACATGACGACGCCCTCGACGGCACTCAACGCGCCGCCGGTCATTACATCGAACGGCGGCGGCGCGAGCGCGGCGCTGGCCATCGATGAGAACGGCACGGCGGTCACCACCGTCGCCGCGACCGATCCCGACGCCGGGCAGACCGTGGGCTTTTCCATCGTCGGCGGCGACGATGCCGCGCTGTTCGCCATCGATGCCGCGACGGGCGAGTTGCGCTTCATCGTCCCGCCCAATTTCGAGAGTCCGGCCGATGCCGATGGCGACAATGTCTATCAACTGACCGTCGCCGCCAATGACGGCAATGGCGGGGTGGACATGCAGACGCTGTCCGTGACCGTGCGCGACGTGCCGGACGGTTTTGCGCCGGTCATCACCTCCAATGGCGGGGGCGCTTCGGCGGCGATCACGGTCGATGAGAATGCGACCGCGGTTACCGGCGTGACGGCGACGGACGCCGACGGGCCGTCGATCCTCTATTCGATTGTCGGTGGGGCGGACGCCGCGCTGTTCGCCATCGATGCGACGACCGGAGCGCTCAGCTTCCAGACCGCGCCCGACCATGAAGCGCCCACCGACGCGGATCACGACAATGTCTATGACGTGATCGTGCAGGCCAGCGACGGCACCAACAGCGACCAGCAGACGCTGTCCGTCACCATCGCCAACCTCAACGACAATGCGCCCGTGCTGACATCCTATGGCGGGGCGGCTTCCGCGACCTTGTCGGTGGCGGAGAACAGCCTGATCGCCGCCATGGTGCAGGCCAGCGACGCCGATGGAACCGCGCTCAGCTACAGCATCAGCGGCGGCGCGGACGCGGCGCTGTTCACCATCGACGCGGCGACCGGCGCGCTGAGCTTCCAGACCGCGCCCGATTATGAAGCGCCCGGCGACAGCGATGGCGACCGCATCTACAATGTGATCGTCAGCGCCAGCGACGGCGCCAGCATCGTCGCGCAGACCCTGGCGATCACCGTCACCAACCTCAACGACAATGCGCCGGTCATCACCTCCAATGGCGGGGGCGCTTCGGCGGCGATCGTCATGGCGGAAAATGCCGGGGCCGTGACGGTCGTGACCGCCACCGACGCCGACGGCACGACGCCCGGCTTTGCCATATCGGGCGGAGCGGACGCGGCGCTGTTCACCATCGACGCAGTGACGGGCGCGCTGTCCTTCATCAATCCGCCCGATTTTGAAAACCGGCTCGATGCCGATGGCGACGGCATTTATCAGGTGACGGTCCGCGCGACCGACGGCAGCAATGCCGACGACCAGTTGCTGTCCATCACCATTACCGACGTGGTGGAGGGCGGGAAGACCATCACCGGCTCCTCCGGCAACAACCTCATCAACCCGACGACGACCGTGCTCGCCTATCAGACGACCGCGCTCAACGACACCATCCATGCACTGGCGGGCAACGACACGATCGATGGCGGCGCGGGCGCGGATTATATGGATGGCGGCGCGGGCAACGATATTTTCTACGTCGACACCTTTTCGGACGACGGCTTTGCCGGGAATGACGATCAGGTCGTCGAACTGGCGGGCGGCGGCAGCGATCTGGTCAATGCCTCGGTCAGCTATCGCCTGGCCGCCAATGTCGAGAAATTGACCCTGACGGGCGCGGCGACGATCAACGGCTTCGGCAACGACCTTGCCAACAGCATCACCGGCAACGACGCGGCGAACCTGCTGTCGGGCGGTCTGGGCGCGGACATCCTCTACGGCATGGGCGGCGCCGACAGGCTGGAAGGCGGGGATGACAATGACAATCTGTTCGGCGGCGACGGCAATGATGTGCTGACCGGCGGCGCGGGCGACGATTATCTGGATGGCGGCACGGGCGCCGACAGCATGACCGGGGGGCTGGGCAACGACAACTATATCGTCGATAGCTGGTCCGATGACGGCAACGGCGCCAATGACGACCTGATCTTCGAACTGGCGGGCGAAGGCACCGATCAGGTCAACGCCTCCGTCAGCTACAGGCTGGCGGCGGAGATCGAGAAGCTGGTGCTGACCGGCTCCGACGCTATCGACGGCACCGGCAATGACCTCGCCAACAGCATCACCGGCAATGGCGGCCAGAACGGCCTCTGGGGCGGTTCAGGCAACGACACCATGCTGGGCAATGGCGGCGACGACCGGCTCTATGGCGAGGATGGGCAGGACAGCCTGGACGGCGGCGCGGGCAACGACCTGCTGGATGGCGGCGCGGCGGGCGACACGCTGAAGGGCGGCGCAGGCAGCGACATGCTGATCGGCGGCGCGGGCAAGGACGCGCTGACCGGCGGGACCGAGGCGGACATGTTCATCTTCAACCGCGGCGACACGACGCTCAACACCGCGAGCTATGACCGGATCACCGATTTCAAGACCAGCGAGGGCGACCGCATCGATCTCGACTTCCTGAACGGCAGCCTGCCGGCCGCCGATTATGCAGAGAGGGCGATCGCCACCAACAATTTTGCCGACGCGCTGGCCGCCGCCAACCCGACCGCCGGGGTCAATCATGTGACCTTCGTCGCCGGAACGACCGATGGCTGGGTTTTCTACGACGCCAATGGCGATGGGGCTTTCGAACAAAGCGTGCTGCTGCTTGGCGTCAACACGCTGGCGGGCGTGGATTCGAGCAGCTTCTTCTGACCGTCAGTTCAAATGGGCGAATTCGCCATAGCCGCCCTGGAAGAAGAGCAGCGGCTTGCCCGGCGTCTCCACTTCCAGCGCGATCACCCGGCCCAGCACGATATAATGATCGCCCGCCTCATGCACGGCTTCGAGCTGGCAGTCGATCCAGGCCACCACGCCGTCCAGGATCGGCGATCCATTGGCGGAGACATGGTGGGTCACGCCGGCGAACTTGTCGTCACCGCCCTTGGCCGCGAATTGCTGGCAAAGCGGCTTCTGGTCGCTGGCGAGGATGTTGACGCAGAATTTCCCCGCTTTCTCGATCCGGGGCCAGCTTTGCGAATTTTTCGCGGGGAAAAAGGCGACCAGCGGCGGGTCGAGCGAGACCGAGGTGAAAGATCCGACCACCATGCCGGTCGGCGCCTGGCTGTCCTCCACCGCCGTCACCACGCACACGCCGGTGGGATAATGGCCCAGCACCCGGCGGAAGGTGCCACTGTCAAAGGCGACCGCTTCGCTCATGCGCACAGCCCCCGACGAGGAAGAATATCGTCACTGATCATCATCGCAGTCTCTTGTCTCGACTTGGCGCACCATGGCAAGCGAATCCCGCTGATATGTCCATAAGTTTCCCTATCATCCCCCATCCGATATTTCCCAAATCGGGTGGACGACGATCTGGCGGCGCTGCTGACCTATAGTCGAGACACTCGTGCTCCCGCAGGCGGGAGCACGAGTGTCTTCCATGCAGCGTCAGACCGCGACGCCTGCCGAAGCCAGCACCGCCAGCGTCAGCAATTCGGAAGCATTGGACGCCATGGTGGCGATCTGCACCGACTTGTCCATGCCGACCAGCATCGGCCCGATCATCGTCGCGCCGCCCAGTTCGCGCAGCAGCTTGGCCGAGATATTGGCCGACTGAAGCCCCGGCATCACCAATATGTTGGCCGGTCCGGACAGGCGGCTGAAGGGATAATTCTTCATCACCGTCGGGTTGAGCGCCGCATCGGCGGTCATTTCACCTTCGAATTCGAAGTCGACATCGCGTTCTTCCAGCATCTTCACCGCGTCGCGGACATTGTCGAGGAAGCCGCCCGGCGGGTTGCCGAAATTGGAATAGGAGAGGAAGGCGACGCGCGGATCATGGCCCATGCGCCGGGCGACCGCCACCGTGCCCTCCGCAATATCCGCCAGTTCCTGCGCCGTGGGACGCTCATTGACCGTCGTGTCGGCCAGGAATACCGTCTTGTCCTTCGTCACCAGCACATGGATGCCGAAGGGGGTGCGGCCCGCCGCCGGGTCAATCACCCGCTTGATCTCGCGCAGGGTCTGGCCGAACGGGCGGGTCATGCCGGTGATCATCGCGTCGGCATGGCCCATCTTGACCAGCAGCGAACCGAAGATGTTGCGGTCGCGGTTCACCATCCGCTCGCAATCGCGGCGCAGATAACCCCGGCGCTGGAGCCGTCCATAGAGCGTGTCGACCATATCCGGCACCAGCGGCGAATTGACGCTGTTGTGCAGTTCGAAGCTTTCCGGATCCTGCACGCCCAGTTCCTTGAGCTTGTCGTAAACATGGGCGCGCCCGACCAGCACGGGGATGCCATAGCCCAGCGTGCGGAACTGAATCGCGGCGCGCAGCACCACTTCCTCTTCCGCTTCGGCGAAGACCACACGCTTGGGATTGGCCTTCGCCACCTCATAGGCGGTGGTGAGGACCGAAGTGGTCGGGTTGAGCCGGCCTTTGAGCGACTGGCGATAGGCCGCCATGTCCGCGATAGGCCGCTGCGCGACGCCGGTTTCCATCGCCGCCTGGGCGACGGCGGACGGCACGACCTCCATCAGGCGCGGGTCGAAGGGCGCGGGGATGATGTAATCCGGCCCGAAGCTGTGCGAACGGCCATAGGCCTTGGCGACTTCCTCCGGCACCTGTTCGCGCGCGAGGTTGGCGATCGCCTTGGCGGCGGCGAGCTTCATCGGCTCGTTGATCCCGGTCGCCCGCACGTCCAGCGCGCCGCGGAAGATGAAGGGGAAGCCCAGCACATTGTTGACCTGGTTGGGATAGTCCGACCGGCCGGTGGCGACGATGGCGTCGGGGCGCACCGCCTTGGCGTCGGGCGGCGCGATTTCCGGGTCGGGATTCGCCATGGCGAAGATGATCGGCTTGTCGGCCATCGACTTCACCATGTCCTGCGTCATCGCGCCCGCGACGGACAGGCCCAGGAACACGTCGGCGCCCTTGACCGCTTCGGCCAGGGTGCGGGCGTCGGTCTTGACCGCATGGGCCGACTTCCACTGGTTCATGCCCTCTGTGCGGCCCTGGTAGATCACGCCCTTGCTGTCGCACATGATGACATTGTCATGCTGGACGCCCAGCGCCTTGATCAGTTCGGTGCAGGAGATCGACGCCGCGCCCGCGCCGTTCACCACCACCTTCATGTCCTTCATCTCGCGGCCCGTCAGCATCGCCGCGTTGATGACGCCCGCCGCCGCGATGATCGCGGTTCCGTGCTGGTCGTCATGGAAGACCGGAATGTTCATCCGTTCCTTCAGCGTCTGTTCGATGATGAAGCATTCGGGCGCCTTGATGTCTTCCAGGTTGATGCCGCCGAAGGTCGGCTCCATCAGTTCGACGGCGTCGATGAACTTGTCGACATCCTCGGTCTTGAGTTCGATGTCGATGCTGTCGACGTCGGCGAAGCGCTTGAACAGCACCGCCTTGCCCTCCATCACCGGCTTGGACGCCAGCGCGCCCAGATTGCCCAGGCCCAGGATCGCCGTGCCGTTGGAGATCACCGCGACCAGATTGCCCTTGGCGGTATAATCATAGGCGGTCGTCGGGTCTTCCGCGATGGCGCGCACAGGCACCGCGACGCCGGGCGAGTAAGCGAGGCTGAGGTCGCGCTGGGTCGCCATCGGCTTCGACGCGATGATCTCGATCTTGCCGGGGCGTCCCGTCGAGTGGAAGAACAGCGCCTCGCGCTCGGAAAATTCCACATTCGACTTGTCGGTCATGGCTGCACCCACCCCTTGTTTGGAACAATAAACTCGCCCGTAGGGCGGTCCGGCATTCAGTTCAGGCGGAGCCGAAAAGGGCGATTTTCGAGCACCGGAGCGCAGCGTACTCAAGTACGTGAGCACCGAAGCGCAGAAAATCGCGCTTTGCAGGCCCGCATGGGCTGAATGCCGAACCGCCCTAGCGGCAGGAATATCTTGTGGGCAAGTGCGAGAAGCGCAATTTTCCAGCTGTTTCCCGAAGCTCTGGTTTCCACGGATGGTTCACGCTATCCGCTGTGCCATGGCGCGAACGATCGACACATCCACGCAACAAGCCACGCCCATGATGGCGCAATATCTGTCTCTCAAGGCGGAGGCGCAGGACTGCCTGCTCTTTTACCGCATGGGCGATTTTTTCGAACTTTTCTTCGAGGATGCGAAGGCGGCGGCGGCCACGCTCGATATCGCGCTCACCAGCCGGGGCGAACATGGCGGCGCGCCGATCCCGATGTGCGGCGTGCCGGTGCACAGCGCGGAGGCCTATCTGGCGCGGCTGATCAAGGCCGGGCATCGCGTCGCCATCGCCGAACAGACCGAAACGCCCGCGCAGGCCAAGGCGCGTGGGTCCAAATCCCTCGTCGCCCGCGCCATCGTCCGCTATGTGACGGCGGGCACGCTGACCGAGGAGACGCTGCTCGACAGCCGGCGCGACAATATGCTGGTGGCGCTGGCGCAGGTGGGGGGCGAAGAGGCGGGCGAATATGGCCTGGCCGCCGCAGACATTTCGACCGGGCGCTTCGAGACGCTGACTTTGCGGGCGGCCGATATGGCCGCCGAACTGGCGCGCCTGCGGCCGAGCGAGATCGTGTTGCCGGACGGGCTGGACCTTGATCTGCCCGATTCCCACCCGTTCGACCGATCGGCCTTTTCCGGCAGCCGGGCCGAAGCGGCGCTGAAGCGTATCTTCGGGGTCGCCACTCTGGACGGATTCGGCCAGTTCGGCCGCGCCGAACTGGCGGCCATGGGCGGCCTGCTCAGCTATCTCGACCATGCGGGCAAGGGTACCCTGCCTTTCCTCGCCCCGCCCAGCGCCAAGGCCAGCGGCGCGCATGTCGCCATCGACGCCGCGACCCGCGAGAGCCTGGAAATCACCGCCACCATGAACGGCACGCGGGCGGGCAGCCTGTTGGGAGCGGTCGACCGGACCGTCACCGGCGCGGGCGCGCGCTTGCTGGCGCAGGATCTGTCCGCGCCGCTGATGGATCAGGCGGCCATCGAGGCGCGGCTGGGCCTTGTTCAACTGTTCCATGACGATAGCATGCTGCGCGACCAGTTGCGGGTGGCTTTGCGCGCTCTGCCGGACATCGGGCGCGCTCTGGGCCGCCTCGCCATGGGCAGGGGCAGTCCGCGCGATCTGGGCCAGTTGAGGGACGGGCTGGGCGAAGCGCGGCTGCTGCGCGAGCGGCTGGGACGCCTGCCCGACCAGCCGTTGCTGCTGGCCCAATTGCTTCCCTCATTGGATGGCCATGGCGCGCTGGTCGACAGCCTGTCCCGCGCCCTCGTCCCCAGCCCGCCGACCGAAACCGCCAGTGGGGGTTATATCGCGGACGGCTATGACCCGGCGCTGGATGAGCTGCGCCGTCTCGCCGGGGATGGCCGCCGCGCCATCGCCGCGCTGGAGGCGAAATATCGCGAGCAGACGGGCATCGCCTCGCTCAAGATCCGCCACAACGGCGTTCTGGGCTATCATGTCGAGGTGCCTGCCCGCGCCGCCGACCCGTTGATGCAGCCCGGCAGCGGCTTCACCCATCGCCAGACGCTGGCCGGGGTGGTGCGCTTCAATTCGGTCGACCTGCACGAACAAGCGAGCCGCGTCGCGCAGGCAGGCGCTCATGCATTGGTGGCCGAGGCCGCGCATCTGGAGGAGCTGATCGAAGCCACCCTCGCCCGCAAGGCGGAGATCGCCCGCGCCGCGGACGCCCTCGCCCGGCTCGACGTGGCGGCGGCGCTGGCCGAGCGGGCGGCGGAGGGCGGCTGGCAGCGGCCCCATTTCCTGCCCGAAGACGGCGAGGGGCCGTGCCTGGAAATCATGGGCGGCCGCCATCCGGTGGTGGAGGACGCGCTCCGCCGCGACGGTCAGCCTTTCGTCGCCAATGACTGCCGGCTGGTGACCGGGGACCGGCTATGGCTGGTGACGGGGCCGAACATGGGCGGCAAGTCCACCTTCCTGCGGCAGAACGCCATCATCGTGATTCTCGCCCAAGCGGGAGCCTATGTGCCCGCGCAGTCCGCGACCCTGACGCTGGTCGACCGATTGTTCAGCCGCGTCGGCGCATCGGACAATCTGGCGAAGGGCCGCTCGACCTTCATGGTCGAGATGGTGGAGACCGCCGCCATCCTGGCCCAGGCAACGGAGCGCAGCTTCGTCATCCTGGATGAAGTCGGGCGCGGCACGTCGACCTATGACGGGCTGGCGCTGGCATGGGCGGTGGTGGAGGCGGTGCATGAGGTCAATCGCTGCCGCTGCCTGTTCGCGACGCACTATCATGAACTGACGCGGCTGGCGGAAACCCTGTCCTCGCTCTCGCTCCACCATGTCCGGGCGCGGGAGTGGAAGGGCGATCTGGTGTTGCTGCACGAGGTGGCGGAAGGACCGGCGGATCGCAGCTACGGTCTGGCCGTGGCGCGGCTGGCCGGGCTGCCGCCTGCGGTCCTCAAGCGGGCGAAGGACGTCCTCTCCCGCCTCGAAGCGGGCAAGGCCAGGACCGGCGGCATCGCGGCTGGGCTGGACGACCTGCCCCTGTTCGCCGCCGCCACCGCGCAGGTGGAGGAAAAGGCCGATCCCCTTCGCGCCGCGCTGAACGGCATCGACGCCGACGCGCTTTCCCCCCGCGAGGCGCTCGATCAACTCTACCGCCTCAAGCAACTGGCGGCAGCCGGTCAGGAAGACTAGAAAAGCCCTATGGTCATGCAGTTTCCGAAATTGGGTTCCAGGCGCGCCATCATCGACCGGCGCGCCATTTCAGACCGCATCAACGCCCTGGCGCAGGAGCATCGCGGCGATCAGATGAAACTGCGCGGCCTGATCGTGAAGGAATTGAAGGACGCGCTGGACGCGGGGCGCGAGGATGTCGCCCATCGCCTCAGCCAGAAACCGACCCGCGGGCGGGAAGCCGTCACTGCCTTCGCTTTCCTGGTCGACCAGATTTTACGCCTGCTCTACGACGCCACCACGCACCATCTCTACCCGGCGGGCAATCGCAGCACCGGCGAGCGGATCGTGCTGATCGCGGTGGGCGGCTATGGCCGGGGCGAGATGGCGCCGCACAGCGATGTCGACATCGGCTTCATCACCCCCTGGAAGCCCACCGGCTGGACCGAGCAGGTGATCGAATCCATGCTCTATTCGCTGTGGGATCTGGGGCTGAAGGTCGGCCATAGCAGCCGGTCGATCGACGAAACCATGCGCATGGCGAAGGCGGACCTGACCGTGCGCACCGCCCTGCTGGAGGCGCGCTACATCTGGGGCGACCGGGCGCTCTATGAGGAGACGGCCACGCGTTTCGACAGCGAGATCATGCAGGGCACGGCCCGCGCCTTCGTCACCGAAAAGCTGGAGGAACGGGACGAGCGGCACAAGCGCATGGGCGACAGCCGCTATGTCGTCGAACCCAATGTGAAGGAGGGCAAGGGCGGCCTGCGCGATCTGCACACCCTGTTCTGGATCGGCAAATATGTGAACCGCGTGAAGTCGGTCGCGGAACTGGTCGATGTCGGCCTGCTGACCGAAATCGAACTGCGCCAGTTCCAGAAGGCGGAGGATTTCCTCTGGGCGGTGCGTTGCCACCTGCACATGATCACGGGCCGCGCCGAGGATCGGCTGACCTTCGACCTGCAATTGGAAACCGCCACCCGCATGCATTTCACCGGGCGCGCCGGTCGGTCGGGCGTCGAGCGGTTCATGCGCTATTATTTCCTGAACGCGAAGACGGTGGGCGACCTCACCGCCGTGTTCCTCGCCCATCTGGACGACCAGATGGCGGAACGCGGGCGGCGCTATATCCCCAGTTTCTTCCGGCGTCCCAAGAAGCTGGACGGCTTCGTGCTGGATCGCGGGCGGCTGGCGCTGCCGAGCGATGATTTCTTTCAGGACGACCCCGTGCGCCTGCTGGAAATCTTCGCGCTGGCGGACAAGCATGGTCTCGCCATCCATCCCAGCGCCATGCGCGCCGCCAGCCGCGACGCCAGCCTGATCACCGCCAAGGTGCGCCGCGATCCACGCGCCAACGCCGCCTTCATGGAGGTGCTGACCTCTCCCCGCGACCCGGAAACCGTGCTGCGCTGGATGAACGAATCGACCGTCTTCGGCCGCTTCGTCCCCGATTTCCGCCGGGTCGTGGCGCAGATGCAGTTCGACATGTACCACCATTATACGGTGGACGAACATACGATCCGCGCCGTCGGACTGCTGGCGCGGATCGAGAAGGGCGAGCTGAATCAGGATCATCCGCTGGCGGCGGACCTGATGGGCAAGCTGGTGTCGCGCCGCGTCCTCTATGTCGCGGTGCTGCTGCACGACATCGCCAAGGGGCGCGGCGGCGACCACAGCATATTGGGCGCGGAAGTGGCGGAGCATCTCTGCCCGCGCCTGGGCCTGACCCCGGCGGAGACGGAAACCGTGTCCTGGCTGGTGCTGCATCACCTGCTGATGTCCGCCACCGCCTTCAAGCGCGACCTGGCCGATTACAAGACGATCCTCGACTTCGTGGACGTGGTGCAGAGTCCGGAGCGGCTGAGGCTGCTGCTGTGCCTGACCGTGGTCGACATCCGCGCCGTGGGGCCTGGCGTCTGGAATAGCTGGAAGCGCCAGTTGCTGGGCGATCTTTATGAGTCCGCCGAGGAGTTGCTGCGCCTTGGCCACAAGCAGAAGGGCCGCGGCGAGCGGGTCACGGCCAAGCAGCACGGGCTGCGCCAGGCGCTCGGCCTGTCGGAGGCGGATTTCGCCAAGCTGAGCAGGCGCCTGCCCGAAAGCTACTGGATCGCGGAGCCGGAGGATATCCTCATCCACAATGCGCAGCATATATTGGAGGCGGGCGATTCCCCCCTCTCCATCGCCGCGCAATATTATCCGCAGCGCGGCGCGACGCTGGTGACGGTCTATGCCGCCGACCATCCGGGCCTGTTCTACCGGATCGCGGGCGCGATCCATCTGGCGGGCGGCAACATCATCGACGCGCGCATCCACACCACGCGGGACGGCGTCGCCATCGACAATTTCCTGGTGCAGGACCCGCTAGGCGGCGCTTTCCACAGCCCGGAGCAATTGACGCGCATCCGCAAGGCGATCGAGGATTCACTGGCCAACCGGCATCGCATGATCACCAAGCTGGAGGCGCGCCCCCTGCCCCGCACCCGCGCCGAAACCTTCCGCATCCAACCCAATGTGCTGATCGATAACAAGGCGTCCAACCGCTTCACCGTGATAGAGGTGAATGCGCGGGATCGCCCGGCGTTGCTGTTCAGCCTGGCCAATGCGCTGTTCCAGTCGAAGGTGACGGTGCACAGCGCCCATGTCGCCACCTATGGCGAGCGGGCGGTGGACACTTTCTACGTCACCGACCTGCTGGCCGGAAAGATCGAGAGCAAGGCGCGGCTGCAAACGCTGGAACGGCGGCTTCTGGAAGCGGCGGGAGGCGAAGTGGCGGAACTGGAGCGGGCTTGAACGCATCGCAGGAGCATGTTGCTCTAAACGATCTCCATCACGTCGCCCGGCACCAGCAACGGCAACAGGCGCAGCATATCCGCCCGCTCCACCGCCACGCATCCGGCGGTGGGTCTCCCTTCGGACAGGTGGAAGAAGATCGCGCTCCCCTGCCCCGGCACCGGCGGCGCGTCGTTATGGCCCAGAACGACGATCACATCATAGGCATCGTCGTCGCGCAGCAGATTTTCGGCGGAGAAGGCACGCGGCAGATGCACGGGCCGGTTATAGGCCGGATCGGCCACATCGTCGGACCAGCCATCCCCGTCCCGCACCCAGCGCCATGGCAGACGGATGCCCGCCGCCTCCACCTTGCCCGGCCGCAGCAACGCGCCCCGGATCGGCCAGATCCCCAGCGGCGTGCAGCCGTCCCCTTCCCGCTTGTCCGCCGCCGCGCAGGAACCGCCGCGACCGACGGTGCAGGCCATCTCGATTGCACCGAAGGAGAGACGTCCCGCGCCTGCATCGACGCGGACGACGTTCATAGCTGATGCCCGGTCCGGTCGCGCTTGGTGGCCAGATAGCGTTCATTATGCGGATTGGCGGGCAGGATGATCGGCAGCCGTTCCGCCACCTTGATTCCCGCCGCTTCCAGCCCCGTCACCTTGTTGGGATTGTTGGTGAGCAGCCGCACCTCGCCCACGCCGAGCAGGTCCAGCATCCGCGCCGCGACCGAAAAATCGCGGGCGTCGATGGCGAAACCCAGCCGCACATTGGCGTCGACCGTATCGAAACCCTGATCCTGCAAGGCATAGGCGCGCAGCTTGTTGACGAGGCCGATGCCCCGCCCTTCCTGCCGCAGATAGAGCAATATGCCCCAGGTGGAATCCGCGATCTGGTGCAGCGCTTCGTGCAATTGCGGCCCGCAATCGCATTTCAGCGACCCCAGAACATCCCCGGTCAGGCATTCGCTGTGCAGGCGGATCACCGGCGGCGACGAATCGCGCTGGCCGACGATCAGCGCCACATGCTCGCGTGGTTCGTCCGGGCTGCGGAAGGCGATGATCTCCGCGGTTTCGCTGGCCGATACCGGCAGCCTCGCCCGCGTCGCGATATCCAGATGCACGGCATCGTCATAGGCGTCGACATCGGCGGCGCCGACCTCCGCCTCGACTTCGCCGTCGACCGTGGCGAAATAGGCGGGCAATATGCCCGCGAGCCGCGCCAGCCGCAGCGCCGCCTTGGCCGCCAGCGGCGCGGCCAGCGGCTTCGCCATGAACGGGCCTTTGAGGGGCGAGGCCAGGTCCAGAACCGGGTCGGACATCGCCGTCGCGACATCGGTGTCGATCCACGGCGCCCGCGCCACCAGCACCGGCATGTCGGGATCGGCAGCCGCCAACTGGTTGGCAAGTTTCAGCGTCTGCGCCCGTGCCGCGGAGATCAGTATGTCGGCCTTCGCCGCCGGGTCGAAACCCGCAAGCGTCACCGCATCCGCCCCTTCCACCGCCATCAGCCGCAGCGCGCCGTCGGCGGCCCGGACCCGCACCGGCCAGCCCCGGCGTAGCGCGTCGATGGCGCGAGCGGCAGCGCGCGCGCCCATCAGAAGGCGAATTCCGTGACGATCGGGATATGGTCGGACGGCTTGCCCCAGTTGCGCGCCGGTTCGACCACGCGATGGCCGATCGCCTTGCCCGCCACATCCCTGGTCATCCACATATGGTCCAGCCGCCGACCGCGATCCGATTCCGCCCAGTCCTTGGCGCGATAGCTCCACCAGGTATAAAGCCGCTGCGGCGCGGGATAGAAATGGCGGCCGATATCGACCCAGTCATTCGACGCCTGCAACCGCGCCAATATCTCGCACTCGATGGGCGTATGGCTGACCACGTTCAGCAACTGCTTGTGGCTCCACACATCGCATTCCATCGGCGCGATGTTGAAATCGCCGGTCAATATGGTCGGCTTGTCCTCCAGCCCAGAGGACCATTGGATCATGCGCTCCAGGAAATCGAGCTTCTGCCCGAATTTCGGATTCACCTCCCGGTCTGCGATGTCGCCGCCAGCCGGGACATAGACATTTTCGATCCTGACCCCATTGTCCAGCCGCACGCCGACATGGCGCGCTTCGCCATTGGCCTGCCAGTCGAACCGGTCGTCCTCATGAATCGGCACCTTGGACATGATCGCCACGCCATGGTGCATCCGCTGTCCATTCAGCACCTGATGGACATAGCCCAGTTGCCGGAACATCGCGGCGGGGAAAATCTCGTTCACCACCTTGGTTTCCTGAAGACAGAGGATGTCGGGCGCTTCCTCCGTCAGGAAGCGCTCCACGATATCGAGCCGGGCACGGACACTGTTGATATTCCACGAGGCGATGCTGAGTGTCTGGGACATGCTGATCCACTAAGACCCTCCGCCCTCCTACGCAAGGGCGACAAGAACGGACCGTTTGGGCGGGGATTAGGCCCAGGGTGGAGCGAAAATAGTGGAATTCGAGAACCGGCGCGCAGCGACCTTAAAGGTCGTGAGTACCGGAAGCGCAGAAAGCCGCTATTTGCAGCCCTCCCTGGGCCTAATCCTCGCCCAAACAAAAAGACCCCCGCTCCGGGGGCATGGAACGGGGGCCTCGATCGCGCCCTTGAAGCGCTTTGCGGCGGGAGCGGGCTTCCGGGTAACAGGGGGGAAATCCCGGTTTCGTCTCTCGCCGTGGAGTTCTTTCTAGGGTTCGCGATATGAGCCTCAGATGAACGGTTTTGAAAACTTCTCGGCCCGTCGCGTCTGTGGCCCGCTTAACCGCCGGCCGCCCGCCCCTTGGGCCGGGGATCGGTCCAGCGGAAGGCGGAATCGGCCACCGCCACGCCGTAACGCTGGTTGGAAAGCTTCACCGCCGTCCGGTTATTCTGCGAATCCAGCGCCACCCAACCGTAAAGCTGCAAGCCCGCCGGGCTGCCCGCATCGCGTTTGAAGATCATGGTGATGGTGCCATATTCCGGCCGCCTGGGGTCGCGCGCCTGAACGCTCAGCACGGTCGGATCGCCGGTCTGGATCACCTTGCCGAATTTCGACAAGTCCTTCGACGGGTCGATCAGCGCGCCCAGCGGCGAATTGCCGATCGGCCAGCGCTGCACCTGCCGCACTTCATAATCGATCATGGTCAGCGCCTTGCCGTCGCCCACGATCAGCAGCGGTACGCCCTTCTGATATTGGAAGCGGATCTTGCCCGGCTGTTTGATGGTAAGCTGGCCGGTCAGCGTCTGGCCGTTGCGGTCGGTCTGGGCGAAGTCGGCGGTCATGGTGGTGACGGCGCGGATATAGGCGTTCACCTTCGACAGGTCGGACCGGTCCGCCTGCGCGGCCGCCGGGATCATCGGCACGAGGACCGGCACGGCGGCCAGCGTCAGGGTGAGGGGCGCAAGGATGCGCTTCATGCAGTCATCTCCGGTTGTTCAGGATGAGGAGCTTAGGTGGCAGGGCTTGAACCCGCTGTGAACCCACTCGTTCCGCCAAGGCAATGGAGTCCAATCCGGAAACGGGAAGGGGGAGAGCGGCATGGCCGCTCAATCCCCCTCTGCTTCCGCTTCGCCAGTGCCGGTCTTTCCGGCGGCCCCTCTCCCAAGTTTATTTTTTAGGCGCTGCGGTAAGCGGCTTCTGCTTAGACCGGTGCGAGGACAAAAAAAAGGCTGATCCGAAGACCAGCCTGAAAGTTTTTAGGAGAGGATGCCTGAAAGGCAGGGCCTTCTTCGGCCAAATCGATCCTCGCTGCAAATGCGAAGAACCGAATGACGATTGCACGAAACGCAATCATGCCCGGAAATCATGGATTTTTGCGGGGCGGCCGGGCTTTTACGGGGATGCAACAGCCCAAGGCGCCACGCAAAATTCCGTTTCAGAGCAAAATGGGCAGTGACTTTTTCGCATCAGGCCAAATGAAATTTTTTCAAGCCCCTTGCGTCAAAGCGGGTTGCCGCTCTCGTCGCGCAGCACTTCGCGACGGCCGACATGGTTGGGCGGACCCACCAGCCCCTGCTCCTCCATCTGCTCGATCAGGCGGGCGGCGCTGTTATAGCCGATGCGCAATTGCCGCTGGAGCCAACTGGTCGACGCCTTCTGATTTTCGAAGACGAGCTGGCAGGCCTTGCGGAAAAGCTGCGCATCCGGGCTGTCGTCGCCCAGGTCGACGCCGTCCAGTGCAAAGCTGCCTTCCTCCGGTTCCTCGGTGACGGCGGCGATATAGTCGGGCTGGCCCTGGGCGCGCCAGTGATCCGCCACCACCCGCACCTCATCGTCGGACACGAAAGGTCCGTGGACGCGCATCAGCCCCTTGCCGCCGTGCATATAGAGCATGTCGCCCTTGCCCAATAGCTGCTCGGCGCCCTGCTCGCCCAAAATGGTGCGGCTGTCGATCTTCGACGTCACGAAGAAGCTGATGCGGGTCGGCAGGTTCGCCTTGATGACGCCGGTGATGACGTCGACCGAGGGACGCTGCGTCGCGAGGATCAGGTGGATGCCCGCGGCGCGCGCCTTTTGCGCAAGCCGCTGGATCAGGAATTCGACTTCCTTGCCCGCCGTCATCATCAGGTCGGCCAGTTCGTCCACCACCACCACGATCTGCGGCAGCGGCTGGAAATCGAGCTGCTCCTCCTCATAGATCGGCTTGCCGGTTTCGGGATCGTAGCCGGTCTGGACGCGGCGGCCGAGGGGCTTGCCCTTGGCCTTCGCGGCGCGGACTTTCTCATTGTAATTGGCCAGATTGCGGACGGAGATCGACGCCATCATGCGATAGCGATCCTCCATCTGCTCCACCGCCCATTTGAGCGCGCGGATCGCCTTGGCAGGCTCGGTCACAACCGGGGACAGCAGATGCGGGATGTCGTCATAGGTCGACAGTTCCAGCATCTTCGGATCGATCATGATCAGGCGCAACTGATCCGGCGTCATGCGATAGAGCAGCGACAGGATCATGGCGTTGAGGCCGACCGACTTGCCCGAACCGGTGGTGCCCGCGATCAGCAGATGCGGCATGGGCGCCAGATCGGCGATGATCGGTTCGCCCGATATATTCTTGCCCAGGATGATCGGCAGGGTCGCTTCGTGCCCGAACTGCTCGCTGATTATGAGTTCGCGGAAAGACACGCCCTCCCGGTTCGCGTTGGGCAGTTCGATGCCGATCACCGTGCGCCCCGGAATCGTCGCCACGCGGGCGGAGAGCGCCGACATGTTGCGGGCGATGTCGTCGGCCAGCGCGATGACGCGGCTCGCCTTGATGCCCGGCGCGGGTTCCAGTTCATACATGGTGACGACCGGGCCGGGTCGGACCTCGACGATATTGCCCTTCACATGGAAATCGTCGAGCACGCTCTCCAGCAGACGCGCATTGCGTTCCAGCGCGGCCTTGTCGATCTTCGCGCCCTGGCTGGCGGGAATCGGATTCAGCAGGTCGGGCGAGGGCAGGGAGCTGTTGCCGAACAGGTCATCCTGGCTGACCGGCGCCATGGAGCGCTGCACCGGGGCGGGCTTGGGCGTCTGGATGTTGATCGGCGGCTTGGGTTCGTTGCTGACGGTCTTGCGCGGCGTTGCGACGCGCTCGAAAACATCGTCCTCCTCATCCGCATCGACGACCGGCGCGGGCCCGGCCAGGGCGAAAGCGGGTTTCGGCAAGGCCAGACGGGGCAGCGAGGGCCTGCGCAATGCGATGATCGGCTTTTCCAGCGCCAGGCTGCGATACCAGCAGACAATGCCCGCGATCAGCGTGAGCGCGATCAAGATGCCGGTGATCCACCCTTGCGCGGCGGGGGCCTGCGCGGTCAGGCTCATGACGCCCTTGGCCGTCGCCAGCGCGATGATGCCGCCCCATCCGGCGGGCAGGCCGACCAGCGGATTGGTCTGGAACAGCGCCAGGGCGATGCCGATCAGCGCGATGCCGGCGAAGCATTTGCCGAACTGCGCCTTCCACCCGCTCATATCCTGATCGCCCCACAGCCGCCGCGCCGTGATCGCCATCAGCGGCAGCACCAGCGCCACCGGCACGCCCAGCAGCCAGAGCAGGAAATCCGCCACCCATGCGCCGGGCGCCTGCATGATATTCTGCACATGGTCGCCCGCCACCGTGTTCATCGACGGATCGCTCGGCTGATAGCTGAGCAGCGCCAGAGCGAGGAACAGGGTCGCCAGGATCAACGCGATCGATCCGATCAGCGCACCGCTGCGGATCAGGCTGCGTTTCAGCATTTCGCGCCACTCCGGCGTGTGCTTGGCTCCGCGGCTGACAGCCATGGCAAGTCCTTGTCCCCTAAATGTTCCGTGCGGGGACAATGCGCCGGGCGGGGAGTCCCCGTCAAGAGTCCCGCCCTTCGGCTCGTCCCGTCGACTCCGTAACATTCCTTATGTCGATGAACGGCGGGTCGGCGCAAAAGCCGTCCGAAAGGAGACTTCGCCATGATCGCAACCTTCTATCCCGCCCTTGTCGTCGTCGCTTTAAGCGCCTTCACCGCCGTCCTGCTGGGGGTCAGCATACAGGATGCGCTGACGCGAGGGCGCTGAGCGCTTCGGGAATGACGAACAGATCCTCCAGATAGAGGCGCGGTCGCGCCTTCACCTTATGCGACAGCTTTTCATAGTCGGCCAGTGCAAGAATGAAGTCGTGAATTGTCGCGATGTCGGCAGGAGCGGCATCGCGGATGGTGGCGGGCATGTCTTTCCCTTCAGGCGACGGACGGTTCGACATGGGCCGCTTCGGCCGAACCGGTGCGGGCCGTGATCAGGCAGCCCGCGACGATCAGCAGCGCGCCAATGACCGTCGTCAGGGCCAACCGGTCGCCAAAGACCAGCCAGCCGATGATCGCGGCCCAGAGGAAGGCGGTATATTCCACCGGAATCAGAAGCTGCGCCTCTGCCCGCGCATAGGCCCAGGCGAGCGCGGCCAGCGAGGTGAAGGCCAGGGTCGCGGAAAGGACGATCAACGCCCATGACCCGACCTGCGGCACGACCGGCATCCATCGGGCGGCCCCGGCAAAGAGCGCGAACACGCCCAGCATCACGATATGCTGGAAGAAGGCGACCTCTATGGGAGAGGCCAGTTGCGCCTGTTGCCGCTGGAGGATGAGATTCCAGGCGAACAGCACCGCCGAAACCAGCACCGCGCCCGCGCCCAGCAGCGCATTCGCGTCATAATCGCCCTGCAAGCGCCCGAACAGGATCACCGCCACGCCGACCAGCCCCAGCAGCGATGCGCCGATGGCCTGCCGCCCGATCTTTTCCTTCAGCAGCAGGGCGGCGAGATAGAGCGCGACCAGCGGCGCGATGAAGGACAGGGCGATGGCTTCGGCCAGCGGCAACCGCATGATCGCCCAGAAGAACAGGCTGGCCATCACCGCGACGACCGCGCCGCGCAGCAGGTGCAGCCGCAGCACGGCCCGGTTCGGCCAGCGCTGCCGCGTCAGCAGCATCAGCCCCAGCCCCAGCAGGCTGCCCGCCAGCGCGCGCCAGAACAGCGCGTTGAACAGGCCGATGGAGAGGCTCAAACCCTTCATCGCCGCATCCATCACGGAAAACAGCGCGACCCCCAGGCAACAGACCGCGAAGGGGATGGCGAAGGAGCGGGGCGTATCCATGGAAGGAAAGCGGCTTATTCCGCCGCTTCCGCCTTGCCGGCGTCGGTGGTGGCCGCCTCGATCTCCGCCGCCTTGGCCTCCACCAGTTGAACGATATGGTCGATCATCCCTTCGTCCTGAATCGTATGATCGGTCAGGCCGGAGAGATAGACCATATGCTTGCCCGCGCCACCGCCGGTCAGGCCGATGTCGGTCTCCCGCGCTTCGCCGGGGCCGTTCACCACGCAGCCGAGCACAGAGAGCGACAAGGGCGTGTGGATATGCTGGAGCCGTTCCTCCAGCGCCTGCACGGTGCGGATTACGTCGAAGCCCTGGCGGGCGCAACTGGGGCAGGAAATGACCTTCACGCCGCGGGTGCGGATGCCCAGCGACTTCAATATCTCGTAACCGACCCGCACTTCCTCTTCCGGCTCGGCGGAGAGGGAGACGCGGATCGTGTCGCCGATCCCGGCCCAGAGCAGGTTGCCGATGCCGATGGCGCTCTTCACCGTGCCGCCGATCAGGCCGCCCGCTTCGGTAATGCCCAGATGCAGCGGGCAATCCACCGCTTCGGCAAGCTGCATATAGGCGGCCACGGCCAGGAACACGTCGCTGGCCTTCACCGCCACCTTATAGTCGTGGAAATCCTGGTCCTGGAGCAGCTTGATATGGTCGAGCGCGCTTTCGACCAGCGCTTCCGGGCAAGGCTCGCCATATTTTTCGAGCAGATCCTTTTCGAGGCTGCCGGCGTTGACCCCGATGCGGATCGAGCAGCCGTTGGATTTGGCCGCGTCGACCACTTCCTTCACCCGCGCCTCGCTGCCGATATTGCCGGGGTTGATGCGCAGGCAGGCCGCGCCCGCATCGGCGGCTTCCAGCGCGCGCTTATAGTGGAAATGAATGTCGGCGACGATGGGGACGCGGGCGGCGCGGACGATCTGCTTGAGCGCTGCGGTCGACGCCTCGTCGGGGCAGGAGACGCGGATGATGTCCACGCCCACCTCCTCGCAGCGGCGGATCTGGTCGACGGTCGCCCTGACGTCATCGGTCGGCGTGTTGGTCATGGTCTGCACCGTGACCGGGGCGCCGCCGCCGACCGGAACATTGCCGACCATGATCTGGCGACATTGCCTGCGGGCGATGTCGCGCCAGGGGCGCAGGCCGGGATTATGGTCGGACATGAAACAGGGGCTCCGTGATGATGAAGCCCCTATAGGGATTTATTGCGTCAGTTAGAAGCGTGAGCTGTCTTGCGTTTCAGCTTTGCTGAAACGTGCGGCACCGGCCCTCGCTCCCATCAAAAGCGTGCGGTGAGCGACGCGCCGATCTGGTCCGCATTGCCGCTGGTCTGCGACAGGGTGGTCGCCGTCACCGTCGCGGGGGCGGGATAATAGCTGTCCGGACGGATGATGTTCGCCTTTTCCACGAAATTATGCGCGTAGCTGAGGTTCAGCGCGAAGGCGGGCGAGATATTGTAGGTCGCGCCAGCCGACAGCCATGTGCGGTCGCCGTCGGGAACCCGCGTCGTCAGATGCTGCGGATTGGTGGGCGAGCGGTCGAACATCGTGCCGGCGCGCAGGGTCAGGGCCGGGCTGACATCATATTCGCCGCCCAGGCTGACGCTGTAGCTGTCCTTGTAATCCAGTTCCTTGTTGCTGGTCCCGGCTGCGGAGGTGATGGCGATGCCCTTGAACTTCGACCAATTGTACCAGCGGCCGCTGATCATGGCGCGCAGCCTGGGCGTCAGGCGGTGCATGAAGCCGACCGTCACGATATCGGGCAGGTCGAGCGGCGCGGAGGCGGCGAGATCGGCATTGGCCGTGGCGATGGGGCCAAGAAGACCGGAAATGCTCTGCGTGCCGGTCAGCTTGTGCTTGACGCCAGAGCGGTAGGACAGGCCGACATTGGTGACGCCGTTGGTGTAGAACAGGCCCGCATTCCAGCCGACCGTCCAGTCGTCGCCCTTCAACCGGGCGAAGCCGTCGACCGGGGCCAGGGGCGAAAGCTGCGGCAGGGCGTTGGTCAGCGTCGCCTTCACATATTGCACGTCGACGCCGCCGCCGATGGAGACATTGTCGTTCAGCTTATAGGCGGCGCTGGACTGGATATTATAGGTTTTGAGGTTGGTGTAGAGCGAGTCATAGCGGCCGAAAAAGCCGTCGTCATAGTCCAGCTTCAGGCCGAAGGGCGCGTTGACGCCCAGGCCCAGCCACAGCCGGTCGGTCGCCTGCGCCGTCACATAGAGACTGGGGATAGGGATGACCTTTTCGAACGGCTGGCCGCCGTCATTGCCCGTCACCGGCAGCCGAGCGCCGGGCAGGGTCGGGACGGTGCGATAGGTGCCGCGATTGGCCTGATGCGCCGACGCCATCAGCGCGATGCCGCCGATGGAGGTCTGGACGCCCGGCAACTCCGTCATGGCGGCGGGGTTGAAATAGATGGCGGACGGATCATCCGCCGCCGCGCCCGCCCCGGCGAGCGCGCGGCCGGTTTCCTTGGGCGACTGTTCCTGCAGGTAGAATCCGCCCGCAAAAGCCGGAACAGGCACCGCCAATGCACCCGATAGCAACAGACTGGCGATGATGGGACGGCGCAAAGGCATGATGATTCCTCTTCTGAAACGCGATTTAGGCAAAGTGGCTTCCGCCAGAGAATGATCCCCCGTGAGCCATGCCCTTATAAGCATTATGGTTAAATAATCGTTCGGAAAGCCCTAATTTGCGCGGGTTTCCGCAGGCTGCGCGCCCAAAGGCGCAACGACGCTACGGCATGAAGCGGAAACGGCGCTTTGCGAAAGGCAAAAAAAAAGCCGCCCCGGAGGACGGCTTGAAAGTTTTAGGAGAGGATGCCTGAAAGGCCCGTTCCTTTTGCGGTGCAACGATAATTCCCGCAAATGCGAAATGCTCATGGACAATTGCGTTTCATGCAATCGTCATGCTCATGCCTGATTTCCGTAAAGGAAAAGCGGCGTCCGATCCTGGCATTTTTCGGGACGCCTGGGCCATCGAAACGCCTTTCAGGGCCGAATCACGCCCGAATCGGCCAATTGCGCGTCGATGGCCGTGATCAGCCGCTCCAGCGACGGCGCATCCTTCGCCTCGGCCCGTACAACGAGCGAATCCTGCGTGTTGGAGGCACGCAGCAACCACCAGCCATCGGCGGTGCTCACCCGCAGACCGTCGGTTTGATCGACCGTCGCCCCGGCCGCCGCCAGTCGGGCGCGCACTTCATCCACCACGGCGAATTTGCGGCTCTCTTCCACCGGAAAGCGGATTTCCGGCGTGTTGGCCATGTCCGGCATTTCGTCGCGCAGGGCGGTGACGCTGCGGCGCAGCCGGGTCAGACCCCGGATCAGGCGCACCGCCGCATAAAGCCCGTCGTCAAAGCCGTAATATTCGTCCGCGAAGAAGATATGGCCGGTCATCTCCCCGCCCAGCGGCGCGGCAATCTCCTTCATTTTGGACTTGATGAGGCTGTGGCCGGTCTTCCACATCAGCGGCTGTCCGCCCAGCGCGGCGATGCGGTCGAACAAGGCCTGGCTGGCCTTCACATCCGCGACGATCGTCGCATTCGGGCGGTTTTTCAGCACCAGTTCGGCGAAGATGCCGAGCAACTGGTCGCCCCAGATCACCCGGCCCCTGCCGTCGACCACGCCGATCCGGTCGCCGTCCCCGTCGAAAGCCATTCCGAAATCGAGCTTCTTGGAGCGGACAAGCGCCTTCAGGTCGGCCAGATTCGCCTCGACAGTGGGATCGGGGTGATGATGGGGAAAATGTCCGTCTATCTGGGTGAAAAGCACATGATGCTCACCTGGCAGGAGCTTGACGAGCTTGTCCACCACAGGACCGGCGGCGCCGTTGCCCGCGTCCCAGCCGATGCGCCAGGCGGCGCCGTCGAATCCCTCCACCAGCCGGGCGGCATAGCGGTCCATGATGGCGACGGTCCCGACCCGGCCCCTGCCTTCGCTCCCGGCCTCGATCCAGTCGCCAGCCGCAGCCATGGCCCCCAGATTCGCGATGTCCGGCCCAAAAAAGGCATTATGGCCAAGCACCAGCTTGAAGCCATTATGGTCGGTGGGATTGTGGCTGCCGGTTATCTGAATGCCGCCGTCCACATCCAGGACCGCTTCGGCATAATAGAGCATGGGCGTCGGGCCGAGGCCTATGCGCACGACATCGGCGCCCGAATCCTGAAGGCCCTGCACGACGGCCTGTTCCAGCGCCGGGGAACTCAGCCGCCCGTCATAGCCGACCGCGACCCTTGATCCGCCCGCCCGTTTGACGACGGTCCCGAAACTGCGCCCGACGGCATAGGCATCCGCCTCTCCCAGAGTCTGCCCGACCACCCCGCGAATGTCATATTCGCGCAGGAGCGTGGGATGGAAGCGATGGGCCATGGCATGCTCTCCCTTGGCTTCAGTCGCGCGGCGCGGTTTCCCTGATCAGCAGGTCGCGGGCCGCATTGATCTGGGCCGCCAGCGCTTCGGTGCCGCCCTTGTCCGGATGGACCGAGGCGATGAGACGGCGATGCGCGGCGCGGATGGCGCGGGCGTCCGCATCCGGCCCGACGCCCAGCAACTTGCGGGCCTCGATCACCGCCTGGGGCGCGGCGGCCTGCGGGACAGGCTTGCCCGGCCTGGCCTTCGCCTTGCGCGGCCAGCTCCGGGCGAAGAAGAACCAGGTGGCGCCCAGCAGCAACGGCGCGCCCAGCAAGGTCTTGCCCTTGGCGGCCACGACCGCGCCCACCAGGGCGGCGCCCAGCGCCATGCCATCCTTCGCGCTCATGCGTTGCAACCGTCCCGTCCAGATGAGCCAGGCCGCAAGCCCGATCAAAGCCAAGGCGAGCAGACCCATCAGGCCGCGCCGAGCAGATCCAGCGGCGCGGTCTCGATCCGGGATGGAAGGGCGAGGCCCGACACCATCTCCCGCAATTCCTGCCGCGCGGCGATGTGGCTGACGCCCAGTTCGCCCAGATGCCCCTTGTCCAGCAGGGTCAGGCCCGACGGGAAGAGTTCGCGGAAGATCACCCGTTCCGAAAGGCCCGGAATCACGCGAAAACCGACGCGGCGGGACAGTTCCATCAGCGCGTCGCCCACGCGCTTCTTGTTGCGGGCGTCATGATGCTGGACGCGGTTGCGCAGCACCACCCAGTCGATGGTGATGCCGTCCGCCTTGGCGCGGGTCTTGCGCGCCTCGAAAATCAGTTCCGAATAGAAGGAGAGTCGCTTCACCTTGAAGGTTTCGGCGTCCACCTGGCCGATCAGGTCGAAATCGACGAAACTGTCGTTCATCGGCGTCACCAGCGTATGGGCGCGGGCGGCCATGTGGCGGGCATAATCGTCGTCGCGGCCGGGCGTGTCGATGACCAGGAAATCCTTGCCCTCCGCCATGGCGGCGGCCTGTTCCTCCAGCGCCTGGACGCTGTCGCCGTTGAACACGGCGAAGTCCGGAGTCGGCAGGTCGATGCCGCGGCGGCGGGCGGTCTCTGCCCGGTTCTCCATATAGCGGGTGATGGTGCGCTGGCGCGGGTCGAGGTCGATCATGCCGACGCGGTTCCCCAATGCCGTCAGCGCGATGGCCGTGTGCACGGCGGTCGTCGACTTGCCGGTTCCGCCCTTCTCATTGGCGAAGACGATATGGTGCGTTTGGGCGTTCGCCATCGGACCTTTATTACCCCGTTGATTGTCGCATTGCATGTTGACCGCTCGAACCGGTCGTGCCTTAGCAGGATATACCCCTGTCGATGCCCTTATCGGAGCCACTCCTGTCGTGCAAACCCTCCGTGACCTGCCTTCGCTGCGCGCCGCCGTCGATGCGCTGAAAAGCGACGGAAAACCGCTGGCTCTGGTGCCTACCATGGGCGCGCTGCATGACGGGCATATGGCGCTGGTGGAGGAAGCGCGGCGCCATGCGGGGCATGTGGCGGTGTCGATCTTCGTCAATCCGCGCCAGTTCGGGGTGAATGAGGATCTGGACGCCTATCCCCGGCGGGAGGCGAAGGACGCGCAGATGCTGCAGGCGGCCGGAGTCGACATTCTCTGGGCGCCGACGGTCGATGTCATGTACCCGGCGGGCTATGCCACCAATATTTCGGTGTCCGGCGTGACCGAGGGGCTGGATGGCGCGGCCCGGCCCGGCCATTTCGACGGCGTGGCGACGGTGGTGACGAAGCTGTTCAACCAGGTCCGCCCGGATGTCGCCCTGTTCGGGGAGAAGGATTATCAGCAGCTCGCCGTGATCCGGCAGATGGTGCGCGATCTGGATGTTCCCATCGAGATTATCGGCGTGCCCACCCAGCGGGCCGAGGATGGATTGGCGCTGTCGTCGCGCAACGCCTATCTGTCGGAGCAGGAGCGCAAGGATGCGCTCGCCCTGCCCCGTGCGCTGGGCGAAGCCGCGCGGCAGATGGAAAAGGGGGCGACCGTCGAGTCTGCCATCGCCAAGGCTATCGCCCTGCTCGCGGCGCATGGTTTCGATCCCATCGATTATGTGACGCTGTGCGACGCGGTGACTCTGGAACCGATGACCGTGCTGGACCGCCCGGCAAGGCTGCTGGGCGCGGCGAAGCTGGGCAAGACGCGGCTGATCGACAATATTCCGGTTGATCCGATTTAAGTTCCGTCATCCCAGCTTTCGCTGGGATGACGACGTTAAAACGGCTTCACGATCACCGCGATCACGATGACGGCGGCGGCGATTCCGGGAATCTCGTTCAGCAGCCGCAACCGCCTTTCGCTGAGCGGGCGCAGGCCCCTTGCGAGCTTCTTCGCATAGCCCGCGATCCAGCCATGATAGCCCGACAGGCCCAGAACGAAGAGCAGTTTCAGGTGGAACCAGCCGAAATGCCAGGCGCCGATCTCCACCATCAGCATCAGGCCAAAGACCCAGACCAAAACCAGCGACGGGTTCAGGATGATCTTGAGCAGCCGCCGTTCCCGGTCGATCCACTTTTTGTCCTCGTCAGATCCCCCCGGGCATTGCTGGTGATAGACGAAGAAGCGCGGCATCATGAACAGGCCCGCCATCAGGAAGATGACGAAGATGACATGCGCGGCTTTGACCCACAAATAGGCTGCTCCCAGATAAGGCATAAGTTCAGTCTCCCGCTGTCCGCACATAGCTAAGCAGCGCTTCGACATGATCAATGGGGGTGTCGGGGAGAATGCCGTGGCCCAGGTTGAAGATATGCGGCCGCCCGGCAAAGGCGGCGCGGATGTTGTCGACGGCCTCTTCCACCGCGACGCCCCCGGCGATCAGCGCCAGCGGATCGAGATTCCCCTGCACCGGCAGCCCCTGCGGCAACACGCGATTGGCCCAGTGCGGATCGACCGTCTCGTCGACGCCGATCGCATCGACGCCGGTCCCGGCCGCATAATCGGCCAGTTTCGCCCCCGCGCCCTTGGGGAAGCCGATCACCGGAATGTCCGGATGGATCGCCTTCAACCTCTCCACGATCCGCCGGTTGGGCCGGATCACCCAGCGCTCGAACTCCAGCGGGGCCAGGCTACCCGCCCAACTGTCGAAAAGCTGCACGGCTTCGACCCCGGCCTCGATCTGGCCGGAGAGATAGACCACCGTCGCATCGACGATCGCGTCGATGATCGCGCCGAACTTTTCAGGCTGTTGATAGGCCATGCGGCGGGCGGCGCCCTGGTCCTTGCTGCCCTGACCCGCGACCATATAGGTGGCGATGGTCCAGGGGCTGCCTGCAAAGCCCAGGAAGGTCACATTCGGGTCCAGCGCGGCCTTCACCTGCCGGACCGTCTCATACACCGCCTCATAGCGGCTGAAATCGGGTTTCAGGGCCGACAGGTCGGTTTCGGCCAGGATCGGCGCCAGGCGCGGGCCTTCCCCGGCCTCGAACCAGAGATTCTGGCCCATGGCATAGGGCACGATCAATATGTCGGAGAACAGGATCGCCCCGTCGAAACCGAAGCGGCGAAGCGGTTGGAGAGTCACTTCGGCGGCCGCCGCGCTGTCATAGACCAGTTCGAGGAATCCGCCCTTTTCCGCCCGCAAGGCGCGATATTCGGGAAGATAGCGCCCCGCCTGGCGCATGAGCCATAGGGGCGGCACAGCGGGGCAAGCGCCCTTCAGGACCGAAAGCAAGGGCTTGGGCGTTAGGCCGTTCGAAAGGCCGGCATCGGATCCCGTCATAAACTCTCTTATATTTAGATTCAAAAGGATGATGGAGATAGTAGGGGCGGTTGGCAGCGGGGTTTATGCGCTGTGCCCCGATTTGCCAACAACTTGACTCTTCAAGGGCCGCGATTCCGGTCCGATTCAGTCCACTTATCCCCCTTATCCACAGGCTGTGGGTATAAATCCCCATCTGTTGGCGGGCTGTGGACAAGAGTCCCGGAATCGAGGAGGGCGATAAGCGCTTGATTTTCCCCGCAACCTATCCCTTGCTTTATCCACAGCCTCCCCACAGAGATATGCTTCATGTCTCGCATCCATCTCCACCTGCTATCGGACTCCACCGGCGAAACCCTGGAAAACATCGCCAAGGCAGCGATCGGCGCGTTCGAAAATGTCGAGGCGGTGCGCCATTTCTGGCCGATGGTGCGGTCCGACGTCCATCTCGACCGGATCATGGAGGAGATCGCCGCCAATCCGGGGTTGGTGCTGTTCACCCTGTCCAACCACCAGTTGCGGCGGCGGCTGGAGACGCGCTGCCGGGCGCTGGGCCTGCCCCATGTCGCGGCGCTGGACAGCGTGACCGACGCGCTGTCCAACATATTGGGGCAGGAAACCCGCAACCGGCCGGGCCGCAAGCATATATTGGACGAAGCCTATTTCGCTCGGATCGAGGCGATCCAGTTCACCATCGCCCATGATGACGGCGTGGGGCATGAAAATTGGGAGGAGGCCGATATCGTGCTGGCGGGCGTTTCCCGCGCCTCCAAAACGCCAACCTCCATCTATCTCGCCAATCGCGGGTACAAGACCGCCAATATCCCGCTGGTGATCCAGTCGCCGCCGCCGCAAGCGCTTTATGTGCTGAAGCATCCGATGGTGGTGGGGCTGACCGTCAGCCCGGAACGGCTGGTGCAGATCCGCCGCAACCGGCTGCTGTCGCTGAACCAGGCGCCCGAAACCAGCTATGTCAATCTGGACAAGGTGCAGGAGGAACTGGCCTTCGCCCGGCGCATGTTCGCGGACAATGGCTGGCCGGTGATCGACATGACCCGCCGGTCCATCGAGGAAGCCGCCGCCGCCATCATCAACCTGTTCAACGACCGCGTGCTGGCGGAAGGAGCCTGATCATGATCGTGCTGGCATCGCAAAGCGCGAGCCGCCGGGCGCTGCTGGAAGCGGCGCGGGTGCCGTTCGAGGCGCTGTCGCCCGGCGTCGATGAGGAAGCGGCGAAGGAAGCGCTGCGCGCCGACGGGCTGGATGCGCGGCAACTGGCCGACGCGCTGGCGGAGTTGAAGGCGCTGCGCGTGTCGCGCCGGGTGCCGGGCGGGCTGGTGCTGGGGTGCGACCAGACTCTCAGTCTGGAAGACGGCGCGATGATCGACAAGGCGGTCGACCGCGCCGATGCCGAACGCATATTGAAGCTGCTGTCGGGCCGGGTGCATCATCTGCACAGCGCGGCGGTGATTGCGCTCAACGGCGAGCCGATCTGGCGGCATATCGAGCGGGTGCGGATGACGGTGCGGCCCTTGTCGGACGCCTTCATCGCCCAATATCTCGACGGCGATTGGGAAGAATGCCGCTGGTGCGTCGGCTGTTACCGGATCGAGGGGCCGGGCGCGCAGATTTTCGCCAGGGTGGAGGGCAGCCAGTTCGCGATCCAGGGCCTGCCCCTGCTGCCTCTGCTTGACTTTTTGCGTGTCCGGGGCGTTCTGGCGTCATGACCGACAAGCTCCCCTATGCCGAGGTGATCGGCGATCCCATCGCGCACAGCAAATCGCCGCTGATTCATAACTTCTGGCTCGATGCGCTGGGGATAGAGGCGGAATATAAGAAGACCCATGTGACCAGCGAAGGGCTGTCCGCCTATTTCCTGGCGCGGCGGGCCGATCCCGACTGGCTGGGATGCAACGTCACCATTCCGCACAAGATCGCGGTGATGGACTATACCGACGATCCGGGCGGCGTGCGGGAGCGGATCGGGGCGATGAACACCATCGCCAGCGAAACCGGCGGGCCGCTGATCGGCACCAACACCGATGCGGGCGGATTCCTGCAACCCTTGCTGCGCGATAAGTGGAAGGGGCAGAGCGCGGTGCTGGTCGGCGCGGGCGGTGCGGCGCGGGCGATCCTGTTCGCTTTGACCAGCCTGGGCGTGCCCGACATCAGCGTCATGGTCCGCGACGCGGCGAAGGGGCAGGCGCTGCTCGACCGCGCCGGGGTCAAGGGCCGGGTGATCGGCATGACCGACACGCTGCCCAGGGCCGATCTGCTGGTCAACACCAGTTCGCTCGGCATGGTGGGGCAGCCGTTGCTGGATCTGGACCTGACGCCGCTGGCGGACGAGGCGACCGTCTACGACATCGTCTATGCGCCGCTGGAGACCCCCTTGCTCAAGGCGGCGCGGGCGAGGGATTTGAAGACCCTGGATGGGCTGGAAATGCTGATCGGGCAGGCGGCGCTGGCCTTCGACATCTTCTTCGATGCGGAAGCGCCGCGTGAGCGGGACGAGGAATTGCGCGCCTTGCTGCTCGCCGCCTGACAGCGATGAAGATGACGGCATGAAGATTTACGGCCTTACCGGCTCCATCGGCATGGGCAAGTCCGCCGTGGCCGCCATGTTGCGGCGGGAGGGCGTGCCCCTGTTCGACGCGGATGCCGAAGTCCACCGGCTGCAAGGGCCGGGCGGACCGTTATTGCCCGCCATAGAGGCCCGCTTTCCCGGCACCACCGGTCCCAGGGGCGTCGACCGGGCGAAGCTGGGCGCGGCGGTGTTCGGCCATCCGCAGGAGTTGAAGGCGCTGGAAGCCATCGTCCATCCCGCCGTGCAACAGAGCCGCAGCGCGTTTCTGCGCCGTCATCGCTCGCGCAAATTCGTCGTGCTGGACATTCCGCTGTTGTTCGAGACTCATGGCCATCGGAAGCTGGCGGGCGTCATCGTCGTCACCGCCCCCGGCTGGAAGCAGCGCAAGCGCGTGCTGGCCCGGCCCGGCATGACCGCCGCAAAATTCCGCCGGATCGTCCATCTGCAAACAGCCGATGCTGAAAAGCGGCGGCGGGCGGATTATATCATCCATACCGGGACGACCTTCGCCAAGACCCGCAGCCAGGTTCGCCGCTTGGTCGCTTGCCTTGGGGCGAAGACAGGCCGATAAGGGACAGTCCCGAAAGAGTCGTTGAAGAGGGCGATGCGCGAGATTATTTTCGACACCGAAACGACTGGCTTCGACCCTGGCTCAGGCGATCGTCTGGTCGAAATCGGATGTATTGAACTCTTCAACCGGGTGCCCACGGGCCGCACCTTCCACGCTTATTATAATCCGCAGCGGGCGATGCCCGCCGCCGCCGAAGCCGTGCACGGGCTGTCGGACGGTTTCCTGAGGGACAAGCCGTTATTTTCCGACGGCGTCCAGCAATTGCTGGCCTTTCTGGAGGACAGCCATCTGGTCGCGCATAATGCGCGCTTCGACTTCGGCTTCCTGAATCATGAACTGAAGCTCTGCGGCCTGCCCGAAGTGTCGATGGAACGGATGATCGACACCGTCGCCATCGCCCGGCAGCTTCACCCCGGCGCCAAGCACAGCCTGGATGCGCTCTGCACCCGTTACGGCATCGACCGCAGCCATCGCATCAAGCATGGCGCGTTGCTCGACGCCGAATTGCTGGCCCAGCTTTACATCGAACTGACCGGCGGCCGTCAGATCGGCCTTGGTCTTGCACAGGAGGAAGAGAAACTCATTATAAATATGGAACTTGCGGCGAAAGCCGCGGTTCGCCCTGTTCGTCCCGCGCGCGTCTTCGTGGCCAGCGCGGAGGAGCTGGAGAGGCACGCAGCGTTCGTCGCGACGCTGGACAAGCCGCTCTGGCTTGAAGAGGCCTGATGACAGCCGTCCCCTTCCGGGATGCGCTGCCTTCAAGCCTCCATGCCGACGGATCGCCATCCCGGGCGGTCCGGCAAGAATAAGGAGAAGGCATATGGATATTCGTGTTTCCGGGCATCAGGTCGATACGGGCGACGCGCTCAAGCAGCATGTCTGGACCCGTCTGGAGGCCATGGCCGAGAAATATTTCTCCCGCGCGCTTTCCGCCCAGGTGACATTCCGGCCAGCCCCGCACGGCGCCTTCCATTGCGACATCGTCTGCCATGTCATGACCGGCCTGATCCTGAAAGGCGCGGGTGAGGCGCAGGAGGCGCACCCCGCCTTCGAACAGGCCGCGGAACGGATCGAAAAGCAGTTGCGCCGCTATCTGCGCCGCCTGAAGGATCGCGGCGCCCAGACGGCCGCCGCCGAAGCCAACCGGGCCAATGGGTTCGGCCCGGATGGACTGGACGGGGCGGGCTATACGATTTTCGCCTCCCTGGCCGATGAAGAGGAACCGGCCGAAGCGCCCCTGATCGTGGCGGAAACCCGCGTCGACATTCCCGAAGCCAGCGTTTCCGACGCGGTGATGATGCTGGACCTGCGCAACACCAACGCGCTGCTGTTCGTCAATGCCGGGACGGCTGCCTACAACATGGTCTATCGCCGCCATGACGGGACCATCGGCTGGGTGGAGCCGCGCCTGGGCTGATCACCGCCCCCTGGCCGCCGGTTGACCTTGGTCTGCGGGCGGCCTATGGGGCCAGACTTTAAAGATCCGGGCATTGCGTCATTTTTCCGAAGCTGGGCGCGGCTCGGCTGGGATTCGGCATGGTTCATTTCAACGATATCGTCGCACCGGATGCGTTGGGCACCGCTCTTTCGGTCAACGGCAAGAAGCAGTTGTTTCAGAAGGTCGCGGCGCTCGCGGCGAAAGCATATGGCCTCAACGCCGATCTGGTGGCGGATGCTCTGCTGGAGCGCGAAAAGCTGGGGTCCACCGGTTTCGGCGGCGGCGTCGCGATTCCCCATGCCAAGATTCCCGACCTGAAGAAGATGTGCGGCGTGGTCGTCCTGCTCGATCCGGCGGTGCAGTTCGACGCGGTGGACGAAGCGCCGGTCGACATTGTTTTTGCGCTGCTTTCCCCGATCGATTCCGGGGCCGAGCATTTGAAGACGCTGGCGCGGGTGTCGCGCTATCTGCGGGATGAGGGGCAGGTCGCCCGGCTGCGCGGCGCGAAGTCGACGGCGGCGCTTCATGCCCTGCTCGCCGGTGGCGAGGCGCGTGACGCTGCCTGATTCCGGCGCCGAAGCCTCGCCCAGCGGGGAGGCGGCGCATTTCCGGGCGCTGGAGAATCTCTACCGTTCGGCGCCGATCAACCGGCTGTTCCGGTCGGAACTGACGATCCCGGTGGAGGGTCGGTCGATCATCCATTTCGATGTGGACGAAACGCAGTTCCATGCCGCCGGCGCGATACACGGCACCGTCTATTTCAAGATGCTGGACGATGCGGCCTTCTACGCCGCCAACAGCCTGGTCAGCGACCGTTTCCTGCTGACCACCAGCTTCAACCTGTTGTTCACCCGGCCGATCGGGCCGGGCCGCATCCGCGCCGAAGGGCGCTGGATCAGCGGCAAGCGGCGCGTCTATGTCGCCGAAGCCAGCCTGATCGACGCCGAAGGGGAGGAGGTCGGGCGGGGAACCGGCACCTTCATGCGATCGCAATTCCCGCTTTCCTCGCTGCCGGGCTATGCCGACTGATCGCTTGACCAGCGCGCTGCTGGTCAACGCGCTGGTGCGGCGCTGCGCCGCTGCCGGGGGTTTTGCCACTGTGCTGGTCAAGGGCGATGAAATCAGCGGCGTCATATTGATCCAGGCGCTTGAAAAAGGGCGGGAACTGGGCCTGTTCGAGCGCGTTTCCAATTTTGCGGGCGGTTTCAGCCTGACCCGCTGTGGCCCGGACCCGGACAAGGGGACGGAGGCGATGGCCCAATATCTTGCGCGACGCCGCGCTTCGGACCCCGATCTGTGGGTTTTGGAGCTTGATATCGCGGATGCGGAACGGTTCGCCGCTGAAACGATCTGTTAACCGTTGACTCCCCTTGCGCGCGCGGGCACAGGCCCCCGACGCTTTCAACGCGCAGGTTGCCGGTTTCGTCCATGGGGGGCGGATGCAGGTAAACACGCAGACGGGGGGCGGCCGGACGTCGGTGTTTTGGGTTTTGACGTCCCGGCCAAGAACCGCATGATTTTGAGCAATAATGAGTTTTCGTCTGAAGGCTGCGATCGTCGCGGCATTTTCCCTTTCCGCCGCTGCGGCGTTGAATACGGCCGACATGTCGAGCGCTTCCGAAGCGGCTCCGTCGGTCCTGCCCCTTCCGGGAACCACTGAGCTGAATGCAGCTCCGGCCGGCGCGAAGCCCGCCGTCACCTTTGCCGCGCCGCGCGAAGTCGTGCAGTCGCTGGCTCCCCTTTCCGACAGCGCCGATGTGAAGGCCGACAATCTCGCCGCCCTCGTGGATGCGCAAGGCATGGCCGAGGATGTTTCCGGCGACATGAAGTGCCTGGCCGGCGCCGTCTATTTCGAATCCAAGGGCGAAAGCCTGGAAGGCCAGTTGGCCGTCGCCCGCGTCATCATCAACCGCGCCCGGTCCGGCCGCTTCGCCGACAGCCTGTGCGGGGTCGTCTATCAGCCGGGCCAGTTCAGCTTCGTGCGCGGCAACGGCATGCCGTCGATCCGCATGGGCAGCGAAAGCTGGCGCGAAGCCGTCGCCATCGCCCAGATCGCAATGGAAGATAGCTGGGACAGCCAGGCCGAAGGCGCGCTCTATTTCCATGCCCGCCGCGTCTCGCCGGGCTGGGGCAAGCGCCAGTTGGCCGCCATCGACAACCACATCTTCTATCGCTGACACTTTCGCGCCGAGCGCGCAGGGGGTGAAGAAGGGCCGGTTCGGGAGTTTCCTGAATCGGCCCTTTCCTTTTGTTCCCTTCCTGTTCTAAGAACCGGGAATGGACTCCGATCTTTCCGACAGTTGTTCGCCCTTGACCGACGGCACGGCGCTGGCCGTGGCGCGGGGCACGCTGCGCCTGTTCTTCCGCCACGACATGAGCGGGATATTGGAGGTGCCGCTGCCCAATGGGCGGCGCGCCGACATCATGGCGCTGGACGGGGCGGGGCGGATCACCATCGTGGAGATCAAGTGCAGCCGCGCCGACCTGTTGGGCGACATGAAATGGCCGGATTATTTCGACTATTGCGACCGCTATTTCTGGGCGGTGCCGTCAGGCTTCGACCTGTCGCTGTTCGAGAGCGAGGCGCTGTGGCCGGGGCGGACGGGGTTGATCGTCGCGGACCAATATGATGCCGAACTGGTGCGCCCTGCGCCCATGGAACCACTGGCGGCGGCGCGGCGCAAGGCGGAGACGCTGCGCTTCGCCCGAAGGGCGGCGCGGCGGCTGACGGCGCTGGCCGACCCCGATCATGCGGCGGAACTAGGCGGTAATTTCGGCTGATTGGGTGGTTAGCCGTCATTCTTTTACCCCTCTCCCTGGAGGGTCTGCCAGAGGCACGTGACTCTGGCCGAGGCTGCGTAGACTTGGCAGCTTGCTGCCTTGGTCGTCGCTGGGTGAGGGAGCGAACAGGTCGATCATGCCCCCGGCATGATCTAAGGGCTGCGGGGCAGCCCTTACCTGTTCGCTCGATCCACAGGATCGCGCGGGCCGCAGGCCCGCACCCCCTCATCCAACTGCGCCTAGCTTCGCTCCGCTCAGCAAGGCTCCATATCCTTCTCCCTCAAGGGAGAAGGAATGTCTTGGGTTACCCAAAAATCAGAATACCGGCCCTTGCACCGGTCCCTTGGGCGCGGCCGTCGTCTTCGCCGCGCTCAGCGCTTCCGTCAGCCCCGGCGTGCGGCCGTCGCGTTCCGCATAGTCCCGCGCCGACATGCCGGCGATCGTGTCGCGCTTGTCGGGATTGGCCCCCTGCGCCACCAGTAGCCGGACCAGCCCCACATCGCGAAGCTGCACCGCCCGGATCAGCGGGGTTTCGCCGCTGCCATTGGCCTTGTCCACCTGCGCATTATAGGTGAGCAGGCTGCGCGCGCCTTCCTCGAACCGGGCCTGCACGGCGTCCATCAGCGGCGTGTTGCCTCCATTGTCGGTCAGGTTCGGGTTCGCGCCCTTGGCCAGCAGGAAGGTCAGCCATGTATTGTCGCGCCGGGCGACCACCAGGTGCAGCGCGGTGTCGCCCGTGGTCACGTCGCGGCTGTTGATGACGGTGGAGCCGGGCTTCTGGATCAGGTCGGTCACCTTCTGCCCGTCGGCATCCTTGACCGCCTTCAGAAAATTGTAATTGTCGGAAAACTGCGCGTGTGCGGCCATCGGCGCCGCGACCGGCGACAACAGCGCCAGGGCCAGAGCGGCGGCACGGCCAACGCCCATCCAAGCCGGAAAACGTCCTGTCATTTTGTCCATAGCCCCGTTGGGATTTGCAAATCGGGCCATAGCAGGGCATGGCTGGCGGCGCCATGAACAAAGCGCTGATTTCGCTCGCCCTGCCGCTCATCGCCCTGCTGGCAGCCTGTAATATGGGAACGGGAGGCAATGCATCAAGCGGGGATGAGAGCGCCCGGGGCGACCTGCATGGGGCGAGCATCGGCGCGCCCTTCACCCTGACCGATCAATCGGGCAAAAAGGTCCGCTGGGACGATTTCAAGGGCCAGTACCGGCTGGTCTATTTCGGCTATACCTATTGCCCGGATGTCTGCCCGGTCGACCTGCAACGCATCATGCAGGGCTTCGCCAGGTTCGAGAAGGACAAGCCCGCCCTGGCCGCGAAGGTCCAGCCGATCCTGATCAGCCTGGATCCGGAGCGGGACACGCCCGCCGTCCTCAAAACCTATGTCGCCGCCTTCCACCCCCGGCTAATCGGCCTGACCGGCACGCCGGACGAGATCGCCAGGGTGGCCAAGGATTTCGTCGTGATCTATAACAAGGAAGAGGCGAAGGGCGCGAGCGACTATCTGGTCAGCCACAGCCGCACGCCCTATCTCTTCGGGACCGATGGCGCGCCGGTCGCGCTGGTGCCGGTGGACGATCCGGCGACGCCGGACGTGGATGAGGGCGACCCTGCCAAGGTCATCGCCTTCCTCGAAAAATGGATTAAATGACGGTTGGACTTCTGGGAAAAGCCCCTCGACAAGCTGGACCGCGCCGAATGGGAAGCGTTATGCGACGGTTGCGGCAAATGCTGCCTGCACAAGGCGGAGGATGAGGATACGGGGCGCATCTACCCCACCAATGTCGCCTGCCGGCTGCTCGACCGGCATAGCGGGCAATGCATCAATTACAGGGAACGCCGCCGCTTCGTGCCCGATTGCGTGCGGCTGACGCCTGCCAAGGTCAGGACGATAAGCTGGCTGCCGCGCACCTGCGCCTATCGGCTGCGGGGCGAGGGCAAGCCGCTGCCGGAATGGCATTATCTGATCTGCGGCGACCGGGAAGCGGTGCATCGGGCGAAGGAATCCGTGCGGGGCTGGACCATTGCGGAGGCCGATGCGGGCGATTGGGAAAACCATCTTGTCGACAGAGAGCTCTGACGCCGTTCTCGTCGTCGACGGCGTCGCCGTTCCGGTACGGGTCCGCCGGTCGGCGCGGGCCAAGGCCTATCGATTGTCGCTGGATCAGGCGCGAGGGGAATTGCGGCTCTCGCTGCCTACACGCGCCAATCTGAAGCGCGCGCTCGGCTGGGCGCAGGGGCATGAGGGCTGGGTCCGGTCGCAAATGGCGCGGCAACCGGCGCTGGTGACGCTGGGTGACGGCATCGTCTTTCCGCTGGAGGGGCGGGAGGTGCGCATCTGCTGGGTCGAGGGCGCGCCCCGCACGATCCGGCTGGAGGGCGACCGGTTGCTGCTCGGCGGCGCGGCGGAATCGGTGGGGTCGCGGGTGCTGCGCTGGCTGAAGACGCGGGCGAAGGCCGTGCTGGAGACCGAAAGCCATGCGATGGCGCGGGACAATGGATTGATCGTGGCATCGGTCGGCATCGGCGATCCGCGCAGCCGTTGGGCGAGTTGCGCATCCAGCGGCGCGATCCGCTATAGCTGGCGGTTGATCCTCTGCCCGCCGGAGGTGCGCCGGGCGACCGTGGCGCATGAACTGGCGCATCTGCTGCACATGGACCACAGCCCGGCCTTCCACGCGGTGCACAGGCGGATATTGGGGGAAGATCCCCGACCGGCGCGGGCGTGGCTGCGCGCCCATGGGACTGCGCTGCATCGCTTTGTGGGCTAGGCGCATGGGCAGGAAGAAGCGCTATCTGACGGCCACCATGCCGGACGGCTATGTGAAGACCATCGGGCCGACGGCGGACGCCTTCACTCATTATTGGCGGATCGTCGCGATATTGGAAAATGGCAGGACGGAGGTCTTCTGGGGCCATGCGCGCTCCCTGGCGGAGGCGAAGAAGAAGCGGGGCGCGGCGGAGGATGGCGCCAGGATGCGCGGGTGGAAAAGCTATGCGTTCGAGATAGCGGAACTGGTCGAGACGCCGGTTGAATGAAGTGCGCCATGGGCGGGGGCCAGTCCCGTGACAGGCCTGGCTTTCCTTTGGGGCGCGGCCCAAGTTAGCGCCCTGCCCTGTGTGGCCAGACGCCAGACCCGTCCGCTGCGCAATCATGGGCGGCATCGCGCAAATGCGGCAGCCCGCAGCCGCGGCAGGTGACGTAATCGCCTGCCTTCAGCCCATGGCCCACCGCCACCCGCTCGTCGAAGACATAGCAATCGCCCTGCCAGCGGCTGTCCGCTTCAGGCATTTCCTCCAGATAGCGCAATATGCCGCCGCGCAGATGATAGACCTCCTCAAAGCCGCGTGCGCGGACCAGCGCGGTCGATTTCTCGCACCGGATGCCGCCCGTGCAGAACATGGCGATGCGGGGCGTGCGGCCTTCCTCCCGCAATTTTTCGGCAAAACCGTCGAACCAGCCGGGAAAATCGCGGAAGGAGCGGGTGCCCGGATCGATCGCGCCTTCGAAGCTGCCGACCGCCACTTCATAGGCGTTGCGCGTGTCGATGATCACCGTGTCGGGATCGGCGATCAGCGCGTTCCAGTCCGCCGGATCGAGATAGGCGCCCGCCTGGTTCGCCGGATCCAGGTCGCCCGCGCCCAAAGTCACGATCTCCGTCTTCACCTTCACCTTCATTCGGGCGAAGGGGGCGTCGTCGCTTTGGGCATATTTGACGTCGAGATCGGCGCAGCCGGGCAGGGTGCGGATATGCGCCACCAGCGCCTTGATCGCCGCCTCGCCCCCCGCGACGGTGCCGTTGATTCCTTCACCCGCGACGATCAGCGTGCCGCACGTGCCAAGATCGGCGCAGACCGTGCGCAAATCGCGGGCAATCGCATCCGGATCGGGGAAGGATGCGAAGCGGTAGAGCGCGGCAATCGTGAAAGCGGATTCCATGGCTGCGCCCATAGCCGCTTCGCCGCCCTCTTGAAAGCCGGAGGGCAAGGGCGCATAGGCAGGTCATGGTTCCCCTTTCGTTCGCGGGTCACGAATTTCTGGCGCTGCCGGAAGCCGCGCTGTTCTGGCCGGCGCGGTCGGCCCTGCTGGTGGCCGACCTGCATTTCGAGAAGGCGAGCTGGTATGCCCGTTTCGGCCAGTTCCTGCCGCCGCATGACAGCCGGGCGACACTGGACATGATCGAGGCGCTGGTGGAGCGGACGGGCGCGACGGCGGTCTGGTCCCTGGGCGACAGTTTTCACGATGCCGATGGCGCGGCGCGGCTCGATCCGATGACGCGGGCGCGGCTGGCGGCGCTGACGGACCGGCTCGACTGGGTCTGGATCACCGGCAATCACGATGTCGGCATGGCGGATATGCCGGGCGGGCAACGCCGCGCCGACATGCAGGTCGACGGCATCTGGTTGCGGCATGAGGCCGACCCTGCCGATCCCCGGCCCGAAATATCGGGGCATTTCCATCCGAAATTCCGGATGTCGGTGCGCGGACGCCATGTCTCGCGGCGCTGCTTCGTCGGATCGCGCACCAAATTGATTTTGCCCGCATTGGGGGCGCTGACCGGGGGCCTCGATGTGGGACATGGTGAAATCCGGCGCGTCATGGGCGCGGGCGCGACCGCATTGGTGCCGGTGGCGGGCCGCCTGCTGCGATTTCCCATAGCATGACGATCGGAGCGAAAGGCCAAAAAGCAAAAAGGACGTAACGGAAACCGGAAATTAAGCTGTATCCATTAAGCAACAGCAAAGGAAAATCCGGTCGTGACGGGCGGTCAAGGGCTTAAAAAATAAAGGCTATTCTTGCCTTCGTCCTGCCATATCTTCATAGTCGGAAGCTAATGCCGACACGACGAAAAGTTGGGCGGATGAGGAGAGGGACCATCATCATGCATAAAAGCCTTTGGATGATTTCTGTCGGCGCTATCGCATTGGGCAGCAATGTTCCCGTTGCATGGGCGCAGGAAAGCGCCACCACCGCCGATCCGGAGAGCATCAACATCATCGTCACGGCCACGCGGCGCGCCAGCCCGCTGTCCGACGTGCCGATCGCCGTGTCCGCCGTGACGGCGCAGGCGATGCAGAATAGCGGCGCCACCGACATCCGTTCTCTCAACCAGTTGGCGCCATCGCTGCTGCTGTCCTCCACGGGCAGCGAGGCGAATGCGTCGGCGCGCGTCCGCGGCATCGGCACGGTGGGCGACAATCCGGGGCTGGAAAGCTCCGTCGCGGTGTTCATCGACGGCGTCTACCGTTCACGCACCGGCGCGGGCCTCAACGAACTGGGCGAGATCGAGCGGGTGGAGGTGCTGCGCGGGCCGCAGGGCACGTTGTTCGGCCGGAACGCCTCCGCAGGCATGATCAACATCATCAGCAAGGCGCCGGAATTCACGCTGGGCGGAAAAGCGGAAGTCACCTACGGCAATTATGATTATTGGCGCCTGGCAGGCCGCATCACCGGGCCGGTCACCGACAAGCTGGCGCTCAGCCTGGACGGCGTCTGGTCGAAGCGGGACGGCTTTTACGATCTGGTCGACACCAGCGGAAACAAGGTCGGGGACACCAATGATCGCGACCGCTATTTCCTGCGCGGACAGGCGCTGCTGGAACCCACGGACGCGCTCTCCATCCGCCTGATCGGGGATTATACCAACCGCGACGAAAGCTGCTGCGGCGCGGCCTATATCGAAACGCGGGAGCGCCGCCCGGTGGCGGGTGGGGGCTACAGCACCGCGCCCTTCAACCGGATCGCAGCGATATTGGCCGGTCAGGGCAGCGTCTTCGCCGCCGACCCCTATGATCGCGACCTTACCATCACGCCCGGCCGCAATTATGTGAGCAAGCTTGAGGATTGGGGCGTTTCGGGCGAAATAAACTATGATCTGGGCGATGCCAAGCTGACCAGCATCACCGCCTATCGCGACTATAAGAGCCAGGATTATGGCGATTACGACTATAGCGGGGCCGATCTGCTCTATCGCGATCCCAACACCTATCGCCAGTTTAGAACCTTCACCCAGGAATTGCGGGCGCAGGGGACAGCTTTCCATGACGTGCTCGACTGGCTGGTGGGCGGCTATTATGCCCATGAAAAGCTGACGCTGGAGGATAATATCCGCTTCGGTGCCGATTATGGCGCATTCGCCACCTGCCGCCTGTTGGCTGGTGCAAGCGTGCCTTCGACGGGCGCGGAAAACGCCCTGCCCTGTAATAATGCGACGGCGTTGCAGGCCGCGATTCCCTTGACCTCCGCAGGCGCAAACCCGATCTTACTTTCAGGATTGCAGGCCTTGGCTGGCATTCCGAGCGGGGCTGGTGATCAAGCCTCTATCTATCGGCAGAAGAGTGAAAACTGGGCGCTCTTTACGCACAATATTGTGCATATCACGAACAGGATCGATTTGACTCTTGGGCTGCGATACACTCATGAAACGAAGAAATTCTCGTCGGATTTCAGCAACAATAATGATACGTGTGCGGCTCTGCAGACGCGTAATAATAATCCAGGTCTGAATGATCTGGTCGACTTGGCTACCGTTTCCATCAACGCATCGACGCCTGCTGCCACCGCCAACGCCGTCAACCTAGCACGGGGCATATTGACCCTGGGCTGCCTGGGCAACGGTTCCACCAGCCTCAACGCCCTCAACCTTCGCGACAAGATCAGCGACGGTCAATTTTCCGGCACCGCCGTCCTGTCATGGAAGCCGGTCGACGAACTGCTGCTCTATGGCAGCTATTCGAAGGGCTATAAGGCGGGCGGCTATAATCTGGATCGTTTCCAACTGGGATCGACGGGCCTGAACGCGGTTCCCGCCGTGTTCGCGCCGCGCACCGATGCCGACGTGACCAGCCTGCGCTTCGCGGCGGAGAAGGTCGACGCCTTCGAAATCGGGCTGAAATACAACCAGCCCAAATGGAGCGCGAACATCGCCGCCTTCCGGCAGGAGTTCAAGAATTTCCAGTTGAACACCTTCAACGGCACCAGCTTCGTCGTCCAGAACATCAACGGTTGCGACAGCGCGCTGACGGCGGCGCGGACCTGCGACAGCGGCGATGTCGGGCCGGGCCTGATCAGCCAGGGCGTGGAGCTGGAACTGTCGGCGACGCCGGTGCGCAACGTCCGCTTCGCTGGCGGCTTCACCTATGCCCGCGCCAAATTCGCCAACCGGCTGGTCGGCAGCGGTAATGGGGCGGTGCCGCTCGATCCGGCGCTGTTCCTGCTGCCGGGATCGATCAACTCCCAGGCGCCGGAGGTGGTGACAACGGTCAGCGCATCCTGGACGCCGCCATTGGGCAGCAGCGGCCTGACAGCGCTCTTCTATGTCGACGGACGCATGAGCAGCGACTTCAACACCGGTTCCGACCTGTTCCCGGAAAAGCGGCAGGACGGTTATGCCCTGTTCAACGCCCGCATCGGCATTCGTGGGCCGCAGCAGCGCTGGGCGGTGGAATTCTGGGGCCAGAATATCTTCAACCAGGACTATACCCAGGTCGCCTTCAGCAGCCCGCTCCAGTCGAGCAGCCCCGATCAATCCACAATCGGCCAGTTCGGGCGGCCGGGCAATGTGATGGCGAACCAGTTGATCTCCGCCTATCTGGCGGAACCGCGCACCTACGGCATCACCCTGCGCGGGAGTTTCTGATCATGCCCCTGCCGCTCCCCGGTGTCGGGCGGGCGGCAGGGCGCTCCCCGAACAGGGCCGTGCCGACGCGGATGTCGGTCGCGCCCAGCATGATAGCCGTCTCGAAATCCCCCGACATGCCCATGGAGAGCCGTTCCAGCCCTTCATCCCGCGCCATTTTGGCGAGCAGCGCGAAAAAGGGCGCAGGCTCGAGGTTCGCGGGCGGCACGCACATCAGGCCGAGCAGCGGAATGTCGGCTGATCGCGCCGCCGCGATCAAGGCGGGGGTATCGGCGATGGCGCAACCGCCTTTCTGCTCCTCCGCGCCGATATTGACCTGAATGTAGCAGGGGACGCGCTTGTCCGCCGCGTCCATCGCCCTGGCGAGCGCCGTCAGCAGCGAGGGACGGTCCAGCGAATGGATGACGTCGAACAGCGCGACCGCATCGGCGGCCTTGTTCGACTGGAGCTGGCCGACCAGATGCAATGAGAGGCCGGGAAAATCCTCCCGCAACGCCGGCCATTTGCTTTCCGCCTCCTGCACGCGATTTTCGCCGAAGACCCGTTGGCCCGCATCGATCAGCGGGCGGATGGCCTCTGTCGCCTGGGTCTTGGACACGGCGATCAGAGTGATGGCGTCGGCGGTGCGGCCGGTAAGGCGCGCGGCGCGCCCCATGGCGTCGCGCACTTGGGCCAGCCGGTCTGCGGCTTCGATGCTGTCGGTCGTCATAAGGGCTGCTATAGGCGAGGGCCATGCAACGCCGCCACCGCAAAAAGCTGCCGATGATCTGGTTGATGACCGATGAACGTGTGGGGGACGCCGCCCTGCTGGCCGCCGTGGCGAGGCTGCCGAAGGGGAAGGCCGGGATCATATTCCGACATTATCGCACGGCGGCAAAGGAGCGCCGGGCTTTGTTCGATCGGGTGGCGCGGATTGCGCGAAGGCGGCGGCTGGTGCTGATGCTCGGCGGAACGGCGCGTCAGGCGCGGGGCTGGCGCGCCGATGGCTGGCACGGGGGGGATGGGCGGCGGGTTGGCGAGGCGCTGCTCCACAGCAGGCCGGTTCATGACGGGCGGGAGATGATCGCCGCATTGCGCCGTAGGGCGGACCTCGTTTTTCTCTCGCCGCTGTTCCCGACGCGCTCGCATCCTGGTGGGCGGGCGTTGGGGCGGGCAAGATTCGCAGCTTTGGCGCGGCGGGCCGATATGCCGGTGATTGCGCTGGGCGGCGTGCGCGCGGCGCATCGACCTATGTTGAAGGGAATCGGTGCATCGGGCTGGGCAGCGATTGATGGCCTGTCGGTTGAGGGGTGACGTTGGCCGGTTTTGGGTGGAGGGCGGACGTTCAGTTTTCCGTTCGGGCTGAGCCCTTCGACTGCCTGCCAGGGCAGGCGCTCAGGATAAACTTGCCTTCGGCAAGTCGAAGCCTTCAGCCGAGCGGAGCGAGGCTTCCATGCTTCGCCTCCGCTCAGGGCGAACGGATATCTAATGTCAGCTACTGGCCAGAAACACACAAAGCCAAGCCCAGACAAACCGCCTGGGCAGCATGCAGAGGCTTCTTCTAAGCCGCCGCCTTTAGAATTTGAAGATCGTGCCCAGATAGACGGCCTGGGCGTCCTGCCGGTCGTCGGTCATCGGCGCCAGACGGCCCGCGAAGCTGTTATTATAGCGCACGCCCGCGGTGACGTTCAGGTTGCGCGTCAGCGAATAGCTGCTCGCCAGATCCAGCGAATAATCCTTGTCCGCGCTCGGATTGCGGATTGCCGCGGCCGGTTCGCGGCGGCTTTCGATCAGCACCTTCGTGCTGAAGCGGTCCTTGCGGTCCTGATCCAGCGAGAAATTCCTGGCGCCCGCGATCGGTTCGACCGCCACAGGGTCCAGTTCCTTGCGGCCCACCGCATCGGGCAGGGCGAACTTGCGCCAGTTGTGCGCGTTGTTCAGGCTGAACGCGACCGGCGCGATATTCACCGGATCGATCGTCCGGCTGACGGTGACCAGATCGGCGGCGCGCACCATGACCGTCACCGACCGCTGCCCGCTGAGCGAACCGCTGGTGGGGGTGAAGCGGAAATTCTGACGACTGGCGGACGCCGCGATCTTCGCATAGGCGGCGGCCAGGCGCGGATCCTTGGTCGTCGGGGTGAAGGAGGAGATGCTGCCCAGCGCGCCCAGCGATACCGGGGCTTCAGCGCGCAGACGGACAAGGTCGGTCGCCGCGCCGATTGCGGGGGACAGCATGAAGCCGGCCACGGCAACTGCCGAGCCTGCCAATGCGATATGTCCCCTTTTCAGGCGCATGTTCCGAGTCTCTTCCCCACCGACAAATTTTCTACTGTTGCTTCTACACGCAAGACTCTGAAATTGGTAGAGCGCCGCCGCAATTTTGTCGGGGCTGTTGCATGGAACACACAGGAACTTGTTCGCTGCGGCGGCGAAGCGTGACCGCCCATCCCCCGGCACCGCCCGACTCCCCCTTGCCGATTGGCGCGGCTTCTCTATAGAAGCGAGGCGTTTTTCTTGTTTGATGGGACATAGATCGATGGTCCGCCGCCTTCCGAAAACCCTTTCCGCCGGTCTGCTGCTGGCCGCTTTCCTGCCGCTTGCCGCCTGCGGGGGCGGGGCCAAGGACCGCCCGAAGGCGGACATCGCCGCGTCGAAGGTGACGACTATCGGCGTCAACGCCTATCTGTGGCGCGCCACGCTCGACACCCTGTCCTTCATGCCGATGGTGCAGACGGATTCGAACGGCGGCGTGATCGTCACCGACTGGTACGCCAATCCGAACAGCCCCAATGAACGGATGAAGCTGACCGTCTCCATCCTTGACCAGGATCTGCGCGCCGACGCGCTGCGCGTGGCCGCCAGCCGTCAGGTGAGCCAGAACGGCCAGTGGGTCGATGCCCCGGTGCAGGCCGCGACCGTGCAGAAGCTGGAAGAGATCATCCTGACCAAGGCCCGCGACCTGCGCCGCATGGCGATTGCGGGTTAAGCCCTTTTCCGCCGATTTGTTGAACAACGGGGCTGGGCTTGGACAAAGCTCAGCCCGAATGCATTTTGAGGACCCATTCCATGCAAAGGCGCTTCAACCCGCTTGAGGCCGATGCCCGTTGGCAGGCCGCCTGGGACGAGAAGCAGACGTTCAAGGCGTCGGACAGCAGCGAAAAGCCGCGCAGCTATGTGCTGGAGATGTTCCCCTATCCGTCCGGGCGCATCCATATCGGCCATGTGCGCAACTATTCGATGGGCGACGTGCTGGCGCGTTTCCGCCGGATGACGGGGCATGAGGTGCTGCATCCCATGGGCTGGGACGCCTTCGGCATGCCGGCGGAAAATGCCGCGATGGAAAAGAAGGTCCATCCCGGCAAATGGACCTATGAAAATATCGCCAACATGAAGGCGCAGCTCAAGAAACTGGGCTTCGCGCTGGACTGGAGCCGGGAAGTGGCGACCTGCCACCCCGACTATTACGGCCATGAACAGGCGCTGTTCCTCGACATGCTGGAGGCGGGCCTGGTCTATCGCAAGGAATCGGCGGTCAACTGGGATCCGGTCGACATGACCGTGCTGGCCAATGAGCAGGTGATCGACGGCAAGGGCTGGCGTTCCGGCGCGCCGGTCGAGAAGCGCAAGCTTTCCCAATGGTTCCTCAAGATCACGCAATTTGCCGACGATCTGCTGGCGGGCCTGAAAACGCTCGACCAGTGGCCCGAAAAGGTCCGGTTGATGCAGGAAAACTGGATCGGCAAGTCGGTCGGCCTGCAATTCCGCTTCAAGCTGGACGCGCCCGTGGGCGGGATAAGCGAGCTGGAGGTTTTCTCCACCCGGCCCGACACGATTTTCGGCGCGAGCTTCGCGGCGGTCGCGGCGGATCATCCGATCGCGCTGGCGCTGGCGAAACAGGATGCGGCGCTCGCGGCCTTCGCCGATGAGTGCCGCCAGACGGGTACTGCCGCCGCGGAGATCGAGACGCAGGAGAAGAAGGGCTATGACACCGGCCTGTCGGTGATCCACCCCTTCACGGGACGCAAGCTGCCGCTGTTCGTCGCGAATTTCGTGCTGATGGACTATGGCACGGGCGCCGTCATGGCGGTTCCCGGCCATGACCAGCGCGACCTGGACTTTGCGCGCAAATATATGCTGCCGGTGGAGCGTGTCGTCGCCGCCGAGGGCGACGAGGCGAAGGGTATCGGGGAAGAGGCCTATACCGGCCCCGGCAGGCTGGTGAACTCCGATTTCCTCGACGGCCTGGGCGTGGAAGAGGCCAAGGAGCAGGTCATCCGCCGCGCCGAGAGCGAGGGCTGGGGCACCGGCACCACCGTTTTTCGCCTGCGCGACTGGGGCGTTTCGCGCCAGCGCTATTGGGGCACGCCGATCCCGGTCATCCATTGCGAGGATTGCGGCCCCGTGGGCGTGCCCAAGGACCAGTTGCCCGTGGTCCTTCCGGAAGATGTCAGCTTCGACATTCCCGGCAACCCGCTGGACCGGCATCCGACGTGGAAGCATGTCGACTGCCCCCAATGCGGCAAGCCTGCCCGGCGCGAGACCGACACGCTGGACACGTTCGCGGATTCAAGCTGGTATTTCATCCGCTTCGCCAGCCAGCCCAAGGATAAGCCGTTCGACCGGGAAACCGTCGAAAAATGGCTGCCCGTCGGCCAATATATCGGCGGCGTGGAACATGCGATCCTGCATCTGCTCTACGCCCGCTTCTGGACCCGCGCGCTTCAGCATATGGGACAGATCGGCTTTGCCGAGCCGTTCACCGGCCTGTTCACCCAGGGCATGGTGACGCATGAGACCTATAAATCGCCCGAAGGCGCCTGGCTCGCCCCGCAGGATGTTGAGCGGCAGGGGGACAGGATCGTCATGGTCGGAACCGGCGCGCCGGTGACGCTCGGCCGTGTCGAGAAAATGTCCAAGTCGAAGAAGAATGTCGTCGATCCCGACGACATCATCGCCCAATATGGCGCTGACGCGGTGCGCTGGTTCATGCTGTCCGACAGCCCGCCGGAACGCGACCTGCCCTGGACCGAGGCGGGCATCGAAGGCTCCTGGCGCTTCATCAACCGCCTGTGGAGGCTGTTCGGGGAGGCCGACAAGGGCGCCGAGGGCCAGGACAAGACCCTCGACCGCAAGCTGCACCAGACCATCGACGGCGTGGCGAAGGATATCGAGGCGCTGTCCTTCAACAAGGCGGTGGCGAAGATCTACGAACTCACCAACGCGGTCGAAAAGGCCAAGCCCTCCGCCAGCCGCAGCGCGGCGATCCGGGCGCTGGCGCTGCTGGTCGCGCCGATGACCCCGCATCTGGCCGAAGAGGCCTGGGCCGACATGGGCGAGCAGGGCCTGATCGCGGAGGCCGCCTGGCCCGCCGTCGATCCCGCGCTGCTGGTCGAGGATGAAGTGACCATCGCCTGCCAGGTGATGGGCAAGCTGCGCGACACCATCACCGTTCCCAAGGGCACGCCGAAGGACGAACTGGAAAAGCTGGCCCTGGCCGCGCCCAATGTGGTCCGGACGCTGGATGGCGCGACGCCCAAGAAGGTGATCGTGGTGCCGGATCGTCTGGTGAACCTGGTCGTCTAGTTGAAAACAACCGTTCGGGCTTGCCCTTCGACAAGCTCAGGGCGAACGGATATAGGGTTGTTCATGAAGCGCATTTTGCCCCTGCTTTGCCTCACCGTCCTGCTCTCCGCCTGCGGCCTTCGGCCCGTCTATAGCGGGGGCAGCCATGGCGCGGTGGCCCAGGCGCTGGGCAATGTCGAGGTGCAGCCGATCGAGGGCAAGGGCGGCTGGCTGGTTCGCAACGCGCTGAACGACCGGCTGGCGGCGATGCGCGGCACCGGTCCCGGCTACAAGCTGGTGGTGAAGCTGGACGACGATATCAGCGGCTTCGGTCTGCGTTCCGACGCCGCCGTCACGCGCGAGCGGCGGACCCTGCGCGCTCGCTATCAGCTTGTCGACGAAGCCACCGGCGCGCAGATATTGGACGACACCGCCGGATCGGACGTCGGCATCGACGTGGTTTCCAGCGAATATGCGACCATCGCGGCGGAGGATACGGCGCTGGAACGCCTGTCGCAGACCATCGCCGACCAGATCGTTGCCCGGCTCGCGCGTTTTGCCCAGGGCCAACAGGCGCGGGACAAATCCCGTTGAAGGCCAATCGCGGCCAGATCGAAAAGGCGCTCGACGCGCCGCCCGCCGACTGCCGCTTCTTCCTGCTCTACGGCCCCGATGAGGCGGGCAGCGCCACCCTGGCCAAGCGGCTGGAGCGCGCCATGGGGCCGGACGCGGAGCGGATCGACCTGGACGGTTCGACGCTGCGCGACGATCCGGCGCGGCTGGCGGATGAGGCGGCGGCCTTCTCCATGTTCGGGGACAAGCGCTGGATCCGGATCAACGGCATGGGCGAGGAATCGCTGCCCGCGCTGACCGCGCTGCTGGAGGCGGAAGCGGCGGGCAATCCTGTCATCGCCATGGCAGGCGCGCTCAAGGGCACGTCGAAGCTGCTCAAGCTCGCGCTCGACCATAAGCAGACCATGGCCTTCGCCTCTTATCAGCCCGATGCGCGGGAGGCGGAACAGATCGCCATCGCCATTGCGCGGGAAGGGGGGCTTCGCCTCTCGTCCGACCTTGGCCGCCGCATCGCCGACCTTGCCAATGGCGACCGCGCCCTGATGGCGGGGGAGGTGGAGAAGCTGATCCTCTATCTCGACGCCGCGCCGGACCGCCCGCGAGAGGGGACGGAGGAAGCGCTGGACGCGCTGTCCGCCGACAATCCCGACAGCGACGCCGCGCCGCTGGTGAATGCGGTATTGGGCGGCGACCTGCGCGGCATGCATCGCGAATTGGGGCGTCTGGCCGAAGCCGGGACCGCGATGGCGGCGGTGCTGCGCCCCTTGCTGACCCGCGCCATGCTGCTCGCCAACATCCGCGCCGATTTCGACGATAGCGGACGGCTGGAGGGTGCGGTGGAGGCGGCGGGCAAGGCGGTGTTCTGGAAGGAAAAGGGCGTCGTCACCCGCCAGGTCCGCATCTGGGACGCGCCCGGAATCGCCCGCGTCATCCAGCGGCTGGCCCAGGCCGAACGCGCCAGCCGGTCGGGCAGGGGGCTGGGCGACCTGATGGTCCGCCACGAATTGCTGGCCATCGCCCGTCAGGCGGCGCGGGAACGATGATGCTAACCGCTTGATCGCACGTCCACCCATCGCCATATTGCGCGCATGGACAAGCTCAACCTGACCGACGCCGAATGGCGCGAGCGCCTTTCCCCCGAACAATATCATGTCCTGCGGGAGGGCGGCACGGAACGGGCGTTCACCGGCAAATATAACAGCAACAAGGCCGACGGCCTTTATTTCTGCGCGGGCTGCGGCGCGCAACTGTTCGACGCGGAAGAAAAATATGACAGCGGATCGGGCTGGCCCAGCTTCACCGCGCCGGTCGACATCGACGCGGTCGATGAAATCCGCGACACCAGCCATGGCATGATCCGCACCGAAGTCCGCTGTTCGAATTGCGACGGGCATCTGGGCCATGTCTTCCCCGACGGGCCGGGGGTCAACGGCCTGCGCTATTGCATGAACAGCGCGTCGCTGGATTTCAAATCCCGCGACGAGGTCGAATGATCGTTCATCGCCGGTAAACCGCCGCTTCTCTTGAGATTGCTCAACATTCATGCGGCCTGCACGGCTTTTCCGCTGGCCGCCTTCCTGATTAGCGCATATCCGGGCGAACCATGGCAAAATCGAGCAGGCAACCGCGGGGCAAGGTGAAGAAATGGCTGATGCGGGGCCTGAAAATCGGCCTTGTCGGCTTTTTGAGCGCGGCGGTCGCGCTCGTCGTGGCGGTGGTGATCGCCTATCAGTCGCTGCCCGATTATGAATCGCTGAAATCATCGCCCAACGGGCAGATGATCCGCGTCCATGCGGCGGACGGCAGCGTCATCGTCTCGCTCGGCCCCAGCTTCGGCCGCTGGATGAGCTATGACCAGATTCCCAATGTCATGGTCGACGCGATGGTCTCGACCGAGGACAAGCGTTACTATCTGCACCCCGGCGTCGATCCCATCGGCATGGCCCGCGCCGCCTGGGTGGCGATGGAGCGGCGCGGCAGCGGCCGCCGCTGGCAGGGCGCGTCCACCATCACCCAGCAGGTGACGCGCAACATCTTCCTCAACAACAGCTATAGCTGGGGCCGCAAGGTCCGGGAGATGGTGTTGGCCCTCGCGCTGGAGCGCAAATTCTCGAAACGGCAGATCCTCGAACTTTACCTCAACAAGGTTTATTTCGGCGGCGGCGCCTATGGCATCGACGCGGCCAGCCGCAAATTCTTCGGCCATCCCGCGACCGGCCTGAACCTGCCCGAAGCCGCGATCATCGCCGGCCTGGTGAAGGCCCCCTCCAGCTATTCCCCGACCGCCGACGCCGAAGCCGCCATCGGCCGCGCGGGCGTGGTGCTGGACCTGATGCAGGAAAATGGCAAGATCAGCGCGGCCGAGCGCGCCGCCGCCAATCTCCAGGACGTGAAGATGGCGCCGGAGCCGCCGCAGAACAGCGTGCGTTACTTCACCGACTGGGCGCTGCCGCAGCTCGACACGCTGATTGATGAGCCGAACGAGCCGCTGGAAGTCTACACCACCATCGACCTCAACATGCAGAAGGCGGCGACCGCGGCGATCCAGGCCAATGTGCCCAGCGGGACGCAGGGCGCGCTGGTCTCGCTCGACCGCGACGGCGCGGTGCGGGCGATGGTCGGCGGGCTGGATTATGTGAGTTCCAACTATAATCGCGCCACCACCGCGACGCGCCAGCCCGGCTCTTCCTGGAAGATATTCGTCTATATGGCGGCGCTGGAGGCGGGCTATACCCCCGACACCGGCGTCACCGACAGCCCGGTCGACATCAACGGATGGAAGCCGCGCAACAGCAATGGCCGCTTTTCCGGCGACATCGATATCCGCACCGCCTTCGCCTATTCGGTCAACACCGTGGCGGCGAAGCTGGGCGTCGAAGTCGGCTTCCCGACGGTCGCGGACATGGCCCGCCGCTTCGGCGTCACCACGCCGATCAACACCCATCCATCGATGGTGCTGGGCACGTCCGACGTGCGGCTGATCGACATGACCCGCGCCTTCGCCTCCATCGCGCGCAAGGGCGTGGCGGTGACGCCCTATGGCATTACCAGGGTGACGACCGCCGAAGGCCGCCTGCTCTATGAGCATCAGGACGACACCAGCCGCGTGCTGGTCGCGCCCTGGGTCGCGGCGGGCATGACGGACCTGATGCAGACCGCCGTCAGCACCGGCACCGGCCGGGCGGCGCAGATCGGCCGTCCCGTCGCGGGCAAGACCGGCACCACCAGCAGCAACAAGGACGGCTGGTTCCTGGGCTTTTCCAGCGGCATCACCACTGGCGTATGGATGGGCCGGGACGATGCCCGCGCCGTCGGCGTGCTGCAGGGCGGGCGCGCGCCGGCCCATGCCTTTGCCGATTATATGAAGGTCGCCGTCGCCAAACGCCCGGTCGAACAGTTCGAAACCCAGGTGACGCTGCCCGAATGGCAGTTGGAGCCGGATGAGGAGGCCTATTACGGCCAGCCCGACGGCGGAACGGATGGCGGCATGATGGTCGATGAGAATGGCCTGCCGATAGAGCGCGGCCAGCAGCAGCCAGAGGATGATACGCAGCCGGACGATGGCGGCCAGGCCACTCCCAATCCCGCTGACCGTCCGCAGCCGCCGCGCCTGGACCAGCAATGGATCGACAATGTGCTGGGCCGCAACCGGCAGCAGCAACCGCCGCAACATTGAGGACGGACTTCATCCCTCCCCGTTCGCCCTGAGCTTGTCGAAGCCCGAACGGGAGGAGAATGTTGTTACCCCGCGTCTCTCCGCGCCGCGGCGAAGCGCGCCCGTTCCAGATGCCCCATGTCAGGCAGCAGGAAATCCACCTTCCCCCGCCCGAAATCGATGGCCACCCGGTCGAACACCTTGAGCGCATCGATGCCCAGCAGCAACGCCGGCTTGTCCTGAAGGTCCAGTTCCGCAAAGGGCCGGGCATCGGCGAACATGACCGGAATGTCCCGCAGCGTCACCTGGCCCATGCGCACCCGGTCGATCAGCCCCAACTGGCCGGACAGCGTATCGCCCGTCACGCTGGTCAGCGTCGCCAGCTTCAGCGCCGGGGCCTTCTTCTTGCGCACCAGCTTGTTCATCAGCGCCATATTGCCCACGCTGATCGACGTGCCGGTGTCCAGGATGATGTTGACCTTCGACCCGTTCACGTCGGAATCGAGCAGGATCAACTGGCCCCGGCGCCGCCGCGCCTCCACGATGATGGCATTGGGATCGCGCCAGCTCTGCTTGCTGTTGCTGATTTCCATCCGGCCGGTGCGGAAATTGAGCAGCAGCCGCTTGGCATGCAAGCCATCCAGGCCCAGCAGCCCCGGCGCGCCGATATTCTCGCCCTCCAACACGGGCGCTTCGATATCGTCCACCACGCTCTTGCCGAAGCCCAGGCGCGGCACCGCGACCGTATTCACTTCCGCCCGGCCGGTCATGCTGATCACGGTCACCCGTTCCCGCACCGGCAGCGCCAGTCGTTCGGCCAGATCGCGGGCAATGACGGTCCGTTGCGACCCGGTGTCGACGATGAAATTCCACGGCCCCTTGCCGTCGATCCGGATCGGAATGGTGATGCGGGCGTCGGAATCGGGCACGGTGCGGACCACTGCGGGCGGGTCGCCGGGGTCCAGCGCCGGGCCATCCTGCGCGGCGAAGGAAGGACTGGCGATCGCGACGGCGATGCTCAGAGCGGCGCGCAGGCGTCCCATCTCCCATATCCTCCCTATTTTATTCCTGTATAGCATGAGCGGGCCTGTTCCGCCCATCCCATTTCCTTCGCGGCAGGACGCAGACAGGCAATTTCTATCCATCCGACCGACTCAGCCACCTTGACTTGGCCTAGGGCAGATCGCTAAACGCCAGACATTCCATCCCGCCCGTCCGGCGCGGGTTCTCCCGAGTCATTGCCGGGTCAGCTTTCCCCCCATCATCTTCCCTCGTCTCTCATTCCATCGGACTCCACGCGAATGCACCTTAAGGATCTCAAGAAAAAAGCCCCCGCCGAACTGGTGACCATGGCGGAGGAACTGGGCGTCGAAGGCGCATCGACCCTGCGCAAGCAGGACCTGATGTTCGCGATCCTCAAGGTAGAGGCCGAAAATGGCGAGCAGATCATGGGCGAGGGCACGATAGAGGTGCTGCCCGACGGCTTCGGCTTCCTGCGCAGCCCGGAAGCGAATTTCCTCGCCGGTCCCGACGACATCTATGTTTCGCCCAACCAGGTCCGCAAGTTCGGCCTGCGCACCGGCGACACGGTGGAAGGCGAAATCCGCGCGCCCAAGGATGGCGAGCGCTATTTCGCGCTGACCAAGCTGATCTCGGTCAATTTCGACGATCCCGAAGTGGTTCGCCACCGCGTCAATTTCGATAACCTGACGCCGCTTTACCCGACGCAGAAGCTGACGCTCGATGCGACCGACCCGACGGTCAAGGACAAGTCGGCCCGCGTCATCGACATCGTCTCGCCCCAGGGCAAGGGCCAGCGCGCCCTGATCGTCGCGCCGCCCCGCACCGGCAAGACCGTGCTGCTCCAGAACATCGCCAAGGCGATCACCGACAACCATCCCGAAGTCTTCCTGATCGTCCTGCTGATCGACGAGCGTCCGGAAGAAGTCACCGACATGCAGCGCAGCGTGAAGGGGGAGGTCGTCTCCTCCACCTTCGACGAACCGGCGCAGCGCCATGTGCAGGTGGCCGAGATGGTGATCGAAAAGGCCAAGCGCCTCGTGGAACACAAGAAGGACGTGGTGATCCTGCTCGATTCGATCACCCGCCTTGGCCGCGCCTACAACACGGTGGTGCCTTCGTCGGGCAAGGTGCTGACCGGCGGCGTCGACGCCAACGCGCTCCAGCGTCCCAAGCGCTTCTTCGGCGCGGCGCGCAATATCGAGGAGGGCGGCTCGCTCTCCATCATCGCGACCGCGCTGATCGATACCGGCAGCCGCATGGACGAGGTCATCTTCGAAGAGTTCAAGGGCACCGGCAACTCCGAAATCGTGCTGGACCGCAAGGTCGCGGACAAGCGCATCTTCCCGGCCCTGGACGTCGGCAAGTCGGGCACCCGCAAGGAAGAACTGCTGGTCGACAAGGCCAAGCTGTCCAAAATGTGGGTGCTGCGCCGTATCCTGATGCAGATGGGCACGGTGGACGCCATGGAATTCCTGCTCGACAAGATGAAGGATTCCAAGACCAACGAAGATTTCTTCGATTCGATGAACCAGTAAGCGGCTGGACGGTTTGCGTTTCGGGCCGCCGGGCTTTCAGTCTGGCGGCCATGTTTTCAGGCCCGTAAATCAGGGGATTATAAGGCCGTCATGCTCGATCTTATCGCCACCGCCGCCGCAGCAGCGCAGGGAATTGGCTCGCCTGCCGACATTTGGGCGCATATCGTCCATGATTTCAGCAATATCGGCTCGCCCGCCGCGTTGGCCGCCTTTGGCCAGGTGCTGATGATCGACGTGCTTCTGGCCGGGGACAACGCCATTGTCGTCGGCGCGCTGGCCGCCGGACTGCCGACGGAACAGCGCAAGAAGGTCATCCTGATCGGCATCATCGCCGCGCTGGTGCTGCGCATCGGCTTCGCGCTGGTGGTGACGCAGTTGATGCAGATCGTCGGCCTGATCCTGGCGGGCGGATTGCTGCTGCTCTGGGTCGCGTTCAAGATGTGGCGTGAACTGCACCCGAAGCGGGGCGGGGACACGCCCGATGATATCAGCGACGATGACGTGTCGGGCCTGCGCCCCGCCAAGAGCTTTGCCGGAGCGGCCTGGGCCGTCGCGATCGCGGACGTTTCGATGAGCCTGGACAATGTGCTGGCCGTCGCTGGCGCGGCGCGCGACCATCCGGGCATCCTGATCATCGGGCTTGTTCTTTCCGTGGCGCTGATGGGCATCGCCGCGAACCTGATCGCCAAATATATCGAACGCTTCCGCTGGATCGCCTATCTGGGTCTGGCGGTGATCATCTATGTTGCGATCAAGATGATCTATGACGGCGTCGTGGATCATCAGGTCGGCATATTGACGCTCTTCGTCTGAACCTGTTGCGGCGGACGGTTCAGCCGTCCGCCGCGCTTTTGAGGCCCACCGGCCGCCAGGGCTGGTTGGCCGGACCGGCAATCCTGTCGCCCAGCCACCAGCGTATCGGAATGCGCCGCTCGGCGATGCCGGGCAGGCTCCAGACATCCCATCCCTTGGCCAGGCGGAACGGATTGCGGCGGCCATAGGCCCAGATCTCCACCCTCGTCGCCGGAACGCTGGCCGGGCTGCGCGCATGAAAGCCGAACGTATCGGCGATCAGCAGGGTGTTCGCGGGCACGGCGAATATGGTCGGCTGCGGCAGGTCCAGCGCCGCCAGTTCGCTGGTGTCTATCCGCAGCGATCCCCGCGCCGACAGGCGGCAATCGCCGTCGCGGGCGCTCAGGCTGCGTTGCTTTTCCCATGCCAGCCGCTGCGGCGTCAGCCGGTGCGAACCCTTCACATAGGCGAAAGGTCCGGTTTCGACCGCCACATCCTCCAGGAACAGCCATGCCTTCATCGCCGGATAAAAAGTATCGGCGTGGAAGGCGATCTGGGGATCGGGCGGGGCGTCATGCCGCTGCGGCAGGATCGACTGGACGTAGAGCAGCGGTTCTATGTCGAAGCCGGAGACATAGCGGGCCAGCGCCCGCCAGCGGGGATCGCGGCAAAAGTCTTCGAAGGCCGGGATAGCGCGACGGGCGGCGGGGTCCAGCGCCAGCCGCCGCGTGATCGTGTCGCCCTGCACCATTTCCCGCGCGGGACCCCGATAGGCGAAAAGCTGCTGCTGCAAGGCTCCGAACGTCGCCGCGGGCAGGAAGTCGCGAATCTCGACCACGCCGTCCCTGTCGAACGCCGCCCGGTCCGCCGGATCGACGGCGTCGGCCAGCCGCCTGCGTCGCCGCGCCGTCATCGCCTGCGCCAGCCGCACGCGCCCGGCATGCAGGCCCCGCGCGTTCAGCCGGGGCGAACCGATCAGCGGGTTGTCGATGAAGGATTTGGCGCCCGTAAAAAGCTGGGCAAACCAGAAAGGCGCAAGAAGGGGCGCGAATGCGTTCATCGGCTGCGCCTTGCCATTCCGGCCTGCGCCGGTCGAGCATAATATACCGATCGTTCAAAAATATTTATCATTTTCAACGATGTGACGAACAATGTCATGGTTCGACGCTGCCCCCGCGCCCCGTGCCGCTTCAGGGGATCAGCAGCGTGCTTCCCGTGGTCTGCCGGGCTTCCAGCGCCCGATGAGCCTTGGCGGCGTCGCTCAGGGCGAAGCTCTGGCCGACCACCGCCTTCACCACGCCGCGCGCCATGCGGTCGAACAGCCGTTCGGCGGTCCAGGCCAATTCTTCGGGCGTGGCGACATAGTCGAACAGCGTGGGCCGGGTGACGTAAAGCGATCCGCCCCGGCTAAGCTCAAGCAGGCTGATCGGCGGCACCGCGCCAGACGCATTGCCATAGCTGACCATCAACCCGCGCCGCTTGAGCGAGGCCAGCGACGCGCTCCAGCTATCCTTGCCCACGCCGTCATAGACGACATCCACCCCGCGCCCTGCCGTGATTTCCCGCACGGTCGCGGCAAGGCTGTCGAAGGCGCCGTGCAGCCGATGGTCCGCATCCACCTGCGCCGCCTTTTCCGCCGAGCCGCAATGGGCGATCACGACAACGCCCTTGTCCCGCAGCCAAGGCACCAGCGCGGAGCCGACGCCCCCCGCCGCCGAATGGACCAGGGCGACCTGACCGGCTTGCAGGGTGACGATGTCCTCCGCCAGATAGCAGGCGGTCATGCCCTTCAGCATCATGGCGGCGGCATCCCGCGTGCTGACCCCGTCGGGAATCCTCACGACCTGTTCCGCCCGCACGATGCGGTGGGTGGCATAGGCGCCCAGCCCGGCGGCGCAACCCACCTTGTCCCCCAAGGCAAAATCGGTCACGCCGGGACCGATGGCGGCGACATGGCCCGCGCCCTCCGCCCCAAGCGGGGTCGGCAGCGGCGCGGCATAGAGGCCGGTGCGGTAATAGGTGTCGATGAAGTTCAGCCCGACGGCGTCCTGCTGGATCAGCAGTTCGCCTTCGCCCGGCAGGCCCGGATCGAAATCCTCCCGCGCGATCACGTCGGGTCCGCCATGGTTCAACGCCACCATCCGCCATGCCTGCGCCATGTCGCCGCTTCCCTGTCAGAGATTGGTGGCGAAGAAATTGGCGGTGCGGCCGTCCGCCAGTTGGGCGGCCGCCTCATTCCGCCGCGCGCCCATTTCCGCGGCAAAGCCGTGATCCAGCCCCTCATAATCGTGCAGCACGACATGGCGGTTGTCCTTCAACCCCTCATGCATCTTTTGCTGCACCTCCGCGGGCACGAAGCCGTCGGCGGTGGGAACATGCAGCAGCACGGGCTTGCCGATGGCATGCTGTTCGTTCAGCAGGCCGTCGATGCCGACGCCATAATAAGCGACGAAGGCGTCCCCATCGGTGCGGCAGGCCGACATGAAGGCCAACCGCCCGCCCAGGCAATAGCCCACCAGCCCGACCTTGCCGCCATCGCCCAGTTCGGCGCGACCCGCCTTGATGGTGGCTTCGATATCGCGGATGCCCTGGTCCTGGTTGAACTTCTGCATATGGCCGAAGGCGGCCTGCAAATCGTCGGGGATATCGGCGTCGAGTTCGATATGCGGCTTTTCCCGCCAGAAAAGGTCGGGCGCCAGCGCCAGATAACCCTTGGCCGCCCAATCGTCGCATTTGCGGCGGATGCCTTCATTCACGCCGAAGATTTCCTGGATCACCACGATGGCGGCCTTCGGCTTTCCCTCCGGCCGGGCGACATAGACGTCGAACTGCGCGTCGCCTTCCAGCGTGGAGATGGATGTGAATGCCATGGGATATCCTTTCCGTGATTATGGGGAGATGGTTGGTCAACGGCATAATGGCGCTTGCCGGGCCGAGTGCAACCGTCCTTGCCGTCAAAAAATTTGCGTTGAGCGCCCTTGTTGCGGCATGAGGCGTTGTAAAGGGTGCCCACGGCAAAAGGTAGCGAGATATGAAGGTAAGTGTGGACGTCGACTGCACTCCTGCGGAGGCGCGGGCTTTCCTGGGCCTGCCGGATGTCACCCCCATTCACGACAAATATGTGAAGACGATGCTCGATAGCTTCGACGGCGTCGCCAATGTCGAGCAGATGGAGACGCTGTTCAAAAGCTTCTCGCCCATGGGCGATGCGGGCATGCGGCTGTTCAAGCAGATGATGGATATCGGCCTTGCCGGAATGCCGGGCAAGAATGGCGACAAGGCGTCGGGCTGACCATTTGTCCAAGGCCGCGCCGTGACGGATAGCATCTTCGCGCTGTCGAGCGGCGCGCCCCCTGCCGGCATCGGGGTCATCCGCATCAGCGGTCCTTCGGCGGGTTCGGCGTTGCTCGCCCTGGCCGGGGCTTTGCCCACGCCGCGCCGGGCGCGATTGTCATCGCTGACCGATCCCAGGGACGGCGCCTTGCTGGATCGCGCCCTTATCCTGTGGTTTCCCGGTCCCTCCACGGTGACTGGCGAGGATCTGGCCGAATTGCACTGCCATGGCGGGCGGGCGGTCATCGCCGCGATTGAGGATGCCCTTGGCACGCTGCCCGGATTGCGCCGGGCGCAAGCGGGGGAGTTTACCCGCCGCGCCTTCGCCAACGGGCGCATGGACCTGAATGCGGTGGAGGGCCTGTCCGACCTTCTCGCCGCCGAGACGCAACAGCAACGCCGCGCCGCGCTGCTGATGGCGGAGGGCCATTTTTCCCGGCGGGTGGAGGGATGGCGCCATAGCCTGCTGGATCTGTCCGCGATGACCGAGGCGGCGCTGGATTTTTCCGACGAGGACGACGTGCCCGACGAGGGGATAGAGGCGCGGATCGGCCAAGGCATCCGGACCTTGGCGCACGACGTCGAAGCCGTGCTTGCGGCCCCCTCGGCAGAGCGGTTGCGCGATGGCGTTCGGGTGGTTCTGGCCGGGCCGCCCAATGCGGGCAAATCCACATTGCTCAACCATCTGGTGGGGCGGGAAGCGGCCATCGTCTCCGACATAGCCGGTACCACCAGGGATCGGATAGAGGTTCCCGCGGCGCTGGGTGGCGTCGCTTTCCTCTTCACCGACACGGCGGGCCTGCGCGCCGAGACGAGCGACGCGATAGAGGCGATCGGCATGGAGCGGGCGCGGGGCGCGCTGGATGCAGCCGATATCATCCTGTGGCTGGGACCGGCGGAGGAATTGCCGCGCGCCGACGCCATCATGGTCGCCGCGCAATGCGACCGGGGAGCCGATGATCGTCCCGGCCTGCGCCTTTCCGCGCTCACGGGGGAGGGGATGCAGGCGCTGATCGCGATCCTGCTCGACCGGGCGGCCCGCCTGCTTCCCGGCGAAGGCGACTATGCCCTGCACCGGCGACAGCGCGATGCCGCCGCCCTTCTGCATGGACATCTGGCATTGGCATCTGGAAGCGGCGACCTGCTGATCGTGGCTGAGGAGCTTCGGCAGGCCCGGAACGCCATCGATCAACTGACCGGGCGCGCAAGTACCGAGGATATGCTCGACCATCTCTTTTCCGGATTTTGCATCGGCAAATAGGCTTGTTCCACGTGGAACAGTTTTGACCGGAGCGCCCCATATCTGATAAGGGGCGCGCATGCGAACAAGCTATGATGTGATCGTGGTCGGCGGCGGCCATGCGGGCTGCGAGGCGGCCTCTGCTGCGGCGCGCAAGGGCGCGTCCGTCGCTTTGCTGACCTTTGAAAAGGCGACGGTCGGCGCCATGTCCTGCAACCCCGCCATTGGCGGGTTGGGCAAGGGTCATCTGGTGCGGGAGGTCGATGCGCTGGATGGATTGATCGGGCGCGCCGCCGATGCCGCCGCGATCCATTATCGCATGCTCAACAGCAGCAAGGGCGCGGCGGTGCAGGGGCCGCGAATCCAGGCCGACCGCAAACGCTATCGGGTCGAGATTCACCGCTTGCTGGATGCCCAGGTCGGACTGGACATCGTAGAGGGCGAGGCGGCGAAATTGCTCCTTTCGCAAGGCAAGGTTGCCGGGCTGGCGCTGGCTGACGGGAGGGCGCTCCATGCGCCTACGGTGGTGCTGGCGACAGGCACCTTCCTTGGCGGCAAATTGTTCCGGGGCGAGGAAACGACGGCCGGTGGTCGAACGGGAGAACGGGCGGCCACCACCCTGGGGGTGCAGCTTCGCGCTCTCGAACTGCCCATCGGGCGGCTGAAGACCGGTACGCCGCCGCGCATCGATGGGCGCACCATCGACTGGGCGCGGCTGGAGGAGCAGCCGTCGGACGGCGGAAGCTGGACCATGTCGGCGCTCTCCTCCACTCGTATCCTGCCCCAACTGAGTTGCGCGATCACCCGGACCAATGACCGCACCCATGCCATCATCCGGGAAGGATTGGGGCGCTCGCCCTTGTTCAGCGGCGCGATCGAGGGGCGCGGCCCGCGCTACTGCCCTTCCATCGAGGATAAGGTGATCCGTTTCGGCGACAGAGACGGGCATCAGATTTTCCTGGAGCCGGAGGGATTGGACAACGCCCTCGTCTATCCCAACGGCATCAGCACCTCGCTTCCCGCCGATGTGCAATGGGCGATGATCCGGTCGATGGCAGGATTGGAAAGGGCGGAGATCGTCGTGCCCGGCTATGCGGTGGAATATGATCATATCGACCCGCGTGCGCTGGACGCGACATTGGAGGTGCGGGCGATACCCGGCCTCTTTTGCGCCGGGCAGATCAACGGCACGACCGGCTATGAAGAGGCCGCTGCCCAGGGTCTGGTCGCGGGCGTCAACGCCGCCGCCCATGCGCGGGGGGAGGAGCCGCTGATCCTGGATCGGGCCAGCAGCTATATCGGCGTGATGATCGACGATCTGGTCCTGCAGGGCGTGACCGAACCCTACCGCATGCTCACGGCCCGGGCCGAATATCGCCTGCGGTTGCGGGCCGACAATGCGGGCACCAGGCTGGCTCCCGTCGGGCATCGCCACGGCATTTTGGGTGCGGAGCGCGCCGCTCATTATGCCCGCCGGAATGCGGAGCGGCAAAAGGCCGAAGGCGCATTGAACCTGTCCCTGTCCGCGACTGAAATGGCCAGGGCGGGTGCGGCGGTCCGGCAGGACGGGGCGCGCCGCACCCTGTTCGAATGGGCGCGCTTTCCGGAGGTGGGCCGCGACATGCTGTACAGCCTCGCGCCAGCGCTTTCGAAAATATCGCCCGATGTGCGCGACGAGATTTTGGAGGATGCGCATTATGCGCCCTATCTGGAGCGGCAGGATGCGGAAATTTCGGAAATGCGCCGGAATGAGCGGGTCGCCATTCCCGCCGATTTCGATTTCGCGTTGGTCGGCGGTCTGTCGACGGAAATGATCGAGCGGCTGAATCTGGCGCGGCCCGATACGCTGGCTGCTGCGGGACGGATAAGGGGAATCACGCCCGCCGCGCTGGCGGCTGTCCTCGTGCATATCCGGCGGCGCGCCGCGTGACCGAGGAAGAGGCGCGGGGATGGCTGGAGACGCACTTCGATGTTCCACGTGGAACATGGGACAGGCTGGAACGCTATATCGCCATCATTCTGGCGGAGATGGATCGCCAGAATCTGATCGCTGAATCGACCCGGCCCCATATATGGGCGCGGCATATCGTCGACTCCGCCCAGCTTATCCCTCTGGCGGCACGGGCGGGAGAGGGGCAATGGATCGATCTGGGATCGGGGGCCGGCCTGCCCGGTATCGTCGTCGCGATCCTGACGGATCGGCCGGTTCAGATGGTCGAATCGCGGCGCAAGAGGATCGATTTCCTGAACGATGTCATCGCTGAACTCGGCCTGTCTGGCGCGAGCGTTTTCGGCGGGCGCGTAGAGACGGTGCCTGACGCCCGCGCTGCCGTGATCAGCGCCCGCGCCTATGCGCCTTTGCCCAAGTTGCTGGCATCGGCAATGCATCTGTCCGACGAAAAGACGATCTGGGTGCTGCCAAAAGGAAGAAATGCGCAGAATGAACTGGAGGCCGCGAGTCGATCATGGCAAGGTGCGTTCCACGTGGAACGCAGTGTGACTGACGCGGACAGCGCCATCGTCGTCGCACAGGCGGTCCGGTCCGTCAGCAGGAAAGGCCGAGGATGATCCGCATTGCCATCGCCAATCAGAAGGGCGGCGTCGGAAAAACCACCACCGCCATCAATCTGGCCACCGGATTGGCCGCCACGGGATTGCGCGTCTTGCTGGTCGATCTCGATCCGCAGGGCAATGCCTCCACCGGCCTGGGCGTCAATCACGCGGATCGCAAGCAATCCAGCTATGACCTGCTCATGGGCAATTGCGCCCTGGAAGATGCGATCATCACTACGCGCGTTCCGAAGCTGGATATCGTGCCGGCCACGCAGGATCTGTCGGGCGCGGAAATCGAACTGATCGAATATGAGGAGCGGACCCATCGGCTGGAGCGCGTCCTGTCGGAGGGGCAGCCGGGCCGCTGGGACATCTGCCTGATCGACTGCCCGCCCTCGCTGGGCCTGCTGACCATCAACGCCATGGTCGCGGCGCAATCGCTGCTGGTGCCGTTGCAGTGCGAATTTTTCGCGCTGGAGGGGCTGTCGCAATTGCTTCAGACGGTCGAACGCATTCGCGGGCGCTTCAACCCCGGCCTTTCGATCATGGGCGTGGCGCTTACCATGTATGACCGGCGCAATCGCCTGACCGATCAGGTGGCGGACGATGTGCGCGCCTGCCTGGGCGATCTGGTCTTTTCCACCGTCATTCCCCGCAATGTTCGCCTGTCGGAAGCGCCCAGCCATGGCGTTCCGGCGTTGATCTATGATTTCCGCTGTTCGGGGTCGGAAGCCTATATGCGTCTGGCCCGCGAACTGATCGCGCGCCTGCCCCGACAGGAGGTCGCTGCTTGAGCAACGAAAATGTGATGAAGTCCGCCAAGCGTCCCCATGGCCTGGGCCGGGGTCTCTCGGCGCTGCTGGGGGATGTCGCGCGGGAAGAACCCGTCGCGCCGACCGCCGCCACCCCGCCGTCGACCAAGACGATCCAGAGTATCGAAGTGGCGCTGATCCAGCCCCATCCGGAACAGCCGCGCCGCCATTTCGATGAAGGAGCGTTGCAGGAACTGGCCGAAAGCATCGCCAAGCGGGGCGTGATTCAGCCGATCATCGTCCGTCCCCATGGCGGCGGGTTCCAGATCGTTGCGGGCGAACGCCGCTGGCGCGCCGCCCAGCGCGCCCAGCTTCACCGCATTCCCGCCATCGTCCGGGATTTCGATGAGGCGGAAACGCTGGAAATCGCGCTCATTGAAAATATCCAGCGCGAAGACCTCAATCCGATCGAGGAAGCGGAAGCCTATCGCAAGCTGATCGCGGAATTCCACCACAGCCAGGAAGCTTTGGGCCGCCTGGTCGGCAAGTCGCGCAGTCATGTTGCAAATCTGATGCGCCTGCTCGATCTGCCCGCGCCGGTTCAGCAGCAGGTGATCGAACAGAAGCTCAGCATGGGCCACGCCCGCGCCTTGATCGGCGCGCCCGACTGCGAGAATCTCGCCCGGACTGTCGAAGCCAAGGGCCTGTCCGTTCGCGATACGGAGCAGTTGGTCCGCCGCGCCAGGAAGGGGGATGACGCGCCCAGCCGGAAGCGCGCCGCCGCCCAGGAAAATGATCCCGATATCGTGGCTCTGGAACAGCATCTGGCCGACATATTGGGGCTGAAAGTGAATATCGATTATGGCCGGGGCGGCGGCGGCACATTGAAGCTGCATTATTCGACGCTCGACCAGTTAGACATGCTCTGCCAACGCTTGTCGGGCGAGCGCATCTAACGGTTTCGACAACGAAAAAGGCCGGTAACAGCTCTCAATTGCCGGGGGGCACTGGCCTTTTTCCTATCGACGGCCTAGCCTGCGCGCATGGCAGATCATTCTTCATTCCCCGTCGCGCCCCATATTGTCCGTCGCGAAGATTATCGCCCACCCGATTGGCTTGTTCCCGATATCGCGCTGGATTTCGACCTGGATGCCGCCGCCACACGGGTGCGCGCGACATTATCGGTCACCCGCAACGGCGATCATGACCGGCCGTTGAAGCTGGACGGGGACGGGCTGTCGCCGCTGGAAATCAGGGTCGACGGCGCGCCGCTCACGACCGGGCAATGGTCGCTGGACGGCGGCATGTTGGTCATTCCGCTTCCCGCTTCCGCGCATCAGGTGGAAACGCTGGTGGAGATCGCGCCCCAGGGCAACAGCAAGCTGATGGGGCTTTATGCCAGCGGCGGCCTGCTCTGCACGCAGTGCGAGGCGGAGGGTTTTCGCCGCATCACCTTCTTCCCCGACCGGCCCGATGTGCTGTCGCGCTATTCGGTGCGGATGGCGGCGGACAAGGCGCTCTATCCCGTGCTGCTGGCCAATGGCGATCCGGTCGAGCAGGGCGATTTGGCCGATGGCCGCCATTGGGCGCGCTGGAATGATCCCTTCCCCAAACCCTGCTACCTCTTCGCCCTGGTCGCGGGCGACCTTGCCTGCAATGCCGACCGTTTCGTGACGGTCAGCGGGCGGGAAGTGCAACTGGGAATCTGGGTCAAGGAAGCGGACCTGCCGCGCACCGCCCATGCCATGCAGGCGCTCAAGAACAGCATGGCCTGGGATGAGCGGGTCTATGGCCGGGAATATGACCTGGACGTGTTCAACATCGTCGCCGTGGCGGATTTCAACTTCGGCGCGATGGAGAATAAGGGCCTCAACATCTTCAATTCGCGCTACATTTTGGCCGATCCTGAAACTGCGACCGACATCGATTATGACGGCGTCGAAGGCGTGGTGGCGCATGAATATTTCCACAATTGGTCAGGCAATCGCGTCACCTGTCGGGACTGGTTCCAACTGAGCCTGAAGGAAGGCTTCACCGTTTTCCGCGACCAGAATTTCTCGGCTGACATGGGGTCGCATGCGGTGAAGCGGATCGAGGATGTCCGCATCCTGCGCGCTGCCCAGTTCCAGGAGGATAGCGGCCCGCTCGCGCATCCGGTTAGACCGGAATCCTATATGGAAATCAGTAACTTCTACACCGCCACCATCTACAACAAGGGCGCGGAACTGATCCGCATGATGGCGCTGATGCTGGGTCCGGAACGCTTTCGCGCCGGGACCGACCTCTATTTCGACCGGCATGACGGGGAAGCGGTCACCTGCGAGGATTTCGTCCGCGCCATGGAAGAGGGCGGGGAGATCGACCTTGGCCAATTTCGCCGCTGGTATGAGCAGGCCGGCACGCCGCATGTCCGGGCGCTGCTGAATCACGATCCAGCCACTGGAGCCGTGACCCTGCTGCTGGAGCAGACCGTTCCGCCGACGCCTGGCCAGCCCGAAAAGCAGCCCATGGCGATCCCGTTGCGCACGGCCCTGTTCGACCCGGAAACCGGCGAAAATCGGGGCGACGAACTGCTCTTGCTGACGCAGGCCCGGCAGAGCTTCACCTTCGACGGCTGGACCACGGCCCCGATCCTGTCGATCAACCGGGGCTTTTCCGCGCCGGTCATTGTGGAAACCAATCGCAGTCAGGCCGATCTCGCCTTTCTGTCCGCCCATGACGACGACCCCTTCGCCCGCTATGAAGCGATGCAGCAGCTCATCGTCAATGTGCTGGTCGGCCGGATCGGCGGGCAGGTGGTGGATGACGATGCGGTGATCGCCGCGATCCGCCACACCGCCACCGATCCGCTGCTCGATCCGGCCTTTGTCGCCGAGGCGATCCGCCTGCCGAGCGAGGCCTATCTGGGCGACCAGATGGCGGTGGTCGATCCCGACGCGATCCATGCCGCCCGCGACGCGCTGCAACGGCGGATCGGCACCGAACTGGAGCCGTTGTGGCGCGACATTCACGGCAAGACGAAGGCCAATGCCTTCGCCCTGTCGCCCGCCGCCAAGGGAGCGCGAAAGCTGCGCAACACCGCCTTGCTCTATCTCGCCGCGTCAGGCGCGGGGGATGGCGCGACCGTCGCCTTCGGACAGTTCAGCGAGGCCGACAATATGACGGAGCGTCAGGCGGCGCTCGCGACCCTGGCGAACGGCGCCAGCGCGGAGCGGGAAGCGGCGCTGGACATCTTCTACAACCGCTATCGGGACGATGCGCTGACGCTGGACAAATGGTTCCAGACCCAGGCCTTCGCCTTCCATCCCGACACGGTCGACCTGGTCGAGGAATTGGGCCGGCACAAGGATTTCACCCTGGCCAATCCCAATCGCGTGCGGTCGCTCTATGGGGCCTTCGCGGGCAATCAATGGGCGTTTCACCACAAGTCGGGCAAGGGCTATCGGCTGGTGGCCGACTGCATCATCGCCCTCGACAAGCTCAATCCGCAGACCGCCGCCCGGCTGGTCCCGCCGCTAGGGCGCTGGAAGCGGTTCGATGAGGGGCGCGCGGCGCTGATGCGGGCGGAGTTGCAGCGCATCCTGGCGGTGCCGGGGCTGTCGAAGGACGTCACCGAGCAGGTAAGCAAGAGTCTGGAGTGACTGACCACCATGTGCTCCTGCCTTCGCAGGAGCACATGGTGCAAGATTTCTACCGCCCGCTGGCCGCCACCCATGCCGCGACATCCGCCGCCACCTTGTTCGCCGCCGCATTGAGTGGCGCGCCCACGCTGTCCGCCGCGATCTTGCCGCCGACCGGCACGCTGGCGGTGAAACGCTGCTTGGCGATCGCCGTGCCGCCCGGCCCGGCCAGCAGCGCGTCATAGGTCACGACGGCGCTGTTGCTCGCCTCATCCAGGCCGAAATCGACCAGTTCGCCCATCAGCCGCTGTCCTGCATCGGCCGAATATTGGCCGGGATCGAGCACGATGCGGTTGCTGGTGGCGGCGATGGTTTCGGCCAGCAGCTTCTGGAACAGGTGACGCGGCGTGTCGGCCCATTGCACCTTGGTCACATAGGCGACCGAAGTGGGGGAGGTGATCACCGGCACCCGCACCGTGTCGAGCATCTTGGGCGCTTCGGGATCGGCCACCGTGATGGCCGCGCCGGAGGAAGCGCTGCGCAGCGTGCCCGGCGCGACCTTCTGCGTGGCGTTCAGCGACAGCAGCCGCTCGGGTGGCTTGCCCCCGAAGGACACGCAACCGGCCAGCATCAGCGTGCCGAGGGCCACCGGCATCAGGCCCAGTTTCCTGTGAAACATCATCATGTCCCTCTTATTGCTTGTAATCGGGCAGCTTGGGCGACCCGACGATCGACCCCGCGCCCTGCTGATCGAGTTTTTCGGCCACGCCGCGGAAGGATCGCGACATTTCCCGCAGGTCGCGGACGAGCTGATTGACCTCTGGCATGGTCTGGTTGCTGAAGGCGCGGACGCCCGGCTGCGCCTCCGCGATGGTCTTGTCCAGCGTGTCGATGCTGCGCGTGGCCGACTGGATGCTCTTGCGCAGGTCGGCCAGCAGCGGGCGGCCCTCATCATTCACCATGGCGTCGGTGGACGCGGCGAGCTTGCCGATCTGTTCGGCGGCGATGCCCGTGCGCTGCACGGCGATGCGCGCTTCGGCCAGGGTCGCGGCGATTTCCGGGCTGCGGTCGGCCAGGGAACCGGAAATCCGCTCCACATTGGCGAGGATGCCGGCGATCGACTGTTGATTCTTGTCGTTCAGCAATTCGGTCAGCCGTTCGGTCAGCGTCGACAGCCGCTCCAGCAGTTGCGGCGCATTGTTGAGCAGTTCGCCCAGCGCGCCGGGCTTGGTCGGGATCACCGGCACGCCGTCGGGGCAGACCGCCAGCGTGTTTTCCGCAGGGCAGACGATGGGCGGCGCCCCCTTGACCGCGCCGTCCAGCACGATCTCGCTGACGCCGGTAAAGCCCACGCCCGCGATGGTCGCGGTGGTGCCCTGAAGGACAGGCGTGCCCTCCTTCACGGAAATGCGCACCTTCACGAAGCTGGGATCGCGCTTCCACAGCTCGATCTTCTCCACCTGGCCGGATGGGACGCCCGCATAGTTGACGCTCGACCCCTTGGCGAGGCCGTTCACCGCCTGTTTGAAGAAGATGTCATATTCCATATTATTGCCCTGCGAGAGGCGCGAGAACCAGAAAGCCGCGATCATGATCGCCACCAGCAACAGCAGCGTGACCGTGCCCACCAGCACATGGTTGGAGCGGGTTTCCATATTCTATCGCCTCTTGTTCTTTTCGCGATCGACCGCCGCCGTCGCGGCGCGCCCGCGCGGGCCGTTGAAATATTCCTGAATCCACGGATGGTCGGTCGCCAGCAGTTCATCGATGGTGCCGACCGCCGTCACCTTCCTGTCCGCCAGCACCGCCACCCGGTCGCAGATCGAATAGAGGGTGTCGAGATCATGGGTGATGAGGAACACCGTCAGCCCCAGCGTCTGCTGCAATTTGCGGGTCTGTTCGTCGAAGGACGCCGCGCCGATCGGGTCCAGCCCCGCCGTCGGTTCGTCCAGGAACAGCAGGTCCGGGTCCAGCGCCAGCGCCCGCGCCAGCCCCGCGCGCTTCTTCATCCCGCCCGACAGTTCGGCGGGATATTTGGGTCCGGCCTCGGCGGGCAGGCCGGTCAGGCGGATCTTGTAGGCGGCGATTTCGTCACGAAGCTTCGGCCCGATATTGGGATAATATTCGCGGATCGGCACTTCGACATTCTCGGCCACGGTCAGCGTCGAAAACAGCGCGCCACCCTGGAACAGCACGCCCCAGCGTTTGCGGATGGCCAGCGCCTCATCGTCCAGACGGCCGATCATCGATTCGCCGAAGACGTGGATTTCGCCCTCGTCCGGCGTCTGGAGGCCGATGATCGATCGCATCAGCACCGACTTGCCGGTGCCCGATCCGCCGACCACGCCCAGAATCTCGCCCTTGCGCACGTCCAGGTTCAGCCCTTCATGCACCACCTGATCGCCGAAGCTGTTGCGCAGGTTGCGGACGGATATGGCGATGCCGTCCCGTTGCACGGCCTTTTCGACCCGCGCTTCCTCCGCGGTCATTTCCTCTTCGGGGGCCATCAGTTCCAGCCCACCCAGGTGAACAGGACGGCGAACATGGCGTCGAGCACGATGACGAGGAAGATCGCCTGCACGACCGCGGCCGTCGTGCGCAGGCCGACTTCCTCTGCATTGCCCTTGACCTGCATGCCCTGAAAGCAGCCCGCCAATGCGATGATGACGCCGAATACCGGCGCCTTGATCAGGCCCACCCACAGGTCATGGATCGGCACCACCTCTCGCAGCCGCTGAATGAAGGTGATGGGCGGGATGTCGAGCGACACCGCGCACAGGAACCCGCCGCCGATGATCGCGACGATGGAGGAATAGAAGCCGAGCAGCGGCATCATCACCACCACCGCCAGCGTGCGCGGCAGCACCAGCGCCTCCATGGGCGACACGCCGATGGTGCGCATGGCGTCGACCTCTTCGGTCAGCCTCATCGTCCCCAATTGCGCGGCGAAGGCGGAGCCGGACCGGCCCGCGACCATGATCGCGGTCATCAGCACGCCCAGTTCCCGGAAGGTGAGGCGGCCGACCAGGTTGATGGTCAGCATCTCCATGCCGAACTGGCGAAGCTGCACCGATCCCTGCTGCGCGATGACGATGCCGATCAGGAAGCTCATCAGCCCGATGATGCCAAGCGCGGACACGCCCACCACCTCAAAACGCTGCACCACGGCGTTGATGCGGAAGCGGCGGGGATGGCGGATGACGTTCCACGTCGCGACCAGCGTGCCGCCGAAGAAGCCGAGCAGGCCCAGCAGGGTCGTGGCGGAATTGACCACCGCTTCGCCGATCTGGCCGACCACCCGCCGCAGGGGCGGTTCATGGTCCGGGCGGATATTGACCGGCTCGTCCACCTGGCCGACCGTCGCGATCAGCCGCTCCGCATCGCATTTGTCGCCTGTGATCTTGCAGTCCAGCCGCTTGATCGCGCGGTGCAGCACCCATGCGCCGATCGTGTCCATATGGTCCACGCCCGACAGGTCGAGCAGGTCGACCGGCCCCGCTATGGCATCCAGCCTGTCGGGCAGGTCGTGTAGGCAAGCGATGGACAGATTGCCCGAAAGCCGAATGACCGTCCTGCCCTCGCGGACTTCCTGAGCAAGATCAGCGGCTTTGTTCATCAAGGCGGAGATGTGGTCCATTATCGGTTGCACGGCAAGCCGAAACGGCCCATCCGCACGATCAAACGAAGGGGCGACCCAAAAAGTTTCGGACATGGCATGACGCACAGGCTCGCAATCTACGATATGGACCGCACGGTGACGTTCACCGGCACCTATACCGGCTTTCTGATCCACGTCGCCAAAGGCATGGCGCCCTGGCGTCTGGCGCTGTTCCCCGGCGTGATCCTGCTGATGCTGGCCTATGTGCTGAAGCTGATCAGCCGGCAGCGGTTGAAGGAGTTGAACCAGGCGCTGATGATCGGGTTCAACGTCGAACGCGCCAGGCTGATGCCGCATGTGGAAAGCTATGCGGCGAAGGTGGTGGACCGCAATGTGCGATCCGGCGCGCTGGCGCAGATCGCGAAGGACAGGGCGGACGGCTGCAGGCTGGTGCTGGCCACCGCATCCTACCGCCTTTATGTCGAGCCGATCGCCCGGCGGCTGGGTTTCGACGCGGTGATCGCGACGGATCATCTGTCGCAGGATCTGCGCTATGTCCGGGCGAAGATCGCGGGCGAGAATTGCTACGACACCGGGAAACTGCGCATGATCAAGGCGTGGATGGCCGCAGAAGCGATCGACCGCCGCCAAGCGCATATCCGCGCCTATTCCGACCATGTGTCGGACGCGCCGATGCTGGAATATGCGGACCTGCCCTTCGCGTCCAACCCGCACAAGCCGCTGGCGAAACTGGCGGCGGAGCGGGGGTGGAAAAGGGTGGATTGGAACTGAGCGTTCAGACGACCGGCGAAACCAGCGGCTCCCCTGCAAAATAGGCCCCAAGGTTCGCCAGCAGCATATCCCGCATCCGCCCGACGGCTTCATAGGTCGCGCCGCCCATATGCGGCGTCAGCACCATATTCGGCACATCGGCCCAACGCGCGGCAGGGGTAGGCTCGCTTTCGAAGACGTCCAGCGCCGCTCCGCCCAGCCGCCCCTCCCGCAAGGCAGCGATCAGCGCATCCTCATCCACCAACTGGCCGCGCGCGACATTCACCAGCAGCCCCTGCGGCCCCAGCGCATCCATCACCGAAGCGTCGATCATCCCGCGATTTTCCTCGGTCGCCTTCGCCGCGACCACCATGACGTCACTGTCCCGCGCCAGCATCTCCAGGCTTTCCGCCCGCGCCCAGCCCAGTTCCGGCTTTTCCCGTGGTCCCCACCAGCCGACCCGCATGCGCATCGCCCCGGCCCGTTCCGCGAGGGCGATCCCGATGCTGCCCATGCCGACGATCCCGACCCGCGCACCCGCCATCGACCGGGTGAGCATCTTCGCGCCTGCTGTCCATTCGCCCGACCGCACCTGCCGGTCGCCCGACACGATCCGCCGCCGATGGGCGAGGATGAGGCCCAGCGCATGATCCGCCACATCCTCCGCATTGGCGTCCCCCGCATGGGTCACGGCCACGCCCCGCGCCCGCGCCCAGTCCAGGTCGACCCCGTCATAGCCCACGGTGAAACAGGCGATCAGCCGCAGCGCGGCCATCTGTTCCAGCATCGCCGGATCGAGCCGGAACTCGCCCGCCGTCACCAGAATCTCGGCCTTCGCAAGCCGCGCCTTTCCGCTTTCCTCCCACAGGGGCATGGCGTCATATCGGGAGGAAAGCACATCCAGCAACGGCGCCAGATGCGGCTGCGCCACCAGGATCAGCGGCCGGCCCGTCATCCTATCGCCCGCAGGGCCTGGGCGAAGTCCGCGATCAGATCGCCCGCATCCTCGCAGCCGATGGAGATGCGCACCATATTGTCGCTGATCGCCAGCGCCTTCTTTCGCTCGGCGGGTACGGACAAATGGGTCATCGCCGCCGGATGGCTCGCCAAAGTCTCCGTCCCGCCCAGGCTGACGGCCAGTTTCGCGATCTTGAGCGCATCCAGAAAGGCGAAGGCCTCCGCTTCGCCACCCTTCAGGTATAGCGAGAAGGTCGATCCCGCCCCGGTGCAATGGCGTGCATAGATATCCGCCTGCCGCTCCGTCTCCGGAAAGCCGAGATAGACGACCTTCTCCACCTGCGGCTGGTCCTTCAGCCAGGCGCAGACCTTGGCCGCATTCTCGCCCGCGCGGCTCATCCGCAGTTCCAGCGTCTCCAGCGACCGCAGCAGCATCCAGGCGGAATGCGGGTCCAGGATGGTGCCGATGGTGTTTCGCATCAGCCGGATGGTGTTGATCAGCGCGTTGGACCCCAGCACGCCGCCCGCGACCAGATCGCTATGCCCGCCCGCATATTTGGTGAGGCTGTAGATGACCAGATCGGCCCCATGACTCAGCGGATGAAGCCAGAGCGGGCCTAGGAAGGTGTTGTCGATGGCGATGGGCGGGTGATATTCTTCGCCTCCGAACAAAAAGTCGCGCCGCGCAACTACCGCCTCCAGATCGACCAGCACATTGGTCGGATTGGCCGGGCTTTCCAGATAGATCATCGCGACGCGGCCCAGCCCCTTGGCCCTTTCGATCACCGCGCTGATCTCTTCCTCGGTCGCGCCCGCCGGGAAATCCAGCCATTGCACGCCGAACTTGCCCAATGTGCGCCCGATCAGCGATTCGGTCGCGGCATAGAGGGGCGCGGAATGCACGATCACGTCGCCCGGCTGCACCAGCGCGAGCAGCGTCGTCGCGATGGCGGACATGCCGCTGGAAAAGAGCAGGGCGTCCTCCGCCTCCTCCCAGACCGACAGCCGGTCCTCGGCAATTTCCTGATTGGGGCCGTTGAAGCGGGAATAGACCAGTCCCTCCGCCCCGCCGGGCCTGATGCCCGTTACCCCTTCGAAATGCCGCTTGCCTGCCGCCGCGCTTTCGAAGGCGAAGGTGGATGTCAGGAAGATCGGCGGTTTCAGCGATCCTTCGGACAGGGTGGGGTCATAGCCATGCCCCATCATCAGCGTCGCGGGTTTCAGCTTGCGGCCTTCGATCTCCATGATCGGCTGCTTGGGGCGCCGCCGGTTGTGGGTGGGTTCGACGCCCGTGAGGTCGGCTTCGGTTTCGCCGGTCATTATATTCTCCTGCAAGTCTTTGGCGGCATCTGCTGCGCCGCTCCGATGGGAAGGAGTGTAACGCTTTTCGAGGGGAAGGGGCCAGAGAAGTTCGATAAGATTATTTCACATGATCAAACTTAAATTACACAGCGGTTCGAACCGGCTTCCGGCCTTCGGGGGAGCAAAGGCGTTGAAGGGGATGGTCTTCACCCTTTTTCCGCCTACATTCTCCCCATGAACCGACGCCTACCCGAACTGCTGGAGCATTGGTTCACCGCCCGCGGCTGGACGCCCCGCCGCCACCAGACCGACATGCTGACCGCCGCCCGGTCCGGCAGGCACGCGCTGCTGGTCGCCCCGACCGGCGCAGGAAAGACGCTCGCCGGTTTCCTGCCGACCCTTGCCGACCTGATCGAAAATCCGGCGGACGGTCTTCACACCCTCTATGTCTCGCCCCTCAAGGCTCTTGCGGTCGACGTCCGCCGCAACCTTCTCACGCCGATAGAGGAAATGGGCCTGCCGATCCGGGTGGAAACCCGCACCGGCGACACCCCTTCCGACCGCAAGGCGCGCCAGCGCGCCCGCCCGCCGCAGATATTGCTCACCACGCCTGAATCGCTCTCGCTGCTGCTGAGCTATCCCGACAGTTTCCTGATGTTCCCAGGGTTGAAGACCGTCATCATCGACGAAGTCCACGCCTTCGCCACGCAGAAGCGCGGCGACCTGCTCAACCTGTCGCTTTCCCGGTTGCAGACGATCAATCCCGGCCTTCGCCGCGTCGCGCTGTCCGCCACGGTCGCGGATGTCGACGCCTATCGCGCCTGGCTGGCCCCGGACGGCGACATAGACGCCGTCACCCCGGTCATGGGCGAGCAGGGCGCCGATCCGCATGTCGCCATTCTGATCCCGGAGGGGCGCATCCCCTGGTCCGGCCATAGCGGCAAATATGCCGCCCGGCAGGTGATGGAGGAGATTGAGCGCCGCGCCACCACGCTGGTCTTCTGCAACACGCGGGGGCTGGCCGAACTCATCTTCCAGTCGCTCTGGTCGGTGAACGAAGCGAACCTGCCCATCGCCATCCACCATGGCAGCCTGTCGATCGAGGCGCGGCGCAAGGTCGAGGCGGCGATGGCGGTGGGAAAGCTGCGCGCCCTGGTCGCCACCGCCTCGCTCGACCTTGGCGTCGACTGGGGCAATGTCGATTGCGTGATCCAGATGGGCGCGCCCAAGGGATCGTCACGCCTGCTCCAGCGCATCGGCCGCGCCAATCACCGGCTGGACACGCCCAGCGAAGCCATCCTCATCCCCGGCAACCGCTTCGAATATCTGGAGGCCCGCGCCGCCCTGGACGCGGTCGAAGCGGGGGAACGCGACACCGACGATTTCCGCCCCGGCAGCCTGGATGTTCTTGCCCAGCATATCATGGGCCTGGCCTGCGCCGCGCCCTTTCGCGAAGAGGAGTTGCTGGCCGAAATCCGTTCCGCCATGCCCTATGGCGCGCTGACGGAGGAGGCGTTCGCCAACGTCCTTCATTTCATCGAGGGCGGCGGCTATGCCCTGCGCGCCTATGACCGGTTCAAGCGGCTGACCCATGATCCCGATGGCACCTGGCGCGTATCCCATCCCCGCTTCATCCAGCAACACCGCCTGAACGCGGGCATCATCGTCGATCAGCCGGTGCTGGACGTGCGCTTCGCCAACGGGCGCAAGCTGGGCACGGTGGAGGAGGGGTTCGCCGCCACGCTGCGGCCCGGCGACAGCTTCTTCTTCTCCGGCATGGCGTTGGAGGCGGTGCGGATGGACACCAGCGACCTTGTCGTCCGCGCCACGTCGAAACAGGCGCGCATTCCCACCTGGGGCGGCACCCGCATGGCGATGTCGACGCGCCTGGCCGACCGGGTGCGCCATTTCCTGGCCGAACCCGATCAATGGAGCCGCTTTCCGGAGGATGTCCGCGAATGGCTGGAAATGCAGAAATATCGTTCCGCCCTGCCCGAACCGGGGCAATTGCTGATCGAGACCTTTCCCCATGAGGGGCGTCACTATCTCGTCTGCTACAGTTTCGAAGGGTGGAACGCGCACCAGTCGCTCGGCATGCTGCTGACCCGGCGCATGGACGCGCAGGGTTTGATGCCGATGGGCTTCGTCTCCAACGACTATGCGCTGGCCGTCTATGGGTTGAAGCCCGTCACCGACCCGGCCAGCCTCTTTTCCGCCGACATACTGGACCATGAATTTATCGACTGGGTCGAACAGTCGAGCCTGCTCAAGCGGGCATTCCGCGACGTGGCGGTGATATCCGGCCTGATCGAGCGCCAGCATCCCGGCAAGCGCAAGACCGGGCGGCAGGTCACTTTCTCCACCGACCTCATCTACGACGTGCTGCGCAGATATCAGCCCGACCATCTGTTGTTGAAAGCCGCCTGGGCCGATGCCCGCGCCAGGATGACCGATGTGGGCCGTCTGGGCGACCTGATCGACCGTGCTTCCTCCACCATGCTGCATATCGATCTGGATCGGGTGAGTCCGCTTGCCGTGCCGGTGCTGATCCTCATCGGCCGCGAACAGGTCGCCCAGCATGAGGTGGAGGACGCGCTGCTGATCGAAGCCGAAACGCTGGTGGCGGAGGCGATGCGGGCGGATTGATGCTGCCTTGGTCGTAGCTGGGTGAGGGGGTTGCGATCCAACGGATCGCGCGGGCCGAAGGCCCGCTCCCCCTCATCCAACTGCGCCTAACCTCGCTCCGCTCGATAAGGCTCCGTATCCTTCTCCCTCAAGGGAGAAGAAATGTCTTGGGATGCCCATTTCCGTCCTCAAGGCGTCCCTTGATCGTCCCGCAATCCGCCGCATCCGTTCAGCGTTCCCTCGCCAAAGGCCAGCGCCACGCGGTCGGACCAGACGGCGTCGCTCATTCCGTCGCTGCATGGGCCTTCGGTGATGGTCATGGAAAAGCCATCGCCCAGATAACGGATCGCCCATTTATCGTCATGGCGCGAGACGGCGTAGCGGACCGGCGCCTTGTCCGGCCGATCCAGCGTAGCGGTCGATCCCTTGACCGTCACCGCCCAGAAGGGTTCGGTTCCGATCGCCCGATAACGGTCGCCGTCCGGCCGTTCGGGGGCAGGGGCGGGCGCAGGCCGGGCCGCCCCTTCACGCGAAACCGGTTCCGAAACATTCCCAGCAGCCTGGTTCTCCGTTTCGTTCTGAACGACGATCGGTGCCGATGCCTGGGGCTGCGCGACATTGGCGGCGGGCACTTCCTTCTCGCCGCCGCACCCCGCCACCATCAGGGCGAAGGCAAGAAGTGGAAGCCGTCTCACGCGAGAACCTGATCCTGCCGGAAACAGGTCGCGGCATGATCGTTCACCATCCCCACCGCCTGCATCCAGGCATAGACGATGGTCGGCCCCACAAATTTGAAGCCGCGCTTCTTGAGGTCTTTGGAAATCGCCTCGGACAGATCGGTCTTCGCCGGAAAGGTCAAGCCGTCGTTCCGGATCGGATCGCCGCCGACAAAGCCCCAGACATAGGCGGAGAAATCCTCACCCCGCTCGCGCATCTCGCAGAAAATCCGCGCGCCCCGGATCGTCGCCTCTATCTTCGCCCGCGCCCGGATGATGCCGGGATCGCCCATCAGCCGCTCGACATCGCCTTCGCCAAAGGCCGCCACCTTGTCCGGATCGAAACCGGCGAAGGCTGCGCGAAACGTCTCCCGCTTGCGCAGGATGGTGATCCAGGAAAGGCCCGCCTGGAACCCCTCCAGCATCAGCGTTTCCCACAGCATGCGCGAATCCCGCTCCGGCACGCCCCATTCCTCATCATGATAGGCGCAATAGAGCGGGTCGGTCCCGGCCCAGCTACAACGGACCGGTTCCACCGGATCAGACATCCAGATTGGCGACGTTCAGCGCATTGTCCTGGATGAACTCGCGCCGCGGTTCGACCACGTCGCCCATCAGGCGGGTGAAGATTTCGTCGGCCACGTCCGCCTGCTCGACCTCGACCCGCAGCATGGATCGATTGTCCGGGTCCAGCGTGGTTTCCCACAATTGCTCGGCATTCATCTCGCCCAGGCCTTTATAGCGCTGGATCGCCAGCCCCTTGCGCCCGGACGCCAGAATCGCCTCCAGCAATTCGCTGGGCCGCGTGACGGTGACGGCGCCCTTGGACACGACCGGCAGATCGTCGTCCCCGGCTTCCTCGGCGGCGGCCGCCGCCTTGGCCGTGACGAGCCGGCTGGTGGTGCGATAGCTGTCCGCTTCCTCGGCGGCGATGCTGTGCAGCTTGCGCGCCTCGGCCGATCCGATGAAACCCGCCTCGATCATGTGATGGTCGGTGACGCCTCGCCACAGCCGTTCGAAATGGAAGCCGCCTTCTTCGGCGATGCGGCCGCTCCAGCTTCCCTCTTCGTCCTGGGCGTCCATCCACGTGACGCTGTTGGTCAGCCGCTGCGCCTGCGCCTCCTGGCTCAGTTCCGGATCGAGCGCGCCGTTGATCGCCAGCGCCTCTATGATCGCCGGATTATAGCGGCGCGGCACATAGCGCATCACCGCCCGCATCCGCCGGCCATGTTCGATCAGATGGCGCAGATCCTCGCCCGAACGCATGCCTTCGGTCGTTTCCAGCGCCATCAAATCAACGCCATTGTCGACCAGATAATTTTCCAGCGCCGCTTCGTTCTTGAGATAGACTTCGGAACGCCCCCGCGTCGCCTTGTAGAGCGGCGGCTGGGCGATATAGAGATGCCCCGCCTCGATGATCTGCGGCATCTGGCGGTAGAAGAAGGTCAGCAGCAGCGTGCGGATATGCGCGCCGTCGACGTCCGCGTCGGTCATGATGACGATCTTGTGGTAGCGCAGCTTTTCCAGGTTGAAATCGTCGCGGATGCCGGTGCCCATCGCCTGGATGAGGGTGCCGACTTCCTTGGAAGAGAGCATCCGGTCGAACCGGGCGCGCTCCACGTTCAATATCTTGCCCTTCAGCGGCAGGATCGCCTGGTTATGCCGGTTGCGCCCCTGCTTGGCCGAACCGCCTGCCGAGTCGCCTTCGACCAGGAACAGTTCGGACTTGGCGGGGTCGCGTTCCTGACAGTCGGCCAGCTTGCCGGGCAGGGAGGCGATGTCCATCACCCCCTTGCGCCGGGTCAGTTCGCGCGCCTTCTTCGCGGCCTCGCGCGCGGCGGCGGCGTCGATCACCTTCTGGACGATCATCTTGCCGTGCTGGGGGTTTTCCTCCAGCCATTCCGCCATCTTGTCGGCCATCAGGCTTTCCAGCGGCTGGCGGACTTCGGAGGAAACCAGCTTGTCCTTGGTCTGGGACGAGAATTTGGGATCGGGCAGCTTCACCGACACGATGGCGGTCAGCCCCTCGCGCATATCCTCGCCGGTCAGCGAGACCTTCTCCTTCTTCAACATGCCGGACTTGTCGGCATAATTGTTCAGAGTCCGGGTCAGCGCCGCGCGGAAGGCGGCCAGATGCGTGCCGCCGTCCCGCTGCGGAATGTTGTTCGTGAAGCAGAGGACATTTTCATAATAAGAGTCGTTCCACTCCAGCGCGACGTCGATGGTCACATCGTCGCGGCTGCCCGAAATCGCGATGGGATCGGGCATCAGCGGAGTCTTGTTGCGGTCCAGATATTTCACGAAGGCCGCGATGCCGCCTTCGTAGAACAGCTCGACTTCCTTCTTTTCCTCATGCCGGGCGTCCGCCAGGAACAGCCGCACGCCCGAATTCAGGAAGGCCAGCTCGCGATAGCGATGCTCCAGCTTCTCGAAATCGAACTCGGTATGATTCTTGAAGGTGCCGCCGTCGCCGGGCACTTTCTCGGTCGAGGGGAGGAAGGTGACCTTCGTCCCCTTCTTGCCTTCCGGAGCGTCCCCGATCACCTTGAGCGGCGCCACGGCGTCGCCATAGGCAAAGCGCATATAATGCTCCTTGCCGTCCCGCCAGATATTCAGGTCCAGATATTCGCTGAGCGCGTTCACCACCGAAACGCCCACGCCGTGCAGGCCGCCCGACACCTTATAGGCGTTGTCGTCGGACGTGTTCTCGAACTTGCCCCCGGCATGGAGCTGGGTCATGATGACCTCCGCCGCCGACACGCCTTCTTCCTTGTGGATGCCGGTGGGGATGCCGCGGCCATTATCTTCCACGCTGACCGACCCGTCGGGGTTGAGCGTGATCAGGATACGGTCGCAATGCCCGGCCAGCGCCTCGTCGATGGCGTTGTCGCTGACTTCGAACACCATATGGTGCAGGCCCGAACCGTCGTCGGTGTCGCCGATATACATGCCAGGCCGTTTCCGCACGGCATCCAGTCCCTTAAGAACCTTGATGCTGTCGGCGCCATAGGCGTTGCTGTTGGGGTTGTTCTGACTTTCCTCGCTCATATCGAGCATATAGGGAAAGCGGCCACGAAACTAAAGCGAAACATGGCGGCTTCCGCCCATGGAAAGCAGGGTCTATCAGGCAGCTATGCGCATTGTTCTTGCCCTGGTCCTGATGCTCGCCGCCTGTTCGAAAAGCAGCGACGTGCTGGAGGAACTGCCCAACAGTTCACTGGCTGGCGCGGCGCGGGAGGAGGTGCCCGACACCCGGCTGGAATCGACGCTGGCCCGCCCGGTGACGATCGGGGAGGATGGCCAGCGCCTCGACGCATGCGGCACGATGGGGCAGGCGGTGGGGGTCGGCGCCAGGGGGCTGGCGGTGCGCGCCGCCCCATTCGCCGATGCGCGGGAAATCGCCCGCATGGGGGAGGGCGGTCGCGCCTGGGTCTGCACCCGCAGCCTCGATCAGAAATGGTTGGGAGTGGTGATCGCGCCATCGCCCCCTGCGGACAATGCGGTCGAACCAGCCGATTGCGGCGTCGCAGAACCTGTGGACCGCAAGCGACCCTATGACGGCCCCTGCCTCAGCGGCTGGGTATCGAGCGCCGCGATCAGGCTGATCGCGGGCTAGGGTAGAGTGCGGACCTATCCGGGACCGCCGTCAGGCGGTGGAGGGGAATGGGGCACGACCTCCGCAACTTCCCCTCCACCACGCTTCGCACGGTCCCCCTCCCCACGCTTTGCGTGGGGAGGATTGAAGGTCCGCAATTGCTCATCCCCTCCTTTGGTAGTCGCTAAATCCCGCCGAGATAATTCATCTTGCCCAACGGCACGCCTGCCTGCCGCAGCAGCGCATAGGCGGTCGTCACATGGAAATAGAAATTGGGCAGGGCAAAGCCCAGCACGTGGTTGCGGGCGGTGAAGCTGAAATCGCCACGCGGAGTCTTGAGGGTCACCTCGACATCCTCCCGTCCGTCGATCCGTTCGCGGGGCACGGATTCCACGAAGGCGATGGTCTTGGCGATCCGCTCCTGCAGATCGGCGAAGCTCTGTTCGGTGTCGGGCATCGGCACCGGGTCGAGCGCTCCGATGCGAATCAATGTGCCCTTGGCGGTGTCGCTGGCATATTGCACCTGCGCGGTCAGCGGCGCCATGTCGGGGATCAGCCGGGCCTGCGTCAGCGTCAGCGGATCGATCCCCTTTTCGGCGGCAAAGGCGGCGCCCTTGTCCAGGATCGCCGACAGATTGCGGAGGCCGCGCAGGAAGACGGGAACGGTCAGGTCGTACAGGTCGGTTGCCACCGGCTTCTCCTCATGGTTGGGTGGACCCATATTCATGGGAGGATAGCCCCTGTCGATCCCCTGCCGAATAAAAGGACCGGCCGGCGAACTCCATGCCGGCCGGTCAGGGGGCAACCGGATCAGGTCAGGGCGGCGCGCTCGCGGGGCGCGATGGTGAAGAAGGGCAGGGCGTGGTGGACGATCCAGCCGATCGTCGCGGCATAGAGCAGCGTGCCCAGGCCGACCGTGCCGCCCAGCAGCCAGCCGATCGCCAGCACGCCAATCTCTATCCCGGTGCGCACCCATTTGACCGGCAATCCGGTGCGGCGGCAGAATCCGGTCATCAACCCGTCGCGCGGCCCCGGACCCAGGCCCGCGCCGATATAGGCGCCGCCCGCTATGCCGTTGAGGACGATCCCCGCCGCCAGCCAGGCAAAGCGCAGACCATAACCCTCCGGCACCGGCAGGACCAGGAGGCTCAAGTCCACCGCGGTGCCGATCACCACTATGTTGCAGACCGTGCCGATGCCGGGCCTCTGGCGCAGCGGCCACCAGAGCAGCAGCACGGCCGCCCCGACCAGATTGACGGTCATGCCGAAGCTCAGCCCCAGTCGCGGCGCCAGCCCCTGATGCAGCACGTCCCAGGGGTCCAGCCCCAGATTGGCGCGCAGCATCAGCGCCATGGAAAAACCATAGAGGCCCAGGCCCCAGAAAAGCTGAAACAGGCGGCGGTGCATCATCATGGGTGCGGAAATCACCCAAAATGGCCTTTTACAAAACAGCCATTATTCGATAATTGGCCTCTTCATTCTTCGGATTGGAATTGATTGCCATGTCCACTTCCCTGTTGCGGCCACCTTCCCTGCTTCGCCTGCTGGGCGCCTGGCGCGCAGAGGACAGCGCCGAACCCGCCTATCGCCAATTGGCGCAGGCGTTGCGGATGCTGGTGCTGGACGGGCGCGTCGGCCTGAACGTCCGCCTGCCGGGGGAAAGGGAACTGGCCGCCGCGCTGGGCCTTAGCCGCACGACCATCGCCGCCGCCTTCGACCGGCTGCGCGATGAGGGGTTCCTGGAAAGCCGTCAGGGTTCGGGCAGCGTCACACGCCTGCCGCCGGGCCGGATGGAACAGGATCTGCCGGACATCGACACGGTCAGCCACGGCAATATCCTGAACTGGACCCATGCCGCGCTGCCCGCCGCGCCGGGCGTCGGCCGCGCCTATCAGGCGGCGGTGCAGGCCCTGCCCGCCTTTCTGGGCGAACTGGGCTATGATCCGCTGGGCCTGCCGCCGTTGCGCCGGGCGGTCGCGGCCTATTATGAGCGGCGGGGATGTCCGACCAGTCCGGATCAGATCATCGTCACCAACGGCGCGCAGCAGGGATTGTCGCTGCTGCTGCACTGGCTGGCGGGACCGGGCGACCGGGCGGTGATCGACCATCCCACCTATCATAACGCGATCCAGGCGTTGCAGCGCGCCCATATCGTGCCGGTTCCGGTGGGCCTGCCCATACAGGGGTGGGATATCGACGCGATGGAGGCGGCCTTCCGCCAGACCAGCCCGCGTTTCGCCTATATCATCGCCGATTTCCACAATCCCACCGGGCGCAGCATGGACCCGGCCACGCGCCGCGCGCTGGTGGCCGCCGCCGCCCGCACCCACACGCCGCTGATCATCGATGAGACGATGGCGGCGATGGGGCTGGACAATATGCCCCCGCCCCCCGTCGCGGTGCACGATCCTTCGGGGCGGCAGGTCATCACCCTGGGTTCGGCCAGCAAGATCTTCTGGGGCGGGCTGCGCGTCGGCTGGATTCGCGCCGATCCGCAGACCGTCGCGGCGCTGGGCCGCCTGCGCACGACGATGGACATGGCCAGTCCGGTGGTGGAGCAGCTTGCCGTCGCGCATCTGATCGACAGCGATGAGGGGCTGGGCGCGCGGGCGGAGATGCTGCGCGGGCGTCGCGATCATCTTCTGGGGCTGATCGAACGGCATCTGCCGCACTGGCGCGTGGAATCGCCCGCTGGCGGACTGTCGCTCTGGGCGGAACTGCCGCGTGGGGAGGCGACGGCGCTGGCCGCCATCTCCGAAAGCCACGGCGTGCGCGTGGCTCCCGGACCGCGCTTCGGCGTCAGCGGGGCGTTCGAACGCTTCCTGCGCCTGCCCTTCACCCTGCCGGAAGAGCAGTTGACGGCAGGCGTCGAGCGGCTGGCCGAGGCCGATGCGCGGCTTCACGCGCGCCTGCCGCGTGGCCGCGATTCGCTGGCCGCCGCGCTGGAGGCCGACCGCCTGATCTAGAGCGGTTCTCGATCTGATTGAATCAGATCGACCGCTCTATTCCTTTGTTTTACCGCGATTTCTTAAACGTCAGATGATGCCATCTGACTGGAAATCGCTCTAGGCGGCAGGCCTGCTAATCGCGGCGAAGGGGATCGAGGGCGCTGGACCTGCGCGTCCGGGGGGTGGCGGGCGTGCTGCGCGCCATGTCCTCCAGCGCGGCGATCCGCTTTTCCGTCGCCGGGTGGGTGGAGAAAAGTTCGCTCACATGCACCGGTACGATGTAGAGCTGGGCGGCGGCGGGATTGCGCGCTGCCACCGGGTTGGGGATGGTTTCCGCCCGGCCGGAAATCTTGGCGAGGGCGGAGGCGAGGGCGCGGGGATTGCCGCTGATTTCCGCGCCCGCCTTGTCCGCGCCATATTCGCGGGTCCGGCTGATCGCCATCTGCACGATCATCGCGGCGAAGGGCGCGACGATCACCGCCAGCAGGGTCGCGGCGATATTGCCATGGCCGTTCTCATTGTCGCCGCCGCGAAAGAACAGCCCGAAATTGGCGAGCATGGAGATCGCGCCAGCGATGGTCGCGACCATCGTCATGATCAGCGTGTCGCGGTTGCGCACATGGCCCAGTTCATGCGCCATCACGCCCGCCACTTCATCCCGGCTCAGCATCGAAAGCAGCCCGGTGGTGGCGGCGACGGCGGCATGTTCCGGATCGCGGCCCGTGGCGAAGGCGTTGGGGTGCGGCTCGTCGATCAGGTAGACGCGCGGCATGGGAAGTCCGGCGCGCCGGGCCAGTTCCGCGACCAGATTGTAATATTCCGGCGCGCTGGCCGCGTCCACTTCCCGCGCATGGTGCATCGACAGCACGATCCTGTCGGCGTTCCAGAAGGTGAACAGGTTCATGCCCGCCGCGACCAGCAGCGCGATCACCGCCCCGCCGCTGCCGCCCAGCGTATAGCCCAATGCCATGAACAGCGCCGTCAGCGCCGACAACAGCATCACCGTGCGAAAACCACTCACTTGCGTAAATCTCCTTTGCGGCCCAGATAGCGGCCTGACTCCGAATATGGGGTGGCCCTGAATATGGGGTGGCGATGACGCGCCCGCAATCGAAAGGATGGATCGATGGGAACCTTCAACGGCAAGCGCCCCGCGCATGTGAAGCCGCCCGCGCACCTGTCGAAAAGCCCGCCGGTGCCGCAGCCCGACCCGATCGACCAGCCCTCCGCCCATAAGGAGGAATTGAGCCCGGTTCGCTATGGCGACTGGGAACGCAAGGGAATCGCTATCGATTTTTGATCCGGCCGCAAGGCGCATCAACGGCTCATCGCTGTTTGGGCACAGTTGGCGATGGCCTGTGCCGCTGCTGCGAGCGGCCCCGCCCCGCACCCCTAGCCTTTTGCGCTGCAAAACGGGCAGGTTCCGTTCGAGCGGAAAGCAGGAATATACCGGGGCGCGGATGAAGTGAACGTGGTTGCTGAGGTCAATCCCAGATCAGTGTCGGATTACGCGCCGGAGGATGCGGCGCTTCTGTGTGCAGTGGGTCGTCTGGTCTGTGCCTGGACGATGCTGGAACAGAGCCTGGAGGCAAAAATCGCGACGATGCGGGAAGCCATGGGGGATGTGCGGACCGTGGGCGCCCGGACTCGTCCGGGGATGACGAAGCTGATGACCGAATTGCGGACCATGGTGTCGATGCGCGACCGGCGCAATGCCGGCGCGTTGATGGAAATATCGAATATCGAGCGCGACATGCAGAGGATCGACCGGTTCCGGTCGCTCATCGTCGGCGGCTTTCAGCAGCCCGCGCCCGGCGGCTTTACGTGCCGCGATGCGCGGAATAACCAGACGCATGTCTCGCTTGAACAACTCGAAGCGGAGATCGACTCCCTCGAAGGGGTGGCGCAGCGCCTGCTGGCCGTCTGAACGGGGTAAGCCATCTTCCATGCTTGATCTTTACGCGGCGGAGAGCGAAGCCTTTCCGCGCGCCTAGCGAAAAACAGGAGCCTCATGTCCTACAAACCGATTCGCAAAGCCGTTTTCCCTGTCGCGGGTCTTGGCACGCGCTTCCTTCCGGCGACCAAATCGGTGCCCAAGGAATTGCTGCCGGTCGTGGACCGCCCGCTGATCCAATATGCGGTGGACGAAGCGCGGGAGGCGGGGATCGAGCAGATGATCTTCGTCACCGGTCGCGGCAAGGGCGCGATCGAGGATTATTTCGACATGGCGTTCGAGGCCGAGGCCACCCAGCGCGAGCGGGGCAAGGACCTGTCGGCGTTGGACGGCACGCGCCTGCTGCCCGGTAACGCGGTGTTCCTGCGCCAACAGGAACCGCTGGGCCTGGGCCATGCCATCTGGTGCGCGCGCGACATCGTGGGCGATGAACCGTTCGCGATCCTGCTGCCCGACGAATTCATGAAGGGCAAGCCCGGAAGCGGTTGCCTGAAGCAGATGGTCGACGCCTATGAGCGGGTCGGCGGCAACCTGGTCTGCGCGCTGGAAGTGCCGATGGCGGACACGCCGAGCTATGGCGTGATCGATCCGGGCAAGCGCGACGGCGCGCTGACCGAGGTGAAGGGGTTGGTGGAAAAGCCGGCTCCGGGTACGGCGCCGTCCAACCTGATCCTGCCGGGCCGCTACATCCTTCAACCGGAAGTGATGAAAATCCTGGAGACGCAGGAAAAGGGCGCGGGCGGGGAGATTCAGCTTACCGACGCCATGGCGTCGATGATCGGGACGCAGCCTTTCCACGGCGTGACCTTCGACGGGCGGCGGTTCGATTGCGGGTCCAAGGCGGGCTATATCGAGGCGAATCTGGCGCTGGCGCTGGGCCGGGAAGATCTGGGCGAACATATCCGGAAGTTCGCGCTGGCGGAACTGGGCGTCAGCGACATCGCCGCCGCAGCCTGAGCGCTGGCTTTTGGCCAAACCAAGATATTCCCCTCCCGCCTGCGGGAGGGGGAACGACGGAAATCCACCCAAAACCGGCCAACGTCCGCCGTCAGCCGACCTTCTTGAACAGCCAGCCGATCGTAGATCCGCCGGGCAGCGCTTCGGTCGTGACGACCAACTGTCGCGTGCCATGGGGGCGGCCTTCGGCATCGGTCCAGAGGCTTTCCTCGATCGCCAGCTTTCCCGCATTGGCGCGGAATTGCCAGGTCGCGCCCGTGTCGATGCGCAGCAACGCGCCCATGCCGTCCGCGGTGGGGGTGGGTTCCACGCCGGGGGCCAGATGGAAGCGAAGATGGACGGGCAGTTTCACCGGCCTGCGGCGGCGGGCGGCGGGGGTCAGCATATCCTCGCCCCGCACTTCCTTGCCGTCGCCGCTCATCAGCAGCAGGCGGCGGTGGACATAGCCCATGCGGCGGACATAGCCGTCATGCGAAAGGTCGAGGCGGCTGCCGCTTTCGGTTTCCTGACGGTTGATCTCAACCTCCGTCACGCCCTTGCCCAATGTCCCGTCGGGCAGCAGCGCGGTGGAATTGCTGTCGTCCAGCACCAGCGTGCTGTGCGCGGCGGTGGTGCGCAGGCCCTGCGACAGGTCGCGGGGCATCCACGCGCCTTCCAGCGCCGCGCCGCCGCAATTGACGATCAGCCGCTGCTGGCCGTCGCTGATCTCTATCGCGCCGGTGGAGGCGCAGCCCGCATCGGCCAGTTGCGCGACGGGCGGCGGGGCGGCGTCGACCTGAACCACCGTGCCCCCGGCCGCCAGGCGCTGATAGCCCCAGCCATTGGCCTGCCGCAGCGGGCGGGCACGCACCCGGCTGGCGCGGATGACCGCTTCGATGGTGGCGGGGTCGATCGCGCCCGCGCCCTGCCAGTTGCCAAGGCCGCCGTCGCCATGGGTCAGGCCCAGCAGCGCCGGAACCGCCTTGGCCAGCGCGTCCTTCAGGAAAGGGGGTGTCTGTTCGCGGCGCACCTCATAGACCGCGCTCACCATGGTCAGCAGCATGATCGCTTCCAACTGGTCGAGCGGCGAGCGGGAGATGATGCCGCCATCGGCATGAAGACCGCTGTCGAGCGCGCGTTTCAGGCCCGCTTCCCCGAACAGCTTGCGCGCCGCGCCGCCGGGCAGCAGCATCGACGCCGCGACGATGCCGCCCCAGGCGACGAGCCGGGGCAGGCCGATCGGCGCCTTGTCCGCGCCCCTATCGAGATGGCGGGCGGTGCGGGCTATGCAGTTCAGCACCAGCGAACGGTAGACGAGGTCGCTGGACGACAGGATCAGCGGCGCATGGGCCGACCAGAAGAGCAGGCGCCAGCCCGCATTGTCGGCGCGCCAGGCAGGTTCGCTGGGCGTCTCTGCATGGGCGTCCAGCCATTTGCGCATCACGCCCTCGGCCAGGGGCGCGGCCTGTTCGCGGGTGGCGACGGTGGCCAGGTCGCGCAGCCAGTGGAAGCCGTGCAGATAATCGCTAAAGCCGGGCGTCAGGCCCGGATTGGCGAAATCCAGCTTGCCCAGCGGCTGTTTCAGGCCCCGGAACAGGAAATAACCGGCGCGGATCGCCTGGCCCGCATGGGCGTTGCCGGGAATCTCGTCGTCCGGAACGGCGAGCAGCTTGAGTGGATATTTGCCCTTCAGCCGGCGGCCGTGAATCGGTGTCTTCCAACTGAGCAGATAGAAATGGTTGGCGATGCGCTGGGCCAGCGAAAGCCCCTTGTCATCCGCGATGCGGATGAGCCGCTTGCCCTGCTCGATTCCGTCTTCCGGGCCGGGTCCGGCCTCTTGGGGGACGGAATGGGGGGAAAGGCGGCGGCGGTCGCTCACCCGCCGCGCAGCGTCCGGATATTGCCGGCATAGGCGGTCGGGCCGCCGCGGAAGGTCGCTGTGCCCGCCACCAGCACGTCGGCGCCCGCCTCGATGGCGAGCGGAGCAGTGGTGAAATCGATGCCGCCATCGACCTGCAAACGGATGTCGCGGCCCGACTTCTCGATCATCTTGCGGATCGCCTCGATCTTGCGAAGCTGGTTGTTGATGAAGCTCTGGCCGCCGAAACCGGGGTTGACGCTCATCACCAGGATCAGGTCGACGTCATCGATCAGATAATCCAGCATCTTCGCCGGGGTGCCGGGGTTCAGCACCACGCCCGCCTGCACGCCCAGCGACTTGATATGCTGGATGGAGCGGTGGATGTGGGGACCGGCTTCGGGATGGACGGTCAATATGTCCGCCCCCGCTTCGGCGAAGGCGTTCAGATACTGGTCCACGGGGGAGATCATCAGATGGACGTCGAAGGTCTTCTTGGTATGCGGGCGCAACGCCTTCACCACGCCGGGACCGATGGTGATGTTGGGCACGAAATGGCCGTCCATCACATCGATGTGAATCCAGTCGGCGCCCGCTTCGTCGATGGCGCGGACCTCTTCGCCCAGGCGAGCGAAATCGGCGGACAGGATGGAGGGCGAGATCAGGATAGGGCTGGTCATTTGACCTTCGGCCTTAGCCTTGGCCGGTGGCCAGGGCAACGTCCTATTAACGTTATTCACAGGCTTTTGCGGGCTGTGGACAGCGGCGGTCAGGACAGGATGAACAGCGTGGGGTCCAGCCCCCTGGACGGGCCGGTACCCCTGGGCAGGAACTGCTTGACGCCATGCAGGGCAACCACCTGATTTTGCTGCACTATGGGGGCGGCGATCAGGCGCATGGCGCATTCGCCGCCGTCCGCCTGGCGGATGTCCACGTCCAGCGTGAAGCCGCGCCGGTGGCGGATGGCATAGGCGCGCAACCGCTCCATCGCGGCGCCGCTTTCCGGCGCATAGAGCGAGACGGCAAGGGCGCGGGGCACGACGCTGCCCCGTTCCAGCCCGAATATGTCATAGACCCCGTCGGTCCAGTTCAGACTGTCGTCGGCCAGATCGCAGTGCCACAGGCCCAGGCCCCGCTCCGCCAGCGCCTGGTCGTCGCGGGCCAGCCGGTCGTCCAGCATCACCGGCGCCAGATGCTCGCGCAGGGCGTAGAGCGGCCAGCTATGATGCAGGGGTAGAGGCTCGGTAGGTCGCAAGGCGAGTCTTTCCTGGGGCGGCGCCGCACCATAGGGCGCTGTGGTTAAGGCTTAGTGGATCGCACGAGCCGCGCAACGAAAAAGCCGTCCGTGCCGCCCTGTTCCGCCAGCGTTTCGGGCAAGGTGCGCACCCAGCCCTGCGCGGTCGGGGCGATGCCTTCGGGCAGTTCGGCGGCATTGGCGGGGAGCGGCGCGAAATCGGGATGGGCGCTCAGGAACCGGGCGACCTGATCCTCGCCCTCCGCCTGTTCGAGCGAGCAGGTCGCGTAGATCAACGTGCCGCCGGGCGTCAGCCATGGGGCGGCGCGATCCAGCAGTTCGGCCTGCAGTTCGGCCAGTTCCGCGATCTGGCGCGGGCCGATGCGGTGGAGCACGTCCGGGTGGCGGCGGTAGATGCCGGTGGCGGTGCAGGGCGCGTCCAGCAGGATGGCGTCGGCGGGGCTGTCCGGCGTCCATGTGCGAAGATCGGCCTGGACGATCTCTGCGGAAAGACCGGTTCGGCCGAGATTTTCGCCAAGCCGTTCGAGGCGCTTTTTCGACTGGTCGACGGCGGCGACGCGCCATCCGGCGGCGGCGAGCTGCATCGTCTTGCCGCCCGGCGCGGCGCACAGGTCCAGGACGCGGCGGCCATCCCCCTTGCCGAGCAGGCGGGCGGGGATGGAGGCGGCGATGTCCTGCACCCACCAGGCGCCTTCGCCGAAGCCGGGCAGGTCGGGGATATTGGCGCCTTCGGGCAGGCGGACATGGCCGGGGGCGAGGCTGCGGGCGCTGAGTTGTTCGGCCCAATGCGCGGTTTCGCTGGCGTCGCGCAGGCTGAGGTCGACGGGCGGGCGTTGGGCATAGGCCTGCGCGGCGGCCTCTGGCATCGCCTCGCCCCATTGGCCGGCCCAGCGGGCGGCGACTTCGGGCGGAAGGGTGGGGGGAGAGGGAAGGGTCGGGTTCGCGCGGGTCAGGGTGCCGAACACGCCATGGACCAGCTTGCGCGGGCCGCCGTCGACCAGCGGCAGGGCGGTGGCGATGGCGGCATGGGGGGCGGTGCCGAGTGCGATGGTCTGGATCAGCGCGATGCGCAGGACCATGCGGGCCTTGGCGTCATGGGGCAGCGGCTGGCGCGTGGCGCTGTCGATCAGGGCGTCCAGATCGGGCAGGTGGCGCAGCGTTTCGGCGGCGATGGCGTGGACAAGGGCGCGGTCGGCCGGGGGTAGCCCCTGGGCCGCGCCGTGCAGCGCGAGTTCGAGCGGGTCGCCCCGGCGCAGCACGGCATCGAGCAGGCGGAGCGCTGCACGGCGGGCGGGGAGGCCGGGGACGTCTTCTTGGCGGGATGGGCGAGGCATGGGGAGCGCCTACGGCAAAATGGGGCGAAAGTAACCTTTGTTCGGTTCATGGGCGTCAGGTCGGGGTGTGGCGGTTGGATTATGACCAATCCAAGACATTCCTTCTCCCTTGAGGGAGAAGGATACGGAGCCTCGGCGACGAAGGAGCCTAGGCGCAGTTGGATGAGGGGGAGCGGGCCTTTGGCCCGCGCGATCCGCAGGATCGAGCGAACAGGTAAGGGCTGCCCCGCAGCCCTTAGATCATGCCGGGGGCATGATCGACCTGTTCGCTCCCCTCACCCAGCTACGACTAAGGCAGCAAGCTGCCAAGTCTGCGCAACCTCGGCCAGAGTCACGTGCCTCTGGCCGACCCTCAAGGGAGAGGGATTTGGAACGCCCGCTCTCCACCCATTCGAACCCAAGCCGCACACGCGCCCCGGCCTCAACCCAACCGCGCCTCGCCCTTGCGGAAGGGCGTCCTCTCCGTCAGCCAGAGCCGATCCCTCCGCACGCCCTGCCGCTCGGCCTCCAGAAAATCGGCTATGGCCCGGCGGAAGCTGGCATTGGGGATGAAATGCGCGGAAAAGGTCGGTTCCGGCACATAGCCCCGCGCCAGCTTGTGGCCCCCCTGGGCGCCTGCCTCCACCCGGTTCAGCCCCCGGGCGATGGCGATGTCGATCGCCTGATAATAGCATAGCTCGAAATGCAGGTTGGGCACGTCCTCGGTACAGCCCCAATAGCGCCCGTAAAGCGTGTCCGCGCCGATCAGGTTGAGCGCCCCCGCGATAGGCTGCCCTTCACGCAGGGCCAGCACCAGCATGACCCGGTCGGCCATGTCCTGCCCCAACATGGAGAAGAAGGCGCGGGTCAGATAGGGCCGCCCCCATTTGCGCGAGCCGGTGTCCTGGTAGAAGGTCCAGAAAATGTCCCAATGCGCCTCGGTCAGCGCCGCGCCGGTCAGATGGATGATCTCCAGCCCCTCGACGGCGCGTTCGCGTTCCTTGCGGATATTCTTGCGCTTGGCGCTCGACAGGTCGGCCAGGAAGTCGCTGAAATCGCCATAGCCGCGATTGGTCCAGTGGAACTGGCTATCCTCCCGGATCAGCCAGCCCGCCGCCTCGAACAGCGGCACCTGTTCCGGCGCGACGAAGGTCGCATGGGCGGAGGAAAGTCCGTTCTGCTCGACCACAGCCTCTATCCCCGCGACCAGCGCCGGGGCCAGCCCATCGTCGCGCAGCAGCAGCCGGGGTCCGGGCACGGGGGAAAAGGGCGAGGCGATCTGGATTTTCGGATAATATTGGCCGCCCGCCCGTTCCCAGGCGTCGGCCCAGCCATGGTCGAACACATATTCGCCCTGGCTGTGGGTCTTGCCGTACAGCGGCGCGGCGGCGGCGATCCGCCCATCCGGTCCGTCGATCACCAGGGGAAGGGGTTGCCATCCGCTATGGCCGCCGACGCTGCCTGATCGTTCCAGCGCGGCCAGGAAATCCCAGCTCATGAAGGGATTGGCGCTCCCGGCGCAGGTGTCCCACTCATCGCGCGGCAATTCGGCCACGCTTTGGGCCAGGCGCGCCACGCACTCAGTCATGCGACCGCTCGAAGATGATCTGGTCCGCGTGCAGCGCGGCGCGGGCGCGCTCCTCCTCGCCGCGCACGGTCCATGTCAGCACGGGCATGCCCCTCCGGCGGGCACGGATGGACAGGGGTGAGGGCAGGTCGCGAATATCACAGGCGATGAAATCGGGTTTCGCCGCCCAAAGTGCAAGGGCGCGCCCCATTGCGCCGCGCCAGCCGCGCCTGTCTTGTCCGGTGACGACCAGCCCGCAAGCGACCATGGGCCGATGGCGCCTGAACCAGCGCATCGCCACGGGATTGAAGGACATGACCGCCGCCAGCGTCTTGGGCCGCCGCGCCAGGTCGTCGGCGACCGCCGCGCAGATCGGGGCGACATGCCGTCCGTCGACCTTGATCTCGACAAGCAGGGGAATATCCGTCCCGCACAGGTCGAGCAAGGCGCGCAGGCGCGGAACGCCGCCGCCGTCGGGCAGCATCAGCCGGTCGATGGCGGCAGCATCATGGTCGGCAACCGCACCGCTCTCCCCGGTCATGCGTTCCAGCGAAGCATCGTGGAAGACGATGGCGACCCCGTCGCGGCTGAGCCGGACATCGCATTCGATGCCGAAACCGCCGGCGATGGCGGCGGTGAAGGCCGCCATGCCGTTTTCGCTGACCCGGCCCCCGTGCAGCCCGCGATGGGCGAAGGGCCGCTCGGTCAGGAAGGGAAAGGCGTCAGGCCGGGCGGACAAGGACGATCGCGTCGATCTCGACCACCGCGCCCAGCGGCAGCACCGGCACGCCCACGGCGCTGCGGGCATGCTTGCCCGCGTCGCCGAAGACCTCCACCATCAGTTCGGACGCGCCGTTGGCGACCTTGGGCTGGTCGGTGAATTCGGGCGTGCTGCTGATGAAGGCGCCCAGCTTCACGATCCGTTCGACCCGGTCCAGGCTGCCCAGCGCCGCCTTCATCTGGGCGATCAGGTTCAGGCCGCAGGCCCGCGCCGCCTTGACGCCATAGTCCAGGTCGCGGTCCTCGCCCAGGCGGCCCGTCATCAACTGGCCGTCGGACAGGGAGATTTGCCCGGAAATATGCAGCAGGCCGTTCGCCTCCACCGCCGCGACATAGGCGGCCACCGGCGCGGCGGCGGCGGGCAGGGCGATGCCCAATTCGGCAAGGCGGGCTTCGATGCTCATGTGGATGCTCCATGGATGGTCGAAATGGTTTCAGGCGCCGAAATATCGGGTGCTGGCCCCTCGGCCAGCCGGGCGGCGATCCAGGCTTCGGCGGCGGCCCAGTCATCGATCCGCGCATGGGCGTCGGGGGCTGCGGAAATCTTGTCGGCAATCTCCGGCTCGCCCACCATATGCAGACGCCAGACATGGGGCGCATGCTCCGCGACGGAGGCATGATGCTGCCCCAGATCGTCGATGAACAGGGCGATGCCGGGCTGGCGCTCCGCCAGTATGGCGGCCAGCGGCTCGCCCTTGCCGCCCTGGTTCCAGTGCACCGGCATATGCAGGCCATGGGTCGCCAGTTGCTCCTCGCGCTGCCGGTGATGCCGCTCGGTGATGTTGGTCAGGACGACGATGTCCGCGATCCGGCTGAGGCGGCCCATCGCTTCCACCGCCCCGGCTATGGGTTTCTGCCGATGCATCTGCGTCTCGAAAAAGCCCAGCAGCAATTCCCAGACCAGCGCGCGCTCCACCGGCTGGCCGCTGTCCTTGTGGCGCAGCGCCTCGCCAAAGCCGCGGTCCCGCATGTCGAAATGGATATCATGGCTTTCCTCCAGCCACTCCCGGAAAGGGACGACCATGTGCAGCAGCACTTCGTCGCAATCGGTGATGATCAACGGGCGGTTCATGCGATGAGGGACTCCTTGGCGGCAATCAGGGCTTGCGCCGTGCTGTCGATGCTTTCGGCGCAGGCGATCAGGTCCGGCTCATGATCGGCCAGGAAGGCCAGCACCGCGCCCAATATCGCCGGATCGTCCACGCCTGCCCGCAATGCATCGGCGTCCAGCCCGGTCAGCGCCAGCAGCCGGTCGGCCCGCCGGTCGTCCGCCAGCGTCCAGGCGAGGGCCATCAGCGCCAGCACGGATGGCTCTCGCGTATCGCGTGGACTATGTTGCTTGCCATGGTTAATGTCGGGACGCATGATTGATCTCGGAAAGGGGCGGGCTTAGGAAGCGCGCTTCCATGATGGTTGCGGATTTCTCCAAACGCGGGTGAGTGGTGGCAAAGCGCGTGCTCGTTGTCGAGGACAACGAACTCAATCTCAAACTTTTTTGCGACCTGCTGCGCGCGCACGGGCGTGAAGTGCTGCCGCTGCGCGATGGGCGCGACATGCTGGCGCAGGCGCGGGACTTCCATCCGGACCTGGTGATCACCGACATCCACCTGCCGCATATCAGCGGGCTGGACCTGATCGTGTCCCTGAAGGCGGACGCGCAATTGGCGTCGGTGCCGATCATGGCCGTCACCGCCTATGCCGGGCATGGCGACGAGGAACGGATAAGGGAGGCGGGGGCGCAGGCCTATGTGTCCAAGCCGATTTCGGTGCTGCGCTTCGTGGAGCAGGTGAACGCGCTGCTATAATCCCCCTCACCAAATCCTCCCTATGCGAAGCATGGGGAGGGGGACCGCTCGCGCAGCGAGTGGTGGAGGGGAAATTTCGCAGGTCGTGCCTTTTCCCCTCCACCAGCCTTCGGTCGGTCCCCTCCCCATCTCCCGATGGGGAGGAACAGGATAATCTCACCCCAACCGCACAAAAAAAGGGCCACGCGGATATCCACGCGGCCCTTTTCACCATCTCAACCAGCCTTACTTGTTCGCCTTGTAACGCTCGATCGCCTCCAGGGTGATGCGCTTGGCGTCTTCCGCGCCGCCCCAGGTGCCGATGCGCACCCACTTCTGCTTTTCCAGATCCTTATAGTGGGTGAAGAAATGCTCGATCTGCTCCATCACGATGCCGGGCAGGTCGTCCTTCTCATCCACATTGTGATAATAAGGGAAAGTCTTATTGTCGGGCACGCAGACCAGCTTCTCGTCGCCGCCGGCTTCGTCTTCCAGGTTCAGCACGGCGATGGGACGGGCGCGCACGACCGAACCGGGCACGAAGGGCGAGCGCGCGATCACCAGCGCGTCCAGCGGATCGCCGTCGGGCGACAGCGTGTGCGGCACGAAGCCGTAATTGGCCGGATAGCGCATCGGCGTGTGCAGGATGCGGTCCACGAACAGCGCGCCCGACGCCTTGTCGAACTCATATTTGACGGGCTCGCCGCCGACCGGAACCTCGATGATGACATTCAGGCTGTTGGGCGGATCGTCGCCGACCGGAATCAGTTCGATATTCATGGACTTCAAGCCTTTGTAAACGCGTTGCTCTTCGTGGGTGATTATGTTTTCGGTTTCAGCAGCCGGTCCAGGCTGCCTTCACCCTCTCCCATTTTTTCGAGGCGCGGATAGCGCAGGCCGCCGGAATAAGCGAGGCTCAAAGTGCGATAATATTTGTCCTGCTTCACTATGATCTGGAGCGGCTTTCCGGACCTGATCGCCGCCTTGAACACTTCGCCGGAATATTCGTCGCCATTGATCGCGACGATCTTCGATCCGATGGCCAGCCCCGCCTTGAACGCTGGGCTGTCCCAGACGACGTTCGAAATCTCGCCGTCATTCTTGACGATCAGGCCGATGCCGAAGCTCTGGTCGGTGAATTTGCCTGATCCTTCCGCCGCCTTGGTGATGGCGCCAGACGTGTCGCCATAGACCAGCTTGTAGCCGCCCAGCGCGAAGCCGCCCTTGGGCGTCTCCTTCGTCGTGCCGTCCACATATTTCTGGAAGAAGCCCGCCCAGTCATAGGGCGCGATGCCGTTCAGCGTCCTGATCACGTCCCCGCGATTATAGACGACCTGCCCCCAATCGCCGGGATTGATGCCGAAAAATGCCTGCGCGAAATCGTCCAGCCCCTTCGCGCCCTTGCTCTGCTGGCGGATGATCGCATCCGCCTCCAGCCAGATCATCAGCCCTTCATTATAATAATCCTCCGACCGCTGCCAGCTAGACCAGCCCTTGGGCCGCCGGGCGGAGATGATGGGGTCGTGGGTCGTATCCTCCATCGGCCGCCATTCGCGCCCCCGCGCCGTGTCCAGCTTGGCGGCGATATGGGCATAGGCGTCCAACGTCTCCTGTTTGGAAAACAGTCCCGACCGCGCGCCCAGCACATAGCCCCAGAATTGCGTCTGCCCCTCATAGACCCAGAGCAGATTATCCTGCATCGGCACGTTGAAATCGGGCGTCCAAAGCAGGTCCGGGCGGCGGAACTTGCCGTCCCAGCTATGGGTGAATTCATGCGGCAGCAGGTTGCGGTCCAGCAGCGCGTCGCCATCGCCCCATTTCTTGAAATAGCCCGGCTCGACCTGATTTTCCGAAGAACGGTGATGTTCCAGCCCGATGCCGCCCATCTCGTCGGTGATGGCGAACAGGAAGTCATAATGATCGAAATGATAGGAACCGAACAGCGCGCCCGCTTCGTCGACCAGCTTCTTGTGCTTCGCGATCTGGTCCGGCTTGGCGTCCAGCTCGTCGGCATCGTCCGCGACGATGTTGAGCGTCACATTATGGCCAAGGTCGACCGGCTTGAAATAAAGCCCCGCGAACACCGGCGAATCCTGCAAGGCTTCATAATCGGTCGTCTCATAGGCGACGGTCGATCCCGTCTTCTTCCCCCGCAAAGCCGTCGCCGCCTGCCAGCCGTCGGGATAGGTGACGGTCGCCTGGATCGGAATCTGGCGCGTATAATAGCCCGCCGGATAGAGCGACACCGATTCCCACTGGATGTTCAGCATCTTGGGCGTCACCACCACGCGGCCCTGATTGGGCTGTGTGGCGGAGAGGAACTGGAAGGTCGCGACGACCTGCTTCGTCCCCTGCGGCACGTCGATCACGAACCCATAGACGTTGAGCGGATCGCGCTTCCACGCCAGCGGCTTGCCGTCGGCGGTGAAGCTGAGGCCGGTCAGCTTCTCTATCGCCCCACGCGGCGCATGATTGCCCGGCAGCCATTGCGGCATCAGCAGGGTCATCGGCCCGGCGGCGGCGACGGGAATGGTTTCCTTCACGCGGAAGATGCGCTGCACCGTATCGGTGGCGTCGACCTCCAGCCGGATCGTTCCGCCGGGATAGGGGGCATCCCTCGGCATGGGCGCGGCATTGTCGACCGCCAGCGCGGTGGGCCTGGACCGGATCGCATCCTGCGCGATCAGCGGTCCCGAAATGGCCGTGGAAAGGAATAAGGCGGCAGCAAGGCTGCGGATCATGAACGTCTCCGAAAATGCTTTGCGGTCGAACGACCGTATAATAGCAGAATGGCGACCTGAAACGGCCGCGTCCACCCCCAACTATTTTACAATGAAAAAGCGCGTTTCCTTGATCCATCTTTATCGTTAAAGGCGCTGCCCCATGGCCAAGACAGAAACGCCGCGTCCAAAGACCCCCAATGCTGTGCGCGGCACGCAGGATATGCTGGGCGGCACCGCCGAAGCGTTCCAGGAACGCTTCGCGCATGTCGTCGCGACTTTCGAGAGGGTGCGGAAGCTCTACGGGTTCCAGCGGGTGGAGGTGCCCGTCTTCGAATCGACGGCGGTGTTCGCCCGCTCGCTGGGCGAAAGCACGGACGTCGTTTCGAAGGAAATGTACACGTTCGAGGATCGCGGCGGCGACAGCATCACCCTGCGCCCGGAATTCACGGCGGGCATATCCCGCGCCTATATCACCGAAGGCTGGCAGCAATATGCGCCGCTGAAAGTCGCGACCCACGGTCCGCTCTTCCGTTACGAACGCCCGCAAAAGGGCCGTTTCCGCCAGTTCCACCAACTCGACGCCGAAATCATCGGCGCGGGCGAGCCGGGCGCGGACGTGGAATTGCTGGTGCTGGCCGACCAGTTGCTGCGCGAGTTGGGCGTGTCGGAGGGCGTGACGCTCAACCTCAACACGCTGGGCGACGCGGCAAGCCGCGAAGCCTGGCGCGCCGCGCTGATCGCTCATTTCGAGGCGCATCGCGGCGAATTGTCGGAAGAGAGTATCGACCGCCTGCACCGCAACCCGCTGCGCATCCTGGACAGCAAGGATCCCCGCGACCGCCCGGTGGCGGACAGCGCGCCGGACATCGACGCCTATCTGACCGACGAAGCGCGCAGCTTCTTCGAAAAGGTGACGGCGGGCCTCGACGCGGCGGGCGTGGCGTGGGAACGCAATGCCCGGTTGGTGCGCGGTCTGGATTATTACCGCCACACCGCGTTCGAGTTCATCACCGACCGCCTCGGCGCGCAGGGCACGGTATTGGGCGGCGGGCGCTATGACGGGCTGATCGAGAATCTCGGCGGCCCCTCCACCCCGGCGGTCGGCTGGGCGGCGGGGATCGAGCGGCTGGCGATGCTGGTGGATTCGCCGGAGATTTCTGGCCCCACCGTTGCCGTCATCCCCATGGGCGAAGCGGCCGAGGTCAAGGCGACTGGCATCGTTGCCGATCTGCGCCGTGCCGGTGTCGCCTGCGACATGGGCTATCGCGGCAATATGAAGAAGCGGATGCAGCGGGCCAATGCTTCGGGTGCGGCCTGGGCGGTGATCCTGGGCGACGATGAACTGGCGCGGGGCGAGGCGGCTGTCCGCAATCTCGGCACGGGCGAGCAGGAAGCCGTCGCCCTGGATGCATTGATCGGGAAGCTGACGGCCCTCTGATGCACATCTCCGCCGAACGCATCGCGCAGATCGAGGCGCGCCGGGACGAGGTGCAGGCGTCGATGACGCGCGCCGACCTCGCGCCGGAGGAGTTTGTGCGGCTGTCGAAAGAATATGCGGAGATCGAGCCGGTGGCGAAGGCCGCCCATGAGGTCCGCCGTCTCCGCCAGGAACTGAGCGCGCTGGAATTTATGGCGGGCGGCGAGGATGCGGACTCCGATCCGCTGATGCGCGAAATGGCGCAGGAGGAAATGCAACTGATCAAGAGTCAGTTGCCCGACGCCGAACGCGCCCTCGCGCTGCAATTGCTGCCCAGGGACGCCGCCGACGCCCGCCCGGCCATGCTGGAAATCCGGGCGGGCACGGGCGGCGACGAAGCCGCCCTGTTCGCGGGTGACCTGTTCCGCATGTATCAGCGCTATGCCGACGCGCAGGGCTGGAAGATGGAACTCCTCTCCGCCAACGCATCCGAAGTGGGCGGTTTCAAGGAAGTCGTCGCCAGCGTCACCGGGGTCGGCGTCTTCGCCAAGCTGAAGTTCGAAAGCGGCGTCCACCGCGTCCAGCGCGTCCCCGTCACTGAAAGCGGCGGGCGCATCCACACATCGGCGGCGACCGTCGCGGTGCTGCCGGAACCGGAGGAGGTCGACGTCCAGATCGCCGACGGCGACCTCAAGATCGACATCTACCGCGCTTCGGGTGCTGGCGGGCAGCATGTCAACACCACCGATTCCGCCGTGCGCATCACGCACCTTCCTTCCGGCATCGTGGTGACGCAGCAGGATGAGCGATCCCAGCACAAGAACAAGGCGAAGGCGATGCAGGTGCTGCGCGCCCGCATCTACGAAGTGGAACGCGAGCGCGCCCAGAGCGAACAGGCCGGGGCGCGCAAGGCGATGGTCGGATCGGGCGACCGGTCGGAGCGCATCCGTACCTATAATTTCCCGCAGGGCCGGGTGACGGACCACCGCATCAACCTGACGCTGCACCGCCTGCCCGAAATATTGGAGGGGACCGGCCTGTCCGAAGTCATCGACGCGCTGGTGGCGGAGGACGAAGCCGCCCGCCTGGCCCAACTGGACGGCGTGGCGTGACCCTTCCCTTCCTCCCCTCCCTTCCGGGGAGGGGCCGGGGGTGGGTAGCGAGCGAAGCGAGCCAGCGGAACGGGAAAATATGACCACAATCCCCGAAACCCTCCGCGCCGCCACCGAACGCCTGGCCCCTGTCAGCGCCACCCCGCGCCTCGACGCGGAACTGCTCCTTGCCCACGCGCTCCAGATCGACCGCAACGACCTGCTGATGCGCCAGCGCGACCTCAGCGTCCCGCCGGGTTTCGAAAGCCTCATCGAACGCCGCCTGACCGGCGAACCCATCGCCTATATCACCGGCACCCGCGATTTCTGGACGATCAGCCTGCATGTCACGCCCGACGTCCTCATTCCCCGCCCGGACAGCGAAACGCTGATCGAGGCTGCCCTCGACCATTTCGGCGCGAAGGGGCCCGCCCATATACTCGATCTCGGCACCGGTTCCGGCGCGCTGCTGCTCGCCGCGCTCAGCCAATGGCCGCTGGCGAAAGGGACGGGGGTGGATATTTCCCCCGCCGCCCTTGCCGTGGCGCAGGGCAATGCCGATCGCCTGGGCCTTGGCGAACGCGCCGGTTTCCGGCTCGGCGACTGGGCGGAAGGGCTGGACGGCCCCTTCGACCTGATCCTCATCAACCCGCCCTATATCGCCCGCGACGTCCCGCTTTCGGGCGATGTCCTCCATGAACCCGGCGGCGCCCTATTCGCTGGAGCGGAGGGGCTGGACGATTATCGCCGCATCGCCCCCATGCTGCCGCGCCTGTTGTCGCCCGGCGGCATGGCCGCGATGGAGATCGGCTATGACCAGCGCCTTTCCGTCTCCGCCCTGCTTGCCGATCAAGGACTTAGCGTTGCGGCGCGCCGGGATCTGGCGGGGCATGACCGCTGTTTGGTCGCAACGCCGGTTCCCCCCATTTGACCGGATGAACGGATTTGCGCCTGCACAAGCTAAAATTGCTTGGTTTATGCCCTGGAAGCCACTACATGGGGCTTAGGGACGGCACTATCCTGAGGATTTGCTCTGTGGGGCGTAGCCGAGAAAAGGCCGTTTTCCCGCTCCTTCAAAGTCACGACGGCGCTGCTGCGCAGGCGCCTCTGGCAGGTCAAGGGCATAGACCGATCGCTCGGTCTCTGCCCGGCGGAGCCTTATCCGGCCCTGATGGTCAGGCCGTGTTGAAGGATGGCGACTGAACGGTGTTTTCAGTGAATGATGGCAAAGTGAACGCAAGGATCAGCTCTTGATCAACAACAGGCAGGCCGGCCGCCGGAATCGCGGCCGGAACAATAATGGCGGACGTCCCAATGGTGGCAACCGGGGCGGTGGTGACAACGGCAACCGGATCGACAACCGCGCACGCGGCAATGCGGCCCAGCTCCTTGAAAAATACAGGAATATGGCGCGCGATTCCCAGATGGCGGGTGATCGGGTGAATGCGGAATATTATCTGCAATTCGCCGACCATTATTTCCGTGTCCTGGCCGACAACCGCGCCCGGCAGGAGGAGCAGCAACAGCGCTTCCGTCCCCGCGATGAGAATTTCGATGAGAATTTCGACGATTTCTACGCCGGCGATGAAGGCGGCGAGGATGTTCGCGTCGATCAAGCGCCCGACCGCGCCCAGGACTTCGAACGCCGCCGCGACGAGCCGCGCGATTATCGCGAGGGTCGAAACGACCGCAACCGGCGCGACCGCAACGATCGCAACGAGCGGAATGATCGCAGCGACCGCCGCCGGGAACGTCCGGTAGACGAAATGGTGGCCGAGGAAGGCATGGAACAGGCCCGGCCCCAGATGGCCGCCGAACCGGTCGCCCCGGAACCGCAGACCGAAGCGGAGCCTCGCGCCCGCCGCGGCCGTCCGCGCAAGGCGGCGGCGACGGACGAGGGGGAACAGCGCGGCCTGGACCTCGCCGTGCTTCCGCCCTCGATCGGGCGCGCCGACAATGATGCCGAACCTGTCGCGGAAGCGCCGCGCAAGCGCACCCGCCGCGCCCGGCCCGCGGCCGAAGCCGCCGAATAAGGCTCCACCCGCCCCGATGGCGGGATGAGCGTGAAAAAAAAGGGGGACAGCGCCATCGCGCCGTCCCCTTTTTCATGCCTTCGGCAGCGCCGCCGAGCGATCAGGCGGTGGGCAGGGGACGCGGCCGGTGCTTTTCGTCCAGGGCGACGAAGGTGAACAGGCCGCTTGTCAGTTCGACCTTCGTGGCTTGCCGCCCCCGCGTCGCGACGACATCGATCCGGATGGCGACCGACGACCGTCCCCGCCGCTCCTCATGGGCATAGACCGACACGATATCGCCCAGCAGGATCGGGGCGATGAATGTCATGCTTTCGATCGCCACCGTCGCGACCGGCCCCTGCGCGATCCGCGTGGCGACGATGCCGCCCGCTATATCCATCTGGCTGAGCACCCAGCCGCCGAAGATATGCCCGTTGGCGTTGATGTCCGTGATGTGCGGCACCACCCGCAACACCACTTCGCTCCTTTGTTCAGTCATCTGTGGAAACCTCGTCTTTCATCCTGTCCAGAATCTGTTCGTCATGTCCGGTCCCGCTGGACAGAAATGCCAGCGCCATCAGACCCGTCCCCAGCATGAAGGTCAACCAGACTCCCAATATGGTCGCGATGACCATGTGGATCGGCATCGGCCCCGCCCACCAGCGCAGGAACAGCAACGCCGCCCCCACGCACAGCGCGCCGCCCAGCGCCATCCATCCCATGATGCGGCGGAATCGCCGCCAGGCGGTTCTTGCGATCTCCGGATCATCGAGGGCTTGTTTGCGCGTCATCCCTTTCCTTTGGGGTGTGAAAGTGGGATCATCAAGGGACTGAGGCATTTGGTCGACAGGGAGGGAGATGGATCATGACGATCGCGGTGATTTTGCAACGCAAGGGACAGGATGTCGTCCAGGCGCAATCGAGCGACACGGTCCTTTCCGTGGTGCAATTGCTGGCCCAGCGGCGGATCGGCTGCGTGCCGGTGGTGGACGACGGCAAGGTGGTCGGCATCTTCTCCGAACGCGACCTGGTCTATCGCGTGGCGCGGGAAGGCGCGGCGGTGCTGGAACGCCCGGTGGGCGAGATCATGACCGCCCCGGCCATCACCACGGATGAACGGACGCCCGTCATCCACTGCCTGTCGCTGATGACGAAGCGGCGCATTCGGCACTTGCCCGTCGTGGTCGACGGCGCGCTGGTCGGGCTGGTATCGATCGGCGACCTTGTGAAGTTCCGCATCGACAGCATCGAATCGGAGGCGGCCTCCCTGCGCGACTATATCCAGACGGCCTGATCCGTTTCAGGCGGGCGCCTGCACCGGCGGCGCTCGCCGCACGATCAGCGCGACCAGTTCCATCAGCGTCCCGCGCGCGCACAGCGTCAGTGCGGCCAGAAAGACGAGGGCG